>CAYRVX010000160.1:0-13352 GCA_964427875.1 uncultured Planctomycetaceae bacterium
AACATGTAAACCATGTCCCCGGATCAAAGTGTAAAGGATGTGCCCGGTTGCACAGGCCTATTACACGGCAATAGTGCGGAGAATGCTTAACCTCGTGCCATTGTATGCCGTCCCTGGAATCCGCGGAATCCGGGCGTCTCCGGAATCCGGAATCGGGAGATACTTTTGCGGTCGACGGTCACTTCTTGCTCACAGGCCGCACACCTCTCTTCTTGAGGGATTGCGCAAACAGCCAGTCCAGCAGTCCTTCCACAGCCCATGCCTTCCGGGCAGTGGCGGCGTGATTCGCTCCATCGAAAACGGTTGTTCGAACCACTGTTGAGCCCAACTCCTTAAGCGCCTTCTCCATCGCGGGGATTGATCCGGCACGCCGCCGGTCTGCCGTACCAACCATGGCCCAGATCGGCAGATCCACCAGCTTCTTGAGGTCCCTTTGATCCGCAATGAAAGCGACCGGGACGATCGCGGCAAGGCGCTCAGGTGAGTGCCTCGCCCAGTTCCAGGTACCCAGACCACCCATGCTGTAGCCGATGCAGTAGACGCGGTCCTTATCTATATCGTCATTCGTATTCAGCAGGTGGTCGACCGCCTTGTTCAGAGCATCGGGATTCCAATGACTACGGGAATGCGGGACCAGGATCTTGGCGACGTACTTGCTGTTGGCGGGGGTCATCACCCACCGGACGTCTCTGTTCCCTTTGAACGCGGAAACGTCTTTCTTCTTTGTTCCTCCCGCGCCGTGAAGAAGAACGATCAACGGGGTATTGCCTTCAGGCTTCTTGAGTGGGTGATAGAGCAGGGCCTCCTTGTTCATATTCGAGTCGGCGTCCCGGACCTTTGGGGGAAATGTCACAACTTCCAAGCGGTGGTTTTCGAGCTCGGCCGAGCCGACCTGCCGTCTGGCGGACTCAGCCCGAGCCTTGGCCAACTCCTCCTTGCTCAGCTTTCCGTCACCATTGGTGTCGATTCTCTTGAGCATCTTAGCCCTCATCGCCGCTCGATCGGGTTTGCCGGCCTTGCCGCTCGATTCGGCCGCGATGCCCTGGTGAGCCGTCAGTGCTGCCAGAGCCACCGCCACGACGACCGTCATCGCTATTGTTGCGATTTTCACCGCGTCTCTCCCTATGTTGTTAAGAACAGCGTGCCACGGTGGAGGTCACGGAGTTCCGGGGTCACGTCTCGCTATGAGCTGGCGGCTCGTTGGAAACGAAGTGAGTCTTCGTACGTGGTCTCGGCCTGGCACAGGTCCATTGCTCTGCATCCCCCCGGCCTTCGTGTCAAGCGGCAGGCCGGTCGGTCGTGGGGTAGGCCTCCGTACACGGTCTTGCCGCTGCCCGGCGGGCCGATTCCCGATGTCCATCGGGATTGTGGTGGCCGGCTGCGGCGACGGTCACCGCCCGCTTGGCCGACTCCTGCCCGTCCCGGTGCACTTCGGGATCGGAGAAGTCCACGTCGTACCGCCCGGCCACGGCGAAGGCCTCGTCGAGGTCCACCGTGTGCGGCTCGATCGGCAGCTCGTCGGTCAGGAAGCCCACCGCGTCGGAAAGGAAGTTGACGCCGATGACGTCGATATCCTCCACGACGGCTGCCTCCGCCGCGCTCGCCGCCGGGACAATGATGCCGCGCTTGCTCTCGCGCGACGCGAGCATTGCCGACGCCAGCGCGCCCTTCACCGCCCGTAACCGACCGTCCAGCGCCAGCTCGCCGAGCAGCAGATAGTCGTCGATCTTCTCCGTGAAGAATTGCCCGCTGGCCAGCATGCAGGCGATGGCGATGGGCGGGTCGAACGCGGCCGAGTCCTTCTTCACGTCCGCCGGGGCGAGGCTGATCGTCACCTTCGGCCCCGGCCAGCGGTACCCGCTGTTGCGAAGCGCCGCCTGGATGCGGCTGACCGACTCCTGCACCGCCTTGTCCGCCAGCCCCACCAGCCGGATGTCCGGCTTCTCCGCCGCCGTGACCACGTCCGCCTCCACCTCGCAGCCGACGGCGTCAATGCCCTGCAAGATCGAACTGTGCACACGTGAAATCATCTGCCCACTTCCCACCGGATGCAATCCCAGCCGGATCGCCACAAATGATACAGCCTCACCTGCAACAGCACAAGGCGGCACTTCGCCGCCGGGAGACAAGAGTGGGCCGCTGACGGCCAACACGAGGTTCGGAAAAGCACGTTGCACCTAAGGACAGTAGCCTCTCCCACTTCGCCCTTCTTGCCCAGCAATCCCTGACCCCAATTCCCCGTGAAAGTGCTCCGTCCCCGTGTTTTGCGTATTCTACATGTACGATGGCGCACCAGCGTTCAACCGCAATCGTGCCACAGATGATAGATCGTGATGTCGGTGGCCTTCCCCTTCTTGTGCGGCCAAGGGAAACCGCGGCGATGCTTGCTGATGTGAATAGGCTCTGCATGAGCGTCTGCTGTCGCGTCAGATGCGCGACAAGCCTGGGGTAGTTCGACGGTGGCGAGTGAAGTCCTGCGTTTCGGCTCGTCCATGGCGGGAATCAGATGACCGGCAATGGTTCTGCCATCGCGAGCATAGGCGAGCATCATGCCTTCCTGCATGGCCCACGCGTAATCGCCGCGCACGAATCGGATAAGGCCATCGTCGCAATACTTGCTTCCAGCGGGGTGTGTGCGATCCACGGGTTTGCATTCGACGAAAAGCGCGTCGAATTCAGACAAGACCATTCCTGGCCCGCCATCGTCGTACCGAAGCTTGAAACAAAGATCGGGAGATTTCGCCCGCTGTGTTCCGTCGAAATTCGCAACTTGTCCTTGCCGGCCGACACGGTCGTAGCTGCGTCCATTGAAACCGGGAATGCTACCGGTCTGCCGAAGGTTGTTCTCAATGACCGACAAAAGCGCAGCGGTTACATGATCTTCATGGGCGTCGGCGAGTTTGACCTTCTCTTCCTCACGCAGTATCTCAAACGCGCGACAAAGTACGCGTCGGATGAGCAGGATCACGGGAAGGCCGAGGCACGGGTGCGGAAGCTGATAGCGTTCCGGCGAAACGCCAACCGTAAAGAATCCCCTTGGCGTGGCTGCGTTCATGCGTCCTCCGGCAGGCCGCAAGCGCCAAGACGTTCTCGGACGATGTGCTGCGAGCAAAGCCGGGCTCGCGTGATCGTCCACCACCGGCGTTGATTGAGCAGTCCCACCAACAGGCCGCTCCTCCTTGGCGCGTGTACGATGATCCGGCTGCACCCGCGCTGGTTGGCTGCTTTCATTGCCTTCCGCATCAGATTGGGATTGACCGTGACGGTTTCCGCCTCGCGGGAGACGGACAGGAAGAACCACGGTTCACGCCATGTGTCGGACTGAGGCGTTGCCTCGCGAACAGCAACGTGTTCGCCGCAAACGTCGAAATACGGCTCTAGCGATTCGCGTAATGTCGTCACGAAATCGGCGCGCGTGTCGCGAGTCGTGCATTCGAACGCGCTCCGTCCCGCCTTGCGATACGAGGCGGCGGAGAACAGTGTGTCTTCGGCGACCTGAACGGCATAGGGATCCAGGCCGTAGAGTTTGAAGATGAACTCGTTCAATTCACACCACGGCTTGCTGGCGTTCTCCTGGAGCCGCCGGGCGAGACTGCGGATCGTGGATTTGGTCGTGGTGCTGAGTCCCGCGATGTCGGGGAATGGCAGTGCGTCGAAGTTCTGTTTGGTGAGAAGCATCCGGTCGGCCCCAATTGAGACACTGACCATCAAAGCAAAATATCGAGAGAGCGTGCTGTGCGCCAGAAGGAAGATCAGCGAGGCCAGCGTTTCTGCATCGGGATGTCCTTCGCATGAATAGCCATAATGGCTTTTCGAGAATGCTATCGATTGACGTGAGATGTAGGCCCGCGGCGCATAGGGGGCGTCGCCCGGTGCCCTAGAAACGATAACCAGCGGTGGCTGAAAAAGAGCTTCGCGGCGTGGCATGTTGGCACAACTCTGGCCATATTCGTCTGTGCCGAACAAGTCCCCATATTTCGGCAACGCCGCATAGTCAATTCCAAAACCCTCTGAAGGCGGTTGGAAAACTGGCAGATTGGCGAGAAAATCAACCGCTTTCTGAGGGGAGTCTGGCGCTCGGTTGAAGCCTTCTCCTGTCCTGTTTCCGCTGGCGTCCCATTCCAGCCAACGCTGTTCAAGCGTTTCGAGTGACGGATTCGCCAGCGATTCCATCACTTCCACATCCAGCCACGTTCCGAGCGACAACGTTTTGAGCAACCACGGCTGTTCCTCAACACGCGCGGCGCTGATCGGATGCGCAACTTCATAATCAATGCGGAAGCGTCCTTCGCCATTCAGGTCGGGTTCGTTGAGGGGAGAAGCGTAGTAGAATCGGTGTCCTGACTTGGGCATCGCGTTTCGTGCGAAAAACATGCAGAAGGGCATCTTGACGTCTTTCCAGACCGATGACCATCGCAAGTCAGCTCCATTGATGAGCCCCGTCACCTCGACGCTTCGCAGGATTGCTCGCCATGCTTCAAAGCCCTTGCCTGTCGTGCGGCCGAAAAGCCGCGCAGGCATGGCAAGGGCGATGACGCCGTCTGGCTTGGCCCACTCCATCGCCCGCCAAAGAAAGGGAAGGTCTGGGTTGTTGTCAGGGTTTTGATATTGTTTGGCAAACTCGCTGAGACCTCGCGATTCAAGCACTCGGCGCCCGATTGCCGTGAACTCGGCGTTGCGCGCAGTGATTGCGGCCTTACGTCTCTTCTTATCGGCCTCGCCTTTGCTATTCGTGTCGCGTAGTCGCGTCCACGGCGGATTGCCGATAACGATGTCGAACGCCCTGTCAAATTTGCGTGGGACTTCCGGACCGAGACTGCCAAGCGGGAAAACGGCAGACTCCTTGTCGGCGTCGTCTTGGTCGCCGAAGCGATGGAGTACCTCGCCACGGAGGTTTCGCGGGAACTTGAGGGCACGCGGCGGTCGCGGGGAGGCGTTGAGTTCGATGGCAGTGATGTAAAGCGACAGCGCGGCCAAGCGGAGTGCGGACTCGCTTATATCGAAGCCGCGGAGTTGATTGTAAAGGATATCCTGAATCGCGGCCGTTCTTGGCCGTTCGTCGTCCTTATTCCAACGCTCCCGAACGAGACGGCGGAAGGCGAGCACGAGGAAGATCCCCGCTCCCCCCGAGCTGTCGAGCACCTTGGCGTCAGCAGGATTCTTCACGGCGGCAAACGCCTCATCGACCATCAGCCTCGCGATGGTGCGTGGTGTGTAGTGGACACTCGTCTCGCGAGCGGTGCGTGGGTCGGCGCGATGGCTGAAGCTCTCATACACCTGACTCAACACGCCCACTGGAATGTGCGCGAAGTCGAGGTCGCCCCAATCCAACTCGCCCTGAAAAGCGCCCCCCACGTAATGCCAACCACGGAGAATCGCATGGAGGTGGGAGAATATCGTGTTGCCGACGAGATGCTGCGTCCGATTGTAGAAGGCGAGGTATGCCGCCTCACGGGCAACCCGGTCGTCATGCGGAATCGATTCATCGATGAGCGGGAGGAAGTCGCCGTTGAAAGTCGCATCGAGCCAGGCGGAAGTCTGCGCAGCCCTTTCGGCCGTGGAAAAAGCGTCCCTGAGTTCCGTCGCTGCCGGACAGATGCCATCGGGGCCGGACAATTCACTGTCCACCACGATGCGACGGTCGATCAAGAAGCGCAAGAAGAGCGATCGGCCTGCCATTGAGAGGACTTCGAGCGCGTCGATCCGTCCCGTTCCGTCCTGCGGCACAAATTCATCCGTTGTCTGGGTGAGCAAGTCAAAAATCTTACGGTAGACGTAGTCCGTGCCGGGCCGCTTGCTGTTCCTCTCGAAGGTGCCATGCACGAGGCTCTGAAAGAAGAAAGGCGCGGTCTTCTTGCGTTCTTCGATAATCCTGACGGGCTGGGTATCCGCCGCCTCATGAAACCCGATTGGGAAAACCTCCAGAGAACCGGCCCTCACAATGCCAAGCCACGCAGGATCACTACGGTTCGCCAGTTTTCGCCGCACACCTGCAAGTGCGGCGTCATCGAGTTGTGAGACTCCACACGCATCCACAAGATAAAGCAGCGCTGTGCCTTGATGCTCGGCGACGGCAGTGAGCGACGGCCTCTGATTGCTTCGGGTGGGAAGCAGGTCAAGATAGTCGAGTTGCGCCGACGTGGAGAGCGTTTCGTCGAGGCGGACGAAATCCGTGCAGCCATAGCCAGCCAGCCGTCTTGCCAACGGTCGCGGTTCTACATTTGATGGTGCCGTTGGCATCGGGCGGCATCTCCGTGCCGAACGACCTCGGTGAGTTTGGGGAGAAGCACGGCAAGGGTCGCTCCCGTCACAGACTTCTCCATTGATTGCTTCACGATCCCAAGGCAATTCGCAAGGTCGCACCAGTCCAGCATAGTGCCCGAACGCTGAGTAGCGAACCCAGCCATTCCCGAATTGCTGATAGGGAATCTGATTCTGCGTGTAAGTGTGTGGGTGGCCCGGGGGTGAGGGGGTTGTGGAGAGGGGGAGGGGCCGGCGCTCGCGCGACCCTCCACGTCAGTCCTGTTAACCACCTGGCGCATCCGTTCAGCCTGTTTCGCGGGTTCCCTTGGGCTTAGGCTCGGAGACTGTCCCCGAGCAGATTAGAGGCAGTATGATACTCGATCTCGCCTGGATCAAGGGCGAGATTCGACAATCCGACGGCTGCTTCAGGCGTCCCGGGGCAGTTCGGGCTGCTCACGGGCCTCGCGGCTGGCATGTTCGAGGAAGTCGGGACCGACCTCGTAGGTGATGCCGCCATCCGCTTCAGGCACCGGCCGGAGCCCCAACATGCCGCAGCACGGTTGCAGCGGGAGCAGCGAAATGCAGCGCATTTGCATCGCGTGGCGGGATTGTCTGGCAACGTCTGGCAGTGGGGATGCCGCGAACAGGCGGCGGGAAATCGCTGCCTCCGCTATCGGGAAGACCACGTAGCGGGGATGATCATACTCTCTCTGCCAGGTCGATAAGGCTTTGTGAAACAAGCGCATACGGCCTGGCAGGATCGTGGGTACGCAGATAGGCCTGCGTACACGGTCTTGCCGGTGCCCGGCGGGCCGATTCCCGATGTCCATCGGGATTGTGATGCCCCGCGGCCGCGACGGTCACCGCACGCTTGGCCGACTCCTGCCCGTCCCGGTGCACTTCGGGATCGGAGAAGTCCACGTCGTACCGCCCGGCGGCGGCGAAGGCCTTCTCCAGGTCCACCACGGTCGGCTCGATGGGCCCATCGGCGATGCTCAGGGCAGGCAGCTCGTCGGTCAGGAAACCGACGGCGTCTGAGAGGAAGTTGACGGCGATGACGTCGAGCCCATCGACGACGGCCGCCTCGGCGGCGTTCCGGGCCGGCACGATGACGCCGCGGCGCTCCTGAGCGCCGGCGAGCATCGCCGCCGCCAGCGAGCCCTTCACCGCCCGCACGCGGCCGTCCAGCGCCAACTCGCCGAGGATCAGGTACTCGTCGATCTTCTCCGTGAAGAACTGCCCGCTGGCCAGCATGACCGCCACGGCGACCTGCCTGCCGTAGCCGGCCGAAGGCAGGTCGGCAGGTCCAGGGCGGCCGAGTCCTTCTTCACGCCGGCCGGCGCGAGGTTGATCGTCACCTTCGGCCCCGCCCAGCGATACCCGCTGCTGCGCTCCGCCTTGCCCACCAGCCCGACCAGGCGGATGTCCGCCTTGTCGGCCGACCGAAACACGTCCGCCTCCACCTCGCAGCCGACCTGCCCGCCGTAGCCTCTTGGCGAAGGCGGGTGGCGTCAATCCCCTGCAAGATCGAGCTGTGCACGCGAGAGATCATACCGGCCGAGATCATACCCCGGCATGGCCCGCCAAGCAACGCCCGGCAAGACGTCAGCCTCCGCAAGCCACACCGCCCCGTCGGCCCCGCCCGACGGCGCCAGAAGACGACGGCTGAAAAACCTGGTTAACGTCCCCATGTTTCCCGCCCGACGGCGCCAGAAGACGACGGCTGAAAAACCTGGTTAACGTCCCCATGTTTCCAGAAGACGACGGCTGAAAAACCTGGTTAACGTCCCCATGTTTCCGTCCCCATGTTTCCGGCCATCCGGATGAGTTCCGCGGTCATCCTCTCGGTCTCCCGTGGACCGACCTGTTTGGTCGATTCCGACCCGTCACTCCCACCTGAACGCCTGGCGCAGCAGCGCGAGCGATTTGGGGATGGCGATCTTGCCGCTCTGGCGGCCCTCGAATTCCAGGGAGATCCAGCCGCGGTAGTTCACGTCGCTCAGGAGCCTGGCGATGCGGCGGTAGTCCAGGTCCAGCGTGTACCACACGCCGCCGCCGAAGTAGGTCTTCGCCTGGACGAACACCGTCTTCGGCGCGAGCAGCTTCAGGCGGTCGTAGGGGTCCTCCAGGAAGTTGCCCGTGTCCATCGTCACGGCGAGCCACGGCGAGTTGACCGCCTTGACGATCCGCAGCACTCCTTGCGGCGTCAGCCCCAATCCCCAGTGGTTCTCCAGGCCGAGCGTCACGCCGCACTTCTCGGCCGCGGGGACGCACTGGGACAGGGAGTCGATCACCCAAGGGAAGGCGTTTTCATCGGTGTGGCCGGGCAGGGGCTCCTCGACGCCCCGGTTCTTCATCAGTTCGTTGAAGCTCCTGGACGTGCCCCAACGCCCGGTGTTGACACGCATGAACGGTATGCCCAGACTGTAGGCCAGCTCGATGCTCCGCTTGGTGATCTCGACGTTACGCTTGCGGTCGGCCTTGTCGGGGGAGACGAAGTCCTGGTGCGTGCTCAAGCCGCACAGCGCCAGGCCGTGGATACCCGCGAGTTGCTTGAGCTTCTGGCAGGTGGCGGTGTCCTTGCGGCGCATCTGCTTCTCGAGGATCTCGACGCCGTCGAAGCCCATTTTCCCGGCCAGCCGGATGCACTCGGTGGTGCTCAGCCGTTTCCCCACGCCGTACCGCCAATAGGAATACGTCGATACGGCGATCGGGTTGCCCTTGCGGGCGCCGGACGGGCGCGCCTCGGCGTCTTGCGGGGCAGGGGGGTCTTGTGCGAGGGTCGGCGCTGCGGCGGCCGCCGCCGACGTTGCGGCCGCGGTGAGAAACGCGCGACGGTCCATGCGTAGCCTCCAAACTGGACGAAGCGTGATTCGCGTAGTCCCGCGTATCGCCGCGGCCGGTCCGGCCGGCGGCTCAATTGATTCGCGCGGCTTTGAAGACGACCCGATAGGTTCGCTTCGGGTCGCACTTGCGCGGGTTCGGCACGAGGATGAAGTTGTCCGCGACGGCCGGGCGGAGAGCGCCGCCCGCGACGATCCTCACGTCCCTGACCCGATGGGGCAGCAGTTCCACGATGGGCCGGCCGCCGCGCTGCGAGCCGTTCGTGTTGATCGGCTCGAACGTCTTCTCGCCGCGATTCGGCGTGATCTCGAACGTGTAGACGCCGCCGGTCACGGTGAGCTTCTGCTCCCATGCGAGCCGGGCGGGCGCCATCTTCGCCGACCAGGCCGGATCGCCGTAGAACGCCACCTGGTCGCGGTCGAACAGCAGCCCCCGGCCGTCATGGGCGCTGAGCCCGGCGTCGCGGGCCTGCTGCGAGGGCTTCACCACGGTCCGCCGCGCGCGGGCCGAGTCCCCCGCGGCGGCCCCGGGGAAGTAGGTCCCGAGGCGATGCAGCAGGGCCTGGTGGTTGGCGAAGAACGCCTCGGCCAGCGTGAACCGCCCGGGCTGCTCGAGGAAATAGTCGAGCATGCCCCAGCCCCCGTAGCCGTACCACGTCGAGACCGTGTAGCCGACCATCTGGCAGACGCCCGCGCTGTTCATCCACGCCAGTGCCATGGACTCCCCGTCGCGGATGTGCCCCATCAGGCAGTTTCCGACGGCCAGGTATACCTTCGGATTGTCCGACCGGATCGGGTGTCTCTGCCGCTTCGTGTCCAGCCCGTATAGCCTTCCGTCCTTGCAGCGGAATTGCCCGTTGCGGTACCGGTAGCCGATCTGCCAGTCCCGCTCCGTCGCGTGCCCCGACGTGACGAAGAGCTGCACGTGGTACTCGTTCAGCGAATCGACCAGGGCCTTCGTCGTGTCGTCGGGGCCTCTGAGCTGCCGGGGCTCGCCGCCGGCGTTCTTCCGGACCATCCGGTTCTTGACCAGCTCGCAGTACCACATGCCCTCTTCGCAGAGCGGCAGCTCGACGTTCGTTCCCGCCGCGACGCGACGGACCACCAGCGGCTCGCTCACCTCCGCGATCCGCCGTGCATTGGCCGCGTCGTAGCCCGTCAGGATGCCCCAGATGGCGTCCGTGTACGGGTCGTCGTCGAGCTTGCGCGTAAGGCGATGCACCTGGGCGACGAATGACCTGCCCGCCTCCTCCGGGCGCGCTACGAAGCACACGTACCGGGGAAACTGCTTCCTCAGGTCCGCCAGCGACCCCGCCACCGACTCGCCGTAGACCACCAGCTTGCCGTCGTGCTTCTTCAGCAGCACCTCGATGACGCCCTTCCACTGGGCGGCCTCGGCCGTGGCCTTGGACGCGACCACGGCGTAGGAACGCCCCGCCGCTTGCGCTCCGCCAACCGACGCCGCTGCGATCATCAAGGCCACAAGTCCCGCTTTGCCGATCATGTTCACCTCTGCGCCGGAACTCCGTTTCGCGGCGGATTGAGCTTCCTGGATAGGCTCGTGCCCACGACCGCCGTGGGCGGCTCGCCGTGATTCTACCTCGGTTACGTCGCATCCGGAAGCGCTTGACCTACATGCCGGCGGTTCCGCAACTCGGAGGGGATTGGAGTTGGGGGAGTTCCGGGGACATGGGGAGTTCCGGTGACATGATACTTATCTCGCTGTGAGTGGCGGGCTCCGTGAGAAGGTAGTCGCTCTTCGCACATGGTGTCGCCGCAGGACATATATCCGTACCTCAACAACATGTGCCCAAGCTTCCTGTCAAGCGGCAAGATCGTCGGTACGAACGTAGGCCTCCGTACACGGTCTTCCCGCTGCCCGGCGGGCCGATTCCCGATGTCCATCGGGATTGCGCTGCCCGGCGGCGGCGATGGTCAGCGCCCGCTTGGCCGACTCCTGCCCGTCCCGATGCGCTTCGGGGTCGGAGAAGTCCACGTCGTAGCGCCCGGCCACGGCGAAGGCCTTTTCCAGGTCCACCACCGTCGGGTCGACAGGCAGCTCGTCGGTCACGAAGCCTATGGCGTCGGAGACGAAGTTCGCGGCGATGGCGTCAATCCTCCCGAGGAGATCTTCGCGGGCTCGGACCTGCAAGATCGAGCTGTGCACCCGCGAGATCATGCCGGCCGAGATCGTACCCGGATATGACCCGCCAGGCAACGCCGCGCAAGAGGTCAGGCACCGCAGGCCGCACCGGCCCGTCCGTTCCGGCCGACGGCGCCAGAGGGCGACGGCCGAAGAACACGGCTAACATGCCCGTGTTTCCGGAACTGCTACCCGGAGTTGAGTATGGCGTCCCCGGAATCCCTGTCCCGTGGGTACCTCTCGCCGGAACATGCCGAGCGAATAAAGTGCTCCGTCCCCCTACGCTGCGTCAGGCAGCTTACCTTTGCTTGAGCACCGCGACCGGAATCATGCAGATCCTGCCCCAGCAGGACGTCTTGGTCTTGAGCAAATCCCGCGTTTTCTTGCCGCCTCGGTCGACGAGGATGGCGCCCTCGTACAGGATGAAGATGCCAGTGGTGCCGTCGGGCAGCCGGCAGACGCCGGTGGCCTCGCCGGAGCAGCGTCGCTCCCAGACGATTCTCCCGGCGCGATTGACTTCGACAACCCGCTTGCCGCTCGTGCCGATGAGCACGTTGCCGTTGGCGAGCTTCTCCGCATCATGCGGTCTTCTCAGATCCCTTTTCTGCCAGACGATATTGCCCGCACGATTCACCTCGATAATCCCCTTGTACTTGTGCTCGCAGATCAGCGTATTCCCGTTGGCAAGGCGACGGGCGCTGAGGGGCGTTTTGAGGCCCACCTTCTCCCAGACGATCTTGCCGGCTCGGGTCACCTCCACGACGTGCCCACGCGGTTTCATATAGGCAATCAGCGTGTTCCCATTGGCCAGGCGAGAGACGTCGCACACCCGAGCACTGCCATCCCTGATCCCGTCGGCGTTCCATACCGGTTTGAAGTCCCGGTCGAATTCCTCAACCGTTCTCTCGCCCGAATCATACCCGACCAGTACGTTCCCGTTCGCCACGCCCGCCGCGCTGTTGATTCTCTGTCCGGGCTTTCGGGTCCACACTACCTTCCCCGCCGGCGTGACCGCCGTGAGTGTCCTGCCCGGAGCGTCGCAGATCAGCAGGCCGAACTGCCCGGCTTGGGAGGCGGCCCTCTCGAACGAAAACTCCGCCCTGCTTTGCCCCCACCACTTGCGCCACTTCTCGACGGCAGCCGCCCGCCGGCCGACATCCTCATACGCACTGTAACCGAAGGCCTTGCCGGTGATCCGCCGCAGGCCGTACTCCGCCGCGTAACGCGCCCCTACACTCGGGTGACCCAGAAGCTCGATCAGCATACCTACAAGCCTCTTGTCGCGCCCGGCTGCCAGCACGTCGATTGCACGGGTGAGCTTGGTGCCTGAGTCGTCGGCCCTGGCTTCGATTGCCTTGACGATCCGGCCGACACGTGCCACCACCTCGGGGTCTTTGCTCTTGGCGGCAGCGTGGACCAGCCGCAGGGCCCCCGGACCAAGGCGGGACAGGTCCACAGTGGCTTTCTCGCGGATCGGCAAGTCGTCATGGCCGAGGTCCGCGATGAGCTTCTTGATGCGGGCTTTGTCCTTCGGCGTGAGTTCTTGCGGGTTCAGAAGGCTTTGCAGAAACGCGTGGGCGTCGGCCAACTCCTTCCTGCCGGGGGGCGCGGGAGCTTTGCTCGCAGCCGAGGCCGTGGCGGGGGTGGCACGCACATCAGCCGTAACACAAAGCGCCGCGGCCAGCAGCATGACTGTCAGTCGTCTCATTCTGCTGTTCTCCCGCTGCGATACGCCTCAATCTCTCAACTCACCGTGAGCGCCCGGCATCCAACCCCTTACTTCGACGCTCTGGGGGCGCTTTGGTTCGCAGATTCTGCAATCGTCGCAGGCACCGGCACAGGAGGTATCGCCGCCGGAGTGGGCTTTGCAGGCGCTATCGGCTGAGGTAGTGATGGGTTGTGAGCCCCGCGGGCGCATCTTGGACATCCACGCCCTCACAAGCCTCACGACGGGCATGGTCGAGGAAGTCGTGATCGACCTCGTAGGTGATGCCGCCATTCGATTCAGGCACCGGGCGGAGCCCCAATACGACGCAGCCCGGTTGCAGCACGAGGGGCCGGATGCAGCGCCACTGGAGCGCCTGGCAGGACAAAGTTGTGGTGCCCCGCCGCCGCGACGGTCA
>CAYRVX010000161.1:0-13328 GCA_964427875.1 uncultured Planctomycetaceae bacterium
CGAACTCCATCATCGCGGCGATGGCGGTGTTGAACTTCATCGCCTCGATGTCCTCTCCGACCTTCTTGATGAGCCTGTGCAGGGCCCTCTCGACCCCGTTGTCGGCGTGGGCCCCGGTGAGAAGGGGCGCCTGGCTCTCCTCGTCGCCGGCGATCATCCGCCAGACGCGGTTGAGGAAGCGGCCGACGCCGGGGACGTCCCGCGTGTTCCACGGCTTGGACGACTCCAGCGGGCCCATGAACATCTCGTACAGGCGGAACGTGTCGGCACCGTGCTCGGCGATGACGTCATCGGGGTTGACCACGTTCTTGAGGCTCTTGGACATCTTCTCGACCGACTCGACGAGCTTCTCGCCGGTCTGTCTGTGGTACGGCCCGTCGTCGCGGTGCTCGATGTCCTCGTAGCCGACGTACACGCCGCGGGCGTCGCGATAGGCGAAGCTGCGGATCATGCCCTGGTTGAAGAGCCTGGCGAACGGCTCGGGCGACGAGACGTGCCCGAGGTCGTAGAGCACCTTGTGCCAGAACCGCGCGTAGAGCAGGTGCAGCACGGCGTGCTCGGCCCCGCCGACGTAGAGGTCCACGCCGCCGGCAGCCCCCTCCTCCCGCGGGGCCATCCAGTAGCGCTCGATCTGCGGGTCGCAGAAGCGGTCGCTGCTCTTCGGGTCGAGGTAGCGGAGGTAGTACCAGCAGCTCCCGACCCACTGGGGCATGGTGTTCAGCTCGCGGGTGGCCGGCCTGCCGCAGGCCGGGCAGGTCGTCCGGATCCACTCGGCCGCCTTGCCGAGCGGCGGCTTCGGCGGGGCCTCGGGGTCCTCGGAGGACTCCGGCGTGAAGTCCTCCATCTCGGGAAGCACGAGCGGCAGGTCGTCCTCGCTGAGCGCGACCGCGCCGCACTCGTCGCAGTGGACGATCGGGAACGGCTCGCCCCAGTACCGCTGGCGGCTGAAGAGCCAGTCGCGGAGCTTGTAGTTGACCGCCGCCTTGGCCAGGCCCTGCCTGGCGAGGTCCTCGGTGATCCGCCTCTTGAACTTGGCCGTGGTCAGGCCGTCGTACTCGCCGCTGTTGACGGCCGTGCCGTCGTCCACGTAGCCGCGCCAGTCCACGCCCTCCGGCGGGACGACCACCTGCACGATCGGGAGGTCGAACTCCTCGGCGAACTCGAAGTCGCGCGTATCGTGGGCCGGCACGGCCATGATCGCGCCCGTGCCGTAGCCCATCATGACGTAGTCGGCCACCCAGATGGGAATCCGCTCGCGATTGACCGGGTTGACGGCATACGCGCCGGTGAACACGCCGGTCTTCTCCTTGGTCTCTGCGGTGCGCTCGAGCTCGCTCTTCCGGGCGGCCTCGGCGACGTAGGCCTCGACGGCCCGGCGATGCTCCCCGGCCGTGATCCGGTCCACGAGGGCGTGCTCCGGCGCGAGGACCATGTAGGTGGCCCCGTACAGCGTGTCGGGGCGCGTGGTATAGACGCGAATGACCTCGTCCTCCTCGACGGCCGGGTAGCCTTGCTCCCGCCTTTCCTCGAACCAGACGTCCGTTCCCACGGACTCCATCCGGAAGTCGACTTCAGCCCCCGTGCTCCGCCCGATCCAGTTTCGCTGCATGATCTTGATGGGCTCGGGCCAGTCGAGCATGTCGAGGTCGGCCTGGAGGCGCTCGGCGTAGGCGGTGATGCGAAGCATCCACTGCTTCAGCGCGCGGCGATAGACCAGGTGGTCTCCCCGCTCGGATCGCCCCTCGTTGGTCACCTCCTCATTGGCGAGGACCGTGCCGAGCCTGGGGCACCAGTTGACGGGCACCTCGGCCATGTACGCGAGGCGATGGCTGTCGATGACCGCGTTCCGCTCGGCGCGGGTCAGCTCGTGCCACTTGCTCGTGCCGACCGGGTCGCCCAGCAGCGGCGTGATGCCGTCGCTGACGTTGACCGTCGCCTCCCCGACGACGTTCACGACGTAATCGCCCGATTCCAGCCTGTGGACCAGCTCGGAGATCGGCCGGGCCGCATCGACCTCGGGGTCGTACCAACTGTTGAACATCTGGAGGAAGATCCACTGCGTCCAGCGGTAGTACTCCACGTCCGTCGTGGCCACGCGCCGCGACCAGTCGTAGCTGAAGCCGAACATCCTGATCTGCCGCTCGATGTTGGCGATGTTCCGGGCCGTCGTCTCCCGCGGGTGGACGCCGTGCTCGACGGCGTACTGCTCGGCCGGCAGGCCGAACGCGTCGTAGCCCATCGGGTGCAGCACGTTGAAGCCCTTCATCCGCGCGTGGCGGCAGACGATGTCCGTGGCGGTGTAGCCCTCGGGGTGCCCGACGTGCAGCCCGGCCCCCGAAGGGTAGGGGAACATGTCCAGCACGTAGAGCTTTGGCCTCTCGGCGAAGCCGCCCTCGCCGGGGTCCGGCTGGCGGAACGTGTCGTTCTCCGCCCAGTACTTTTGCCACTTCTTCTCGATCGCGGCGAAGTCGTATCCGGCCATGACAACTCCTCGTTCTACTCGCGAGCCCGCGTGGGCCTACTGTGCCACCAGTGATCCGTTTCCGTCAACAAAAACGCCCCGCCGTCCGACGAGGACCGCAGGGCGCGAGATTTCCGACCATACCCACGATCCGTCAGCGCAGCGCGAGCTCCGGTAGTAGCAGCCCCCTCAGGCTGTCGCTGCGGCGGACCGTCATCGTTCTCACCCGCCTGTATTATCGGCAGAGGGGGCGGCGAGTCAAGGTGAAATCTCGGGGAGGTCCGAGGGGGGCGGTGTCTGTGGGCTTCCCGGCCTTTCGGCGTCCCTTCGGGACGCCTCAAGACCGGGCGTTTCGCGGGGCCTATTTTAGGAAGCCGTCCAGCAGGCCGCGCTTGGGCTTGTCCCTCTTCGGCTGGTTGGCGTCCTTCTTGTCGCCGCCCAGGCCCGGCAGGACGCCCTTCAGGAGCCCGCCCGCCGCGTCTTTGACCGTCTTGCCCACCTCGCCGCCGACCTTGCCGGTCAGCTCGGAGGTGAGCTTCTTGATCTGCTCGTCGGCCCGGCGGGCCAGCTCGGCCTTGCCGGCCGCAACGAGCGTGTCCTTAAGCGCCGTGAGCATGCCCTTCTCGTCCAGCTTCAGCCGTGGGGCGGCGATCGGGCCGGTCAGCGTGCCGGCGAAGTTGATCTGGGTGAGGTACTTCATGGCCTCTTCGCTGGCCTTGGGGTCCAGGCCGAGCACGCCCTTGCCCTCCTTGGCGGCGGCCTTCAGGTCCTTGACCGTCACGCGGAACGGGAAGCTCGTGTACTGCCTGCTCGTGAACGCGCCGTTGTCGATATCCACCCGGGCCGTTCCCTGGGAGACGTCGATGCCCGACTTGTCGGACAGCTTGAACGCTTCGGCCAGCGGCAGCGGGGGCGTATGGAGGCTCAGCCGATGCTCGCCGGCGGGCCCGGTGCAGTCCAGCAGCAGGTCCGCCAGCGTATTGTTAGCCTCGGTGATCCTGAGCCGCATCGGTCTGTCATGGAGGTCCGGGGCGGCACTGAGCTCCTTGCCCTCGACCCTGACCGGGCCGGGGACGTTCTCGACCCGCAGGCCCTGCACGTCCAACTTGCGGATGACCCACGCCGGATGCCTGGAGAGCAGCCCCTGTGCGGACAGGCGGAAGTAGCCCCGTGCCCTGGCCAACTCGCGGAGGCGCTGCTTCTCCTCTTCGATCTCCTCGGGCGTGGGCTCCGGCGTGTTGGCGTCGCGCTCTTCGAGGTACTTCTTGAGCTTCTCGAAGTACTCGCGGTACTTCCTGGCCTTCTGGAAGTACTCGCTGAGCGCATCTTCCTCGGCCGGCGGCTCGGGCGGCTCCGGCCGCTCGAAGACCTCGCCGGGGGCCTCGCGAGGGGAGTCGGTCCTCGCCTCGACCACGGTCAGCTCGTCGATCACGACGCGCTTGGTCAAAAGCCCCATGCCGCTGATGTCGCCCGAGAGCCGGGCCGCCTCGAGGAGGTTGTGCGTGGGCTTGTCAGCGTCGGTGATTTGCAGCCCGTGGACCTCGAGCCGGCCGCCGAACAGGGCAAGATCGGCCCTGTCGATGTTGACCTCCGCGCCGACGGCCGCCTCCAGCCCGCTTCGAAGGGCGTCCTTGAAGAACACGTCCACCAGCAGGAACTGCCCGGCCACCAGCAGCAGCACGATGACCACGCAGACGATCACGCCGGACCTGCGGATCAGCGGCGACTTCTTCCCGGCCAGATCGGCCAGGGCGCCCTTCCGCTTGCCGAAGACGATCCGCATCACGAGCCGGACGAGCTTGCCGCCGAGGAGCTTCTGGAGCTTCTCGCTGGCGCCGCCCGCGGCGGCAACGCCCTTTCGAACGCCGTTGATCACGTGGCCGAGGACCAACCCGCCGGCGATGCCGACGACGAGCCCCGCAGCCAGGCCGCCCGTGACGCAGTAGTAGTGCAGGTCCATCAGCGCGACGACGGGCGTGTCCCCGGCCGCCCGGAACAAGCCTTCCAGGCCCATGCCGTGGATGAGGAAGTGGCCGATCTCGAACGTCACGGGCGCCAGGGCCAGGCACAGCACCTTGCCGAGGGCAAAGCCCAGGGCCACCATGCCGCCGTTGGCGTTCAGCAGGATCACCAGGGCGATGCCGATCAGCAGCGTGAGGTTGAAGCCCGGCGTCATGCCGATCAGGATGCCCAGCAGGAAGCCGATGAACACCTGCGACGGCGTCACGCCGCCGCGCACGAACTTGCCGATCTTGCGGAGAAGACCGACCGGGGTAATCGCCATGGGGAGGTCCTTTCATCACAGCGGGGCGCGGCACGCGCCGCCGGGTGCGCCGTCGTGCGGATCACAGCCCCGATTGCGTCTTCGCCACCACCTTGTCGTTCACGAACGTGACGGTGATCTTCTTCTCGCCGTCGGTCCAGGAGAGGATCTTCCCGGAGGCCGCCATCCCCGCGAGCAGCAGACACACAATCACCTTGCCGCCGGACATGAGACTCTCCTTTCCGCCGTCCGATGGACCCGTAACCGCAACCCCAGGTCCGTGCGGTCGAGAGCATCTCAGCAGCCGCAAGCCGCCGAAACCTTCACACAAGTATAGGCGTGTTCCGCCTCGCCTTCCAACGCGCTGCGTCAGATTGCCTGTGGGGCAGGTTTCGGCCGGCGGCGGGTCGCGGCGGCTGGGCGGGCGGCTCACTCCTCGCCGGCCGCCAGGGCGCGGAGGTACTGCGCCTGCTCGATGGCGTGATCCTCCCATGCCGAGGCCAGGGCCCGCAGGAAGGACTCGTCGGCGGGCAGGTACAACGACCTCTGGAGCGCGTCGGGGACGGTGCAGCCGGCCTTGATGTGCCCGAGCAGCGCCCGGAACTGGTCGTCGGTCATGCGCCCGTGAAGGAACTCGACGAGGCTGAAGGACTCCGCATAGAAGACGGCGGGCTCCGCGATGTCGTATCGGCGGCGAACGAAGAGGCCCTCGAGGGCGAGCTTGGCCTTTCCCGCGATGACGGTGCCGGCCAGCTCGGCCCGCCCGTTCTCCAGCTCGGACTCGGCCATCATCGCCAGGCCCTCGCTGAGGAACAGCGGGCAGGTGGCGTCCCCGAAGTACTCCTTGACGACGAGATGGCACATCTCGTGCGGCAGGACCCTGTCGAGCATGATCGTGGCGAACCGCCCGTCCTTGCGGCGCTGCGTCAGGTCGATCTGTCGGGTCGTGACGCCGTTGGCGGTGGTCAGGCGGAAGCTGCCTCCCGACCACTCCGGCGCGTCGGCGGCGTGGGCGAGGAAGCTGTCGTGGTCCGTCCAGACGTTGACGCGGACGCTGTGCGGGTAGTCCTGGCCGGCCAGGATCACGCGGCAGATCCGATCGAGCGCCACCTCGCTCTCGGCGACCACGATCTTGGCGAGCTCGGGGTTCCTCGCCTGGACCACGAAGTGCTCGCTGGACTCGGTGTACAGGCGGTCGTGGACGTCGGCGAGCTTGGCGATCACCTCCTTGCCCAGCCGCTTGCCGGGGGCCTGCGGCCTCGCCGGCTCCCGGTCGGCATGCAGACAGGCGTGGATCTGGCCCAGGGCGAATTCCTGAGTCGCCGGGCAGGTGCAGGAGGCCAGGAACAGCCGGTACGCTTCGGCCGCCAGGGCCCGCCGCCCGTGACGCTGTCGCGCCGCGCCGACAATGACCCAGGCGCGGGCGTTCGCGTTGACCGGATCGGTCGCCAGCGCCAGGCCCCTTCGCTCGGCCTGTTCGTATTGCCCCTTCTCGAGGCATTCCAGGGCCTGCTGGATCCCGGCCGTGGGAACGTCCCCCGGCGAGAGGATGCCCACGGCGGCGGCCGCCAGGGCGGTCCCGCCGGCGAGAAAAACGCAACCGAGAATGTGGCGTCTATTTCTTGTCATCCAGCCGCGCCACCAGGATCTTCCGGAGTCCTTCGATCCGAGTCAAGTCCAGCTCCGCCCACTTGATCTCCAGCACGAGCTCCTGGGAATAGGGCTCGGCGATGCCGCGGATCCCCCTGAGGTTGTCCCGCGTGCTGTCCAGGTGGTGGATCATGCGGAGGACAAAGCCCTTGAACGCCTGGGCGCTCATGGGCTTCAGGCCCAGCTTGCCCATCGCCTCATCGAACTTCCTCGCGTCGGCGTCGGCGTCCCTGCGAATGGCCGCGATCTTCCGCCGGGCGATCTCGATCCGGTAGCTCCGCGTGATGTTGGTCACCATCGCGTCGGCCCGGTCGAACGACTGCTCGGCCCGGGCGTACTTCTGCCAGGCCGAGTCGGGGTCGGTCAGCTCCAGCTTCCGCGCCTCGTCCATGAGCTTCCGGCCGGCGGCGATGTCCTCCTTGGCCAGGTCGCGGAGGGCCGCAGCCAGCACCAGCGGGTTGGCCAACGAGGCCGGCCCGGGGCGAATCGCAGCCGACACGCCGCCCAGCAGTCTCGCCGACGAGGGGTACGTCTCTCGCAGCACGTACATGCCGTCGGGGTTGTCCGTGAGGATCTCCCTGATGGCGGCAAAGCGAACGGCGGGAGGGGGGTCGGCCTTCTCGGCCAGGTCGGCGAAGGTCCGGGTCGCCGGGGCGAACAGGCGGCTGCGGAGCTGCGTGTAACCGAGCAGCTCGGCCACCTCCAGGTGCTGCCGTTTCGTCTTGGCCACCTGCTTCAGGGCCGGCAGGACGTCGTCCAGCAGCGCCGCGTAGCTGCCCGCCTCGAGCTTGCCCCGGGCCTGGAGAAGGCCCCGGTTGAGCGTCAGCCACTTGCTGTTGATCCGGACGTAGCCCAGGGCCCGCCGCGTGTAGGCGTGATCGGGATCGAGCTTGAGGATCAGCGTGTACAGATCGCCGGCCTGACGGTCGAGGCTGTTCGTCTCGGCCCATCGGGCCAGGTAAAACAGCCCGTTGGGATCGTCCAGGTCGGTCTCGCCGAGCTTCTTGCGAAACTCCTGCTCGGGCGTGTCCTTCAACTCGATTCGCTCGACCTGGGTCTTGGGGAATACCAGCGTGCCGTAGGGGACGGTGATCCGGACCGTGTCGCCCTCGACGTCGACCGTTCCGGTGAAGGTCCTGCCGTCTGTCAGGATGACCTTGTCGGCCGAGGCGACCGCAATCAGCAGCGCCACGAGACATCCTGACAATACGGCTCGCGTCATGTCCGCACTCCAGACCACGGCGCCAAGGCGGCGCACAACTGACCCGCCAGCCGCCGCTGTCGACTCCCGACCAGTATAACGTATTTGTGCCCTGCGTCCACGACGTTTTTGCCGGATTCCCGGCGATTCGCGGCCCCGGCGGGGCGGGTGCGCCGCCGGCGGCTGGGACGTGCCGAGCCGCAGGCCGAACGTCTGCATCCCAGCGGGAAAATCTCCGAAAAGTGCAAAAAAACTTAGGCTGTTCGCCGGCGTTGGAAACCGGCCGTCTCACGGAGAATATGCGAATCAGCCTGTGCGCAACTTCGCCTCCCGCACGAGGGCGAAGCACCGCCGGCTCCCCGGGCCCTTGCAGACAAACGGCCCGCCCGTTAGAATTTACAATGAACTCTCCCGGCAAGGAAGCCAGGAAAGCAAAGGCACTTTTGCCACCGCGCGACCGTTGATTCCGTTCGCTCGGCGATTTGACGGGCTGTAGGCAGGGCCGCCGGCGCAGTGGAGAACGCGGGGCAAGCTCCTTCCGGTTGAGATTCGTTATCAGTTGACCCCGGTCGGGCCAACGCATGTCGTGTGCTGTTGGAAAGCGCGGGTTCCCGGAGGGGTGAGCGTGCGCGGCGTCTAGAATGATCTGAAAGAAAGGAATCGCTGAGAATCGAACGTAGGGAGGTGATGGCATTGAAACTCACGGTACGCATCTATGACAACGACCAGGGGGGGTTCACGGCGATATGCCCGTCCCTGCCGGGCTGCTGCTCCCACGGTCAGACGCGTCAGGAGGCGAAGGACCGACTGGGTGAGGCCATCCAAGGCTACATCGCCGCCGTGAGCAACTTCGTTCCCGAAAACGTGCATCAGCACCTCGTGGAGGCCTGAGCGGCGCCGTCCCGGCAGCGACCGCCGCTGCGGCCCCCTACAGCAGTCGCCATGTCGGCACAGCGCCGTGCCGCCCGACGGGGCCGTTGTCCCCAAGTTTCCCGCTCCCCCGCCGTCATCCCTCATCTGTCCTCGGCCGGTCCGCCTGTCGGTAGATCCAGGCGGCGATGGCGGAGAGATCCTGGAGCTTCTCGCCCAGCTCGGCCGGGGCGATCCGGGTGTGTGCGGAATTGGCCGGCAGGGCCTCCCGGCGAAACTCCCCGACGATCTCCTCCAGCCACCACGGCGGGAAGTACCTCGCCAGCGATCCCAGGGCGATGACCTGCGGGCTGAACGTGTCGGCCAGCAGCGAGCAGAGCTGGCCCGTTCGCCGGGCGCTCTCGGTGAGCACGGCGCGGGCGTCGGCGTCGCCGGCGGCCGAAAGCTCCGCCAGCCGCTGCGTCTCCACGGGGCCGTCGAAACGCCGGGGGAACATCCACGCGGCCAGTTTGCCGATGCCCTCGCCGCCACAGAAGGACTCCGTGCAGCCGGCCTTGCCGAACATCACCGGGCCGTCGGGCGCCAGGCGGATGTGCCCCACCTCGGGGGTCTGCCCGTCGGGGCCGCGGAGGACCCGCCCGTCGATGAGGACGCCGGCCCCGCAGCCGGTCCCGCACGTCAGGTAGATCGCGTGGGTGGTCCCCCTGGCCGAGCCCCAGAGCCATTCGGCCAGCAGGCAGGCGGCCGCATCGTGCTCGGCCACCACCGGCAGGTGCAGCTCGCCCTGGAGGATGTCCACGACCGGCACGCGGTCCCACTTCGGCAGGTGCGGCGGGGACAGGACGACGCCCGTCAGCGGGTTGAGCGGCCCGCCGATGCTCACGCCCACGCCCGCCACCTCGCCGCAGCCGGCCAGCAGCTCACGAGCGTGCCGGACGAAGTCGCTCAGCATCGCCTCCGGGCCGCGATCGGCGTGCGAGGCCCACTGCGCGCGGGAGAGGATCCGCCCGGCGGCCGAGGCGATCACCGCCGCCGACTTCGTCCCGCCGACGTCCCAACCCAGTATGAGCTGATCGCTGTCCTTCTTCATCGCGCGTGCCGCCTGAGTTCTTACCTTCTCCCGCGCCGGCTTGTCCACTGAGAACGTGTATGAAAACCGCTCCGGGCGTGGCATGGGCGTCTCGCCCATGCGCCTGCCTGCCGCAGGCAGGTCGCAGGGCCGTCCCGGCCCCGCGGATAGGCGGCTGCCACGGCCAGGATGGCCGTGGGACGCACGGGCAAGATGCCCGTGCCACCCCGCAGGCCGTAGAGGTAAATCGTCCCGGGGATTTGACCCTGCCGGCCGGGTGTGATATGTGTGCTCCGACGGGAGGGGTGGCGGCCGGGCGTCGGCCCGGCGAAGGGCGAACCATTCCAATGAGGAGATGAGTCCATGAAGCCAGCGATGATTGCGATGATCGTGGCGGGGTGCGTGCTCGGCGGCTGCAGCAACGTGATCCAGCCGGCCGACGTGGCCACGCGCGGCGAGCTTTCGGCCGTCATCGTCACGAAAGGCCCGGCGGTCGACGGGACGCTGAACGACCCCACCTGGCAGGCGTGCCCGCCGCTTGAGTTGGGGCGGTGCGGCAGCGACGAGGTCGGCGAGCTGAGCAGCGCCGCGCGAGTCCTGCTCGACGCGAAGAACCTGTACGTGGCCGTCGAGTGCCTCGAGCAGGACACCGGCCGGCTGACGGCCGACGTCACCGGGCGCGACGCGGCCATCTGGAACAACGACTCCGTGGACGTGTTCGTGCATCCCCCGGGCGCCAAGCAGGCGCGCCACTTCATCGTCGCCTGCAACGGCGAGCTGCTGGATGCGCTCGAGACCGGCATTGAGGACGACACGTCGTGGAACAGCTCCGCCGTGGCCAAGGTCACGGTCAACAAGAACAAGAGCTGGATCGTGACGCTCTGCGTGCCGCTGGCCGAGCTGGGCGCCAAGCCGGGCGAGAACCAGACCTGGCTGCTGAACGTCAACCGCACCCGGCCGCTGGGCGGCCAGTGGGTGGAATCGTCCTGGTCGCGCAGCGGCAGGAGCGACTACCACGACTCGACCGGATGGGGCAAGCTCACGCGCGTGAACGTGCCGTGAGAAGAGGGCGTCCTTGGCTGCAGGCCATGGGATCGGAAGAAGGCAGTAGGCAATAGGCAGTAGGCAGTAGGCCAAGAGCGGGAACTCGGAAGCGGGAACCAGGAACCCGGAACCCGGAACCGGGAGCCCGGAAGCCGGAACTCGGAACCGGGAACTCGGCATTCGCAGCCAGCAGCCGGGAGGCGATGGGGATTCTCCGCGGATTGACACGCCCCCGAACGTGCCGGTAGCATGGATCGTGATGAGAGGACCTGCCTTCCTGCTGGTGACGGCGTTCGCGGCGGCCCTGGGGGGCTGTCCCGGGATGCCCGGCGAGCCGGACGGGGCCGACGGCCCGCCCGGCGGCCTGCCCGTCATGCCCGGCGACGCCGACCCCAACGCCGCCGGGAACGGCCCGGCGAGGCCCAAGAGGTACCAGATCGTCGTGACGATGAAGCTGACGACGATCGAGGTGCCGGTGGGCACGGCCAGCGGGTCGGAGGACGTCTGGAGCTACCTGGAGGAAGAGCCCGTCAAGCCGATCCGTTCGGCGAGTCTCGGGCGAAACGGCTTCCGCGTGGGTCTCGGGCGGGCGGGCAGTTGGCCGGACCTCGTGCGGGTCTTCAAGCGGATGACCGGCCGAAGCCCCGAACAGAGCCTGGTAGCCACCATGCCGGGCGCGCCCCTGCCGATCATCCTGAGGGAGAAGCACACCGCCGAGACGATCTTCACCTTCCACAGCGACCGGACGCTGAGCGGGCGCGACTACCCGCCGGGTGACTACCTCCTTGCGGTGGTCTGCACGCTCGACGAAGACGACCTCTCGCGGGTCCTGATGACCGCCATGCCGCAGGTCCGGGCGGCGCGAAGCCGCAAGACGTTCGCCATGAAGAAGGCCGGGCCCGGAATCGTCGTGAAGTCGGAGGTATACGACTTCGCCCCGCTGGCGTTTCAGCTCGCGATCCCGCCCAAGGGCTTCGTCGTCGTCGGGCCCGGGGCCAACTCGAGGAACCCCATCAGTGCCGGGCATCATTTCCTGGTGAGGAAGAAGGAAGGCATGGAGTTCGAAACGCTGCTGGTGTTGACCCCGGAGGTCTTCGCCACGCCGGTCAGGAGACGATGACCGTGCGCGGCAAGCTCACCGTGTGCGTGGCGGCGGCACTGGCGGCGGCGTGCGGCTGGTCGGGATGCCGCCGCCGGCCGGCCCGGCCGCCCGACGCCAACCGCCCCGCCGTTCGGGGGTCCGTCGAGGTCGAGGAGCTCCCGCCGCGGTCCGAGATCGTGGACATTGTCACGCCAACCTTCCCCGCGACGCAGCCGGCGAGCAGACCCGCGACGCGGCCGGCAAGCAGACCCGCGACGCGGCCGGCAAGCAGACCCGCGACGCAGCCGGTGACGCGCCCCGCCGCCGCCACCAGGGCGTCGGCGTCGCAGCCGGTCACACGGCCGAGCACGAAGCCGGCCACCCAGCCCGCGTCGCGTGCGGCCGCCGGGTCGGCGACCGTCACGCGCGCCATGCGCGCGGCGCGCGAGGCGCTGGCCCGCCAGGCCTTCGACCGGACGGCCTGGGAGCAGGTCCGCTCGCGCCTGGGGAAGGCGGCGACGCAGGCGTCGAGGGAGGCGGACTCCGCCGCGACGAGGCACCTGGCCGCGGGAGACCGCGCCCTGGCGCTGGGCCAGTACGACACGGCCGTGCGCTGCATGTACCGCGCGGTGGACCTGAACCCGACGCGTACGGACTCGCTTCGCTGCCTGGCGGTTGCGCTGGTGGCCGCCCAGCGCTTCGACGAGGCCGTCCCCGTGTACGAGTCCATCCTCGGGCCCGCGCCCGCCGACCGGACGGCCAGGTTCAACCTGGCGTTGGCGCTGGGGCGCGTGCGGAACTTCCGTCGCTGCGAGATCGAGTATCGAAAGCTCCTGCAAGCCGACGAGCGTTTCGTCCAGGGCTGGTACAACCTCGCGACGCTGTACCAGGCCCAGGGCCGCCTGGCCGAGGCCCGCCGGACCTGGCGGGAGGTGATCCGCCTGGCCCCCCAACTGCCGTCGGCGCACTCGTGCCTGGCCGAGGTGCTCCTGGACCTCGGCGAATCGGCCGAGGCGATGCGGGCCTACTTGGAGGCGGCCAAGCTCCGCCCGAAACAGGTCACGGCGTGGATGAACGTGGCCTTCGCGGCGCGCGAGGCCGGAAGCTACGGCCACGCCGTCGTCGCGCTCCGCAGGGCGACCGGACTGGCGCCCAACGACGCCGACGCGTGGGCCCGGCTGGGCGAGGTGCTCATCGAGCTGCACCGGGCGACGGAGAAGCGGCAGTTCCTGCTCGATGCGATCGGCGCGTGGCGCGAGAGCCTGAAGCTCGATGCGGCACAGGGCGAGCTCCGCGAGAAGCTGCGGCGGTACGAATCGGCCGTGACGCCCGGCGCGACGACCAGCCCGGCGCCGTAGCGCCCACCCACGGGCCACGGGCCACGGGGGGATCGGTCTCTCCGCTTGCCTTTCGCCACCCCGGCCGGTAGGGATGGGACTTCACGGACGGCGAAGAGGGAAGACGGCATGGCTCAAACGCTGTTCTGCACTTCTGAACCATGCCAGGAAACCAGGTGGTTCGGGCGGGGGCCGCCAGTTTTTCGGCCTGGTTCAGAAACGATAGTTCCCACGTAACAGTGCATGCGAGTCTCGGGAACCCACGAGTCTACAGACGAGGCCCGGCGGGCCGAGAGGACCTGCCTGCCGGCAGGCAGGTCCTTCCGGCCCTTTGGGCCTCCCCCGGGCGCCG
>CAYRVX010000162.1:0-13243 GCA_964427875.1 uncultured Planctomycetaceae bacterium
CCCCCCGTAGCAGGCATATACATCTCGCAGGCCCTTTTGCACAACGAAAATCGGCGGATTACAAAAAAACTCCAGGCCACGCCCGCCGGCAAGGGCCGGGATCAAGACACGTGGGACCGGAGGACCGGAGGACCGTGGGACCGGATCGGCAATAAACGCCTCTGCAGAGGTCGGCTTGGGCGACGTCATGGCCCGGAAACGGCCCGATCCCCCCTCCGTCCAGCACAATGGGCGCTTGCGGATGTTCGGGACAGGCGATAGAATCGTCAGGAGCGCCAGCGGCGGTCGTCGGTCAGAGGCTATCCAGGAAATCCCGGATTCAGGAAATCCCCGCCAGCAAGGAAAGCGGCGATGGCCCAGGCGAGCACGCGGCGCGCGTTTCTTCGGGAGGCGGGTTCGATGGCGGCGGCCGCGGCGTGGGGCGTGCTGCCCCGAAGCGCCGTTGCGGTGCCCAAGAAGAGCCCCAACGTCCTGTTCATCATCACCGACGACCAGGAGCGGAAGGAGTTCAACTTTCTGCCCGAAGGCCGCGATAAAGGCGGCAAGCCCAGGAACCTGAGCTGGAACATAGACCGGTTGGCGAGAGAAGGTCTGGTGCTGCTGAACCAGTACGTCTCCAGCCCGGTCTGCACCCCTTCCCGCTATTCCGTGCTGACCGGCAACTACGCCAGTCGCTCGTCAACATTCACCGAAGCGGTGCAGAACAACAGGCAGGTCAACATCACCTGGAACAGCCACATCGACCGCGATGTACCCAATCTTGCCCGGGCCCTGAAGCAGGCGGGGTACTTCGCAGGCGCCGTCGGGAAAAACCATGTTATCCGAGCCAAAGAACGCGGGCGAGCGATCGCGCCGCCCAACGATGCCGACCCGCGGGATCCCAAGGTGGCGGCCTACTATGCCAGGAAGCAGAGACAGCAGGTTGAAGCGATCAAAGCCTGCGGCTTCGACTTCGCTGCGAGTATTTACGCCGGCAATATCCCCGGTCACACCTGCAAGGCACTGGAGTTCCATAACATGGACTGGATCACCAGCGGCGCGCTCAACTTCCTGGACGAGTGGAAGAGGACCGGAAGGCCTTTCTTTCTCTACATGTCCACGACCTTGAATCACGGCCCCGGGCCGAGAAACAGGAAATACACCGGCAACCCGCTGGCGACACCCGCCGGGCTCCTGGACAAGCCGCTGTCCGTTCAGCCCCCGCGTTCCAGCATTCCTGAGCGTGTCAAACAGGCCGGCCTCCCCGTCAAGGGGCAAGCGTGTGATGTTCTCTGGCTCGACGACGGCATCGGCGCAGTACTGAAAACGCTCGAGGCGCTTGGTGCATTGGACAACACGATCGTCTTCCTCTTCAACGACCACGGCGTGGAGAACGGCAAGGGGGCACTCTACGAAGGCGGCATCAAGACCGTCAGCGTGGTGTGGTGCCCTCGCTATGTAAAGGGCGGCCGGAAGTCGAAAGTCAACGTCTCCAACATTGATTTTGCGCCAACCATCCTGGAACTCTGCGGCGTTCCGGAGAAGGACCGTTATCCCATGGACGGGAAAAGCCTCGTGTCCGTCTTGAAGGGCAGCGAAGCGGAGGTTCATGATTACCTCTTCTTTGAACTCGGTGCCACGCGAGCGGTGTTGAAGGACGGCTGGAAATACCTGGCGTTTCGCCTTCCGAACCGGCTCCCCGCCAATCCGCCCAAACCCTATACGCATCTCGCGGACCGCCCCGGTGGTCGTGCCTCGGAACGCCCGGCCATGAAGTTCTATCCCAACTATTATGACAAGGATCAACTCTATGACATCCGCGCCGATCCGCTCGAACGCGAGAATCGCTACGCGGAAGAGGCGCAGAAGACCCGCGTTGCCGCCATGCGGGAGTTGTTGCGGGGAGCCGTGGCCAAAGTGCCCGGACCGTTTGCGGAATTCAAGGGCGCGTCCGCGGCGCAAAGAGAAAGGAAGAATCCACAATGAACCTGGGACTATGCCTCAACTTGATCTGTGGCGGATTGGTCGCGCCCTGCCTTCCGGCCTCTACGGCAGGCGCAGGCGAAACGCAAACCTACAAACCGACCTGGGAATCCTTGTCGCAGAAAGCCATTCCTGAGTGGATGGAGGATGCCAAGTTCGGCCTGTATACGCACTTTGGCGTCTTCTCCGTGCCGGCGCACGGCGGACCGGACTACATCAAGAATCTCTACGGCGGGCCGGAAAAGGACGTAAAGGGCACCTATTCCTACCACGTCCGGAAATACGGCCCGCTCAACAAATTCGGCTACAAGGATTTTGTGCCGATGTTCAAGGCGGAGAAGTTCAACGCCGACGAGTGGGTCGGCCTGATGCACGAGGCGGGCGCCAGGTTCGGTGGGATTCTGTGCGTGCATCACGACGGCTTTCTGCTTTGGGACAGCAAGGTCAACCGCTGGAACGCCATGGATATGGGGCCGAAGCGCGACATCTACGGCGAGATTGCGAAGGCGGTTCGCAAGTATGACGACATGAAACTGCTCGCCACTTTCCACCATGGCCGCACGTTCGGTTACGCGACGGGCTTCATGGCAAAGGAGGGCAGAAAACCGGTCCGTACGGAGGCGACGAAGAACTGGGACATTTGGAATCCCGATTACAAGGACTTCTACTGGAATGAGGCAATCGGCGCCAGCGCGGAGGTTTTCGCGGCGCAATGGCAGGCCAAGATCAGGGAAGTGGTGGACAAGTACAATCCCGATTGCATCTGGTTCGACGGGTTGCGCGGGGCCATGAGAGGCAATCACCCTTCCGAAAAGCAAGTCCGCGAGGTCCTGGCCTATTACCTGAACGAGGCTGCGAGGAAAGGCCGGGACGTTGTAGTCTGCAATAAGCACGCCGGCGGATTCAACTTCCCGGAGTCCTTCGGATTGCGCTGTTATGAAAACGGCCGGGACATGGCGCCCAACGTCGGTCCCTGGTTCCTGATCGACCGCGCCATCGCATATCCCTGGAGCTACGTTAATGACAAGAAGTACAAGGACGGTGCGGGTTATCACGTTCGCAGCTTGGTGGACGTGGTCAGCCGTGGCGGGATCTTCCTGCTGTCGCTGACTCCGAAGGGCGACGGATCCATCCCTCCCGAAGAGCAGGAGATCATGCGCGGGATTGGCCGATGGCTGAAAGTCAACGGGGAAGCCATCTATGGCACGCGCCCGTGGACTGTGTACGCAGAAGGCCCCACTCAGCCGCGAGGCACCAAGCGGCGCAAGAGCGGCCAGACGGCTGAGCAATGGGACTGGCGGAAGCCCTTTACAGCCGAGGACATTCGCTACACCCGCAGCAGGGACGGCCGCATGCTCTACGCGATCGCGCTGGGCTGGCCGAAAGGCAGATTCAGCCCCACGGCTTTGCAGGTTGACGATGCCACCGGCGGCAAAGTGGAGTTGATCGGCCATGCCGGCAGTCTCAGCTACAGCGTGGACGGCAAACGCATCCGTATTGACGTTCCGGCCAAGCCGCCTTGCGATTACGCCTACGCCTTCAAGCTCAGCGGATTCAAAACCAGCATCACGCCGGAGGCTGCCGCTGCCCGCGACGAAGCGCTGAAGACACTCCGGTCAGAGCTGAATGGCGCCTACAGGTCGGAGGGCAGGAAGGGAAACGAGGGGAAGCCCAGGAAGAGATAGCATGACATGACGCGAACTTCGCCGCGAAAGGGCATCGCCATCTGGCTGACGCATTGTCTGGGCATGAACTGGCCTTCGGGGATGGCGGCGTCAGACGCTGAGTTTCTCCTCTGACGCAGATTCCGCCGCGTGCAGACGTGCTAAGGGGCGAAGGCCATGGCACACGTCGTAGCAGGAGACAGCAAGGTAGCGGTGCGTTCGGTTGCGGCGGAGGGATAGAATGTAGAGGTAGGGCGGGACAGGGATGCGGGAATGGCTGGGTTGAGGCTGGAGAGAATCGTGGTGGCGGCTGCGTTGCTTGCGGGCGGCGGGGGGTGCGGGCCGGGCGGCGAGGCGCGGGAGACGAGCATGCTCGAGCAGGTGCGCGGGGAGCTGGAGGCTGAGCCGGCCGGGACGGATGCGGCGGTGATACTGGCCGAGGCGATGCGACGGGCTCGCCGGCTGCCGGCGGACGAGCGGCCGGGCGTGCTGCGGGAGGCGCTCAAGCAGGCGGGGAAGGCGCGGCGGTTCCGGATCCCCGAGGAGTCGCCGCTGCCGGCGGGCTGGCCGAAACCCTCGCTGCCGGGGCTGGTGCGGCTCAAGACGTACCCGGCCTCGCGATCGGCGTGGGTGCGAGACCCCAACGGCCGCAACGGCCGGTTCGCGGTGCTCTTCCGGCACATCAAGGACCGCGAGATCGCCATGACCGCGCCGGTGGTCATGGAGTATTCGCCGGAGGCGGCGGCCGAGCCGGCCAAGGCGGGCTCCAGCGAGGCGATGGCCTTCCTGTACCGCCATGCCGAGCAGGGCGAGGCCGGGCGGTTCGGCCCGGTCGAGGTCGAGAACGCCCCGCCGCTGGAGGTGGTCTCGGTGGGCACGAGCGGCCCGTACACCAAGGGCAGCGTCCGCAAGGGCCTGGCGAAGCTGGGCGAGTGGCTCAAGGAGCACACCGAATGGCGTCAGGCCGGGCCGCCGCGCGTGCTGGCCTATAACTCCCCGCTCATGCCGTTCTGGAAAAAGTACAGCGAGGTGCAGATCCCCGTGGAACCGCAAGAGAAGAAGACCCCCCCGGCCATGCCGCTGCTGAGCGACGAGGAGAAGCGCGTGCTGCTCCGGCAGGGCACCGAGCGGCCGTTCTCGGGCAAGTACTGGGACCATTTCGCCCCCGGCCTCTACGTGTGCCGCCAGTGCGGGGCCGAGCTGTACAAGTCCGCCAGCAAGTTCCGCTCGGACTGCGGCTGGCCGAGCTTCGACGACGAGATCGACGGCGCCGTGAAGCGTCGCCCGGACGCGGACGGCCGCAGGACGGAGATCGTCTGTGCCGCCTGCGGCGGCCACCTCGGGCACGTCTTCGAGGGCGAGGGCTTGACGGCGAAGAACGTCCGTCACTGCGTGAACTCGATCTCGCTGGTATTCAGCGGCGGGGCGAAGCCGGCGGCCGAGCAGGCCATCTTCGCCGGCGGGTGCTTCTGGGGCGTGGAGCACCTGTTCGAGGGCGTCAAGGGCGTGCTGAGCGTCACGTCGGGCTACACGGGCGGCAAGGCGGGCGAGCCCACGTACGAGCAGGTATGCACCGGCAAGACGGGCCACGCCGAGGCGGTCCGGGTGGTCTTCGACCCGAACGAGGTCTCCTACCGCCGTCTCGCCCGGCTGTTCTTCGAGATCCACGATCCGACGCAGAAGGACCGCCAGGGCCCGGACGTGGGAACGCAGTACCGCTCGGCCGTCTTCTACCGCGACGCGGACCAGAAGAAGACGGCCGAGGAGCTGATCCGCCAACTGCGGGCGAAGGGATATGACGTGGTCACGCAGGTCGTGCCCGCCTCGCAGTTCCACCCGGCGGAGGAATATCACCAGGACTACCTGAAGAAGCATCCCAACCGGCCGGTCTGCCACGAGCGTGTGCGGCGTTTCGACGTGCCGGCGGGGAAGTAGGCGGCGCGGCCAATTGATGTGACGTCCTTCTCAGGCGTGGCCCTGCGTCAGGGGGATTTGCCCGTACATTTGCTGGCTCAGTCGGGCATTCCTGCGGTACGAGAGGTTGGTGACCAGCGAGAGTATGGGGCGTCGCCGCTTGAGGACGTTGCCGGCCACGCGGCGGAAGACCTGCCACCGCGAGTAGAATCGCCGTTCGCAGGACTTCATCTCTTCGAGTATGGAGGCGCAGGAGAAGTGCTTGTAGACGGCCGTGGGAAACCCCAGGGTGTAGTATTGCCAGTCCTGGGGGAAATGGTCGGCGGCGATGCGGTTTTCGGCTGTCATCTGATCCCACAGGCGGGTGCCGGGCAGGGGCGTTAGGAACAGCGCGTTGAGGATGTCCAGGCCATAGCTGTTCGCGGCGTTGGCGATCTGCCTGCCGATGCCTGGCTGGTCGGCGTCCAGGCCTATGATGAACGACCCGACCACGAGGATGTTGTGTCGCTGGATCTGCCGGACGGACTTCCTGAAATCCCTGCCCCTGAGCAGGTTGAACTTCTTGCCCACCTCCGCCAGGCCCTCGGGGGTGGGAGATTCGAACCCGATGAACACGCCGCGGCATCCGGCCCGCGCCGCCAGCGTCAGCAGCTCCTCGTCGTCGGCGAAGTTCACGGTGGCCTGTGCGATCCAGTTCTTGCGAAGACGGGCCCGGATCATCGCGCGGAACAGCTCCTTGGCCCGCTCGATGTGCGATGTCCCGGTGCCGATGAGATTGTCATCCACAAAGAGGACCCACTTCTCTCGGATGGCTCGCAGCTCCCGGATCACGTGGTCGATGGGCCGGTGGCGGTACCGTCTGCCGTTGAAGGCCGACACGCTGCAGAAACTGCAATCCAGCGGACAGCCGCGCGTGGTCTGAACGGAGCCGAACGCGTACCTCCCGTTCAGGAGATCGTGCCTGGCCGGAGGCATCTCGGCCATGTCCACGGGCCGGCCGGTGTAGGTCCTCTGCAATCGGCCGCGCCGCGCGTCGTCGAGGACCTGCCCCCAGACGCCTTCCGCCTCGCCGGTCACCACCGAATCGACGTGCCGCAGCGCTTCCTGGCGGCACATGGTGGCGTGGATGCCGCCCATGACCACGCCGGCGCCCAGGCGGCGGAACTCGGCGGCCACCTCGTAGGCGCGGTTGGCCTGGGACGTGAAGGCGGTGATGCCCACGAGGTCCGGGCGGGGCATGGCGGCGTAGTCCCGCAGGCCGAGGTTCTCGTCGACGAGGGTGATCTCCCACTCCGCCGGCGTCAGGCCCGCCAGGACCAGGAGCCCCAAGGGCTTCCAGACGCGGTAGCGATTCCAGCGGTTGTCCTTGACGTTGATCAAGCTTACCAGCGGGTTGTGCGGGTTGATCAGATATAGGCGCATGGCGTTTCCCAGCCTGGCAAGGGCCCCAGCGCCCCCCAAGAAAAACGCCGCCCTCTTGGACGGCGTTTCTCGCTCTCAAATGCCGGTGGCCTAGCCCTTCCGGACGTTGCTGGCCCTGGGGCCCTTGGGGTCCTGCACCAGATCGAACGTCACGGTCTCGCCTTCCGCCAGCGACTTGTAGCCTTCGCCCTGGATGTCGTTGTGGTGGACGAATGCCTCGGTGCCGTCGTCGACCGAAATGAACCCAAAGCCCTTGGAGCTGTTAAACCACTTCACCGTACCTGTTGCCATTTATATGGCTCCTTCAGAGATCAGCACATTGGATTCGCAAGCGTCGTCAGCCAAGCCAATGCATCCGCGGCGGTGAAGGATGAGCATTCACAGGAGCGGGGGGAACCTGGATGGAAGCTGCAAACGAAGTCGGATGCCACTCGAATTCACCGTCGGCCTGAGGAACCCTTCCTCAGCGGCCGGCGGCCCTGTTTCCCCGGCATTATCTGTGCCGGCGCATTGGATGTCAAGGTTTTTTCGGGGCCGATCTTCGGTCGGGCGCCGGGCGCTTCCGCCGCTCAGGTTCGTCTCACTCTCGCGGCGAAGTCGGCCAGCCACGGCTGTTGCGGAAAAGCGTACGGGCGGAACTTCTCCTGGTAGCCGTGCTCGTCGCTGTAGAGCAGCGCGCGGTAGAAGCCCAGTCGATTGCCTTCCGGCGAATCGATCAGGTTGCTGGAATCGGCCGCGCTCATCTGGAACAGCAGGCGGTAATTGAGCTCCCGGATCGATTGGCGATCGAGCGTGCGCTCCAGGGAGGCCAGCGTGTCGCACCAGGCGATGGTGTGGACGCCGAAGCCCGGCCCCTCGCGGAGCAGCTCGGCGAACTGCCTGTCCGGCCGCGGAGGTGAACCCTCCGGCTGCCGGGAGTGCGAGAAGCCGAAGTCGTCTTCGCTCTTGCGGAGCAAGCGGAGGCGCTGGAGGCCGTAGATCAGGAGGAAGACGGGCGGCTCATCGGTCAGGTTGCCGTCGAGGCGGCGCTGCACTTCCGCGGCGATCTGGGCGACGGCGCCGGCGACCTGCCGGCCCTTGACCCGCTGCAAGGGGTGCGGCAGGACCGATGCGAGGCCCTCCAACCGCCCCTCGACGGGCGAATCGGGCGGGCTGCCGTCCAGCACGGTGAACCGGATCGCGCCGGCGGGGTGTTGAGCGGCCAGGCCCAGCAGCGAAGCGGCCAGGACGGCCAGCGCCGGTTCGTCCTGCTGGCCGATGAGGACCATGTTCGCGCCGCTCTGCCGGCGGAATCGCGCCGCGGTGGGCGCCTTGATGGTGATCGGCTCTCCGACCCAGACCCGGGGCGCGGCGGGGCGCTCGGCCGGGGGCCAGCGGGCGATCCGATCGGCGAGGGCCGTGTTGGCGGCGATCTGGGAGGGCGCGTTGCCCTCGAAGACGATCGGCTCGGCGATCCGGTCGTACCGCCTCGCGGCCAGTTGCTCGACGCGGTCGAGGTGGCGATCGCGCTCGAGATCGGGCAGCCAGGAGACCTGGAACGGGCTGTTGCCCTCGATCAGCCCGCCGGCGGCGTTGTAGATCGCCTCGCCGGGGCGGGAGAGGAGCTTGGCGGCGGTGTTGTCGTCGCTGAGGATCAACTGCGAGTCCGCCTCGCTGCATTGCAGGGCGATGCGAACGGCCATCTGCCCCATGGTGCCCCTGGGCAGGCCGCTGGTCCCCCCGAGCGTCTGGGAGCCGAGGACGACGTGGATGCCGAACGCTCGGCCCTGCCGCACGAGCCGATCCAGCAGCAGCCCCGCCCGCTGGGCCAGCCGATCGTCCTCGGTGAAGAGCTCCTGGAACTCGTCGACCAGCAGCAGCGTGCGCGGCATGGACCGGGCGGGGTCCGATTCGCGGTAGCTCGGCAGGTCCTGCACTCCGGCGGCGCGGAACAGCTCGCCGCGGCGGTTCATCTCGGCGTCCAGCTTCTCCAGCACGCTCACGCCGAACTCGCGGTCGGACTCGATGGCGATCGCCCGCGCGTGGGGCAGGTGGTGCGCGGCGTAGGTCTTGAACTCGACGCCTTTCTTGAAGTCGATCAGGTAGAGCTCGAGCTCGTCGGGGCTGTACCACAGCGCGACGTTCGTGATCAGCACGTGCAGCAGGGTCGACTTCCCCGAGCCGGTCTTCCCGGCGATGAGCACGTGCTGGGCCACACCGCGCCCGAGGGTGAAGCCCTGAAGGCGGGTGGCCCCGCAGCGGCCGATCGGCACGGTGAGGTCCCTGATCGTGCCGCCCGACCACAATCGCTCCTCGTCCGGCGTGATGGCGGCGAAGGGCACCTCCACGTTGGCCGCCCGCCGCGCCCCCTCGCCGACGCGCTTGAACAGGTCCGTCTGCACGCCTTCCGAAGGGGGGGCGTCGACGGCCAGCGGGAACCGGCCGTACACCTCGTCGTCCCAGATGAGCTTGCCCGCGTCCTCGTTCAGCACGACGGTGTTCCGGCGCAGGTCAACCTCGTCGATGCCGCGGGGCAGCTCCTGCCAGGTGTTGCGGACGATCAGCGTGTACACGCCGCAGCGCGGTCCGCTGTGGGTGATGCTCAACAGCCGCTGGGCGGCCTCGTCGGTGAAGTTGGACGGGAAATCGGCGATGACCACGAACCGGTACGGCTCGGCCAGCTCGCCGGCCTGCTCGTTGTAGCGGACCACCGTGTCGAACTCGTTGCGGAGGTACTTCTGGATGACGTTCTCCATGTGCTGGGTCAGGTCGATCAGGCGCTGCTCGATGTGCTCGGGCTCGGACCAGATTCGCGTGCCGACGAGGGTTTCGTCGTAGTCGGCCAGGTGCATGAATCCGGCGAAGTTCTGCCCCAGCCCGACCGGATCAAGCAGGCAGAACCGCACCCGCCCGGGCGGCAGGGAGATCAGCAGGCGCAGCATGACCGCGTGCAGGGCGGCGACGGCCCGTCCGCGCCCGTCGCGCTGCGTGCGGATCAGCAGGGAGCCCCGCTGCGGGAAGGCCAGCACCGCCGGCAGGTCGAACGCGGGGGGGACGTCGATCCGGTACCGCCCCGAGCGCTGCGCCCGGGTCCCGATGCGGTTGATGTCCACGCTGATGCGCCCGAACCGCACCAGTTGGAGGTCGCCTCTCGCCCCCGGGCCGTCCGCGGCGCAGGCCTCGCCCCAGGGCAGGTCGAGGCGCCGATTCAGCCGCTGTGACTCGCGGACCACGTCTTCGATGCGCTTGAGGCCCTCCGTCCAGCGGCTTTGCAGGCTGGCGCGATCGCGGTCGTAGCGGCCCTGGTTCTCGTCGAGCAGGCGCCGGCGGCGCCCGGCCGCCTCGGCGAGGTGACGCTCGTACCTCTGTTGGAGCCGCTCGCGCCGCCGGAGGTGGCTTTCCCGGGCCTCTTCGCGCTCCTGCCGCTGTCGTTCCTGCTGCTCTCGGGTGTCGGCCTCGAACTGCCGGGCGGCTGTGCCCAGTCGTTCCTCGAGGGACTGGCGGCCTTCCGTCAACGCCGGCTTGAAGGCCTGCTTGACCGCTTCGGTTTCGGCCAGTTGCTGCTGGCGGGCCTGCTCGTGCAGCTCGCCGGCCGACGTGCGGACGTGCTCCAGGTGGGCGTCCAGCGTCTGCCCGGCCGCGGTCAGGGCCTGCTTCAGTCGCTCGGCGACCCGGCGGACCTGTCTCTTGGCCGTCCGCCAGGTGATCGCGCCGATGAGGAACACGGCGGCCAGGGCGGCGCCCATGGCGATCGCGTGGGCCTCGGCGACCTGCACGCCGGTGTACCCGGCGGCGGTGACGACCCCGTGCGCGAGGGCCGCCGCCGCCGCGAGCGGCAGGGCGACGGCCAGGTACGGCCGCCATCCGGAAAACCACTTCGGCGCGGACAGCGCCTCAAGCGTCCTGAGGTTCCGGCTGACCTGCTCGGAGACTTTCCGGTAGGCGTAGGCGGGCTCGCCGGGCGGGATCGGCGGCGCTTCGACGGGCAGGTCCGCCAGCGTGTACGACTGCCGGTAGCGCTGGAGCCGGCGGTCGGCCCGGCGCTCGACCCCCTCGAGGGCGTTCCGCTGCCTGGTCACCTCTTCCAGGAGCTCGCTCTCACTGCGGCTGAGATTGGCTTCCGTGCCCTCGAAGACGCTGTCGGCCAGCCACAGGGCGTGGTCGAGCTTCTGCTTGAGCTTGTCCCGATGGGAGGCCGCCCGGTCCCTGATCTTCTCGAGCCGCCCGGCGTGGTCGGCCGCCGACTGCCGGCGGTCCTGCTCGATCCGCCCGTCGAGCTGCTCCAGCTCCGCCCGCTGACGGGCCTGCATCTCGCCTCGCAGCCGCGCCAGGCGCCCCGCCAGGAATCGCTCGAGCCGGTCGTGCCTCGCGGCGATGCGATCGCGATCGCCCCCGAAGCGCCGCTGGACCTGCTGGTCCTGCTGAGCGCACTCGGCGGAGAGCTCCAGCAGGTCGCGCAGGGCGGCTCGCTGGCGGGTGACGTACGCCCCGTCCATCGGCCCCTCGGCACTCGCCGGCGGTGGGGAGGAATCGGGCATGGTCTCACTCGCAATCGCGGCGCGCGTGGGCCAGGATCGCGTCCATGTGGTCCAGGGCCGTAAGGGCGGTCCTCACGCACGACTCAAGCAGCATCACGTACTTCTCCTCGAATCCCAGCGCCCTGGAGTCGCGCCAATCGCTGCGCGCCTGCTGCCAGACGTGGCGAAAGCCCTTCGCGGCGCGGTTCAGCCTAGCCGTGCTGGTCTTCAGACTCATGGTCGCGATCCTTGGACGAATCGCCCGGCCCCGCCGGGGCCTCGGCATCGTCCTCGTCCGGACGGGGCGGGCCGCGCAGGGCGACGCCGTCGGCGGCGCCCTCGGCGCGGGGGGCCTCCAGGGCCAGGTAGGCATCCAGCGACTCGAGCATCCCGTCCAGCTCCCGCACCGCCTTGGGCAGGTCGTGGTCGATCAGCCCGCGGATCGGCCCCATCGAGGCCTTGTAGGGGCTGCGCTCCTTCTCGATCCGCCGGGCCCAGACCTTGACGGCCCGGGCCTTGTGCTCGGCCTCTTCCAGCCGCCGGCGCGCCACGGCCAGGGCCGCCTCCTCGTCCACGGTCGACGCCGGCAGCCCGCTGGCGGTGGGGAGCATCCTCTTGTTGGCGACCGCCTGGGCGGCGCTGCGGACGTTCTCGCCGCGCTGGTGGACCTGGCCCTTCCAGTACGCCGCCTGCTCCCCGCAGACCCACTCGAGCGTGCGATCGATCTCGATGTCGGCCTCGACGATCGCCTGCTCGGCCGCCTCGATGAACTTCAGCAGACCCGTCCGCAGCGCCTTGAGCGTGTCGATGGAATCAACTCGGGCGAACTCCGCCATGGCGCCCTCACCTCTGCTTGAGGTACTCCTCGACGTGGCCGGCCTTCTTGTTCAGGAAGGTCACGTGCCGGTTCGCCGATTCGATGAACCGGTTCAGCGTCTTGACCGCCTGATCCATCTCCTCGGAGAACTTGCGCTGCTCCTGGTCGCGCCAGGACGTGGCCAGGTCCTGCGCCCGCGCGTGCAGGCCGGCCATCATCGTCCGCAGCTCGTTGCTGAACCGGCTGAGGTCCCTGGCGAACCGCCTCAGTTCCGCTGGATCCACATCGGCCCGGGCCATGGGGTACCTGCCTCGTTCGATGGAGTCTCCCGGCCGTAACTACGACAATTATACGAGCGGCCGGGGCGACCAACAACGACAAAGCCCCCCGGCGTCGAGCGGAGTGTGTGAGAATGTTTCCTGGCGGTCCGTAACGATTGGTTCTGTAATTTGTTAGCTCCGGAGGAGCGGACGTTGATAGCCCAGGGCGCCGCGGCGCTGTTTGCCGCAAGCCCTGGGTTTGCAGGGCGTGTATTTCGCGGAACCCCGGCAGGGGTGACCGTACCTCACGGTCGCCCCATACGAGGCTCCGCACAAAGGGTGACGCGTACCCAGGGCTCCCTCCGGTCGCCCTGGGCTACCCACGTACCGCCCCATACGGGGCCAAGAGGAAACCTCCCCGGATTTGTCCTCGCACACTCGAGCGGACCCATCTTGGTGAATCATGCAGTCCGCAACGGACGAAAGGACCTGCCTGCCGGCTGAAAGTTGTGCAATAACGATGCGAGACCCGAAGGGTCGGAAGGACCTGCCTGCCGGCAGGCAGGTTTGGCCGGGGGCGTCAGCCCCCGGAACAGAGGGCTTTATGAACAGGAGCCCCGAAGGGGCGACAGGAAGTATCGCCCTGCGAGGCCTCCTTTCGCCCCTTCACCTATGAAGAGCGAGAAGTCAAAGCAATCTTCCCGCAAC
>CAYRVX010000163.1:0-13109 GCA_964427875.1 uncultured Planctomycetaceae bacterium
CCCAGGGAGCTTACCGGCTACAATGGCGGCACCCAGCGGCGGAACTTCGGTCTAAAGGCCCGGCGATGCGGGCCTGTCTATCTCTTGCGGCGGAGCTTGAGGCCCATCAGGCCGATCGCCAGCAAGGCGACGGCGGAGGGCTCCGGCACGATCCGGAACCGCAGTGGCGGAAGCTCCAACTCCTCCTGATCGCAATACAGGTCGAACAGGAAGCTGCAAGGGTCCTCGAGCGTGTGCCGTCCGAGGGCCTCGCGCTCGTCAGCGATGTTGATCATGAATACCCCGAGGCTCCTGCCCTCGGGGACGTAGGTCGTCATGCTTTCGCTGAAATCGGCCGCCCGGATTCCCTTGGGGCTTGGCGCCGCGGTAAAACCGGCGCTGTCCTCGAACAACAGGTACCGCGGCTCCCAGGTGTCCAGGTCGGCGAGGACGTTCGTCAGGGTCTCGCTGGCGACCGTATCGAACTCCAGGCCGTTGCCGTCCACGCCGATCTGCCACTCGAAGCCCCAGACGTCTGCCAGGGCGCTGGAGTCCACGACGACCTCGAACACCACCATCTCGGTCGTCAGCGGATCCAGGTCCACCCAGACGGTGATTTCCGGATCGGTCTCGATCACGTGCGGGTTGATGTTCGGGTTGCTGGGAAGGAGGAGCCGCCCGGCGGCACCGAAGGCCGCCGTCCCGGCAGCAAGGCATACCAAGAGGCAAGCGCCGCGTTGAAAGATCCCGCCGTCTCTCATGATGATTCTCCAGTTCTCCAGAGACTTCCAACTCCCTGCCGGCACGATATCGTCGTTCACCACCGCGCCGTTCGGCGCAGCGCGTGCACAAGACACCGCCGTCGAGAACCGGGAAAACCGATGAGCAGTCGGCTCAGCCGGTCTCACATTGAGCGTGAGCCGTTGAGCAACTGTCTGAGCGAGACAGCCTCCTGAGGTGCAACCGGCTCCTCAGCGATAAGCGTATCGATCAACAAGCCTGAGGCAGACGAGCGCAATGGAGCAAGTATTGAGCTTCGTTCCTGCGGCGGGCCACACCCACACACGGCCCGCACGTTGCACCTGTAAATATGCTACCACGAATCCTGAACAAGTCAAGCCGGAAATGCGGACGCTCGCCAAAAAAGGTCCCCCTGCCGCTGTTCGGCGGGAGGGCGGCATGCGGCTTACGGGCCGCCGCGGATCCGCTTCAGGGCCTCGGCCGCCGTCACGCGGACCCCGGCGACGGGGTCCTTGAGCAGCCTGGTGAGTGCCGGGACCGCCTCGGCGGCGTCCGGGCCGATCTGACCCAGAGACTCGGCCGCCGCGGCCCGGACCGCAGCGTCCCGCTCTTCCAGCGCCGCAATGAGCTTCGGCACGGATTCCCCGGCCTGCGGGCCGATCTGCCCCAGCGCCCAGGCTGCCCGGCTGCGGAGGCGCGCTTCCCTGGCGCCGAGCAGCGCGACGAGCTCCGGGACGGCCGGGGCGCTCTCCGCACCCAAGCCCCCCAGGGCCGTGATCGCCCACCAGCGACCGGAGGGGTCCTCGGTCCTCAACTGCTCCAGGAGCTTGGGAACGGCTGCCCTGGCCTCGGGGCCGATCCTTCCCAGGGCCTGGCGGGCGCGGTTGCGGACCAGGGCGTCGCCGTCGTCGAGGGCCCCGACCAAGGCGGGGATGACCTCCTCGGACCGCGTGCCGATCTGCCCGAGGGCCGCGGCGGCCTCGGCGCGGACCGAGCTGGTCTTGTCCTTCCTGAGGATCTCGACCAGGTCCGCCGTCACCGGCTGGGCGGACGGTCCGAGCCGCGCGGCGGTCTTGACGGCGCGGGTGCGGGTCGAGACGGATTTCGATTTCAGCTTCTTTCGAACGGAGGGAACTTCCGGGTCCTCCCCGCCGCAGCCCGCCGCCAGCAGAAACCCCACCCACAGCCACGCAAGGGACCTCAAGCCGAACGCACGCGTCATCGGTCGCTCCCGGTTACGGGACTCCATATCTCGGTGTCGGGATCGAGCTGATCCGGCCACATCAGTTTTACGCTCCCGTTGACGAGCAGCACGTTGGCCTGCCCGAAATGGCGCGGGGCGAGCAGCAGCTCGAAGTCGTCGTCGTATTGCTCGCCGTCCACGTCCACCACGGGCTGATCGTATTCCACCAGCAGGAGCTGCCCCATTCTCGGCAGCCTCCCGCTGACCTGGTTGTTCATCCCATAGCTGCTGGTGCGGTCCTTCTCATCGCCTGCCCAGCCCTCGGCTCGCGTGAGGATTCGGACATCCTCGCCGGGGAAGCTGATCTTGAACCGCTCGATGGTGAACGTGCGTCTGTCCTGCTCCAGGACGACGATCTCCGCCTTGTTCTCGAAGCCCCGGTTGTTCCGCCCCGTCTCGTACGTCGTGCCCGGCGCGCCCAGGACCTTGTCCGTTGCGTCGAGACTGCCATCCGTGACGATGACGCCGAGGATCTCCGACTCGAAGCTCAGCGCGCCGCTGCTGGTGGTGCTCTGGCTGCCGATGGAATCGAAGTGGAGAAAGAAGGAGTTGATCACCGTCCCGGCCGGTATCACCTTGGACGTCTGGGCGTAGTTCCGGTCGTAGCGTCCCGGCTCGGAGATGTCCACGGTGACGTTGCTCGGCAGCTCGTAGGCGACCCGCTCGCGGAATCCGCGGATCTGCTTGTTGTCTTCCAGGTCGTTGAAGACGGCGGACATGGGGGGCTCGATCTCTACGACGTTCGGGACCACGCTGACGCTGCACCCGGCGATCCTGTAAGAGCCCTTCGGGCACCTCAGGGACGGTTTGGCGCCGGCGCCGACGACGGCTCCGAGCCAGCCCTCCGGCGCCGGCAGCGCGTACGAACCGGTCGCGCCGGGAACGCGGATGGCCGCGCTCAGCTTCTCCAGGTTGCCCTGGCAGATCGTGCTGTAGGCGTGCTCCTGCGCCTGGTTCATGACGGGCGCTACGATGAGGAGAAGCGCCGTGATGATGCCCAGCACGACCAACAGCTCGACCAGTGTGAAGGCCCGCGCGGGGCGGGGCCGTCTTCCGTCCGACGGCCCGGAGTGCCCACCAGACGTTGCTGCGGCAAACATGTTCATGCTTCGTCGCTCCCATCCCCGTTGCCCGGCGAGGGCGGCGTCCGACCTACGGGCCGCCGCGAATCCGCTCCAAGGCCCTGGCGGCGGTGGAGCGGTTCGGCCCGATGGGGTCGCGCTTCGCCATTCTTTCCAGAGGCGGCACGGCCTCCGCGGCCGCCGCGCCCATCAACCCGAGTGCATCGGCTGCTTCGGCGCGAACGCCGGAGTCGTGGTCCTGCAATGCCTTGATGAGCTCGGGCACGGCCTGTGCGGCGTCGGGGCCGATCTTGCCCAGCGCCCAGGCGGCCCGGCTGCGGAGATTCACGTCGCCGGAGGTGAGAAAGCCCATGAGGTCCTTGACGGCTGCGGCGCCGGCGGGTCCCAGGCCCCCCAGGGCCGTCATCGCCCACCAACGTCCGGAGGCGTCCTCGCTTCGCAGGTTCTCCAGCAGTTTGGGGACGGCCAAGGCGGCCGGCGGGCCGATCTTCCCCAGCGCCTGGCGGGCCCGATTGCGCACCGTGGTGTCCTTGTCGTCCAGGGCCACGATCAGGGCGGGGACGGCCTGCTCCGAGTGGGGGGCCATCTGTCCCAGGGCGACGGCGGCCTCGCGGCGAACCGAGCTGTCGCGGTCGTTCTTGAGGAGCTCGGCGAGGTCGGGCGCCACCTCCTTCGCCGACGGCCCCAACTGGCCGGCAGAGCGGGCCGCACGCGCCCGGGCCGGGGCCGACTTCGACTTGAGCGTCTTCTTGATCCTCGGTACTTCGGGCTCTTCGCCGCCGCAGCCGGACGCCGTGAGCGGCAGGGCCGCACACAGGCCGGCAAGAAGCGTCGAGAGGAATGAACGCCTCATCACTTGCTCCCGACTTCCGCCTTCCACACCTGCTGGTTCGCGTCGAGGTCGTCCGGCCACATCAGCTTCACGCTGCCGTTGACGAGCAGGACGTTCGCCCGTCCGAAATGCCTCGGGGCAAGCATCACCTCCAGGTCGTCCTCGAGCCCGGCGCCGTCGACGTCCGCGACGTGCTTCTCGTACTCCACCAGCAGGAGCTGCCCCATCCTCGGGATGCTCCCGCTGACCTGGTTGTTCATGGCGTAGCTGCCCTCGCCGCCGGTGAGCGTGAGGATCCGGACCTCCTCCCCGGGCGAGGTGATCTGGTAATGCTCCATGGTGAAGGTCCGCCTGTCCTGCTCGAAGACGGCAACCTCCACGTTCTCGAAGCCACGGCTGCCTCGGCCGGTATGGTACGTGGTGCCGGGGTACCCCAGGACGTCGTCTGTGGCGTCCAGGGCTGCGTCGAGGCAGATTATGCCGATGATGTCCGTCCCGAACGTGACGGCGCCGCTGGTCGTAACCGATGGGCTCTTGCCGACCCTGTCATAGTGCGTGAAGAAGGAGTTGACCATGGTTCCCGCCGGGATCACCTTGACGGTTTGACGGCGTTTTGTGTAGCGCCCCGGCTCGGAGATATCGACCGTGACGTCCGAGGGCAGGACGTAGTTGACCCGCTCCCACCATCCCTGGATCGCCTTGTTGTCCTCGAGTTGGTGATCGTAGACGGCCGATTCCGGCGGGTCGATCTGCCGGACGTTGGGTTTCGTGGCGACACTGCCTCCGGCCCCGCCGCGATAGTGGCCCTTGGGGCACTTGAGCACGGGCTCTCCGCCGCCGGCGGAGGCGGCGCCGATCCATCCGTCCGGCTGCGGCAGCGCGTACGAACCGGTCGCGCCGGGGATGCGGATGGCCGTGCTCAGCTTCTCCAGGTTTCCCTGGCATATAGTGTTGTAGGCGTGCTCCTGCGCCTGGTGCATGAGGGGCGCTAGTATGAGAAGAAGCGCCGTGATGATGAACAGCACGACCAACAGCTCGACCAGGGTGAACGCCCGCACGAGCCGGCTCCGTCCCCTGGCCGGTGGCCGGGGCTGCCCAGCACATGTCGCCGTGCCAAGCGTATCCATGCTTCCGTGCTCCTGTCCCGCTGCCGAAATGTGCCCCACCTCAAACATGGTACCGCCGCGGAAGGCCCGAACTGGAACCCTGACAGCTTCTATCTTAGCCGATCCCCGGGTCCCGCTGCAACGAAAATGTATGGGTTGCCATCGGCCGGCGTCTTCCTGTACACTTGCCGTTGGCTTTTCCTGCGGGCCGAAAGAATCCCGCTTTCCCGGAATCGTCCCGGCGCATCGTCGGGCGGCAGCGGCTTGTTCCCGGATGTTTCTCGCGTTGTGTAGTGTCCTTTTAGCCAATGTGACAGCAGCTTGAAAGGAGCTTTTCAGAACCATGGCTGACGAGAGCAAATCAATGGACTCGCTGATGACCGAGGACCGGACGTTTCCGCCGCCGGCCGACCTGCAGGCCGCGGCGCACGTCAGCTCGGTCGGGCAGTACGAGGAGATGTATAAGCGTTCCATCGAAGACCCCGACGCCTTCTGGCTGGAGCAGGCGCAGACGCTCCACTGGTTCAAGAAGCCCACGAAGGCCCGCCACTTCGTCTGGGGCACCGAGGCGAGGAGGATCGAGCACACGTGGTTCGCCGACGGCGAGCTGAACGTGAGCTACAACTGCCTCGACAGGCACCTTGGCACCGGCCGCGAGGACAAGACGGCGCTGATCTGGCAAGGCGACGAGCCCGGCGAGGACAGCTCGGTGACGTACAAGCAACTGCACGCCGAGGTGTGCAAGTTCGCCAACGTCCTGAAGTCGCTGGGCGTCGCCAAGGGCGACCGCGTGTGCGTCTACCTGGGGATGGTCCTGGAGCTGCCGGTCGTGATGCTCGCCTGCGCCCGGATCGGCGCGATCCACTCGGTCGTCTTCGGCGGCTTCAGCGCCGACGCCCTTCGCAACCGCATCAACGACGCCCAGTGCAAGATCCTCATCACCGCCAACGTCTCCAGGCGGGCCGGCAAGAGCATCCCGCTCAAGGCAATCGCCGACGAGGCGCTCAAGGAGACGCCCTCCATCGAGAAGGTCGTCGTCATGCGACGCAGCGACGAGGAATGCACTTTCGTCGAGGGCCGCGACCTCTGGTACGACGATCTGATGGCCGACGCCTCGGCCGACTGCCAGGCGGAGGTCATGAACGCCGAGGACCCGCTGTTCATCCTCTACACCTCCGGCTCGACGGGCAAGCCCAAGGGCGTGGTGCACACGACCGCCGGCTACCTGCTCTACATCACCGTCACGCACAAGCTCGCCTTCGACCTGAAGGAGGACGACGTGTATTTCTGCGCGGCCGACATCGGCTGGGTGACGGGGCACAGCTACATCGTGTACGGCCCGCTGACAAACGGGGCCACCAGCGTGATGTTCGAGTCCACCCCGCTGTACCCCGACGCGGGGCGCTACTGGCAGGTGATCGACAAGTTCAAGGTCACGCAGCTCTACACCGCCCCGACGGCGATCCGGGCGCTGATCCGCCAGGGCGACGAATGGCCGGCCAAGTACGACCTGGGCAGCCTGAGGGTACTGGGCTCGGTCGGCGAGCCGATCAACCCGGAGGCGTGGATGTGGTACTACCGCCAGGTCGGCCGCGGCCGCTGCCCGATCGTCGACACGTGGTGGCAGACGGAGACGGGAGGCTTCCTCATCACGCCGCTTCCGGGCGCCCACACGCTCAAGCCCGGCAGCGCCTGCCGCCCGTTCTTCGGGATCGAGCCGGTCGTCCTGCGCGAGGACGGCACCGAGTGCGGCGTCAACGAGGGCGGCAAGCTCTGCATCAAGAGGCCCTGGCCGAGCATCATGCGGACGATGTGGGGCGATCACGACCGATTCATCGACACCTACTGGACGATGTACCCGAACCTGTACTTCACCGGCGACGGCTGCCGGATCGACGCCGACGGCGACTACTGGCTCATGGGGCGCATCGACGACGTGGTGAACGTTTCCGGCCACCGGATCGGCACGGCCGAGGTCGAGAGCGCGCTGGTCAGCCACGAGAAGGTCGCCGAGGCGGCCGTCGCGCCCATGCCCCACGAGATCAAGGGGCAGGGCCTCTACGCCTACGTCACGCTCGTGGACGGCGTGGCCGAGAGCGACGAGCTGAGGGCCGAGCTGATCAAGCACGTCCGCAAGGAGATCGGCCCGATCGCCACGCCGGACAGGCTCCAGTTCGCCCGGGCCCTGCCGAAGACCCGCTCGGGCAAGATCATGCGGCGCATCCTCCGCAAGATCGCCGAGGGCATCACCGACAAGAGCACGCTCGGCGATACGTCGACCCTGGCCGATCCGACCATCGTGGACACGCTGATTGACGGGAGGCGGTAAACCATCGCTGTGAGAACGCCGTAGCGCTCGGTTGCCATGTTCGGCTGCGGGGGGGCAGAGTCCCGCCTTACGTTTCCTCACCCAAGCGGAGTACACCATGACTGATGAAGTACACACACCGCCGTCGCCCGCGAAGAACCACGGGTGGACCGTCACCTTCGCGGGGACGGGAATCAACCTCGCCCTGGGGGTCTTGTATAGCTGGAGCATCATCGGCGGCGGGATGGACAAGGCCGGATGGAACTGGTCCGCGTCCGAGAAGGGCCTGCCGTATTCGATTGCATGCCTGGTCTTCTGCCTCGTCATGGTGCCCGCCGGGCGAATGCAGGACCGCCTCGGTCCGCGCCTGGTCGCCGCGATTGGCGGGCTGTTGGTCGGCGCTGGCATGATCCTGGCCGGCGCGCTGGGCAACAGCCACGCCGGCTACGTGATCGGCTTCGGCGTGCTGGCCGGGGCGGGCATCGGCTTCGGATACGCCTCGGCCACCCCGCCGGCCGTCAAGTGGTTCTCCGCCGCCCGGACCGGGCTGATCGCCGGGCTGGTCGTCTCGGGCTTCGGGCTGGCCAGCGTGTACGTCGCCCCGCTTGCGACCTGGCTGATCGCCTCGGTCGGCCTGACCCGCACGGTGATGTACCTGGGCGCCGGCTTTCTCATCGTGGTGGTCGGCCTGGCCCAGTTGCTCAAGGCCCCGCCGACGGGCTATGTCCCCGCCGACGGCCCCGCACGGAAGGGCCCCGCCGGCGCCGCCGAGAAGAAGGAGGACTTCGCCCCCGGCGAGATGCTCAAGACCTGGCAGTTCTACCTGCTGTGGTTCACGTACGCCTGCGGGGCCGGCGCGGGTCTGATGGTCATCTCCGTCGCCAAGACGCTCGGCAAGGCCGAGGCCGGTGTCATCGCCGTCGTGGCGCTGGCGCTCGGCAACGGCGCCGGGCGGATCGTGGCCGGGACGCTGTCGGACAAGCTCGGCCGCAAGGCGACGCTGATCGTCTTCCTGCTCCTTCAGGCCGTCATGGTGCTCCTGCTGTCACTGGCCAAGCCGGAGACGCCGCTCGGCACGGCCGCGGCGCTGGCGATCATGTCGGCGCTCGTCGGCGCGAACTACGGGGCGAACCTCTCGCTGTTCCCGTCGATCGCGAAGGACTTCTACGGCCTGAAGAACTTCGGCATGAACTACGGGCTTCTGTTCACCGCATGGGGCGTCGGCGGGTTCCTGTTGGCGCTGCTGGCCGGCTGGGTCAAGGACCGGACGGGCACGTTCGACTACTCGTATTACGCCTCGGCCGCCTTGCTCATCCTCGCCGCGGTCATGACGCTCCTCGTCAGGGCGCCGCATTCGAGGCCCCGCCCGGTCGAGCCGTGAGCCGCCCCGGCCGCGGGTTTTTGCTTCCGCGGCTCGGCGGCTTCGGGTAACCATTGGGCTGAGCCCATGCCAGAACCGCACGCCATTCTGCTCGTCGGCCCCACCGGCTCGGGCAAGACGCCGCTGGGCGAGCTGCTCGAGCGGGAGGGCCTGTGGGGCAGGCGGTGCCGACACTTCGACTTCGGCGAGCAGATGCGCTCCATCGTCGCGGCCGCGCATCCGCCCGGGCACCTCAGCGATGACGACGTGCAGTTCCTCCGGGAAGTCCTCACCACCGGCGCGCTACTGGAGGACGAGCACTTTCTCATCGCCGAGAGGATCCTCCGTGCGTTCGTGGGCGAGCCGCCAGGCCGCGAGGCCCTGGTGGTCCTCAACGGGCTGCCGCGCCACGTCGGCCAGGCGGAGGGCGTCGAGAGGATCGTCCGCGTTCGGGCGGTGGTGGAGCTGGCCTGTACGCCGGAGGCCGTCCTCCAGCGAATCCGCGCCGACATGGGGGGCGATCGCGCCGGACGGAGCGACGACGGCGAGGCCTTGGTGAGGAAGAAACTCGCGACCTTCGCCGAGCGCACCGGCCCGCTGCTTGCTCACTACCGCGCCCGAGGCGTGCGGATCGAGACCCTCCGCGTCGCCGCCGCCACGACGGCCGAGGACGTCCGCAGCGCGATCCATAAGCGCCGCCCTGACGGCCTCTAGCCTTTCTCCCGTGTCGCAGCGCTCGCGCAGCGGGAACTCTGCCCGGTCCCGGCCGTCATAGGTACAGAGACCACAACCGGCGGTCAGGGGAAAGGCGATGACCGAGATGAGACAGGCCGGCCTCATCCTGTTGCTGGCGGGCGTCGTGCTGCCGGGCGGCGCCACAGCCAGCGGTCCCGCCAGCCCCGCAGACAAGCCGGCGCGGCGGCCTCGGCGCCTGACGTACGGTATCCGGAAGGGGCTGGTCATGTACCTTCCACTCGACAGCGGCGGCAAGAAGGTCCAGGACGCCAGCGGCGCGGGCAACCACGGGACGGTGTGCGGCGCGAAGTTCACCTCGGCCGGCCGCGTCGGCAGCGCCTATCGCCTCGACGGCAAGAACGACCACATCACCGTCCCGAACAGCAAGAGCATCGAGATCACCTCGCGCATCACGGTGGCGCTGTGGGTGAACCTGAACTCCTTCAAGCCCGGGGGCTACGGGAACGAGGCCGGGTACATCGTCAACAAGGGCGACGACCTCTGGTGGAACCCCGCCTTCTACCTGGGCTACTCCAAGGGGTCTCACGCGGCGCTGTTTCACATCGGCAGCGTCAGGGCGCGTGTACGCGGCGGGAAGAACGCCGTAAGCACGACGAAGCTCCAGCCCGGCAAGTGGTATCACCTGGCCGGCACGTACGACGGGTCTTGCGTGAAACTCTACGTCAACGGCGAGTTGGAGAGCGCACAGCCGTACTCCGGGCCGATGCGGGCCGACCGCGCGCCCGTGCACCTTGGCGGCGGCAAGCTGTTCGGCACGGACTGGGGCAACCATTTCACGGTCGACGGCACGATCGATGAGGTCATGATCTGGGAGCGGGCCCTCGGGGCTGCGGAGGCCCGGAGCCTGTTCACGGGCATTGCGCCCGGCGTTCCGTACCTCACGCGCAGCGATGCCCACGACCTGGTCCTCCTGAGGGGCGGCAGGACGATGGCCGGGACGATCCTCAACGAGACGTTCAGGGTCGCGGCGCTCGACGGGAAGATCGCGCTGCCCGCCGCTCGTGTCGTTGGCATCGTCCCCGCCGATGCCAATGGGCCCGGCGTCCGAGTCGTACTGGCCGACGGGCAGGTGATCGCGGGGAGGCTGTGTGAGCGGGCACTCTCACTCAGGCCGGAGTCCGGCCGGCCCGTGGAGGTGCTGGCAAGCGACGTTGTTGAGTGCGCGTACCGCCTCTCCGAAGACAAGCCGTCAGAGCCCAAGGCCCCCGCAGCGAGGGTCCTTCTGGAAGACGGCAACCTTCTGGCCTGGGACGGCGGCGAGGCCGTTGGACTCCGGACCGGCAGCGGCAGGGTGGATGTTCCGATCGCCAGCCTGCTTCGGCTGGAGCTGGTCGACGCCAACTCCGCCGCGTGTCGTGCCGTCCTGCGCAACGGTTCCGTTCTGACTGGCGTGGTGGCACAGGGCGCCTTCGACGTCCAACTCGGCGGATTCCGCGTAAAGGTCCCGAGCGCGAAGTTCCGCGGGCTCATCTTGCCCGGCGCCCCCGTCGAGCTGGCCGGTGCCGCGGTCCTCAAGGCGCGCACGGGCGACCGGCTCTTCGGGCGGTTTACGGACAAGGAACTCACCTTTCGCACGGCTGCCGGCGAGCGTACCGTTCCACTGGACGGCATACTGGGGGTAAGCCCTCACCCGAGCAAGCCGGGCGTCTTTGAGGTCAGCACGTGGGACGGCGCTTCGTTCGCCGGAAGCCTCGTCGAGAAGTTGCTTGCCGTGCGCCTCATTCCGAACGGGCCCACGGTGACGACCAACGCCGCCGACATCCTCAGCATCGACAGGTCCGCGGTGCCGCCCCCGCCCGAAGTGGGCGAGAAGATCGACGCCCTTATCGCTCAGCTCGGCGCGACGTCCTACCGGCGGCGCGAGGGGGCCACCATGGCACTGATCAGGATCGGGAGGAGCATCGCTCCGTTGCTGAAGGCGCACCTGAACAGCGACGATCCCGAGGTGGTGGCCCGGGTGCGCTACATCCTGAAGCAACTGGGCCTCAGGGAGTGATCGGCCGCCTCCCGCCGGTCTGTCGGCCTTGCCCGCCGGCGCGGTGGGCTTGCCGGCACCGCCGTGCGGCTTGACGTCCACCACGACCCGAAAGCCCACGATGAAGTCGCAGTAGGAGCCCGTCGGGTCGCTCGCGGTCCGGAACGCCGACCGGCAGCGGTCGGGAGGGCTCAGCCACGAGCCGCCTCGAACCACGCGAAGCGAGCCGGAATACGGGCCTTTCGTCTCCAGCTTGCCGGCCGTCGAGTAGTCCTTGCGGTACCAGTCCCGGCACCATTCCCAGACGTTGCCGTGCATGTCGTGCAGGCCGAGGGCGTTGGCCTTGTACGTCCCCACCGGCGAGGTGAACACGTGCCCGTCGGCCCACTTGAATATGTTCCACGAGCGGAACTTCGCCTTGCCCGTCCTGTCCGCGGCGTTGCAGCGGCCTTCACCCGCAGCGGCGTCGTTGCCCCACGACCAGGCCGTTGTGCTGCCGGCCCGGCAGGCGTACTCCCATTGGGCCTCGGTGGGCAGGCGAGCGGTCCGGGCCGTCTTGCGGCCGAGCCACTTGCAGAACTCCACCGCGTCGTTCCAGCTCACGCAGATCACGGGATGATCGTCCGTCTGGTCGAAGCCGACGTTCTTCCAGGAGGCCCCCTTGATCTTGTCCCATTTCCTCCCGTCCCACGCGAACGTCCAGCCTTTGGTCTCGGCCTCGGTCTTGTAGGCGGCATCCCGCACAAAGGCGGCGAACTGCCCGCGGGTGACCTCGCACCGGCCGATGTAGAAGTCCTCAGCGATCCTGACCTCGTGCTGCGGGCGCTCGTTGCGATGGCTGCGGTACTTGCCCGCCGGCGAGCTGCCCATCAGGAACTTCCCCGCGCCGATGCGCACGAGCCTCATCGAGACCCCACCGCCGAGGTCAAGCGCGAGCTCCTTTTCCGCCGCGGCGCCGCGGGCGCAGAGCAGGCCGAACGCCCCCGCGACCGCAAGGAGCATCGCCCCCCCCGAGGGGCCAGTCTCGCTCTCGCGCCTTATCCCGGATTTCCCGGATGAAAACCACAATTCCTGTATAATGTGGCACCGTTTGACCGCATGAACAAGGGGTTTTCTCGATGCCACGGACGGCAGAAGGCAGAGATGCGATGGGTGAAGCTGGAAAGGACGCTCTCCGGGTGGGTTTCGACGGGTCTCTCAAGCTGGAATTCCATGGCTCGAAAGTCACCTCGGACGCCGGCCTGCTACCGTATCGCGAACTCGACGATGTGCTCGGATTGACGACGATGGCCGAGGGGCTTCTCGACGACTGGCGGACCGGGCGGAACACACGCCACACGATGGTCGGTCTGCTGCGGCAGTCGGTCTTCAGTCGCTTGGCCGGCTACGAGGACACCAACGACGCCGAGCGGCTGAAAGTCGATCCCTCGATGCGCTACGTGGTCGGCGGACGCGCGCGCACCAAGCAGGCCGCGCCCACAAGCCAGATGGGGCGCTTCGAGACGGAGGTGCTGACCCAGCCCACAAATCTGGCCGGCTTGATGCACATATCGAGGCTCTGGATCGACAGGGCGCATCGGGTCAAGCCCATTCGTGAGATCATCCTCGACCTGGATAGCTCGGTCAGCGAGACGTACGGCGAGCAGGAAGGCTCAGCCCACAACGGACACTTCGGCTGCGCCCGCCTGAGACGGTGCCGGGATGAGTCCAACGATGGCCGAAACAGC
>CAYRVX010000164.1:0-12665 GCA_964427875.1 uncultured Planctomycetaceae bacterium
TCCGCTCCTCGAACTGCCCGCGGTACTTCGTCCCGGCGACCATCATCGCCAGGTCCAGCCCGACGATCCGGCGCTCGTGAAGGATCTCCGGCACGTCGTTGTTGACGATCTTCTGGGCCAGCCCCTCGACGATGGCCGTCTTGCCGACCCCCGCCTCGCCCAGCAGGACCGGGTTGTTCTTCGTCCGCCGGCAGAGGACCTGGATGACGCGCTCGATCTCGTCCTTCCGCCCGATCACCGGGTCGAGCTGGGCCTCGCGGGCCAGCTCGGTCAGGTCGCGGCCGAAGTTGTCCAACGCCGGGGTCTTGCTCTTGCCGCGGCGCTGCGGGTGCTCGCCCGCCCCGCCGGCCGGGGCGATCTCCTCGGCGTCCACCCCCGCCCCCAGCAGGTTGAGGACCTCCTCGCGGACCTGCTCCAGCTTGAGGTCCAGGTTCATCAGCACCTGGGCGGCCACGCCTTCGTGCTCCCGCAGCAGCCCGAGCAGGATGTGCTCCGTGCCGACGTAGTTGTGGCTGAGGTTCCGGGCCTCCTCGATGGAATACTCGATGACCTTCTTGGCCCGGGGCGTCTGGGGGAGCTTGCCCATCGTGACCATGTCGGGCCCGGGCTTGACGAGCTTCTCCACCTCCATGCGGACCTTGTGCAGATCGACGCCGAGGTTCTTCAGGACGTTCGCCCCGACGCCTGAGCCCTCCTTGACCAGCCCGAGCAGGATGTGCTCGGTGCCGATGTACTCGTGGTTGAACCGCTGGGCCTCCTGGTTGGCCAGGGCCATCACCTTCCTCGCGCGTTCCGTGAATCTCTCAAACATCTCAGGTCGGTCCCTTCGTCCCGTGGGGACTTTGGACTCTGCGGTGCCCGGCCGAGTCCGCTCGGCCCGACAATATCACGCCAGTCATTCTAGCACTCCGGGGCGATTGCATCAAGGCGGGACGGCACCGAGTGACATCCCGCCCTGTCGTTCCTTTCTATCGGCCAACGTGCGTGGGAGGTCCAGAACCGCTCGAGCCGTGCGGCCGGCTTCTCGGCCCGCCGCTTTACTTCGCCGGCATCGGCGGGTTACCATGGGACCCGGTCGGCCGCTTCCGGCGGCGGTCTGCCGATCAGCCGGGGATCGATGGGGACGTGAGTGCCGGAAGGAAGGACGGAGATCATGTCAGAAGGCACGTATGCAGAGGATCTTACGCTTCTCCGCCGGCGCGCCGAGCCCCTGGAGCTCACCGCCGGCCCCGATGCCCGGGTGGCCGTCGTGCCGGCCTACCAGGGGCGGGTGATGACCTCCACGCTCGCCGGCGGCGACGGCGCGAGCTTCGGGTGGCTCCATGCCGAGTTCATCGCCGCCGGCCGGGAAGATCCGGTCTTCAACAACTACGGCGGGGAGGATCGGTTCTGGCTGGGCCCGGAGGCCGGGCAGTTCGGCCTGTGGTTCCGAAAAGACGAGCCGTTCGATCTGGAGCACTGGAAGACGCCCGAGGGCCTCAACTCCGGCGGCTTCGACGTGACCGACCGGTCCGAGCAGTCCGTGGCGATGGCCAGCAGCTTCTCGGTGAGCAATCACTCCGGCACGGTCTTCGACTGCGCCGTCGAGCGGACGATCCGCCTGCTGGATGCGGGCGGGGCGGCGGAGCTGCTCCGCGCGGATACCGCTGGCGTGGAGATGGTGGGCTTCGAGTCCCGGAACGTCCTGACCAATGCCGGCCAGACGCCCTGGACGCGCGACGGCGGGCTGCTGAGCATCTGGATTCTCGGGCAGTTCAAGCCGCTGCCGCGAGGCAGGGTGATCGTGCCCCTCCGGGCGGGCAGCGAGGCCGACTTCGGCCCCAAGGCCACCACCGACTACTTCGGCAGGATCCCGCCCGAGAGGTGCATCGTCGGCGACGACCACCTGCTGTTCGCCTGCGACGGGAAGTTCCGCAGCAAGATCGGCGTCAGCCCGCTGCGCTCCCGGGGCCTGGTCGGCAGCTACGACGGCGACGGGAACGTCCTGACGGTGGTGCAGTTCGACCAGCCCCTGACGGCCGCCGAGCTGCCCTACGTCAACAGCATGTGGGAGATCCAGGCCCAGCCCTTCGTCGGCGACGCCATCAACAGCTACAACGACGGCGAGGCCGTCCGCGGCGCCGGGCAGCTCGGGCCGTTCTACGAGATCGAGACCTCCAGCCCGGCCGCCGTCTGCCAGCCCGGCCGGTCGATCCGGCACATCCACCGGACCTTCCACTTCGCCGGCGAGACCGACGCGCTGAACCGAATCGCCCTAAAGGTCCTGGGCACCGACCTGGGCGAAGTGACGCTGTAGCCCCCACGGCGGACGGCCCGAGAGAGGTGGGAGCGCTACGGCTGACCTTCAGACGTACGGATGCGTATGCGATCGGCCGTCACGACGATCAGGGCGCCGGCCTCGAGGTCTTGGGCGTGAGACTCCAGCACGCCGAGGATCACTTGCCCCTGCCGGCTCGCGCGGATGTTGACGAGACGGAGAATGCCGCGATGCGCCCGGCCAAGCACGAACACCAGTTCGCCGAAGTCCTTGTCCAACGTGACCAAAGCGCGGTTTTGCCGGATGCTCAGCTGAAGGGCTTCGTCGTCCCCCGGATCGGGGCCCATTTCTCCGACGCAGCGAACGTCGTGCCCTGCCGCCGCGAGCTGCTGGGCAGCCGCGCCCCACACGCAGGAATCCAGGAGTAGGCGCATCACTCCGGTCCCGTGATGATCGGCTCGATGCGCTCGTTCGCGGCGGCACGGCTGGCATAGACCAGGCAGGCCCGGATGTCTTCCGGCTCAAGCCAGTCGTAGCCGTCCAGGATCTCCTGCTCGGAGGATCCGGCCGCCAGCATTCCGAGAACGTGCTCGACAGCCAGACGGCGCCCGCGGATGATCGGCTTGCCTGCGAAGATCCTGGGATTCACCGTAATGCGGGAAAGCAGCTTGGCCTCGTCCATTGCCGGCTCCTTTCGTCCACCGTCACGGCAGGTGACAGACGGGCTGTCATTCTAAACGGGTGGCGCTTCAGAATCCAGGCCCTCTGCCACGCGGGCCCGCACGAGCCGCTAAGCGGGCATGGCGCGAGAAGGGCACCGCCGGTCGGAATGGCCCGGCGGGCTCACGACAGCAGTTGCGAGACGCTCCAGGGGGAGCTGTTGGCCTGGGCGGAGAGGAACTCGGACATCTGCGTGGCGAGCTGCTCCATCAGGGCCTCGACCACGGCCATCGCCGAGAGGGCACTGGAGACGCGGAACTCGAAACCGGTCACCTCGTCGGCCTGTTCCTCCAGTTCCGTGATCGCGCTCTGGGCGCTCGTCGCGGCCTGGACCAGTTCGTTCCTCGCCCCGGTCACGCCGGCAATGGCGAGGCTCGCGGTGGCCATCGCGCCGTCCGGCAGGGCCTCCATCGACATGTCCGTCACGGCGTCGAGCCTCAGCGAGACGACGGCGTCGCAGCCGCTCAGCAGCTTCTTTCCCCCGTACTCGGTGTCCGCCAGGATGCTGTTGACGTCCTCGACGAGGGCCTGGTATTCCTCGTCCTTGGCCTTCAGCTCCTTCTTCTTGTAGTTGCCCAGAGCAACGTCCTCGACGATGTCCCTCATGCTCTCGAGGGTGGCGTGGAGGTCCACCAGGGCCTCGTCGGCGACCTGGTAGGAGCTGATCAGGTCGTTGGCGACGCTGATGCCGTTGTTGATGGCCGCCGTTTCGATGCCGATCAGGCTGCTCAGGGAGGATGCGGACGAATTGGTCGACGACCGATAGATCCCGACGTTCGCCAGGACGTTGTTCGTCTTGGCGTTCAGCGTGCGAAAGTCGCGATTCAATGTCTGCCTGGCGGCCATGGCCAGCAGATCGTAGGTGATCCTCATCCGTCGGGTCTTCCTCCGGGAGCGGGCCTCCTGGGCGCAGGGCCTCGCCGCCGCCCTGCCATCAGCAATGTACGATTCGGACGATCCCGGCGGCAAAGTGCGGGCTGGAGAAACTTCGCCCCGTGCGCCCGCCGCCGTCAGCCGGCCGCGCCCGGCCGCGAAGGCGAGCCTTGCAGCGGCCCTTCCCCGTGATATAATACCCCGAAACTCCCTGCGACGGCCCTGGGTTAACAGATCCGGAGAACAGACCCATGAAACGACGTGATTTCCTGAAGGCACTGGGGTTCGGTACGGCCGCATTGGCGCTCGGCACGCGCGAGCTGCCGGGGGATGACGCCCCCGCGAAGCCGAATATCCTCTTCCTCTTCGCCGACGACCAGACCTATGAGTGCATCCGCGCCCTGGGATACGACGAGATCGAGACCCCCAACCTGGACAGGCTTGTCCGGAGCGGCGTGACCTTCACCCACGCGTACAACCAGGGCTCCTGGAGCGGGGCCGTCTGCATCGCCAGCCGCTGCATGCTCGTCACCGGGCGCTTCCTGTGGCACGCCCGGGGAGTCTACCGAACGGCGGAGAAGGAACGGGCCGCGGGAAGGTTCTGGCCGGAATACATGAAGAAGGCCGGCTACGAGACGTACATGACGGGCAAGTGGCACGTCCGGGCCAGCGCCGAGAAGGCCTTCGACGTCGCCAAGGACGTCCGCGGCGGCATGCCCAACCAGACGAAGGAGGGATACAACCGCCCGATCGAGGGCCGCCCGGACCCCTGGAAGCCGTGGGACAGGAAGTTCGGCGGCTACTGGAAGGGCGGGAAGCACTGGAGCGAAGTCGTCGGCGACAACGCCCTTGAGTTCCTCGACAGCGCATCGAAGTCCGACAAGCCGTTCTTCATGTACATCGCCTTCAACGCCCCGCACGACCCGAGACAGTCACCGAAGTCGTACGTCGAGAAATACCCCCTGGAGAAGGTGAAGGTCCCGGCGAACTTCATGCCCGAGTACCCCTACAAGGACAAGATCGGCTGCGGCAAGGGACTGAGAGACGAGAAGCTCGCGCCCTTCCCGCGAACGAAGTACGCCGTCAAGGTCAACCGGCAGGAGTATTACGCGATCATCACCCACATGGACGCGCAGGTCGGGCGGATCCTCGACGCGCTGGCCAGGTCGGGCAAGGCCGACAACACGTACATCTTCTTCAGCGCCGACCACGGGCTGGCCGTCGGCCATCACGGGCTCTTCGGCAAACAGAACCTCTTCGACCACAGCGTGCGAGTGCCCCTGATGGTCACCGGCCCGGGGGTCCCGAAGGGCAGGGAGATAGACACTCCCGTCTATCTCCAGGACATCATGCCGTCCGCGCTGGAGCTGGCGGGGGTGAAGCGGCCCGATCACGTCCAGTTCAAGAGCCTGATGCCGATCATCAGCGGCGGGAGGCCCGGGAGTTACGACGCAGTCTACGGCGCGTACCTGGGCGTTCAGCGGATGGTGATTCAGGGCGATCACAAGCTGCTGCTTTACCCGGCCTACAAGAAGGTCCTCCTGTTCGACCTGAAGAACGACCCGGACGAGATGAAGGACCTCTCCGAAAGCCCGGAGCACAAGCCGAAGATCAAGAAGCTCTTCAGAAAGCTGCTGGAGCTCCAGAAGGAGACCGGCGACACACTGGACCTCAAGGCGGTTTACCCGGACCTCTGATCCGGCCGCTGCCGGCTCGGGCGTTTGCCGGGCGTCTCGGCGCCTTTCTTCTCCCACTGGAGCCTGACCTGCCAGCGCCAGCGGGCGCTGAGGAACTCGGGGATATTCACCTCGCCGTCGGTGTCGGCGTCCATCTCCCGGTAGATCCGCCTGGCAGCGTCGAGGGCTTCCTGCTGGGTGACCTTTCCGTCCCTATCGGCGTCGAGCCACTGGAAGACCTCTTTGGCCTTGTCGGTGACGCGGCGGTTTTCGCAATACTCCCGCTCGCTGACCTTGCCGTCACCGTCGGCGTCGGAGGCGCGCCAGATCTTCCTGGCCTTCTCCTTGTCCGGCCACCTCGACCGCTGGACGTACTCCGTTTGGGTCACGGCCCGGTCGCCGTCGGCGTCGAGGCGCTTGAAGATCCGCTTGTACTGCTCGTCACCGTCCGGGCGCTTGGAGGCCTGTTCCGTGGTCCATGCGGCACCGGCAAAGGCAAGGCATGCCGCGCTGAGGGCCAGGCGCCACGACAGCACTCTCGGGGTTCCTCTCTGCCTGTTCACAGGTATCATGCGGTTCTCCTGTCTCCTGAAGCCCCAAGACGATTCGTCGGGCAGGATGGATGATAATGTCCCTGTCGGCGGATGCCAAGTTGGCACCTGGCGGGGGGCATCGGGCCAAGTGCGGCAAAAACCGGTCTTGTCCGCGGGGGGACATCGGTTATGATGGATTGCTGGAACCGCCGGGTCCGTGAGGTTTCCGGCCGCCAAGAGCGTCCCCCGCGGCCGGGGCGTGCGGAGGGCCCGGCGAGGTCGGGGTGGCGCCGCCATTGGAGTCTGAAACAACGTGTCTCCGGTGCTCTGGTCCGTGATCTGCGGAGCGACGGTCCTGTCCTGCTTCTTCGCACTGACGAGTTACTCGCTCCGCGTGGCTCGCCGGGTCCCGTTGGAGGAGGCGTTCTCGGGCGCCGCCGGGAAGAAGCGCCTGGCACTGCTGGAGCACCACCTCCCGGCTCTCAGGCTGACGACCTCGCTTCTTCGTGCCCTGGCGAACCTGGCGCTGACGGTGGGCATTCTGGAGGCCTTCTACGTCCGTCGCGACGGGGCCATCGCGATGGCGGGCGCGCTGGCACTGACGGGCGGGCTGATCACGGTCTTCGGCATCGTCATTCCCCATGCCTGGGCGTCGTATGCCGGCGAGAAGGTGCTCCGCGCCACGCTCGGCGTGCTCGTCGCCTGCCGATACGCCCTGTACCCGGTGGTAGCCGTGATGGCGGCGTTCGACCTTCCGATCCGCCGGCTGAGCGGCGTGGCGGACTCGGCCGACGACAACGGCGAGGAGGCGGCCAAGGCCGAGATCCTCCAGGTCGCCACCGAGGGGGCGGCCGAGGGCGCCGTCGACGCCGTGGAAGTCGAGATGATCGAGTCCGTCATGGAGTTCGGCGATACGCACGCCGGCGAGATCATGACCCCCCGGACGGACCTGTTCGCCCTGCCGGTCGATACGCCGTGGCGCCAGGCGTGCAGCCGGATCGTCCGGGCCGGCCATACACGCGTGCCCGTCTACGAGGGAGACATCGACAACATCATCGGCGTGCTCTACGCCAAGGACTTCCTCCAGCCCGTCGCACAGGACCAGGAAGTCCCCTTGCGGAGCATCATGCGCAAGGCGTACTTCGTGCCGGAGACCAAGCCGCTGGACGACCTGCTGCGGGAGTTCAAGGGCCGCAAGGTGCACATCGCGGTGGTCCTCGACGAGTACGGCGGCACGGCGGGAATCGCAACCATCGAGGACCTGCTGGAGGAGATCGTCGGGGAGATCTCCGACGAGTACGACGCCGATGAGCCGGAGGAGATGAAACGCCTCAACGACAGGACCGTCGAGATCGACGGGCGGATGCACATCGACGACCTCAACGACGCCCTCCGGCTCGAGCTGCCCGAGGACGAGGACTACGACACGGTGGCGGGGTTCATCTTCGCCGAGCTGGGGTACATCCCGCAGGTGGGCGAGAAGCTCGACAGCCACCGCGCGCGGTTCGCGGTCCTGGCCGCCGACGAGCGGAAGATCACGCGCCTCCGAGTCGAGCGGCTGGAGAAGCCCGCGGAGAAGGAGGCATAGCGCAAGGGGGCGTGCGACTTGCCCGGACCGATCCGCCCGGCGGCCCCCGCCCGCGCCTGGAAAACCGGCTCTGCGTCGCTCAAATCCCGTAGATTTGACTGGGTCGCTGACAGCCTACTTTTCCACGGTGGCTCTACTCCGCGTCGCCGGCCCCCTCCGGATCGATGACCTTCCGCAACAGGGCAATCGCGCTGTCTACCGGGACGTCCGCGGCCGCCTTGACGGTTCGGCCCTGGACAGTCACCGTGACGCCCTTCAGCACGGCGATCAGTTCCGCGGGAATGGTCGTGCCCTGGAAGACCACCTGGTCTGCCGAAGGTGCAGGTGTCTCGCCTGCCTGCCCCGGCGAGGCCAGATCAATGAATGCCAGGACCCCCTCGGCCACCTTGCGGAGATCGCCCGCCGTCTTGGCTGTCTTGGCCATCAGCGCCACCTGCGCGCGCAGCCGACCTTTGCTCTCCCCGGCTTCCAGACTCCCCGAGGCGATCTTCCGCAGGATGATCCCCTCGGGCTTGCCCTCGCCGATCGGCGGCAGCTCCGTCAGGAATGCCGTCAGGAACGTGTCCTTGGAGGCCGCAGGCACGGACCTCGCCGCCCCCCGCGTGCCCAGGCTTGCGGCCTTCTTGTCCAGCACGTCAATGGCCTCCTGGATGAGGGGCAGGTCCTCGGCCATGATGGCGAGATCGTCGCCGTGGAAGATGCCGAATTTCGTCGGTCCGGGCCTGTCGGACTCGGGGTTGTCCGTCCACTGGTGCACGGTATGGCCGGCGTACTTCAGTTCTCTGTACGTTGGGTTCCCTTTCAGCATCTCCGTCACCCTGTCCCGGTCCATCGTGGCGCGGATCAGGATGACCGCGGCGTGGTCGCCGAACCTGGAGCCGTAGAGGGTGACGCTCTTGAGGTCCTTCGTGACGTCGAGTGCGAACGCTTCCTGGATGTTGTCCAGCACGGCCTTCAGGCCCTTCTTCTTCAGCTCCTCCAGGACGAAGGCGCCGGTCTTGGATGCAAGAAAGGCCTTCACGTCCGCATGGACAAGCCATTTCGCCTTGGCGGAGACTTGCTCCTTCCGGAACGGGTCCGCCAGCAGAGGAGAGGCCAGCAACATGGCGGTGGCGGCGATGACCGTTATCACGGGGCGGAGTCTTGACATGAGTTGCTCCTTGACTGGATGGGGGAAGTGCTGTTTCGCTTGGCCTTCTTCACTCATACCGTATGCGCGTCAGGGAGGCAAAAGGTTACGGTAATTCCGCACCGGCGGATCGCCGCGAGGCCCGACCCGGCCTCGCGGCTCGTTCGCGGGCCGCCGGCTGGCGGAGAACGGTTTGATGTTTACGAGCCGCCCCCGGGCGGGTACGGTTTATGGGGTGCCGGCTGACTCGGGAGATGGAATGCGCCAGCGCGAATCGGCCATCTGTCTGCGGAAGAGCGATTACAGCGAGACCTCGCAGGTCCTGCACTTCTTCACTCGCGGCTGGGGGGCGGTGCGCCTGCTGGCCAAGGGCTCCAAGCGCAAGAAGAGCTCTTCCGGCGGGGCGGTGGACCTCTTGAGCGAGGGCGACTTGGTGTTCATCGCCTCCAGCCGGCAGACGCTCGGCACGCTCGTGGAGTTCACCGAGACGGTCTCCCACGCGGACCTGCGGACCGACGCGGCCCGGCTGAACGCCGCGATGATGATGATCGAGCTGGTGGGCGAGATGCTTCCGGAGGCCGACCCGCACCCGGAGGTCTTCGACCTGCTGCACAACGGTCTCACCCGGCTCGGCCAGGCCGATGCCCCCGTGCCGGCCGTGCTGGCGTACTTCCAGTGGCGCCTGCTCAAGCACGTCGGGCTGCTGGGCCAGCTGGACCGGTGCGTCTCCTGCGGCGGCAGCGTAACCAACCCGGGCGCGCGCGGCGCGACGGACGCCTACTTCTCCAGCCTCGAGGGCGGGCTCGTCTGCGGCGGGTGCGAAAGCTCGCTTGCGGAGAAATACCGCGTGGACGGCGCGACGCTGGCCGGGCTGGCCGCCCTGGCCGCCGCCCGGGCCGGGAAGAAGGTCTCCCTGCCCGACAGGCAGGCCAACGGAGTCAACCGCATGCTGGCCTACCACGCCGCCCAGCAGCTCGGCAAGCCGCTGAAAACGGCCAGGCACGCCATCCCGTAGCGATGGCCGTGGGACCGGATTACCGTGAGACCGTCAGACCGTCAGACCGTGGGACCGTGCGACCGTGGGACCGTGGGACGGGCAACGCCGTCGGTCCTCGCGGAGCGCGTCAAGAACGACTGGCACTTGCGGGCGGCGGCTGGGGACGTATAATGAAGGGTCTGCTCGGAGCCCGGGCGTGGTGTATTGCGCGCGTGCTCCGACGGCAACAGGCCGTGCCGAGAGAACAGACTTCGCATGGGACTGGGATTATGAGAAAGCATCTGCACCGGATCGTCGTTTGCAGCGTGCTGCTGGCGATGGGCGTCGTCGAAGCGCCGGCGGGCGAATACGTCTGGAAGGACGGCAAGTGGGTCCCTGCCGCCAAGCCCGTCGAGGGCACGGTGGAGGGGGAGCTGGCCATCATCCGCACGCATATCGCCCGTCGTGACCGCAAGGAGGCGCTGGCGGCCGTCGGGCGATTCCTCGCGAGGTACCGCGATGAGCCGGCCTGCGAGGAGGCCATGCTGCTTGGCGGGCAGGCCGAGCTCGACGCCGGGCGGTACTACCAGGCCTACGAGCGGTTCGAGACGATGCTCGATCGGTACCCCAACGGGCGGTTCCTGGAACGGGCGCTGAGTCGCGAGATGGACGTGGCCAACGCGTTCCTGGCCGGCAAGAAGAGGATCGTCGGGAAGGTCTTCCGCCTGCCGGCGAGGGACGAGGGATTGGACATCCTCCGCCGGATCGCCGAGCACGCCCCGGGCTCGTTGGTCGCCGAGAGCGCCATGCTGCGGGTCGGCGAGCATCACTACCAGCAGGGCGAGTACGCCGAGAGCGCCGACGCCTACGACGAATTCCTCCAGTTGTTCCCCAGGAGCGGGCGGGTCCCCCACGCGATGCTCCAGGCCGCCCGCGCGATGTTCGCGTCCTTCCAGGGCGTGCCCTACGATGAGACGCCGCTGATCGAGGCCGAGCAGCGGTACAAGGTGATCCTCGATCAGTACCCCGCGGCGGCGCGGAAGGCCAAGGCGCAGCAGGTCCTCAGGCAGATCGCCGAGCTTCGGGCCGAGCGCGCCTTCGAGACCGGCCGGTTCTACGAGCGGACCAAGCGCCCCAAGGCCGCGAAGTTCTACTACCGGCAGGTGGTGGATCAGTACCCCGACAGCGCGTGGGCGGGCGAGGCGCGGGCGGCTTTGGGCGGTCGGCCGGTCTTCAGGGTGCCCAGGCCGAAGGCCAGGCCGGCCCCGAAGCCCGAACCGGCGCCGAAGGCCGGCCCCGAGCCCAAGCCCGAGCCGAGACCCGCACCGGCGCCCAAGCCGACGCCGTCCCCGAAACCCAAACCGAAACCCAAACCGACCACGAGACCGACGACCGCGCCGGGGCCCGTGGACCTGGAAAAACTCGCTGAGCCCTCTCGGAAAGGCGGGAAGAAATGAAGAACATCGCGACGATCATCGCATCGGCGCTCGCCGTCGGCACGCTGCTGGCCGGGGGGGGCTGCTCGAGCGACCCCACGAAAGGCTACACCCTCAAGAGCCAGTACCCCCAGGACATCAAAACCGTCTCCGTCCCCATCTGGCACCGGGGCAAGCAGGTCTATCGCCGCGGGCTGGAGATGCGCCTGACCGAGGCGGTCATCAAGCGCCTGGAGCTGGACACCCCGTACAAGGTCACCGACAAGAGCCGGGCCGACAGCGAGCTTCGCGGCACGATCGACCGCGTCTCGCAGCGCGTGTTGAGCTTCAATCCGGACTTTGGCCGGCCGCGGGAAATGGAGATCACCGTGACGGTCTCCTTCACGTGGACCGATCTCCGCAGCGGCAAGGTCCGCGCGCAGCGCAAGGACTTCCGCCAGGCGGGGACGTACATTCCCCCTCAGCCGCTCGGCGAGGATTTCTTCCAGGGCAGCGAGGATGTCGTAAACAGGCTGGCCAAGCGCATCGTAGAACAGATGGAGGCCGATTGGTGAGCCGCTCGGCTGCCGGCCGGAGGGGTCGAGCGCGGTACTGCGGCAGTGGAATTCCTCAATTGGGCTAATCGGCCGCGGGCGCTTTGTCGATGCGATGTAGGACGCACCCGTATGGATGGTTCGATGGTAGCGAGACCTGATGGACGACAAGAAGCCTGACAGACCGGGCGGGCGGGGGCCGACCCCTGGGCAGATGCCGAACCGCTTCGGCCGCAGCATGCTGAGCTGGGCCTTCGTGATCGGTGCCGGGCTGATCCTCACGGTGTTCCTGTTCAAGACGTACGACCCGCACAAGACGATCTCTCCCCAGCAATTCTGGACGTATGCCGAGAACGGCGACATCAAGGGCACGATCGTCATTCGCGAAAGGGAGATCGAGGGCGAGCTGAGCAAGCACACGCGGGGGCTCAAGCCCGGCGAGCCGCGGGGGTTTGTCGTGGAGTACGCCTACGCCCTGGCCGGCGATAACTTCGACGAGGACCTCCGGAAGGCCCTCGCCAAGGGCTCGGCCAACGGCGGGACCATGGACTACCGCTACGAGTCCCCCAGTTGGTGGGAGAGCATTCTGCCTCACATCATCCTGATGGCGCTGCTGTTCATGGTGCTGTGGTTCTTCGTGCTCCGCCGGCTGGGGTCCGCGGCCTCGGGGGGAGGCTTTCTGGGCAGTTTCGGCCGGTCGCGCCACCGCGTGCTGACGAAGGACACCTCGAAGGTCACGTTCGAGGACGTGGCGGGCATCGAGGAGGCGAAGGAAGAGGTCCAGGAGATCATCGAGTTCCTGAAGAACCCCAAGAAGTTCCAGCGCCTCGGGGGGAGGATCCCCCGCGGGATCCTGCTCGTCGGCGAGCCGGGGTGCGGCAAGACGCTGCTGGCCAAGGCCATCGCCGGCGAGGCCGACGTGCCGTTCTTCAGCATCTCCGGCA
>CAYRVX010000165.1:0-3129 GCA_964427875.1 uncultured Planctomycetaceae bacterium
AGGGCCTCCAGGAAGATCTCGTTGACCAGCTTGATCACGCTGGCTTCCTGGGCCATCTCCAGCAGGTCTTCGCTCTCGGCCGAGCGGTCCTGCACGATCTCCAGGTCGTCGGTGCTCATCATCTCGCCCAGCGTCTCTCCTCCGACGCCGAAATGGGCCTTGATGAGCTTCTGGATGTCCTCCTCCGGCGCCAGGGCGGGCTGGATCTCCAGCCCCGTCAGCAGCCGGATCTCATCGAATGCGTACAGGTCGAACGGGTCGCTGGTGGCCACCGTCAGCTTGCCGTTGTCCCGTTTGACGGGAATGATGCCCTTGCGATGGACCAGCTTCGGCGGCAGGCTCCGCAGCGTCTCGACGTCGATCTCAACCTCGTTGAGGTCCACCATGGGCACGGCTAACTGCTCGCTCATGACCTTCAGAAGGTCCTCCTCGCCGATACACCCCAGGCGCACCAGGGCGCGGTCCAGGCGGACACCTTCCGCTTTCCGCAGGTTCAGCGCCTCGGTCAGATGGTCCGAGGTTATCAGCCCCCGCTCCAGAAGTATTTCCGCAATGCCCATGACACCCGTTCCCTCTGCAAAATCGGACGCATTCCCTGTCGTCCGACACGCCCTTCGTGTGAACTCATTGTAGCCTCAAGCAGTGCACACGATGCAAGAAAACACGTCTGACGCCACGATCCGGAGACGATCGACTCGCGTCGCAAGTTCCCACGTCGTCCGCTTGGCCGCGGCTGGGCGGTTGTCTCTCTACTGAAACCCGCGCCTTGCCGACAGGTTCCGAGACACCGGCACCGTCTCCTGCTTAACGGACGAGAGGGCGGAGTATTGTCCTCATCTTAGACAAAGTCGCCGGATTCGCCGCCCGGCGAGCAGGACAAAACGTGCCCGATCGTATAGAATGATAGGCGGCCTGAGACATTCCTCCTTCGGGTCCGAGGAGACAATCATGCGCGCAATCGCCACGTCCCTCATCCTGATCGCCCTGTGTCCGCTGACCGGTTGGTCGGCCGGGCGCCGGCCCGCCACGGCGCCCGCCACCAGGCCGGCCGCCAGGCCCGCCGACCTGCTGAAAGGCGCCGTGGACCCCTACGAGCCCGGCGCCGAGCGGGGCAGGTTCTTCCGTCTCGCCGGCGTGGACAACGAACTGGACACCAAGGAGTTCGCCGCCGCCCAGGGCAAGGCCGATTCCTTCGCCCGCAAGTTCGATCGCTGGCAGGCCGTGCTGACCTTCGACAAGAACCGAAACGGCACGCTCGACTGGTTCGAGGCCGACGCCTATCGCCAGGACCTCCGCAAGCGGGTCCTGAAGGCATTCGACACGAACAAGGACGGCCGGTTGACCGGCACGGAGCGCGACAAGGCCAACGCCGCGCTGGCGGCCGGCCGCGTGCCCCTCGCCGCGGCCCGCACCGGCGGCGGCGAACGCGACTGGATGCGCCAGCGCATGGAGCGCCAGCGGAAACTGCTCCACGCCAGCCACGACACGAACAAGGACGGCCGGCTCGACGACGCCGAGCGGGCGGCCATGGTGGCCGCCGTCCGCAAAGACGCCGAGGCACAGATGGCCCAAAGCCGCCTCCGCCGGTGGGATGCCGACGGCGACGGCAGGCTCGGCGAGGGCGAGTCGGCCGCCATGGGGAAGGCCCTCGCCGACCAGAGGCGGCGGGCCGAGGAGTGGCGCCGACGGCAGGAGCTGGCTCGCTGGGACGAGGACCGCGACGGCCGCCTCGACGACCGCGAGGCCGCCGCCATGCGGGAGGCCCAGGACGGCTGGCGCCGCCAGGGCCAGGAGTCGCGAGAACGCTGGGAGCTTCAGCAGTACGACCTCAACGACGACGGCGTGCTGGACGCCGACGAACGCGCGCTTGCCGAGGCCGAACGCGCCCGCCGGGACGCCTACGCACAGGCCGCCCGAGAGGGACCCTCCCCCGATGCCGACCGCCGCGCCCGGTGGCAGGCCGTCATCGGAAGGTGGCGGCTGCGACATTTCGACGCCGACGGCAGCGGGGACCTCAGCGAGGACGAGAACGCCGCCGTCAGGCAGTTCGACCAGCGGATGAGGGACGTCGGCAGGGACCTCCGAACGCGCTTTGGCGATCGCGACGGCGACGGGGAGGTCTCCGACGAGGAGCGGGCCGCCTCCCGCGAGGAGTGGAAGGAGGCGAGGTGGAAGATCTTCGCCAAGGGCTTCCGCTACATGGACGCCGACGGCGACGGGCAGATCTCCTTCGACGAGCGGCAGGGGTTCCAGCAGCGCATGCAGACCGGCGTCATCAGGTACATGGAGGGCTTCGCGAATCGGTTCGACTCCAACAGGGACGGGCGCCTCGACGAGCGCGAGCGCGGCGTGCTGATCGAGGGCATCCACAAGGACTTCACCGCCCGCATCCGGAGGTTCGACGCCGACAGGGACGGCCGCCTCAGCCCCGACGAGGCCATCGCCATGATGGAGGACTTCGTCCAGAAGGAGATCGGCATCCGGCCCGCCCAGCCGCCGGAGCACGAGCCGGCCAAGGCGCCGTGAGCCTCCCGTCCGCCGCCGTCAGTGCTTCACCGCCACGGCGAGGAACTTGCGACACCACGGTCGGCCTTCGAGCGGGCTTCCGCCGGCGCGGGCGAGGTCGGCGGTGATGTCGGCGAAGTCGATCCATTCCCGGACGGCAAAGCCGGCCGCGCTCAGCAGGTGCTCCGTCTCGGCGCGCCGGAAGACGTTGTGCGTCTCGTTCATCTCCGTCGGCTCCATCGGCGTGCCGAGCGACCATGCCTTGGTGAGGAAGTCCTGGAGGCACCGACGCGACATCCGCACCGCCCCGCCGGCTTCTTCCTCGTGGGATGCCTCGTAGAAGCGGAACCCGCGCTCGAACTCGGCGAGCTTCTGCATCGCCGCCGGCGGCAGGGAGACGACGACCTCGCCGGTGCCCGCATCCTGGTGGTCCAGCAGCAGGTACCGCCCGCCGGGCGCGAGGCAGCGGTGAATCCCGCGCAATGTCGCCGGAAGGTCTCCCTCCGCGCCGAACAGCTTGACCTCGTGCAGCACCTGGCTGGTGACGGCCGCGTCGAAGTACGTGCCGGGCAGCTCCAGCCGGTCGGCCTTGCAGATCACCACCTTCGCGCCGGGGCAGACTTC
>CAYRVX010000165.1:3229-12325 GCA_964427875.1 uncultured Planctomycetaceae bacterium
GCAGCTCCAGCCGGTCGGCCTTGCAGATCACCACCTTCGCGCCGGGGCAGACTTCGGCGATGTCCCTCGTGCGGTCGGGGCTTTCGTCGACGCCCCACAGCTCGGCGTCCGGCACGGCCGCGGCGACCTTGCCGAGGAGCTGCCCCCACCCGCAGCCGATGTCCACGAGCCGCCGGCAGCCGCCTAGCCGATCCAGCACAAGGGCGAGCTTCTCGTCGTCGTCGCCGGCCCGATCGGCCTCGCGCCGCCGCAGTGCGGCCGCCTCGTCCCTGCCGTACAATGGAGTTTCAGAATCGTTCACGGCTCCAGCCGACGCTCGCGTCTCAAACGGGTGTTTGCTCGATCGAGCCAGGCGGCAGTATACTGGAGGCGCCCGGCAGCAGGGCAAAGGAAAACGCGCGCACGGCCGGCGCCGGCGCGAAGGCCGCCGGCCCGCAAAGGGGTGCGATCATGATGGACGCAAGACCATGGTATGGCGGCCGGCAAGGCCGACGGGTCCTCGCGGCGATTCTGGCGGCGGCCGCCGTGGGCGCAGCCGCGCCGCCCGCCAAGCCGCCCGCGGCCCAGAAGGCCAGGCCGGGCTTCCAGGACGGCCCGCTCCACTCCGTCGCGGGCATCCTGAAGGACATCGTCCAGTTGACCTTCGAGGACGGCCGCCTGCGGCTGGACCGGGAGCACTGGGGCAAGCCGATCGACGAGAAGGCCCGCAAGAACCTGACCCAGCAGCATGTGGTCGTCCAGGGCGGGATAGCCCGGATCGTGGCGCTCCACGTCGGCCAGGTTCGCGGCGGGTCGGGCCTGGAGGCGCGGTTTCAGCAGCTCAAGGCGGCCGCCGGGGCGCACGCGGGGACCTCCTCGATCAGCTCGGGGCAGGGGAGGCACATGAGCTTTCAGGGCATGCGCCTCTCGGCGGGCCTGACGGTCAGCGGCGATTCCTTTCGCCTCCGCGTGCAGGAGGAGGCGGCCCCGTGGCGGATGCTTCAGGTCCACTGCGACCGCGAAGGTTCGCTGCGAATCGCCCTGCTCAGCGCCGACAGCGACCTCGTGCTGATGCTCACGCAGGATGCCGCCGGGGCGGTGAAGGTCCTGCACCTCGCCGGCGACGAGGCGGTCCGCGGCCGGGGCGAGAACTTCCTGTCGTATTACCGCGAGAACCGCCGGTACGTGGAGGATGAGCTGTTCGCCCTGCTGGGGCACGTGGGCGTCGCCACGGCGCTGGGCAGGAACAACCCTCGAGTGGCCGCGGCGGTCGTGGCCGAGCTCCGGGCGCCGCCGGCAGGAGACAGGCGCAGGGAGGCCGAACGGCTCATCAGCCAGCTTGACAGCGGCTCCTACGCACAGCGTCAGGAGGCGACCCGGAAGCTCTCGGCCGACTACCCGCGATACTTCCAGTACGTCGAGGAGGCGCTGCGGGGCGAGACCGGCTCGGAGGAAATGAAGGCCAGGCTCAAAAGAACCGCCGCCGAGAACCGCGATCGGGCGAAGGTCCAAAGGCTCATCGCCTCGCTGGACCTCCTGAACGATCCGCACTACTTGGTCGAGCTGCTGGAGAGGACAAAGGGCAAGGACCGACAGCTCGTCGTCGCCCGGCTCGAGCAGATCACGAAGCAGAAGCTCGGCGCCGACGCGAAGGCGTGGCGGAAGCACCTCGGTGAGCATTCCCGCCGGCCGGACACGGCGCCCACCGCGGGCGACGGGTCCTGAGACAGTTCCAAAGGAGACGATCGATGCGACGTGTTGGCGTTCTGATTGCGGCAGCGGCGGCAGCGGCGTGTTGGGGCGGCATGGCAGCGGGCGGGAAGCCGGCGAAGGCCGGCGGGGGCGAGGTCCGCGGGCATGCCTTCGGCGGCCGGCGCGTTGTCGAGCGCCTCGGCCGCGGCGTCGTCGCCAGACCGGCCAAGGGCGGGGGCGTCTACGTCGGCTGGCGGCTGCTGGGCGGCGATCCCAAGGGCATCTCGTTCAACGTCTACCGGCAGATCGGCAAGCGCGAGCCGGCCAGGCTCACAACCGAGCCGCTCTGCAAGACCACCGACTTCGTGGACGCCGCGCCGCCGGCCGGGAAGGCCTGCAAATACACCGTCGCCGCGGTCGGCGGCGGCAGGGAGGGCCCCCCCAGCCCGCCGGCGGAAGCTGCGCCCGGCGAGTACATCAGCCTCAAGCTCGACGGCGGCCACACGTTCCAGAAGGCCGGCATCGCCGACCTCGACGGCGACGGGCGGTACGACTTCGTCATCAAGCAGCCGCACGACAACATCGACCCGTGGTACAAGTACTGGAAGAAGAGCCCCGAGACGTACAAGCTGGAGGCCTACCGCCACGACGGGAAGCTCCTGTGGCGATACGACCTCGGCTGGGCGATCGAGCGGGGCATCTGGTACAGCCCGTACGTCTCAGCCGACCTCGACGGCGACGGCAAGGCGGAGGTGGCCGTCAAGACCGGCGAGGGCGACCCGCGCGGCGACGACGGCAAGGTCCAGACCGGGCCGGAATACGTCACCATCCTCGACGGGCTGACCGGCAAGGCCCGCGCCCGGGCGGACTGGCCGGCCCGCAAGCTCTTCACCGGCAGCCACGCCTACAACTACGCCTCGCGAAACCAGCTCGGCGTGGCGTATCTCGACGGCAAGACGCCGTGCCTGATCGTCGAGCGCGGCACGTACAACATCATCATCGTCGACGCCTGGGAGTTTCACGGCGGCAAGCTGCGGAAGCTGTGGCGATGGTGCAACAAGGGCCAGCCGCGGACGTACTGGGGCCAGGGCGCGCACTGGATGCACTCGGCCGACGTGGACGGCGACGGGCGCGACGAGGTGATCCTCGGCTCGGCCGTCCTCGACGACGACGGCACCGGCCTCTGGTCCACCGGCCTGGGCCACCCGGACCACTGCTTCGTCGGCGACATCGACCCGTCGCGGGCGGGCCTCGAGATGTACTACGGGATGGAGACCCGCCAGAAGGAGCGCAACGGCATGTGCCTCGTGGCTGCGAAGACCGGCAAGGTCCTCTGGGGCCACGAGGGCTTCACCCGCCACGTGCACAGTTGCGGCATGTGCAGCGACATCGACGCCCGCCATCCGGGCGCCGAGTGCTACAGCGCCGACACCGACGCGCAGAAGAAGGCCGCCTGGGCCCGGCTGCGAAACTCCAAGGGCAAGGTGCTCAGCGAGGACATGACCTGGGGCTTCGGCCCGCGGGTCGTCTACTGGGACGCCGACTGGCAGCGCGAGGTCCTTCATCGCGGCAGCGTGTCCGACTACGGCGGCGGGCGCCTCCAGAAGGTCACCGGTCGCCTCGTCGCCGTCGCCGACGTCCTCGGCGACTGGCGAGAGGAGATCATCACCTCCGTCGCGGGCGAGATGCGGATCTACACCACGACGATCCCCGCGGCCGATCGCCGGCCGTGCCTCATGCAGGACCCCATCTACCGCGCCGACGTCGTCCACGCCGCGATGGGATACTACCAGGTGCCGATGCTCAGCTACGACATGGCGTCGAGGAACGCGGCCGGCAAGCCGGCCCGCTAAACGGCAGTGCCGCAGAGCACGCACTCGGCGCCGCGCACGCGAAGCGTTTAGCGGCGGGGCTTGCCCCGCGCGCCTTGACCCCCGGGCGGTCCCGCCGCCCCGCCGGGGCGGTACGGTTACGTGGGCCGTGGAGGCTTTACCATACGTCGCACGGGCGAGCCGGAAAGGAGCGATCAAATGAAACATCGCAACGTTGTGTTGAGCATCTGCGCGATAGGTGTGCTGGTGGCGGGTCTGTCGATGATGGCAGCGGGCCGTGCATCGGGGGAATGCGGCGCATGCGGCGCGGGCGGCGCCGAGGGGTCCGTTGCCAAGGCGGTCGTCGCGGGCACGGGGCATTCGGACTCGAAGGACCCCGCGGCCGCCGGCGCCGAGGCCGCCGGGAAGGCCAAGGCGGCCCTGGGCAACCAGAAGGCGAAGGTCGTGCTCGTCTTCGACAGCGACGAAATCGGCAGCAAGCCCGCCGACAAGCAGAAGGTGCTCGACGCGGTGGCCGCGGTGTTCGACGCGTCGATCATCTACGGCTGCTCGGCGTACAACTCCATCACCGAGGCCAGCAACTACGCCACGGTGGGCGTGGTGGCGCTCGGCGGGAAGGTCCGGGCCGACGCCTGCCTGGCGAAGCTCGAGGGCAAGGACCACGCCGGATGCGGCAAGGCGATCGGCGAGGGGATCAAGCCCGCCGTCGAGAAGGCCGGCGGCAAGGGCAAGGTGCTCATTCTCATCGGCGACTGCCACGTGCCGGCCAACGACAAGCTCGTCAAGGGCGTCTGCGGCGTCCTCGGGGAGAAGTTCCCCGTCGCCGGCGGCGCCGCCAAGGGCGGGCTGACCTACTGCAAGGGCAAGGTCGTCCGCAAGAGCAACCTGGGGCTGCTTCTCAGCGGCGACTTCCAGTGCGGCTTCAGCGCGAAGCAGGCGCCGGGCGGGACGCCCAAGCCCATGGAGGTCGTCAACGCCACCGCGGAGGCCTTCAAGCAGGCAGTCGGCGACAACAGGAACCGGGTCCTAGTGGCCCTCGCCTTCGATTGCGGCGGGCGGCGCGGCCAGATGGGCAAGGAGCGGCCGAAGGAACTGGCCGGGATGAAGAAGGTCGTCGGCAAGGCGCCGATCATCGGCTTCTACGGCAGCGGCGAGACCGGCCCGGCCTCCACCGGCGCCGCGCCCAGGGGCGTCGGATACCACATCATCGCGGTCGCCCTGCTGGCGAAGTAGGCAACCGGAGGTACGTCGTAGCCGCCGGCCGGGAAAGCGCGGTTGACCGCTCTGGGTCCCCGAATTGCGCCGGCGTCAGCGGCCGATGATCCCGCGCATGGCCTGCAAGCACTCGCCCGGATTGGCCTGAAGGACGAGGTGCGGCCCGTCTATCCTGACGACCTCGATATGCGGCCCCGCTGATCGGAAGGCGCTGACGCAGCGGGCGGGAACGAGGCGGTCGCGGGTAGCCTGGAGATAAAGCGCCGGGACGCGTATCCGATCAGCCGGCCGTTTCAGCCTGGCGATGATCCTCAGCCGCTCGGCCAGGGCACGCGGGTGCACGGCCCGCCGTGCCCGTCGGAAAAGGGCAATCAGCGAATCGCTTGCCGCCGGACCGAGGCTCAGGCGCCGGATCAGGAATCCCGGCAACGGCACGCGAAACAGCCAGGATAGCGGCAGGAGCCGGGCAACCGTCAGAAGGAACGGCCTCGGGGACTCCAGGAATGACGCGACGAACACGACGGCCTTGACGCTGGGCAGGTCCCTCCTCAGCAACTCCGCGGCGATCGGGCCGGAGAAGGACTCGGCCACCAGCACGACGTCCCTGTCTCGCGGGACCTGCTCCAAGGCGACCTCGACCAACTCCGCCTTGGAGAGCTTCCGCTCCGGCGGATACGTCACGATCGTGCAGTTCACGCCGCCGGGCAGAGTCCGGACGAACGGCTCGAACAGGATACCCGTGCCGTCCAAACCCGGCATGAGGACGAGATGGATGCCTGCCTCCGGCGCCTTCATGCTGGACGGTCTCCTGCTTGCCACTGATACAAGCGGCGGAGTAATCGCATACCATACCACGAAGCCACCCGTTCCTGTGGCATGTCTCTCTCGTGTATCGAAGGCGCAGACGAAGGGCCCAATGCAGTGTCCGTTCCGGAGCACCCGTCGGACGCGTCGCCCTGGTGCGCCCTCCGCCACGGCCCGCGGACGGGCAAGGACGTGTTCGTCCGGTCGAGAGAGTCTGTCGGCGCAGGAGAAAGACCCGCGCCGGGCGGGGGGGGACCCGGCAGCGGGCCTGTAAGCGATCGGCCGGGGGGAACCGATCGCACCCACAAGGGTGAGGCCGGCGCCATCGGAAATCACGTTGAGTTTCCGTTAAGATTCCGCCCAACGCTACGCGCAGGGCGCCGCGGGTGCAACCGTTGGCGAGCTCGCACGCCAATGGTCGAGCCGCGGCGTGCCGCCGCGGTGCTTTTTCCCACTTCTGCCCCGTGCGTACTTTCGCAGTAATGCGCCGCGCTCACGGCAGGTACCAGTAGCCGAACAGCAGCTCGTCGCGCCGCGGGCGGCGGCGCTTCAGGGCCTCGCCGGGCGCCCAGCCTTCGGGCATCAGCATCGCGCAGGTGAAGATCGTCGAGGCCATGGTTTCGTGCACGGTGAACTCGCACTGCGCGACGTTCAGGTGCGGATGGCACGACCATCGGCGGAAGAGCGGCACGATCCGGTTGGCCGGCTTGATGAAGTCGACCGGTTTCCCGTCCGCGCCGGGCGACTGCCAGACGGTGTTGCGGAAGACGTGGTAGATGGGCCCGCCGGTGATGCCGTAGACGGTGATCCCCGGCACCGGATCCATGATACCGTCGGTCTCGCTGTTGGCGTGCTGGAAGTCGATGGGGTAGACGAAGCCCAGCCCCGTGGTCCAGCACATGCCCATCGGGTTGGCCCCGAGCATGAAGTCGGCGTTGCAGATCGCCGCGGAGAGGTACTTGCGGTCGCCCGTGAGCTGTTGCGCGGCCAGCAGAGATCGGTTGCGGTTGGTCACGTCCGACGCGCCCCAGCCCAGCCAGAAGTCCTGATGCCGCGGCCAGGTCATCCGATAGGGCATCTTCTCGCAGAGGGCCTCGAGCCCATCGGCCTCGTCGAGGTAGAGCTTCCGCCACCTGGCGACGAGCCCCTTCGGCAGGGCGCCGGCCGCGCCGCGAACGATGTCCAGGTACAGCCAGCACGAATAGTCCTTGTGCGAGAAGCGCCACTGGAACGGCGGATGGACGTCCCGCACCAGGGCGGGAAGGTCCTCCAAAAAGCTCTTCTCGCCGGTCAGCATGTACAGGCGGAGCTTGGCGTGGATCAGGTACGGGCGGCTGTGCTCATCCCGCTCTTCCCACGAGATCGTGTACGGCTCCCCGCGGCCGCGGCTCTTCTTCGCGTGGAAGACGACCTTGCCCAGCGAGCTCGCCGGGTCGGTCCCGAAGCGATACGCCCTCTTGGCCGACGCGGCGTATTCGGCGGCCCGCCCCTTGTCGAACGGCTGGATCAACTGGGCCAACTGCGCCGCGGCGGCGGCGTAGATCAGAGAGCTCCACCGCGTCCGCCGCGAAAAGCTGTACTTGCACTTCGGGTCGTCGATCTTCGGGTGCGTCCACGTCTCGACCATGCCCGACACGCCGCCGCGTGCGTCCTGGCTCCTCCTCCAGACCTCCAGGCCGAAGGCCGCCTCGTCCAGGATGTCCGGGATTCCGTTGCCGGACTCGGGAATGTTGAGCTGCCCGTCGGTGAACTTCGGCGGCGCGGCCTGATACGCGTTGAGCAGATCGAAGATGCACGAGTAGTGGTGCAGGTTGCGGTCCCAGTCAGCCGCGTCGTGCCAGCCGCCGCGGACGCCCTCGGTCTTCCGCGACGTGTCCGTGCTGCCGCCGATGACGTCGAAGACGGCGTAGCCCTTCGGCCGATCGACCAGGTGCGGCGGGAAGACGACGTGCTCGGACTCATAAACGGTCGTGTGCATGTCCGACTTGATTCGCGTCCAGGGCGTGTGCTTCCCGGTCAGCGGGATGCCGCAGCGCTGATGGAACAGGCCGCGGCAGGCGACGTAGAACGCCTCGCCGTAGACGTCCCGCCCGTGGCGAAACGTCCACGACCGCCCGACGCCGGGAATCGAGAGAAAGAACTCCCCCTCCTCTTTAAGGGCGGCGAGGTCCATCTCGTAGACGTCCTCCCCGCAGATGGCCGGGCGCCTGGCGGCATCCGGCGCCTTGGCGTGCGCCGCAAAGCGCGGGTCCCTCTCGCGCAGGCGCACCGGGCCGGTCAGCACGACCTTGCCCGTGGCCGCCGAGACGACCTTGAACCGCTCGGCGCCGGAGAAGTCCATCGGCCCGTGCTCGTAGAGGTGGCAGCCGAGGTAGGCGTACTTCCTCGGCGCGTCCGGCAGGTAGCCGACCTGGTTGACCTTGATCGCCCGCGAGACGGTCCGCATCTCGTCGTAGAGGAACGCGACCTTCTTGCCGCTGCCCAGCGCGATCGTATAGCGCCGGCCGCTCACCAGCGGGGAGGGCATCCGGAGGTAGGAGTAATGGGCGTAGTGGATGCCGTGCCCGCCGCGAACGCGCGTCCCGCCCAGGCTGACCAGCACGCGCGTCGCCCGCGCCGGGTGCCTCGGGGCGGCGTAGGCGGGGTCGTCGCGGCTGGCGATCGTGAAGAACGCCGGGGCCCCCAGCTTCCGCTCGCCGAGAAGCTCGCGGGCCCGGGCGATGTGCTTGTCCCGCACCTTGCCACGCCCGTGGTAGGCCGTCCAGTTCGGCCGGCCGGCCTTGGAGCTCTTCTCCCACGCGTCCACCATCCGCATCAGCTCGCCGCCGGACAGCTCGTCGATCTTCCGCACGACGTCCTCGACGTCGGTGGTCACCACGACGACCCACCGGCTGGAGAGCACCAGCAGTTGCTCCACGCCGTCGTACTTGGGGATGTGGATCGGAAACTTGCCCTCCTTCGCAGCCGGCAGCGGCGCATACTCGATCGCCCTGCCGCGGAGGCCTTCGGCCCGCAGCTCCCCGGCGCAGGCCAGCCACGCCGCGGCCCCGCCCGCCAGCATCACTGTCCATCTCGATAGCATCGCGCCTCCCATCCCCGCCTGCCGCCGCGGAAAGCCTCTCCTATATGGCTTCCGCCCGGCGATATCCAGCGCGGCAAAGAACAAAAAGGGGACAGGATACTTTTTGCTGTACCGCGTCGGGTTGCGTCCGCGTCGGGGGAGCCTCGGCCGCGACAGCGTCGTCGGCGAGTCGGGGGACAAAAAGTAGCCTGTCCCCTTTTTGCTCGGCCCGAATGCGTTGAGGGCGCCGCGGGTGGGACCGTCGGCGGGCTCGCACGCCAATGGCGGAGCCGCGGCGTGCCGCCGCGGTACCTTCTCCCACTTCCGCCCCGTGCGCCCTCCGCCGCGGCGCATTCTGCTCTTTAATAGGGACAGTCACCTATTATGTTGCGCAAAATAGGTGACTGTCCCTATTTTACGGGCCGGGCCGGCGCTTCGGTCATCGTGCCTTGGGGAGTTCGATCCCGAACAGCTCGGCGACGAGGGCCGGCCCCCAGATTAGGAGCCCTGAAG
>CAYRVX010000166.1:0-12217 GCA_964427875.1 uncultured Planctomycetaceae bacterium
CATCCAGGCCGCCCGGCGGTTCTACAACGCCAACGTCCGCGACCTCAACACGCGGGTGCAGGTCTTCCCGTCGAACCTCATCGCGGGCCTGTTCGGCTTTGGCTGCGAGCAGTTCTTCGAGATCGAGGACGCCCACATCCGCGAGGCGCCGGCCATCGACCTCGCCGCCGATTGACGGCGGACACATTCAGCAGGGATGCAGGGGATGCAGGGGATAAGAGAAGTCTTGATCTTAAGAGGGCAGAGATTCTGATCTTCATCCCCTGCATCCCCTGCATCCCTGCAAGAAAAGAAGCGAGCAGGCCGACTACGCCTGCAAGGCGCGGAGGAGGAAGTTGGCGGCCCGTTTGCTGGGGATTCGGCCTCGGACGGAGCTGTCGAGGTCGGTCATGGCGAAGGCGGGCACGGCCGCCCCCACGCACGACGGGCAGCCGTCCTGGCACGGGCATTCGGCGACCACGTCGAGCACCGTCTCCAGCAGCCGGTCCATGCAGTCCATGCATCGCCGGGCGTAGCCCATGCCGCCGGGGTAGCGGTCGTAGAGGAACAGGCTGTCCCGCCCGAGCGAGGCGGCGTCCACGACCGTGCCGATGTCCTGCGCGTCGCACATCACGAAGAGCTGGGCCACCTCGACCATGACGTTGGCGATGCCGATCAGCCCCTCGCCCACCACGAGTCCCTCGCGCTTCATCCGCTCGACGATCTCCTGCGACGGGCTGAGCCAGACGGCCACCGTCTCCAGCGTCTGCGAGGGCAGCTCCAGCTCCTCGAAGCCGAGGCTGTCGCGGGAGTGGAAGCGGATCTTCTTGAACATGGGGATCGTCGTGGTGACGGTCACGTCGCCGAAGCCCAGCTCCGCGGCGCCGCAGCGGGCCTGGTCGGTCGTCTCGTCGATCCGGATCTGCGAGCTCTGCACCGACTGCGTGTAGTAGTCCAGGTCCCGCCGCTCGACGAAGGCGATCTTCTCGTCCAGGTCCAGCCTGTTGACGAAGTACGTCTGGCCGGCATGGAGGTAAACCGCGTGGTCGTGGAGCTGGCTCAGGGCCGACACCTCGTCCATCGTCCCGATCACCCGCTCGCCGGCCGCCTCGTCCTGGATGGTGTACACCGCCCCGGCGATGTTCCGCAGGTTCACCTTCGCGGCGGGGTACTGCGAGCACGCCCAGTACCAGTTCCCGTCGATGTGCCGGACGGCCTCGTCCTCCTCCAGCAGCTCCAGGACGACCGGGGTGTACGGCCCGAAGAGGCCCGTCTCGTCATCCTTCAGGGGCAGCTCGTGGGCGGCGCAGCGGATGTGGTCCACGGCGATGTGCGGGTTGTCGGGGTCCACGACGGCCTGCTCGGGGTTCTGGGCGAAGAGGTACCCGCAGTGCGTCATGAGGTACTGGTCGGTGGGCGAGTTCTGGCCGATCAGGAAGACGATGGACTCCTCGAGTCCCCTGCCGGCGCGCCCGGCCTGCTGCCAGAGGCTGGCCACCGTGCCGGGATAGCCCACGATGATGCACGCGTCGAGCGAGCCGATGTCGATGCCCAGCTCGAGGGCGTTGGTGCTGGCCACGCCGAGGATCTCGCGAGCCACGAGCTGGCGCTCGATCTCGCGGCGCTCGGCGGGGAGGTACCCGCCGCGGTAGGCGCGGATCGACTCGGCCAGGCGGCGCGACTGCGGGCGGAGGAGATCGCGGGAGTTCTTGTAGATCAGCTCGGCCGCCAGCCGCGTGCGGGTGAAGGCGATCGTCTGGATGCCCTCCCGCACGAGTGCGGCCATGAGGTGGACGGCCTCCCACAGCGGGCTGCGCCGGCCGCCGCCGGTGCGGAAGTCCCCTTGGCTTCCCCGTGCGGCGGTCTGAAGCGGCGGGGGGTTCCACATGACGAATCGCTTAGGCCCGCGCGGCGAGCCGTCGCCGGTGACCAGCTCCATCTGCCTGCCGGTGATTCGCTCGGCGTGCTCGCGGGGGTTGGCGATCGTCGCGGAGCAGCAGATGAACTGCGGGTCCGAGCCGTAGTGCCGGCAGATGCGCCCCATTCGACGCAGCACGTTCGCCAGGTGCGAGCCGAAGACGCCGCGGTAGGCGTGCACCTCGTCGATCACGACGTACCTCAGGTGCGTGAAGAAGCGGTTCCACCTCGCGTGGTTGGGCAGGATGCCCTGGTGGAGCATGTCGGGGTTGGTCAGGATGAACCTCCCGCCGCTGCGGAGCTTGCGGCGGAGGCCCTGCGGCGTGTCGCCGTCGTACGTCCCGGCCAGAAAGTCCGCCCCCGCCTGGGGATTGCGGAACCGCCCGATGCCGCGAAGCTGGTCCTGGGCCAGGGCCTTCGTCGGGTACAGAAACATCGCCGTCGCCGACGGGTCCGCGATCGCCGCCTCGACGATCGGGATGTTGTAGCACAGCGTCTTGCCGCTGGCCGTGCCCGTCACGACCACCACGTGCCGCCCCTGGCGGACCTTGCCGATCGCCTCGGCCTGGTGGCAGTACAACTGCCCGATCCCGTCGGCCGCCAGCGCTTCCCGGACGGCCGGGTGCAGGCCGCCGGGCACGTCGGCGAACTTCGCCGGCCGCACCGGCAGCGCCTCGACGTGCTGGACCTGCCCGCCGAAGAAGTCCAGACCCTTGAGACGCCCTATGAATACGTCGCTTTCCATCCTGCGCCCTTACGTATCCTCGTTGCGCTTTTTCTTCAAGCGTTTGGCCCGGGCGGCGATCGAGCTGCCCAGCCGCAGCGTTCCCTTGGGGGTGGCCTTTGCATCGCCCTTGCCCGGCGGGGGCTGCGTCTCGGCCGCTTCTTGCGCGGGCGGCGGCGATTGCCCCTCGGGCCGGCCGGGGAAGCTGGTCGGCTTGACCACGCCGCTGCGCTTCATGCCCTTCGGGGGTCGCTGCGCCGCGGCGTGCGGCGAGAGGCCGCCCAGGCCGAGCTTCTTCGCAAGCCGCTTGCGGAGGTCCTTGTGGAAGTCCCGCCTTCGTTCGCCGCGGCGGTCCACGTCCGGCATCTCGAGCTTGGCGGCGTCCTCGGCGTCGGGGTACTTCGTCTCGACGTGCGGCTCGATGGGGTGGAAGACCTGCGGCTCGCGCATGCGCTCCAGGCGGCGGCGAAGGGCCTGGGCCAGCTTGAGGGCCCCGGCCTGCTCGTCATCCGTGAGCGAGGCCGTGTCCGGGCATGCCAGCCGCCGGCCGTCGCCCAGCGTGCCCTCCAGGATCATCCTCGCTGCGGCCTTCGACGGGATGCTCGCCTCGCCCCGCTGAACGTCCCACGTGGCGTACTGCCGCAGCGGCTTGCCCGTGCAGCACGGGCAGCCGTCGTCGCAGGGGCAGTTGCGGATGTTGTCCAGGACGGCCGGCATGATGCGGTCGAGCATCTCGTAGGCCTTGCGGGTGAAGCCCAGGCCGAACGGGTGACGCTCGTAGATGAAGATCGCGTTCCAGGGCGAGTTCGCGCTGCCCACGGTGTGCGAGAACGACAGCGTGTCGCACGTGATGAACAGCGGCAGCATCATCCTCGTGGCGTAGCCGATGCCGCGGAGCCCGGCGTGCGCGTCCAGGCCGGCCTCGCGGACGCGCTCCATCAGCTCCTCCGGCGGGACGAGCCAGACGGCCATCGTCTCGAGCTGGAACGTCGGCATGTCCAGCCCGTGGCGGGAGACGGCGTCCAGCTCGTAGAAGCGGATCTTCTCGTACAGTGCGTTTCGGAAGTAGGCCGTCACCTCGCCCCAGTAGGCCATGCCGGTCCCGAAGGGCTTCTCGCGGAGGCGGGCGTCGATGTGGTGCACGTCGGTCCCGCCGATCGGCTGGGTGTAATAGTCCACGTCCTCGCGCTTCACGCGGGCGACGAACTTCTCCTCGATGTCCAGGTCCAGCACGCGGTACGTCTCGCCGCGGTGGAAGTAGATCGCCTCGGGGTGCAGGATCGGCGGGGCGTCGAACTTGTTCACCTGACCCAGCACCTCGCCGCTGTCGGCGTCCTCGATGATCACGTTCCGGTCGGCCGTGTCGCGAAGGCCCATCTCGTGCTGCGGCGTCTCCGAGGCCGCGTGATACCACCGCCCCTTGATCCGCCGGACCTTGCGGTTCTCCTGGAGCACATCGAGCACGCACTCGACGTGCGGCCCGAAGCGCCTCGCCTGCTTGGCCGTCAGCGGCATCTCGTGCGCCGCGCACCGCAGGTGACCCATGATGAGGAACGGGTTGTCCGGGTCGATCACCGCCTGCTCGATCGGCCGGTCGAAGAGGTACTCCGGGTGGCTCATCACGTACTGGTTGACGGCGGTGTCCAGGCCGACCAGCACGATCAGCGTGTCGTCCTCCCCCCGGCCGGCCCGGCCGGACTGCTGGAAGAAGCTCGCCAGCGTCCCCGGGTAGCCGATGACGATGCTCGCCTCCAGCGCCCCGACGTCGATGCCCAGCTCCAGCGCCCTCGTGCAACTGACGCCGAGCAGCTCGCCGGCGAAGAGGCGCCGCTCGATCTCGCGGCGGTCCTCCGGTCGGTAGCCGCCGCGATACGGCGTGACCTTCCTCGCCAGGTGCGGCGCGGTCTCGTGGAGCGCCTCGCAGACGTAGCGGTGGACCATCTCGGCCGTCATCTTCGCCTTGGAGAAGGTGATGGTCGGCGCCCCGCGGCGGATGAGCTCGGCCATCAGCTCGTGTGCCTCGACGTTCGCGCTGCGCCGCGACCGCCACGCCGTGCCCCGGATACGCGGGGGGTTCCAGAAGACGTACACCCGCCGGGCTCGCGGGCTGCCGTCGCGGTCGATCAGCGTCATCCGCCGGCCGGTGAGGCGCTCGGCCAGCTCCAGCGGATTGGCGATGGTGGCCGAGCAGGCGATGATTTGCGGCCGGCTGCCGTAGTGCCCGCACAGCCGCTGGAAACGCCGCAGCAGGTTGGCCATGTTCGCCCCGAAGATGCCGTTGTAGACGTGCAGCTCGTCCAGGACGAGGAACCGCAGCCCGGCGAGGAACTTCGCCCATCGCCCGTGCTGGGGCATCATCGCCGAGTGGATCATGTCCGGGTTGGAGAAGATCGCCGACGCGTTGTCCCTCAGCCTGCGGCGCGTGGCCGTGGGCGTGTCGCCGTCGTAGACGCCAGCCAGCACGTCGCCGGCTCCGGCGGCTTCGAGGGCGGCGCGGAACGCCTTGAACTGGTCCTGGCAGAGCGCCTTCATCGGAAACAGCAGCAGCGCCGTGCCGCCCGGTGCGGCCTGCCCTTCGGCTGCGCTCAGGATCTCAGCCAGCATCTCGACGATCGGCGTGACGTAGCAGAGGCTCTTGCCGCTGGCCGTGCCCGTGACGATCAGCACGTCCTGCCCCTTGGCCGCAGCCGAGATCGCCTCGGCCTGATGGCTGTACAGCCGCTCGACGCCAAGGGCGTCCAGCATCCGCCGCGTGCCGTCGGAAAGCCGCGGCTCCCGCCGCGCATAGACCGCCTCCCGCGCCGGGACCTCGTGCACGTACACGATCTGATCCCGATACGTCTGCGAGGACTGAATCTCTCTCAGGAAGCCGTCAACGTCCATGTTCAGACTACCGCAACGCGGGCCGTCTCGATGATCATACCCGCCGGGCGGTACCCAAACAAGTAGCTAACACGGAAAGGGTGGTCCGTCGGCGCACTGCCGGCTACGGCTTCTTCGGCAGGAGCTTGATCTCTACTTCGTGCAGGCCGCTGGCCCGCCAGTCAACGGCCGCTGTGGCTTCGACATATCCTCTCTTGCTCACGGTGATCCTGTAGGGTCCCCTCGTGGCCTTGCCGTCTTGTGTCCGGGAATACCGCGTGAGCACGGTACGCACTGCGCCCTCCGGCGTGACGAGCGAAGCGATGAACCCCCGAGTGCCGGAATCCACCGGCCCACCGAAGGCAACTGTATCGCCCCGGCCGGAGAGGATCATCGCTTCGCGCTTGCCGGTCTCGGTAGTGCCTTCAAAGACGAGCTTCCCCGATTCGGCGCGTACGGCGACGCGGGCGCCCGCGACCGGCTGGCCCTTCCCGTCCTTCACTACGATGTGGGGCGCAGCTTGCATGACGATCCTGCCTGCCTTCTGAAGGCGGACGCTGTCCTCGGTGGCGCCGTCTTCGTAGCGGTTGGCCAGGAACACGCCCGTGCCGGGTCGGCCGGAGTACTCGTGGCGGATCGTGTAGTAGTCCTTCTGTTTGCCGGCCCGGCGGAAGGTGTTGCCGACGAACTTGGGGTAGCCGCCGGAGTGGCCGTACCCGTCGCCCAGCAGCACGTTGCCCCACGTGCTGACCACGGTGTTGTCCAGGAAGATCAGGTTAGGCGATTCGTTGAGGCAGACGACGCAGAGGCCGCCGGCCTTGGCGCCCTTCCGGCCGAGCGCGGCGATGTAGTTGCCCCGGAAGACGCCGCGGGCGTCGGCGATCTCCTCCTTGGCGCCCTTGGGCGTGAACTTCGGCAGGCCGACCCAGACGGCCCGCGCCTTGGCGGCCTTGGCGCCGTAGACGTCCGCGTGGGCGATGAACGTGTTGTCGTGCACGTCGATGTTGTCGGCCCCCCAGGTCGTCCGGAAGCAGGCGCTGCCGGTGTAGCCGTACTCCGCGCCGCTCCGCGTGCACTTGACCTCGACGAGGTTGTCGTGGACGGCCGAGCCGGGCTTGTAGGCCTTGAACATCGCGATGCCGACGGGGTGCTGGCCGATGCCGATGATCCGGTTGTGCGCGATCTCCACGGGCCGCGGCGACTTCGCCGAGCCCACGATCCCGAACGCGTTCGTCGCGCAGCTATCGACGTAGATCTCGTTGTGCATCGCCTTGGCGGCGCCCGTCAGCGCCTGCTGCCGCGTCCGCTTGACGAGGTTGTGGTCGTAGTTGCCCCACCCGTTGCCGTCGATCGTGCTGATCGCCTGGTGGCGATTCGTTATGCCGCTGCCCTTGTCCTCCATGACGCAGTGATGAACGTGGCTGCCGCTTTGCCAGTGGAAAAAGAGCCCCGAGATGTCCCTCCCGGCCCATACGACCTCGACACCGGCCAGCTCGACCGACCCGCCGCGGGAGTAGAGCGGGTTGCACCCGATGCCGACCGCGGTCCCGGCCGAGTTGCCCCTGCCCTGGCGGATCACGCCGTTGATGATCCGCACGTGCCCCCGCGCCGTGACGTTGATCCCGAAGTCGTGCCCCTCGCCGCCATACGCCCGCTTGCTCCATTCGGCAGGCCTCGCGGCCGCCTTGTCGTTGTAGACGAGCGTGTGGCCATCCATGTCGAGCGTGATGCCCGCGGCCCTGATCTCGAGCCCCCCCAGCGGCAGCGTCAGGTCTTTTGTCAGGACGTACGTGGCGTCCTTGCGATCGAGGACATAGGGCGCTTCGCCCAGGTCGCGAGGTATCCTCACGACGCCCTTGAACCTCCTCGTCCTGAGCGTCCTTGTCTCGCTCCGCACCTCCTTGCCGTCCGTCCCGACGCAGATCATCCGGAAGAAGTACTCCCTCCCCGGCTCCAGGCCGGTGACCCTGTGGAAGTGCGTCCAGTGCGGCAGTCCCGTCACGGAGGAGACGGCGGAGGTCGGCGTCTTCAGCCGGCACGTCTTCGTCCTGCCGTACTCGACGCGGCTCCTCGAGCGGTTCTCCGTCTGCCAGTAGATGACGGCCGACGTCTCCGAGGCCAGCACCCACTGCTCGGAGAGCTTCCCCACCGCCAGCTTCTCCTTGTCGGAGATGGGTGAGATGTCCTCTTTCGCTCGCGCCGCCGGGACGGACGCCGCGGCAAGAGCCAAGCCAGGCAGCCCCAACAGCAGGATCCATGTCTTCGGTCTCATTCGCCAGGTCTCCCGGCCCCCACGGTTGACGTAGCATATCACGAAGGCATAGCATCCGGGAGGTCTCGCCTGGCGGATCGGAGCACTTCCCGTCGGGCGGCGTCCCGGCGAGAGCGGACCGTGAGGTGAAGTCCATGTTCCTTGAGGCGCTGCTTTGTGTGTTGTGGGTCCTGCCGCTGGCCGGCGTGGACGCGAGGGCCGGCTCTCGGCATCGCGTCCCGGCGGAGCTTGCCGACTCGCTGCGGAGCGCCTCGGCCCTGTGCGTTCACCTCGGCTGCGGCGACGGCGCGTTGACGGCCGAACTGGCGAAGTCCGGGCAGTGCCTGGTCCACGGCCTGACGGCCAGCCGGACCGGCCTCGGCCGCGCGCGGCGTCACATCGAACGGTCGGGCCTGTACGGGCAGGCGTCGGTGGACCTCGCACGCCTCTCACGGCTCCCTTACGCTGACGGCATGGTGAACCTGGCCGTCGCGGACGACCTGCCGCGCATGTTGGCGGCGGGGCTGTCACTGTCGGAGGTGGCCCGCATCCTGTGTCCCGGCGGCACGGCCTGGCTGGGCAACGTGCCGGCGAAGGAGCCCCCTTCGCGGACCGAGGCCGAGCTGAGAAGGCAGCTTGCCGCGGCCGGCGTCGGGGAATCTCACATCGTGCGCCGTGGCGGCCTGTGGCTCCGCTTCCGGAAGCCTCGTCCCGCCGGCATGGACGAGTGGACGCACCGGACCTACGACGCCGCGGGCAACTGCGTCTCGCGCGACACGGCCGTGGGGCCGCTGGCGACGCTGCGCTGGATTTCCGGGCCGTGCTGGCCGATGGGCACGGGCTATCAGGTAAGCAACGGCGGGCTCGTCTCAGCCGGCGGGCGCGTCTTCAGCGTCACGCTCAACGAGGTCTCCAACTGCGCGCGCATCCCGCAGGACCGCAACAACGAGTGGTTCCTTACCGCCCGCGACGCCTATAACGGGCTGCTCCTGTGGAGCCGCCCGATCCGGCGGAAGATGCTTCGCGACGGACAGGAGTTCGGCAACTACCTCGTGGCCGCGCCCGACTGCGTCTACGCGCTCCTGGGCGATCATATCGTTGGTCTCGACCCCGCCACCGGCCGGGGCCTGCGGACCTATCGCAAAGGCGTCGCTCTCGGCGGGAAGCTGCTAATCCTCGACGGCACGCTGGTGCTCGCTCAGGGCAAGTCGCTTGCCGCCATGGAGGCAGCCACGTCGGCGGTGCGATGGACCTGCCCGGCGAGCGTTCAGGATCTGCTGGCAGCCGAAGGCAAAGTCCTCTACACCACGCGCGGGCACGGCGAGCTGATCTGCCTGGATCTCGCCTCCGGCCGGCGGCGATGGAGCGCGGACCTGGCGCCGTACAAGGGAAGGAAGAAGCAGCTCCTGTTCGCTTCCGGCGGCATCGCCGTCTTTGTCTGGGAGAGGAACTGGCAGCAGGGCGCCAACGGTATCGCCGCCTACTCCCTGCGCGACGGCAAGCGGCTGTGGAGCACCGAGTATGCCTCCTCGCGGGCCACGTGGGCCGACACCGTGTGGTTTGTCGGCGGCCTCGTGTGGCGCCGCGAGGGAAAGAACTCCCTGGCCGGCATGGACCCCCGCAGCGGCGAGGTGACGCGCAGGATCACGATGAAGGGCGGCTACTGCGGCGGCTGTGTGCGGAACATCGTCACCGAGCGGTACCTGGTGAGCACCAGGCCGCCAAACTTCATCTCGTGGGACAATGGCGAGGTATACCCGTTCCGCGCCGGACGCCACGGGTGCAGGGCGGGCGTGATCGTTGCCAATGGCATGTTCTACAGCCAGCCGCACGGCTGCAAATGCGTCCGCGAGTCGCTGCGCGGCTTCCTGGCCTTCGCGCCCGCGGACAGCAGGTCGGCGGACGGCACTCCGCGGCTGGAAAAGGGCCCCGCCTCCGATGCGAAGCTCACGCGGCCCGCGGCCACGGGCGCGAACGGCTGGCCGACCTTCCGACACGATTCGCGGCGCACCGGCGCCGCGCCCGGGGGCGTTCGGGAGGACCTGAAGCTGCTATGGAAGGCCCGGCTCGACGAGCCGTCCGTGACCCCGCCTCGCCTGGCGGAGCAATGGCGCGCCCATCCGCTGGGCGTCGACCGCGCGACCGCGCCTTGCGTGGCCGACGGGACGGTCTGCGTCGGCCTGCGAGATGCCCACCGTCTCGTCGCCCTCGACGCAACCGCGGGCAAGGTCCGCTGGAGCTACACGGTGGGCGGTCGTCTGGACACGCCGCCCACGCTCCACCGCGGGCTGTGCCTCTCCGGGTGCTACGACGGCTGGGTGTATTGCCTCCGCGCCGCCGACGGCAAGCTGGTCTGGCGCCTGCGGGCGGCGCCGGAGGACCGGCGGATCGTGGCCCACGGGCAGCTCGAATCGCTCTGGCCGGTCGTCGGCGGCGTGCTCATCCGGAACGGTGTGGCTTACTTCGTGGCCGGGCGGTCGGCCGCGTCCGATGGCGGCATCCACGCCTGCGCCGTGGACCCGCTGACGGGTGAGGTCCACTGGCGTCGGACGCTGCCGGCCGCCGTCAGCGACCTGCTCGTAAGCGAAGGCGGCGCCCTTCGCATGGCCGGCGGGGGCTCGGGGGGCTTTCGGTTCGATCCCGCCACCGGGAGGCCCTTGCGGTCCATCGCCTCGTCGGGCTTCCGTTGGAGCTACTCCGGGAAGATCAAGACGCTGTGGGGCGGGCCCAACCGCGTGCTGGACCGCGCGTGGCACGTGCTGAGCGTGAACGACACGGCCTCGCACTGGATGCGCATCAAGCAGGGCTACGGCCCGCACGAGGGCCAACTGCTCGTCGCCTCCAGCGACCTCAAGAGGGTCTTCGGGTTCCGCTTCAAGTACGTCCACTGGTCGAAGGTGAAGGACCGCCGGACGGAGCTCGGCGGGGAGATCGTCGCGTGGGGAAGCGGGAAGGAGCCCGTCTGGAAGGTCGAAGTGCCCAAGACGTTTCAGCCGGAAGCACTCGTTCTCGCCGGCGACGTCCTCTTCGCCGCCGGCCCGACCGATCGTTTCCGCCGCACGCCGGGCGGCAGACTCTGGGCGATCTCGGCCGCCGACGGGAAGCTCCTGCGGGAGTATCCTCTGGACGCGCCCCCCGCCGCCGATGGCATTGCGGCCGCCGACGGCAAACTCTACATCACCACCCGCGACGCCCAACTGCTCTGCTACGGGGAGAACTGACCGGGCGCAGCGGAAAGGTCTATCGGTTCACAGGGCCCGGCAGGCGCACGAGGAGGTCGGCCAGCGTGAGGAGGTCGAGGAAGTTGTGCTCCAGGACGTTGACCATCCTGGCCGCGTTGCCCGTGCGGACGTACTCGTGGTAGGCGTCGGGGATCAGGTGGCCGGGGATGTCGTCCGCCCGCATCCGCCCGCAGACCAGGCGTTCCAGCGTCTGGAGCCGGCAGTCCGGCACGCCATGGCCCCAGACCCGCCGGGCCGCGTGCAGCAGGTCCAGGTGGGCCGGGTCGAAGCCGAACACCAGCCCGTTCGCCGCCGCCCGCATCCGCAGGAAGGGAAGGTCGAAGCTCTTGCCGTTGAAGCTCACCAGCAGCTTGCGCCCCTCGGCGAGTTGCATGAAACACGCCACGGCGGCCCGCTCCTCGGAGTAGTCCCGCGCGAAGTACTGGCGGGCAACCAGCCCGCCGGCGTCCCACACCATCGCGCCGACGAGGAACAGCGGCGAGGAGCCCAGCCCCGTCGTCTCCAGGTCCAGGAAGATCAGGTCCTCGACGCGCAGCTCGCCGGGGGCCACCATCCGCCCGACCTGCGCCCAGAGGCCGGAGGCGCCGGACGACACGGCGTCGGCCAGGGCCCGGCAGAGCTCGGCTGCGCGGCCGTCCTGCTCGGCAACGGGCCGATCGACGAGATACGCCCGGGAGCCATCCGGCGCGACGGCCTCGGTTCCCGGCGCGGCCTCATCGAGCGATACGTGCGGGCCAATGGCCGAAACGACCGGCGATCTCGCCGCCTCGTAACGCGGGAGGTCGCGGCGGAACACGACCGGGGCGGGCGAGGGCTTCCCGCACGTGCCAGGGGCCGTATCCTCGTCGTCGGTCGGCGGCGCGCGCCGACTCCGCAGGCCCTTGCGTATGCGGCCGCGCAGTTCCTCCGCGTCGGCAGGGCCGCCACCTTGCGGCTCCAACGGCCCGCGATTGAGCCCCTCAAGTCGTTTTCGAAGATCGTCGGACTTCGACATCGCCGGCGCCTCTCTTGGCCCAGGTCCCCATCGTACCCTCCTGCCGCGTCGGCGACAATTGCGGAGACATGGCGGGTCCGTCGAGGGGGCGTCGGACGTTTGTGGGGGCGCTTGACCTTCCGGCCGACCTGCCTGCCTGCGGCCCCAAAGGTGTGCACCGAACACGTCAAGCCAGGTGTCCAGAAAATGGGCCTGGTTCAGATGCGGGTAACATTCCGCCGCCGCTTCGCCCGCAGCCCGCGGCGCCG
>CAYRVX010000167.1:0-12023 GCA_964427875.1 uncultured Planctomycetaceae bacterium
AACCGCATGGACGTGCTGGACCCGGCCCTGACGCGCCCGGGGCGGTTCGACCGCCAGGTCAACGTGCCCCTGCCGGACCTGAAGGGCCGCTACGAGATCCTCAAGATCTACGCCAGGAAGGTCAAGAGCGGGCCGGACGTCGACCTGCACCGCCTCGCACGCGGCACGCCGATGTTCAGCGGGGCCGACCTCGAGGCGCTGGTCAACGAGTCCGCCATCGCCGCGACCATGGCCGAGAAGGAGTTCGTCGAACAGGCGGACCTGGAAGAGGCCCGCGACAAGGTCCGCTGGGGCCGGGCCCGCAAGAGCCGCGTCATCGACGAGAAGGACAAGGAGATCACCGCCTATCACGAGGCCGGCCACGCCCTCGTGCAGTTCATGCTCGAAGACGCCGACCCGCTGCACAAGGTCTCCATCATCCCCCGCGGCGCGATGGGCGGCGCGACGTTCGCCCTGCCGGAGAAGGACCGCTTCCTCTTCACCCGCAAGTACTGCAAGGCCCTCCTGCGCGTGACGTTCGGCGGGCGCGTGGCCGAGGAGATCTTCTGCGATGACATCTCCAGCGGCGCCCAGAGCGACATCGCCCAGGCCACCGAGATCGCCAGGAAGATGATCCTCGACTGGGGCATGAGCGAGAAGCTCGGGCCCATCAACTACGCCAACGACGACCGCCAGATGACGCCGTTCGATCTCGGCAAGAAATACTCCGACAGGACCTCCGAGACGATCGACGAGGAGGTCAAGGCGCTCGTCGAGGAGGCCCAGCGGCAGACGCGCGAGCTCATCGAGGCCAACCGGGACAGGACAGACCGGCTGGCCAAGGCGCTGATGAAATACGAGACGCTCAGCGCCGAGGAGGTCGAGCAGATCGTCGAGGGCAAGACGTTGGACAAGCCCACGGTTGACGACCTCCTGGACCGCGAGGACGCCCGATCCGGAGAGCCCGACGCGCCCGCGCTGCGCGACCTGCCGCCCCTGGCCGATCCGTCCCGCCCCGACGCCATGCCCGAAGCAACCTAGAAGAATTGCGGATTGCGAATTGCGGATTGCGAATTGCGGATTGCGAATTGCGGATTCACGAACTGATCCGGTCCCTTTATCCTCCCGCACCTTGATTCCGTGTTCAAACGCCCGGTGTTGGGTCCCCGAGGGACGCAGCGCCGGGTAGTGCAGAGGAGGTGACGACGACGGGCGCAACGCTTGACGACATTCTGACCTCGCACCGCACCGGCCGGGCGGTCGTGATGGGCGTGCTCAACGTCACGCCCGACAGCTTCTCCGACGGCGGGGAGTTCCTCGATCCCGCCGACGCCGGCGCCCAGGCCCGACGGCTGGTCGACGAGGGCGCCGACGCGATCGACGTGGGGGCCGAATCCACCCGCCCGGGCAGCGACCGCGTCTCGGCCGGCGAGCAGATCGACCGGCTGCGGGAGGTCATCCCGGCCGCCGTCGCGTGCGGGGCCGTGGTCAGCATCGACACCACGCGGAGCGAGGTGGCCGCCTTCGCGCTGGACGCCGGGGCGCAGGTCATCAACGACGTCTCCGCCGGGCGGGACGATCCCGGCATGTTCGCCCTGGCGGCCGAGCGGCGCGCTCCGATGATCCTCATGCACATGCTGGGCGAGCCCAAGAGCATGCAGGGCGACCCGCGGTACGACGACGTGGTGGCCGAGGTGCGTGCGTTTCTGTCCGAGCGGATCGGCGCGGCCGCGGCCGCGGGAGTCGACCGCCGGCGCCTCATCGTCGATCCCGGGATCGGCTTCGGCAAGCGCCTGGAGCACAACTTGGCCCTGCTGGCGGGAGTGGGCGAGCTGGCCTCGCTGGGCAGGCCCGTGCTCATCGGCCCGTCGCGCAAGCGGTTCATCGGCGAGCTGACGGGCGAGGGCGAGCCCGCGAGGCGCACGGGCGGGACGCTGGCGGCGTGCCTGGCCGCTCGGCGCCGCGGCGCGACGATCTTCCGAGTCCACGACGTCGCCCCGCTGCGCCAGGCCCTGACGGTCGCATCCGCGATTGACCCGGCGGGGAAAAACCCGCTCGATAGGCTGTAGTCCCGGGCCCGCCGGAGACGATGAATAAGCTGAGATAGTATACCCGCAGGTGCGTTGTGCGCCGGGAAGGCCCATGGACGGACTGCTCAACGCCATGTCGACGTACTTCCGGCGGGTGGCGACGTACAACCCGCTGGTGGTGGCGGTTCAGCTCCTGTTGATCGGCGCCATCGTCTGGCTGGTGATGCGGTTCCTTCGAGGCACGCGCGGCGCGCGGCTGTTGAAGGGCGCGGCCCTGCTGCTGGGGCTGGTCTACATCGGCATCCGCCTGCTGCCGAAGAACGACGACTGGAAGCGGATCGAGTTTCTGTACGGCCATTTCCTGCTCTTCACGTTCGTGGCGGTGGTGGTGGCGTTCCAGCCGGAGCTGCGCCGCGTGCTGATTCAGATCGGCCAGGCGAGGCTCTTCCGCGGCGTGGGAGACCGGGTGGAAACCGTGGTCGATTCGCTGTGCGACTCGGCGGCGTATCTCTCCCGCAACAAGATCGGCGCGGTGATCGCGGTGGAGCGCACGGTGGGACTGGGCGGGATCATCGAGTCCGGCACGCCGATCAACGGGGTGTTGACCACCGGCCTGCTGAACACGATCTTCTACCCCGGCAGCGCGCTGCACGACATGGGCGTGGTGATACGCGACGGGCACGTCGCGGCGGCCGGCTGCCAGTTCCCCCTGGCCGAAAGCGAGGACGTGGACCGCTCGCTCGGCAGCCGCCACCGGGCGGCCCTGGGGCTCGCCAGAGACTCCGACGCCGTCGTGCTGGTTGTCAGCGAAGAGACGGGACGGGTCTCGCTGGCCTGCGAGGGGCAACTGTACCTGGGCCTGCCCCCCGAGAGCCTTCGCGAGATGCTCCTGGGCCTGCTCGTGCCTCCCCGCGCCCTGAAGCGCAAACGAAAGGGATCGGCCCCTGCGCCCACGGACGGATGACGAAGAGAGAACTCCACGACATCCTGGAGCCGAGCCGGTACACCCGCTCATGGTGGCTGGCGCGCGGGCACAACGCGTTGTGGGTCGTGCTCGTCACGGTGCTCGTGTGGATGTACGCCGACGTGGAGTTCACCGACGAGATGGAGCTCCAGGCCACCATCCAACTCGCCACGGCGCCGGCGGGCAACCAGGTGCTCCTCTCGGAAAGACAGGTCGTCGTGAGCTTCAAGGTGCAGGGACGGCGCAGCGGCCTGGAGAGGCTCGAACACCGCCTTCGCATGCCGGACGCGGTCATTCGGTACCAGGTCTCCGAAGGCGACAGCCAGATCGCCACCCGCGACATCCTGAACCGCTCGCCCATCTTCCAGGCTGAGGGCCTGACGGCCCTGTCGGCCTCGCCGAGCACGGTGCAGGTCAAGCTCGACACGAAGATCCACGTCGCCGACATCCCGGTCACGTTCGAGTACACGGGGGCGTTTCCCTCGGAGGTGACCATCGAGCCGCCCAAGATGGGCATCCGCGTGGCCAAAACCGACTGGGAGAAGATCGGCAAGGCCGAGCCGAGCCCGGCCCTGCGGACGGTCAGCGTGGAGCTCAAGGGCGTCCAGTCGGACAAGCCCTTCAGCGTGCAGATCATCCCCCGGATCGCCGGCGTCGCCGTCGAGCCGGATCAGGCCACGGTGACCGTAACCGCCAAGATCGCCCAACTGACCGAGACCGAAGAACTGACGGTTGCGGTGCAGGTGGTCAGCCCGACGGCCTGGCTGGAGGACGGCACGTGGAGGGAATTCGTGCTCAAGCGCCAGAACGCGGCGGAGTGGCGGGCCAGAATCCAGGTCAGCGGGACGCGGAAAGACCTGGACCAGCTCAAGGGCGGCGACGTCCACGCCTTCGTCGTCCTGACCGATGACGACAAGAAGCCCATCAAGAGCTGGGACCGCCGCGCGGTCGTGGTGCACCTGCCCCGCGACCTCAACCTCAGTCTCCTCGGCACCAGGCCGTCCGTCTCCTTCAGGCTCGAAAAGACCGCCACCGCCGGACCGCCGTGAGACCGTTGCCAATTGCGGATTGCGAATTGCGGACCTGCCTGCCGGCAGGCAGGTTGCGGATTCGAGAGTGAATCTGGACCCGTCGTTGTCCCGCGCATCTCCCCTCTGTGCAAAGCCCGATGTTGAGTCCACGGGACGAAACGTCGGGTAGGTTGCGCTGGACCCGAGACCATCAAGAGGCCGGCACTGCGGCATTTGGCATCCGAAGCGTCTTCTGCTACCCTACGCTCAGGAACACAGCCAGACGCAAGAAGGCAGCAGGAGAGACCCGATGGACGCTTCGCAGGCCCAAGCGTACGTTGAGAAGATCGGCCGGGCCGCCCGCGCGGCGGCCGCGACGCTGGCGACCACCACCGGCGCCCAACGAGATGCCGCCCTGGGAGCCTGTGCCGCTGCGCTGCTGGACCGCACGTCGCGGCTCCAGGCCGCCAACGAGAAGGACCTCGCCCGCAGCGAGGAGTTCGGCCTGAGCAGCGCGATGGTCAATCGCCTGACGCTCGACGACGAGCGGATCGAGTCGATGGCGGCGGCGCTGGAGGAGATCGCCGCCCAGGTGGACCCGGTCGGCCGGGCCGCCGCGGCGTACAACCGGCCGAACGGGCTGCGAATCGAGAAACGCCGCGTGCCCATCGGCGTGGTGGCCATCATCTACGAGTCCCGCCCGAACGTCACGTCCGACGCCGCCGGGCTGTGCCTCAAGAGCGCCAACGCGGCCATCCTCCGCGGCGGCAAGGAGGCCATCCACTCCAACCTCGCCGTCGCCGAGGCCCTGCGGGAGGGGATCGTCGCCGCCGGCCTGCCCCCGGCGTGCGTCACCGTCATCGACGACACCGACCGCGCGATCGTCCCGGCCCTGTGCACCGCCGCCGGGCTCATCGACCTGATCGTCCCCCGCGGCGGCAAGGGGCTCATCCGGGCCGTCACCGAGGCGGCCACGATCCCCGTCATCAAGCACTACGACGGCATCTGCCACGTCTACGTGCACTCGGCGGCCGACCCCGACATGGCCGAGACCATCTGCCTCAACGCCAAGTGCCAGTACCCGGGAGTCTGCAACGCGATGGAGACGCTGCTGATCGACGCGGCCGTCGCCGAGAGCTTCCTGCCCCGCATCGCCGAAAAGCTCCGCGCCGAGGGCGTCGAGCTCCGCGGGTGCGAGCGATCCCGGGCGCTCGTCGCCGACCTGGCCGAGGCCGCCGAGGACGATTGGCGCACGGAGTACCTCGACCTGATCTTGTCCGTGAGAGTGGTGGACGGCCTGGGCGAGGCCATCGGGCACGTCAACGAGTACGGCAGCGGCCACACCGACGCGATCGTCACCGGCGAGATCGCCGCGGCTGAGCGCTTCGTCACCGAGGTGGACTCCTCCAGCGTGATGGTCAACGCCTCGACGCGTTTCAGCGACGGCGGCGAGTACGGCCTGGGGGCCGAGATCGGCATCAGCACCGACAAGCTCCACGCCCGCGGCCCCATGGGCGCCGAAGACCTGACCACGTACAAGTGGATCGTCACCGGCAGCGGACACGTGAGGGGGTGATTCAATTGCGGATTGCGGATTGCGGATTGCGGATTGCGGATTGCGGATTGCCTGGGCTGAGCTTGTCGAAGGGGTCGAAGGCGGTGCTCGATCCTGAAGGGAGGCGTTCGTGAGACAAGGGATTCATTGCGTCTTTCTTGCCGTTATCTTTGGAGCGTCAGTAATGACGAGCGTACCGGCAGGCAGGACCTTGGGTGATACCGAGTCCGTGATCTGGCTGGAGGCGGAGCAGTTCGCCGAGGCCGGCCGATGGTCCAATGACTCGCAGTACGTCGACCTGATGGGCTCGCCGTACCTGCTGGCCACGGGCGTCGGGAGGCCGGTGGCCGACGCGGTGACCAGGGCGAAGGTCGCCGGGAGAGGCACGTATCGTCTCTGGGTCCGCTGCAAGGACTGGCTGCCGAGCCATTCGCCCGGGCGGTTTCAGGTGCTGGTGGGCGGCAAGGCGTCGGGCGTTAGCTTCGGCAAGGCGAAGACCGATGCCTGGCAGTGGGTGGATGGCGGGACGTTCGAGCTGAAGGCCGGCGACGTGGAGGTCCGCCTCCACGACCTGACGGGCTGGTGGGGGCGCTGCGATGCCGTCGTGCTCGCCGGCGAGTCGTTCAGGCCGGCCGGCGATTCCAAGCGGCTGGCCGCACAAAGGCTCAAGCACGGCGGCGTCAGTTCTGAAGTCAAGGTGATGAGCGGGTACGACGTCGTGGTGGTTGGCGGGGGCCCGGCCGGCCTGGGCGCGGCGGTTGCGGCCGCCCGCCACGGATGCAAGGTCGCCCTCATCCAGGACCGGCCCGTCCTGGGCGGGAACGCCTCGTCCGAGATCGAGGTCCCGCCCATGGGGCACATCGGCAGGCCGCCGGACAAGGTCAACGTCACCGGCCTGGCCGAGGAGCTCTTTGGAAAGCAGGGCTGGCGCGCCTTCGCCGACTCGAAGAAGATCGAGGCCATCGTCCGCGCGGAGAAGGACCTGTCGCTCTTTCTGAATACGCGGGCGACGGGCGTCGAGATGGCCGCGAAGGACCGCGTCAAGTCCGTCCTGGCGGTGGGGGTCCACAGCGGCCGGCGGCTGGCGTTCTCGGCGCCGCTCTTCATCGACTGCACGGGACACGGGTGGGTCGGATACTACGCCGGCGCCGAGTACCGCATGGGCCAGGAGGCCCGCGACGAGTTCGACGAGTCGCTCGCGCCCCTCAAGGCGGGCAAGCGGACCATGGGCAACAGCCTCTACAAGGCCGTCATCGAGACCCGCCGGGGGCCCGTGCCGTTCAAGTGCCCGGACTGGGCGCACCAATGGGCCAGCCCGGGCGACTTCGAGCCGTTCGGCTCGCACGGCCGCATCCGGGACATCCGGCGTCCCGGGAACTTCGACGCCCCCTCCCGAGGCAAGGGGCGGAACCCCGGAAACGACGTCAACGGGGCGATCCTGCATGCCTGGTGGGTGGAATACGGCGGGATGCTCAACACCGTCACCGACGCGGAGAAGATCCGCGACGAGCTTCTCCGGATCAGCCTCGGCCTGTGGAGCTACGCCAAGAACCACAATGCCAACACCGTCGGCAGGAACAGGAACCGGGAGCTCGTCTGGCTGAACTACGTCCCCGGCGTGCGCGAGAGCCGGCGGCTCGTCGGCGACTACATCATGAGCCAGCAGGACTTCGACAAGCAGACCGTCCACGTCGACACGGTCGCCTTCACCGACTGGGGGCCCGACGTGCACCACCCCGAGGGCTTCTGGGTGCGAGGCAACGACTGCATCCACGTCTACAAGGGCAGGCGGACGAGCATCCCCTATCGGACGCTCTACTCGCGGAACATCGGCAACCTCTTCATGGCCGGGCGGTGCCACTCGGCGACGCACATTGCCCTGGGCGGCACGCGTGTCATGCGGCCGATGTGCATGACCGGCCAGGCGGCGGGCACCGCCGCGGCCATCGCCCGCAAGCACGACACCAGCCCCCGCGGCGTCTACCGGCATCACGTCAAGGAGCTTCAGCAGGCAATGCTGAAGGACGGCTGCTACCTCATGGGGGTGCCGAACAGCGATCGGGACGATCTGGCCCTCGGCGCGAAGGTGACGGCGTCCAGCTCGATGAAGGACATGCCGCCGGAGAAGGTGAACGACGGCTGGAACCGCGTCGTCGGCAAGGACCGAAGCGTCTGGGCCCCGGACCCCAAGGCGCCGCGGCCGCACTGGGTGCAGTTGGAGCTCGCCAGGCCGACCGACGTCGACACCGTGCACGTGACGTTTGAGGCCCGAAGCGCCGACTGCCGCCTGGAGGCCCGGACGGACGGCAACTGGAAGACCGTGACGAAGATCGCCGCCGGCGGGCCTCGACGCGTCGTGCGCCGCTTCGGCCCCGTCAGGACCCCCAGCGTCCGCCTGGTTATCGACAAGCCGTCGGGGCCGTCGGCGATCTGCGAGATCCGCCTGTACCGCGAGCGACGGGGCAGGCATTGATGCAGAGCTGGAGTGAAGCCATGCGAGAACGTGCGAGCATACTCCTCGGCGGCGTGTGCGTGCTGTTGACCTGTCCCGCCGTCGCGGGAAGCGACGCTGCAAAGAGGACGGCCAGCACCCGAAACGCCTTCGCCAGGATCCAGCGCGGGGGCCGGCCGTACGCGGCCTTCTACAGCTACTACATCTGCCCCCACGCCGTGGAGGGCGGCGGCAAGGTCTTCTGCGCGTACCAGGACGGCGAGGGCCGGCCGATCGCGATGGCCTACGACCCCGCCGCGAAGACGTGGGCCGGGCCCATCCGCGCGTCGGACCACGGGCTCGGGCGCGACACGCACGGCAACCCGTCCATCTGCGTCGACCGCCGCGGGCGGATTCACCTGTTCTTCGGCTGCCACGGCCGGGCGATGTGGCACGTGCGCACCGCCCGCCCATACGACATCACGGCGTGGGAGAAGATAGCCCATCCGACCGACCGGGCGACGTACCCGGAGATCATGCGCATGGCGGACGGGAGGCTGCTGCTGTTCTACCGGGCCGGCGGACACGTGCTGCCGTGGTCGATGAGGACCAGCAATGACGACGGCCAGACGTGGTCGCAGGCCGAGAAGATCATCGAGATGCGGCTGGTGCCCAGGGACCCCAAGGCCGCCGCGTACTGCGCGTTCCTGCCGGGGGCCGCCTACCGCACGGTGCACTGCTTCTTCGTCTACAAGGACGACAACCCCAGGGGGAACCGAAGGAAGTACCTCGGCCTCCACGAGGCCGTCTACCGCTACAACGTCTATTACATCCACCGCGACGCCGAGGGCAAGTGGCTCGGCGCCGACGGCTCGAAGCTCAAGCTGCCGCTCAGCAAGGCCGAGGCCGACCGGCACGCAAGGGTCCACGACACCGGCCAGGAGTTCGCTGGCCACCGGCGGATCGCGATCGGCCCCGACGACCGCCCGTACCTGCGATTCTCCGTCGGCGTCTCGGACTGGAAGACCGGCAAGGTCATCGTGCCGCACAGGACGAAGTTCACCTCGCCTCGCGACGGCAAGTGGCCGGTGCACGACGGGCTGCCTTCCGACTGGCCCGCCGCGGTCCGCCGCCGCATCATGGCGCCCGGCCCGGCCGCCTACGGCAGCGAGTTCCCCAACCCCTGGTTCATCCACTTCCGTGCGGGCCTCCGCGAGGACCCGACGGCCACCTACATCTGGCTCGGCCACAGCGAGACGGGCTACGCCGCCCGCGACGGCGGCCCGGCGGCGTCGCCGAGAGACTGAACGCTCGCCACAGAGGCGCCGAGGCACAGAGGTGTTCGTTTCAGGGCTCCGGAGTCGGGTCCTGGAGCATCCATTCCACGATCACGCGCGCGGCGTCCTTCTGTCTCTGGACTGCCTCGGGGTCGGTCCGTGAGATGGCGGCGTTGAAGCGGGCGAGGAGGCGATCCCTCTCGGCTTCTGTCAGGCGGCGCGTCTCGGCGTCGTCCCGGCCGGTGGGCTTGCGCTCGACGGCCCAAACGTTCCCAGCGGCCAGGCAGCGGACGACGTCCTCGAAGGTGGCCTTTCGCGAGTAGAAGACGATAGGCACGTCGGGGAAGTCGGCGGCGACCTGCCCGGCGAGCTTCAGCCCGCCGGCGGGGCCCTGCCGCCAGGCATCGAGGACGCGGCGAAGGCGCCGCTGCGCCCGGAGGAAGTTGCCGTAGGCGGCGCGGATCTCGGCCCGATCGTCCTCGACGCCCGGCGGGGCGGCCCTCAGCGCGTCGATGGCCGCCGCGTCGGGCCCGCCCGACGGGAAGTACAGGTCCAGCACGAAGAGGTCGGGCGACCATCCCTCGCGGGACTCGATCCGCGATTTCAGCCCCGCATAGCTCCCGGCCGCGACAACGTCGAGCTCCTCGCCGAAGACCTCCCGGAACAGGGGGACCTCGAACTCGTCGTCGTCGTCGATGAAGCAGACCCGATGTCTCATGTGTGTCACTTCGCCTTGACGTCGAAGCAGTAGAGGTTGTCGTCGTAGCGGAGGTAGAGGCGGCCGCCGATGACGACGGGGTGGGCCCAGCTCGGGCCGGAGCCGCGGACGGTGACCCGGCCGGTGATCTCGAGCCCGTCCGGCGAGCAGGTGGCCAGTGCGGCCCGCCCGCCGCCTTCGCCGAAGAGGTAGAGCATGCCGTCGGCGAAGCACAACGAGCCCTTGCCCACGGCGCGCTCGCGCCACTTGGTCTGGCCGGTCTTGAGCTCGAGGCACGCCCAGCCGCCGCCGTTGTTGCCGTAGATGTGGCCCTCGTGGATGACGTATCCGCCGTGGTGGCAGACCATGTCGTCGGTCCGCCAGGCCTCCGCGGCGCCTCGCGCGGAGAGCTTCATGCAGATCCCGCCCTTGCCGTAGCCGTTGGCCCAGAAGACGTGCCCGTCGGCATAGGCGGGCGTGGGGCAGTTGGCGGTGTTGTTGGCGCTGAAGCGGTTGGCCCATGCGAGCCGCCCGGACGTGGCCGAGACGCACACGATCCCGCTCCGCGTGCCCGTGACGATCAGGGGAATGCGGTTGTGCGTGAAGGCCAGGCACGAGCTGTACTCCGGCCCGGCCCGGAAGCCCTTGGATGCCCACAACCCGCGGCCGTTCGTCTTGTTCAGCGCGACGATGCAGTTCTCCCCGCCCGGTTTGACGACGGCGAGGTTCTTGTGGATCAGGACGCTCTCGGCGTATCCCCAGCCGCCGGGCCGCCCGCCGAGCTGGGTGAGGTCGCGGGCCCAGTGTCGCTTGCCCGTCCTGGCATTGAGGCAGGCGAGGACGCCGTTGCCGGACAGCAGGTAGAGCCGCCCGCCGTCGATCATCGGCGTGGACCGCGCGCCGGAAGGGTTGCTGGTCCAGGCGCGGTCGATGGGCACTTTCCACTTGGCCTTGCCGTCCATGGTCAGCGCGGTCAGGACCAGCTTGCCGTCCGTATCGCCGGTGATGTACACGCTGCCGCCGATGACGGCGACGCTGGAGAACCCCCGGCCGATGCCGGTCACCTGCCACAACAGCGTTGGTCCGCCTTCCGCCCAGGCCTTCAACAGGCCGGTGTCGGGGCTCTTGCCGTCGCGGTTGGGCCCGCGCCAGCCCGGCCACTCCGCGGCGGCATCCGCCGCCGAGGCGATCGATGCGGCCACAGCAAAGGCCGCCACAGCGGCCGTAAGTCCTGCCGCGAAGTTGATCCTTGTCATCGTTCACTCCTTGAAGGTCAGTCCTGGCTACATCGTGCAACCGCGCGGAAGCGAGACGGTTCCTCTGTGGGCGGGCAGGGAATGGGCGGCAGGAGGGATTGCGGCGGTTCCAGGCCTTCCGGCCGACCTGCCTGCGGCAGGCAGGTTCGTCCCGATGTACATCGGGACTCATCAGCCGGCTTTCTGGGCGCGATCAAGGCGGCGGCGGAGGTGGTCGATCGCGCGGGTCGCTCGGCTGGCGACGAAGGCGTTGGCTGCGTTGGCGTGCGAGGAGGAGTGCTTCGTGCTGGCGGTGTCCTTGCGGAGCAGGTCGGCGAGGCGGACGGCCTCGGCGAGATGCTTCCTCGCGGCGTCGGGCCGGCCGGCACGGACCTCGCGCCACGCCAGAATGCACGCGTGATAGTAGGCGATCGTCCGCTCGCCGTAGGTGAACAGCCGCTCGTCCTCGGCGACGCGGGCGCGGATGCGGGCCTCAAGGCGCGAGGCCAAGGCGCGGTCGATGAGCTTGCGGCACGTCCGGCCGGCTGCGACGATCTCCACGAACGTCGGTGCGTTGCACGGAACGCCCTCCTTGCGCTCGTAGCGGAGCTCCGGCGTCGGGAAGAGCTCCTTCGCGCCGCCGTCGAGCCGCCGCGCCAGGCCGTACTTCAGCTCCGTGACGTTCGAGAACATCCCCTCCAGCGACTCGTAGAACGCCCGCATCGTCTCGGCGGCCGGGCCGTACCGGCGGGCAAAGTAGTCGCGCCACAACGCCTCGCAGGCCGTGCCGACGTCCCACAACTGCCGGGCCATCTGGTAGTTCGTCAGGGCCTTGTTGCCCATGT
>CAYRVX010000168.1:0-12006 GCA_964427875.1 uncultured Planctomycetaceae bacterium
TCTACAAGAACCGCCCGTCAAGCGAACCGGTTGAGGTGGAGGTCCATCACACCAAACGGCAGGCTCGGCGAGAGCTGTGGGACCTTCGCGGCATTGAGCGCGGCGTCCGACAGATGCTGGCCGACAAGGTCTCCGGAACGATGGTCGGCCTGTGGTTGCTGGTTCCCGAGCACCTTCGCCTGGGCACGTGGGACTTGCTGCGCGGCTGGACGGGCGAGCCGACCGAGGCGCTGGCGCCCCGTCTGGCGATGCAGTTGGTCCACGAGGCGGCGCTGTGCCGCAGCGGCGTCCGGGAGCAGCGCAGCCTCAATCAGAGAGGGTTCGACCTGGCCAACGGCCTGCCGTTCGTGGCCACCGACCAGCAGATCCACAACCTGCTGGACGCCCACACGGTCGATCAGGCCCGACGGCTGCAAATCGCCCTGGGCAAGCTCCGACGAACCGCTGGTCACTTGCGGGGCGAGATCCTGGCAATCGATCCGCACCGACTTGTCAGTTACAGCAAGCGGCGGACGCGGCTGCGCAAAGGGCATCCGCGAGCGCCGGCGGCCAAGACCTCCCAAACGTTCTTCTGCCTGGACGCCGACACCGGCCAGCCGGTGGGCTTTACGTTGGGCACGTCGGGGCGGAGCCTCGCGCAGGCGGTGCCGGAACTGCTGGCCCTGACGAGTGACGTCCTGCCTTGCCGAAGACTCCGGCCGTTGGTGCTGGCCGACAGCGAACACTTCACGGCAGAACTGCTCGACCACGTCCGCCGAGATACCGACATGGACCTCCTGGTTCCGATGCCCAAACAGAAACACCTCCGCAAGAAGCTCCGAGCGATCGAACCGAGCCGCTTCGCGCCGCGATGGGCCGGACTGGCTACCACCAAGATGCCCTACGAGCTGGTCCACAGTCGGACCGGGCCGTTCTGCATGATGGCCCAACGATTCGGAGAGGCCGCCGACCAGTACGAATTCAACAGCTTCCTGTGCACCGCCGATCGGGACGAGGTGGATACGCTGACGCTGCACTACCCGAAGCGGTGGCATATCGAGGAGTTCTTCAACGCCTACCAGAAAATGGGCTGGAAGCGGGCCGGGACCCGGAACCTCCACATTCGTTATGGCCAGATGAGCCTGGCCTTGGTCGCTCAGGCCGTCGTGCATCAGGTTCGCCAGCGACTGGACTGCGACCGCGTCAATTGGGATGCCGAACATCTGTCGAAGGGCCTGTTCCGCGGCCTGGAGGGAGACATTCGGGTCTGGGACGATACGATTGTCGTGACGTACTACAACGCTCCGAACGCGGAGCAGTATCGACGGCAGTTCGAAAACATGCCGGCCCGATTGGCTCGCGAGGCAATCGACCCGAGGATCCCCTGGCTGTACGACTTCAAGCTGGACTTCCGCTTCAAATAGCCTTTAAATCCCAGCCGATGCCCGCCGGATAGCCTAATAAACTGTCCCCTGTAAATGGCTGTTTCAACGGGCTTGGGCCGACTCGGCTTGAGCCCGGCACGAAACGGGCCGCAGGAGCGCGCGAAGGGAGCGCCGACGCCTATTCCTCCACGATCTCGCCTTGGACCACTTCGGGCTGGTCTTTGGCCGTGGCGGCGGCGACGGTGGGCGGGGGGGCGGTCGCGTCGGCGGCGCGGAAGGTGAAGCTCTTGCCCTCGGCGTCGATGGTGACGTGCTGGCCGTCGGCGATCCGGCCGGCGAGGATGCGCGAGGCGAGGGCGTTCTCGAGCTTCTGCTGCACCAGCCGCTTCAGCGGGCGGGCGCCGAAGCTCGGGTCGCAGCCCAGCTCGGCCACCAGCGACCTGGCGGCGTCGGTGACCTCGACGGTGATCTTGCGGTCGGCCAGCCGCTCGGCCAGCTCGGAGACCTGGATGTCCACGATGGCCGCGAGGTCCTCCTTCGAGAGCGAGTGGAAGATCACGGTCTCGTCGATCCGGTTGAGGAACTCGGGGCGGAAGTGCTCCTTCAGCGCGTCCTTCAGCCGGGCCTCGAGCTCCCACGCCTCGGCGCCGCCGGCGGCGAGGTCGTGGATGTACTGCGAGGCGATGTTGCTGGTCATGGCGATGAGGGTGTTCTTGAAGTCGACGGTCCGCCCCTGCCCGTCGGTCAGCCGCCCGTCGTCGAGCACCTGTAGCAGGACGTTGAAGACGTCCTTGTGGGCCTTCTCGATCTCGTCGAAGAGGATGACGCAGTAGGGCTTTCGCCTGACGGCCTCGGTGAGCCGCCCGCCCTCCTCGTAGCCGACGTAGCCGGGCGGGGCGCCGATGAGCCTGGCCACCGAGTGCTGCTCCATGAACTCGCTCATGTCGATGCGGACCATGGCGTCCTCGGTGTCGAACAGCAGCTCGGCGAGGGCCTTGCACAGCTCGGTCTTGCCCACGCCGGTGGGCCCGAGGAACAGGAAGCTGCCGATGGGCCTCTTGGGGTCGCTCAGGCCGGCCCGGCTGCGGCGGACGGCGTCGCTGACGACGCGCAGGGCCTCCTCCTGGCCCACGACGCGCCTGGCGAGGCGCTGCTCCATCCGCATGAGCTTGTCGCGCTCGGACTCCATCAGCCTGGCGACGGGGATGTGGGTCCACTTGGCCACCACCTCGGCGATCTGCTCGGGTGTGACCTCCTCGCTGATCATGCCGCCGTCGGCCTGGAGCGAGGCAAGGTGGTCCTCCCGCTCGTCGAGCTGGGCGGCCAGCTCCCGCAGCTCGCCGTACTGGATGCGGGCGGCCTTCTCGAGGTCGCCGTCGCGCCGGGCCTGCTCGAACTCGGTCTGCTTGGCCTCGCGGGCCTCCTTGAGCTCCTTGGTCCGCTTGAGCACCTGGTGCTCGTTGTCCCAGCGGACGTGCAGCTCGTCGTATTGCGTCTTCGTCTCGGCCAGTTGCTTCTCCAGCGCCTCGAGCCGCTGCCGGCTGGCCTTGTCGGACTCCTTGCGGAGCGCCTCCCGCTCGATCTGGAGCTGCATGGTCCGCCGCCTGAGCTCGTCCAGCTCGGCGGGCATGGAGTCGTTGTCGATCCGCAGGCGGCTGGCCGCCTCGTCGATCAGGTCGATGGCCTTGTCCGGCAGGAAGCGGTCGGTGATGTAGCGGTGGCTCATGACGGCCGCCGCCACGAGGGCGGAGTCCTGGATCCGCACGCCGTGGTGGGCGTCGTATCGCCCCTTCAGGCCGCGGAGGATCGCGATGGTGTCCTGAACGGAGGGCTCTTCCACGAGCACCGGCTGGAACCGCCGCTCCAGGGCGGCGTCCTTCTCGACGTGCTTGCGGTACTCGTCGAGCGTGGTCGCGCCGATGCACCGCAGGTCGCCGCGCGCGAGGGCCGGCTTGATGAGGTTGCCCGCGGAGATCGCCCCCTCGGCGGCCCCGGCGCCGACGACGGTGTGCAGCTCGTCGATGAAGAGGATGATCAGCCCGTCGGACTCGGTGACCTCCTTGAGGACGGCCTTGAGGCGGTCCTCGAACTCGCCGCGGAACTTCGACCCGGCCAGCAGGGCGCCCATGTCCAGAGCGATGACGGTCTTGCCGGTCAGCACGCCGGGCACGTCGCCGTTGACGATCCGCTGGGCGAGGCCCTCGACGATGGCCGTCTTGCCCACGCCCGGCAGGCCGATCAGCACCGGGTTGTTCTTCGTCCGGCGGCTGAGGACCTGCATGCAGCGGCGGATCTCGTCGTCCCGGCCGATGACCGGGTCCAGCTTGCCCGCACGGGCCATGTCGCACAGGTCCCGCCCGTACCGTTCGAGGGCCTGGTACTTGTCCTCCGGGCTGGCGTCGGTGACGCGTTGACCTCCCCGGATTTCCTTCATGGCCTTGAGTATGGCCTCCCGCGTGGCCCCGAGGGCCGAGAGGACCTCCTTGGCCTTCGAGGGCGCTTCAGCCAGGGCAAGCAGCAGGTGCTCGATGGAGATGTACTCGTCCTTGAGGTCCCCGGCCTCCTTGGCCGCCCGGACGATCACCTGGTTGAGGGCGGGGTCAACGGCCATGCCGGCCTGGCCGGACTGCTGCGGCAGGCGCTTTAACTCCGACTCCACGATGGAGATGACGCGGTCCCTGGGTATGCCGACCTTCTCCAGCAGCGGCGCGGCCAGGCCGCCGTCCTGCTTGAGCAGCGCGTCGAGGATGTGCAGGGGCGTGACGGCCGCGTTGCCGGCCTCCATCGACGCGCCCTGCGCCGTCGCCAGCGCTTCCTGTGCCTTTACTGTCCATTTGTCCAAGCGCATATCGGCACCTCCTGCCGCAGGCGGTGCAACGGGCGTACCTAGAACGTAAATCGCCTGTTTACAAGGCGTTGTTTTGTAAAACACCTGTCAAAATGCCCCGCCGCCGCCTGTCGGCGGCCATTTAGGCAGCCCCGGCGGGCGGCAAGGCGGGCCTTCCCGGGGATCGGCCTCGTCTGTCACTTGCGCGGCGGCGTGTAGGGATTGGCGAACTCGCCCGCCGCGTCGCGGAAGCGCCTCGCTCGGCCGGTCTTGTCCAGCAGCAGCCTCCCCACGCTGCGGAATCCGCGTTTCTTCTGCTCGTCGGATATCCGCACGATCTCCCGCGGCCGGTTGCCGTGCGACTGCGGCAGGTGACCGCCTTCCAGGATGATGTCGATGCGCTTCAGCTCCAGGCGCATCGTCTTCGGCGTCACGGTGGCCACGAGGTAGTTGACCGTATCCACGTAGCCGAAGAGCGATCCGTGCGCGACGTGCTCGATGCCGTCGACCTGCCTGCACGTGATCGCGTGCACCTCGCCGCAGAGGTACAGATCCACGCCGCCGGCCTTCATCGTCCGCCAGAGCCGCGAGTCGCGTCCTCCCTTGAGCATCAGGCGGCTGGAGGCCCGCGCCCGGACGGGACCGATGATCGGCGTGTGGCCCATCACGACGACGTGATCGGCGTCCGCGCGATCCGCGAGTGTTTTCCTGAGCCAGTCCACCTGCTCGCCGGAGAAGGTGGCCGTTCCCTTGCCCGCCCCCATCGACGCCTGCTCGAAGACGTCCACGGCGACAAACAGCACGTTCCTGTGGACGAACGAGTAGGTCAGCCCCTCCCTGCCCGGCGGGCCGTTGTGGGGCATCTTCAGGTACTTGACGAAGGCCTTCTCATAGTGGGGCACGTGCTCCAGCCGTTTCCCGCGCCAGGGGTTGTCGCCCAGCTCGTGATCGCCCACCGCCGCGTAGAACTTCAGGCCGTGATCCCGCATCCGCCGGATCCAGGCGGTGTAGAAGACCTTGCTCAGCTCCTCGATCTGCTTCGGGCCGTCCCACCAGCGTCCCATCAGCAGGTCGCCGGCCACCAGGACGAAATCGGGGTCCTCGGCCTTGATCTGCTTGAGCACGTAGCCCAGTGCGTCTTCCCACTTCGGCTCGGGGTAGCGCACGTCGCAGTTGAGGAAGTCGGGGATGCTGACGAATCTCCAGCTCGCCTTCTTCGAGGCCGGCTCGGCGGCAAGACGGGCGCCGCACACCGCAAGTACGACCGTCGCACAGAGGACCGATGCTCGCGATTCCATGATGATGCTCCCCGGGGCGTCTGCTGATCCCATTGTCCTGTCACTCTCCCGTCCGTCATCCGCCTGCTGAGAGGCGCCCATACGCTACCATGCACGCTCACCCGGCGCCAATCCGCTTGAGACCCGGCCGCTGGAATGCTAGCCTGAGCGGCCGCAGAGCCATGAACGCACCTCACCAACCAGCTCAGGACCGCTGCGGCGCCGGCCGGCCTTTGCGGCTGGCGATCGCTGTCGTCGGCACGTTCGCCGCGTGCCCGCAGGTCGCGGCCGCCGAGGAGACCGACATGCCCAGCCCTGCACTGCGCAGCCTCAAGCCCCCGGTCCTGCTGCCGAACGGGCGGGAGTTCAAGACGTGGCAACAGCCGATGACCTTCTCGCGAACGTACTACGTTCACGGCTCGAGCGCGCGCGCAAGCGACGAGAATCCCGGGACGAAGGCGAGGCCGTTCAGGACGATCGGCCGGGCCGCCGAGGTGCTCCAGCCGGGCGAGCGCGTCCTGGTGGCAGCCGGCGTGTACCGCGAGCGCGTCAGGCCCGCGCGCGGCGGGACCGGGCCCGGCGCGATGATCGGCTACCAGGCCGTCGGCAAGGTGGTCGTCAAGGGCTCGCGGGTCCTGAAGGCGCGCTGGGCGCGCTCGACTCGCAAGCCGGCGGGCGAGGGCGCCGACATCTGGGCCGCGCCGCTCGGGGAGGCGCTCTTCGGCGACTACAACCCCTTCCGCGTGCCGAACGTCACGCCGGAGCAGTTCGACCACATGCCCTGGGCCACCCGGTGGCGCGGCAAGAAGCCCTACACGCTGCCGCGCGGGCTCGTGTTCCAGAACGGCCGGCGCCTCAGGCAGGTCCACAACTACGAGGACCTGGGCAAGGGCGCGGGCACGTATTGGGTCACGCCCAAGGGCGCGAAGCTCTACATCCGCCCGCTGGCGGGCAGGGACCCCAACGCCGAGACGATCGAGATCACCACGCAGGGCGGCGTGTTCGCCCCGCAGCGGCAGGGGCTCGGCTACATCCACGTCAAGGGGTTCGTCATCGAGCACGCGGGGAACGCCTTCCCGATGCCGCAGCACGGGGCGCTGTCCGTCAACCGCGGCCATCACTGGCTCATCGAGTCCAACACCGTCCGCCAGGTCAACGGCGTGGGGATCGACGTCGGCATCCAGCAGTACTGGGAGCGCCCGGTGCCGAAGCTCTTCGGGCGCCACGTCGTGCGGGGCAACACTGTCAGCGACTGCGGCGTGTGCGGCATCGCGGGGCTGCGCACCAGCAGTTGCCTCATCGAGGACAATGTGCTTCTGCGGAACGCCTTCCACGACGTCGAGCACTACTACGAGACCGGCGCGATCAAGACGCACCACAACGTGGACTCTCTTCTCCGGCGGAACCTGATCGTCGGCACGCTTCACGGGGCGGGCATCTGGATGGACTTCGCCAACGTCAACTCGCGGTGCACGCGGAACATCCTCATCGACAACGCCACGATCCACGGGGGCATCTTCATCGAGGCCTCCTCGAAGATGAACGTGATCGACCAGAACTTCATCTGGCGGACGCGGGGCAACGGCATCTACGAGCACGACTGCCGCGGCCAGCTCTTCGCGCACAACTTCATCGCCCGGAGCACGAAGGCGGGGATACTCCTTCGCGGCAAGGTGACCGACCGCCGAGTGGACGGCGAGCCGATCGTTGGCGGCGGCCACAGGGCGGTCAACAACGTGCTGATCGACAACGAGACGCCGATCACCGCCAAGGGCCCGCCCAGCACGCTGGCGGGCAACCTCACCGAGGGCGTCACCGCGGAGTTCGACGCCAGGACGCTGACGCTCACCTGGCGGGTGACCGGCGAGGTCCCGCCATGCGAGCGGCTCGAGACGATCACGCACGACTTCCGGTACAGGCCGCGTCGCTCGGCGCGCGTCTGGCCCGGCCCGTTCGCCAGGCCGACGAAGGAGCCCGCTGTCGTTCAACTCCGCGCCGCCAGGTGACACGCGGGGCAAGCCCCGCCGCTAAACGCTCCGCGAGACATGCGTCAGGTCAAGAAGCAACCCGGAACGGCGGGAGATCACTTGGGGGGAAGCCTCAGCGGCCGGGCCGTCTCGACCATTCCCGCCGGACGCTGGTTGGCGCCGGCCCGCCGTCCGTCCCCGAGGTCCGCTCGCGCCTTGTCCGCCAGGGCGAGCAGTCGTTTGACGACGTCCGGCCGCCGGGCGTACAGGTTGCTCTTCTCGCCGATGTCCGTGCCGAGGTCGTACAGCGCGCCGGGCACCGGCTTGCCGGGCTTCTTCCGCGCCTGGGGCGTCTGCGGCAGGCGCAGCTTCCACTTGCCGGACCGGACGGCCTGAAGCCGGTCGCGATAGTAGTAGTAGAACGCCTCGTGCGGGCTCCCGGCGCCCGGCCGGCCCGCCATCAGCGGCCAGATGTCCTTCCCGTCGATGATGCGGTCTTGGGGCGCTTTGGTCCCGGTGAGTCCGGCGAACGTCACCAGCAGGTCCATCGTGGTGCACAGCTCGTCGCACGTTCCTCCGGCGGGGATTCTCCCCGGCCAGCGCATGATGCAGGGGACCCGCATCGCGCCTTCCGCGGTCGTGTAGCCCCACCCCGAAAGCGGTGCGTTGCTGCCGTGACGCCGATCGACGGAGCCGTTGTCCGACGTCCAGACGACCAGCGTGCGGGCGTCCAGGTGGAGCGTCTTCAGGGCCGCCAGGACCCGGCCGGCCGACCAGTCGATCTCCTCGACGGCGTCCCCGTACGTGCCGTTGGGGGACTTGCCGCGAAACGCCTCGCCGGCGAACGACGTCCTGGTGCTGCCGGGCATCGCGTGGGGCAGGTAGACGAAGAACGGCGCATCCTTGTGCGCGGTGATGAACCGGATCGCCTCCTGCGTGTAGCGCCGGGTGAGCGTGTCCCGATCGGCCGGCGCCTCGATGACCGTCTCGTTCCGCATCAGCGGCAGCGGCGGCCAGGAAGTGCCCTTTCGGGCCACCATGTCGTCGCTGTAGGGGATGCCGAAGTAGTAGTCGAAGCCCTGGCGCGTGGGCAGGAAGGGCGCCTGGTCTCCCAGGTGCCATTTGCCGATGCATGCGGTGGCGTAGCCGCGCTCCTTCAGCACCTCGGCGAGGGTGATCTCCTTCGGGCTGAGCCCCTTTCGCTCGACGGGCCGCAGCACCAGGCCCCCGCGCGAATCGACGTGCAGGTTCACGCGCCGGGGATAGCAGCCCGTCATCAGGCTCGCCCGCGACGGCGTGCACACGCCGCTGGTCACGTAGAAGCTCGTGAAGCGCGTGCCCTCGGCGGCCATGGCGTCGAGGTGGGGCGTCCGGTTCCTCTTCGAGCCGAAGCAGCCGACGTCGCCGTAACCGAGGTTGTCGCAGAGGATGACGATGAAGTTCGCCGGCCCCTCGGGGCCCGGCGCATTCGCCGCGGCGACGATCCGCCCCCCCGCCAGCGCCGCCGCGCCGACGCCCGCGGCCCTGATCACGTCGCGTCGAGTGCAGCCGTGTCCGCTCATCCTGCGCTCCCGCCCTTGGCCTGCGCATGCGTGCGTCGGCCGCAAGCGATTCTACGTGATGTCCCCCCCACTCGCCAGGAACCGGAGCAGGGGAGCATTAGCGTCTTGGGGGCGCGGGCGGTGTAGCCCCGGAACGGGGCATATGTCGGTAGCCTCGGGCGCGAGCCCGTGGTATGCAGGCCGTTAGCAGCGGAGCCCCCGCACGGGGGCGTTTGAGGCCTTCACTCGCCCCCGTGCGGGGGCTCTCTATTATGGCAACTCCAGCTCCACGGGCTCGCGCCCGAGGCTACCGCCAATCGGGCCTGCGGCCCTCCAGAAGCGACTGCTTCCCCAAAACGCTAATGCTCCCCCGGAGCAGGGGCCGCGCCCGGCTTGACTGGGGCCGCGGCGGCTCCTATAATCTCCGGCCGTCGAAGAGCGCCTCGGGCGCCGAGGCGATTGGCCTGTCCCGGTCCGACCGGCGACGGGGAAGCAGGGAGCAGGTGCGAGTGAAGCTGCGGCTCATCGTTCAACTGGCGCGGCCGGCGCATTGGATCAAGAACGTCCTCGTGCTCTTTCCGGTGGTCTTCGCCGTTCGCGTGCTGGACTGGCGGACGTGGGTGCAGGCCGCCCTGGCGGCGGCGGCCTTCTGCCTGGCGTCCAGCGCCGGCTACATCTTCAACGACATCTGCGACCGTCGGCGCGACCGCAGGCACCCCGACAAGAAGCTCCGCCCCATCGCGGCCGGGCGCGTGACGGTCTGGGCGGCGGCCGTCGAGTGCGTGGTGCTGGCCCTTGCGGGCGCGGCCGTGGCGTGGGCCGTCAAGCCCGCCGTACTCGTCGTCGTGGCGGCCTACCTGCTCCTGCAAGCGGCCTACTCGCTCAGCCTGAAGCACCATCCCCTGCTCGACGTGACGTGCATCGCGGCGGGGTTCGTGCTGCGAGCGGTGGCCGGGGCGATCGCCATCTCCGTGGCCCCCAGCTACTGGCTGATCATCTGCACCTTCACGCTCTGCCTGTTCATGGGCTTCTGCAAGCGCTACAGCGAGGTCGTCACGATGGGCGGCGCCCCAGAGGCCGACGGGCATCGCCCGGCGCTGCTGCACTACACGCCCGAGCTGCTGACGCACCTGATCACCGTATCGGCGGCCGTGGCGATCGTCTCCTTCCTGCTGTACGCCAGCAGCGACCGCACCGTGCGGCACTTCGGCACGCACTACCTCATCTACACCTCGCCGATAGCGATCTACGCCGTGTTTCGCTTCGCGATGCTGTCGATGAAGGGGGGCTACTCCGGGCCGACCGACCTGATCCTGCACGACCGGCCGTTCCAGATCGCCGCGGTTATCTGGCTGGCCGCCGTGCTGGTGGTCGTCCTCCAGGGCCCCTACCTCCAGGAGCTCGCCCAGACCTGCCTGAAATGGTAGGCCCCCCGGCGGCGGAACCGCGCGGCCCTACCCGCCGAACATCTGCCGCAGCACCTGAGGCACCTGGAAGACGCAGAAGTAGCCGAAGACGCCGAACGCCAGGAGGAGAATGGCCGCGTGGTACCACCGCGGCCGCAGCAGCGCCCACGCCTCCGGCGAGAGCATCTTCTTCTGCGCGAAGAAGAGCCCATACGCGACGGCCAGCGCCTGGAGCGGCACGAGGACCAGCCCGTCGCAGATCGCCCCCAGCTTCACCAGGAACACGGGGCGCGTGCCGAACAGGGTGCAGATCGCCAGGATCGCCAGGTTCGTCAGAAGGAAGAGGCACAGGAAGACGCGGAACTGCTTCTTCGTTTCCAGCCGCCCGAAGCGCCGCCAGACGTTCCTCAGGCAGTCGGCCAGGAGCCGCGGCCAGCCCGCCAACTGGCCGATCTGCGTGCTGATCATCGCCGCCGCGCCCGCCGCCATGAACAAGATGCCGCCGACGTGGCTCCATTCCGAGAAGACCTGCGAGAGCTCCTGGGCCATCTTCTCGCCCCTGGGCGCCACCTGCTGGGGCCGTAGGACGCCGGAGCCGGCCAGCAGAAACGCCGACGTGACGACCACCCCGATCACCAGCGCGGCGGTCGCGTCCCATCGCACGACGCGCAGCCACGACCTGATGCCGCGGGCCTCGTCCGCCGAGAGGCTGCCGAGCCGCCGCTCGTCGGCCTTCATGCCCCACGAGCGCTCCTGGGCCATGCCGTACCCGGCGCCCAGGACCCAGTAGGTGTACCAGACCTGGCTGGCGAACCCGCCGGCCGACCAGCCGATGAGGGGGAGAATCTCGCTCCACGCCGTTCCCGCCGCGGCACCCGGCTGGCGGGCCCAGGCGGGAACGTCCGGCACTCGGAAGCCGAAAAGCCCCACCAGGACCTCGCGGACCGGCGGCAGGTTGCGGAGGGCAATGTACAGGACGCCCACCACGATCACGGCGACCAGGACCGCCATCAGGTGCTTGAGGATTCGGAAGCCCCCCGTCCAGGCCACCCAGAAGACGAAGGCCGTCACGATCGACCCCCAGATCATCCCCGTGTGACTGCCCAGCGGCAGCAGGCCGCTCAGGAAGGTCGCCGCGGCCACCACCAGCGCGCCCACCGCCCAGATCGCAGAGGCGATCTGCCCGATGAAGACGACCCACACCAGCCAGTTCCTCGGGCCCGGCACGCGGCTGAAGCAGTCGACCATGCCTTCGCCCGTGACGACCGTGTACCGCGCCCCGCACAGGCCGATCCAGTACTTCAGGAAGATGCCCACGACGATCGCCCACAGGACCGCCGGCCCGAGGATCGCCCCGGTCCGCGTGGCGATGATCACCTCACCAGACCCGATGTACTCGCCGCACCAGATCAGCGACGGTCCCAGCACCAGCAGGAATCCCCAGAAGCCCAAAGGCGCCTTCCTCGCAGCCATGTCTCTCTCCCGTCGCCCTGCGCCCACCTCCCAGCCGTGCCGATTGGCCCGAATACCTTAGCAATCGCGCAGGAACAACTCAAGCAGTCGATGCCGGGAATGCCGAATGACGAATGACGAATGCCGAATGGAAAAGGGCGAATTGAGACGC
>CAYRVX010000169.1:0-11881 GCA_964427875.1 uncultured Planctomycetaceae bacterium
AGCTTCTTCATCGCCTCGCCCATGCCGTTGCCGATCAGGAAGTATGTCTCGGCGTTGCAGTTCCAGTGGAAGCCGTGCCGCGAGGGCGAATCCTCTCCCGGCCGAAAGTAGTCCTGCGTCTCCACACAGATGACGTTGCCCTTGAACTCCGGGTACTTGGCGACGGCCGCCTGGGCCTTGCGGATCCCCAGGCGCCGCGCGACCTTCTGGTTGCGGCCGCCGAAGCCGCTGTCGGCGATGACGAACGGAAGGTCCTTCACGCCGAGGGCCCGCCGCACGTCGCGGATGAAGTTGGCCATGTTCTTCTCGTACTCGGCGACCATGTTGGCGCTGCACCCGTCGTTCCACCCCTGGTGCCAGCCGAAGCCGGCGATCTCGCAGCCCTTGCCGTCGTAGTCCGGGAATAGCGTCTTGAGGTCCGCCAGCACGTCCTTCACGTGCTTGAGCATCTCGGTGTAGAACGGCCCGACCTCGCCGCCGGAGCTCGGCGGCCGAAAGTCCTTCGCCAGGCTCTTGCCGCCCCACGCCGTTTTGATCAGCAGCACCTGGTTGTCGCAGGCATCGCCCATGACGTGCCCGAACTGGAGCTCCGGGCCGATCCGGTCCTTCCGCGACCCGAACCCGGCCGTCAGGCCGCCCTTGCGGCCGAGGTACCAGATCCACACGTCGTCCCGGACCACCCACTTGCCGTCTTTGTCCACGGTGTGAGCGAACTGCTTCGCCGTGGCGGGGTCCTTGACGAGGTACTCCAGGCTCCCCTTGCCGCCGTTCCGCTGGCTGCCCTTGATCGCCCCGGCCCCCTCCATGTTCGACTGCCCCGCCAGGACAAACACCTTCACCGGGCTCTTGCCCGCCGGCCCCGCCCCGGCCGGCTGAATCCCCGCCACCGCAGCCACTGCCACAAGAGCCGCCAAGCTCAACATCCGATTTGTCGTAGTCGTCATTGATCAGATCCCTTCGTGTGACGCATTGGCGCGTCGGCCGGCGCCGAGAAGCCGGCCGTCCATAAGTAAACACGACTTCGGCCGGCCGTGGTCTCCAATTCTCATCTACTCCTCGGCTCTGTCAGGGGTGTTCTGCGAATCCGAGCCCGTTGGGCTCAAGGCGGAGCCCCGCCGGCTCTGCCAAGGACCCCGCGACACCTCGCATGCGGTGAGGCCACTTCGTCGGGCCGCCGGCGTCGACGGGGGGATGTCAAGGAGAATCCCGGCAGGTCGCCGGCGCCAAGCTCGATTCCGCAGGCGGCGTTCCGCCGGAGGCAAAAATCGGGACGGGCCGCTGTAAGTATCTATACAGCAGCAACTTATATGAGATTCTGCCGGAAATGGCTTTGTTTCGTAAAAACACTTATGCGATTCTCGCCGGGGGTCTGCATCGCGCGGCCGAGTCACACCCCCACACGCCCCTTGCCCTTCTTATAACTGAAAGTGACTGATTTCGTCGCGTTGTGAGCGGTCCTCGTTGACTCGTGAACTGGTTGACTCGTTAATTCGAAAAGAGCTGCGCTCTGAGGACACCCGTGCGTTCATCGCAGGGAGGACTGCCGCCAGCACAGCCTGCCCGCCGGGCAGCCACGGGACAAGAAGCTCCAGCAATGTGGACAAGCTCCTTCCAGTTAACGAGTTAACGAGTTAACGAATCAACGAGTCAACCGACACGCCGTAAGCCGATGCCCGTCGGTCACTCTGAGTTATAACACACCAAACGCACCCATGGGGTTGATTATTGCAAATATTCTGAAGAAATTCTTGTCCCGACCAACAGGCCCCACGGAAACGCCTCCCCGGCCGAGGCGGAACTGGTGCGGCACATCTTCGAGCGGTTCATCGAGACGCGGTCCTGCCTGAAGGTCGCCCGCGAGCTGAACGCCAAGGGCCACCGGACCAAGCAGTACAAGGCCATCAAGAACGGCAAGGTCACAGGCGGCAAGTGGTGGAACAAGGTCTACGTCTACCGGGTGCTGACCAACCGGAAGTACCTCGGCGAGATCGTCTACAAGGGCCAGCACTACCCGGGCGAGCACGACGCGATCGTGGACAGGAAGACGTGGGACCAGGTCCAGCGGATCATCGCCGAGAACGGCCACGCCCGGGCGAAAACGACGCGGCGGGAAGCGAAGGCACTCCTCAGAGGAATCCTGCGGTGCGGCCACTGCGGCACGGTAATGGGCACTTCGGTCACCGGGAAGCGCCCGAAGTTCTACCGGTACTACCGCTGCAACCATGCCGAACGGAACGGTCATGGCGTTTGTCCAGTGAAGTCCGTGGCCGCGGGCGAGATCGAAGGCGCCGTCGTGGAACAACTGCGCCGCATCTTCCGCAGCCCGGACGTCAGCCACACGAAGCGGCGCGGCAAGCGGTACCGGTACTACGTCTGCAACCACGCCGAACGGAACGGCTATGACGCCTGCCCGGTAAAGTCCATCGCCGCGGGCGAGATCGAGCTCGCGGTGAAGGACCGCATCCGGGTGATCCTGCGCAGCCCGGATATGGTTGCCAGGACGTTCCGCCAGGTCCAGGCCCAGGTAGGACAGCAGCGGGCCGAACTGGCCGGGCAGAAGGAGCGGCTGGAGGACAGGCTGGCGGAGCTGAAACGCGCCATCGGCCGCCTGGCGAGGTCCGACGGAAACGACGATGCCCTCGCGGCCGAGTTGGGCAAGCTGAACGAGGAGTACGCCGACGTGCGGACCCGCCTGGAGGAGGTCGGGCACGCGGTGGAGGCCCTGGGCTCCGCCGGCCCGGGTGAGGACGATGTGCGGGAAGCCCTCCAGAAGCTCGACCCGCTGTGGGACGAGCTCTTCCCGGCCGAGAAGGAGCGGATCGTCAAGCTGCTGGTCGCGGACGTCGTCCTCAGCCCCGACGGCCTGCTCATCCGCCTGCGGCTGAACGGCCTGAATGGGCTGGTGGCCGAGCTTCAGGGCGACGGCCCGGCCGAGTTCGGCAAGGACGGCCAGACGGTGGACCTCCGCGTGCCGATGGAGTTCAAGCGCCGCGGCGGGCGCAAGGAGATCGTCTTGCCGCGAGAGGCCAAGACGACGCCCAATGTTGGCCCAAAACGGCCGATAGTGGTTGCCCTTGCTCGAGCGTACAGATGGCAGCGGATGCTTGACTCCGAGGAGGTGGCTTCGCTGCAGGAACTAGCCCGACGAGCAGGCGTGGATCGCTCCCACATCGGGCGCATCCTCAGGCTTTCGGCATTGGCACCACACACCGTTGAGGCTGCCCTTGCTGATGATCTGCCAGATGACGTGACTCTGAAGCGGCTCGTTAGCGACCTGCCCGTTGAATGGTCTGCGCAGTCTGCCACATTGAGCGTTCGATAAAGATGGGCAGCGTGGCGAGGCCCTTGACAGGCCACATCTGCTGGGTCATAGGCCTGGCCGATGTTCATACTTCATCTTCTTGCGGAACCCTTCCGAAGTAGTAGGAGAGCTTATCCCGCAACTCGGTCCGTGCCTCAATCGATAGCTCCAGAATCTTCGCGTGGAGCGGCGACTTCTCGGGCGATTTGACGGCAGGGCAGTTCACACGGTGTACTCGTCGGAAATCAATCATGTAGTGGCCCAACGACACCGGGTTGCCCTTCCAGGTCAACTCATACGACGGCAGCAGGACATGTTGGTCGTAGACAAACTGTTCAAGGAAGGCATAGGCGGGCTTCGCCAACTCAAGTCTGCGCTGCTTCTCATCGTCCTCCAGCTTCTCCAGATCTTCTGGCGCGAGCGTCTGTTCGGCAGCCATCTTCCTATTGACGCGAGTGAGGTCTTGCACGAGGTAAGGATTGCCAAGCCACTTGCGCCAGACATGCACCAACGGACTGAGGAGGAGAGTACTGCTGCCGATTGAGCAGCAGGGCGACAACACGGCGGCATACTGGGGGTGCTCAAGCTCTACACGGTAGGTTTCCGGTGGACGCTCAACGGCGGGGGACTCGATGTGCGGAGCGGCAAGAGGGAATCCGGCCACTATGTCGCCGAACCGAAGCGACTTGCTAGACCTCCGCGTTTCGTAGAACATCACGTGTCCTCGCCTAACTCCTCGTACAAGTCCGACACGTCGTGATGGGCAGACGATCGGACTTTCTGCTCCGGAGACAGGAAGTCCTTGGCTACCGCCACCTCTTCGATCCCGCGGAACTCGTTGGCCGGGCCGAGTCGGACGGTTATCTCGTACCGACCGAACCGTACGTGTGACAGAACAACCGGTGGCTCGCGGCTACCGGTGACGTCTTCATCGTGCTCAACTGACATCGCCCTGTTCCTTCGGCCTTCGCATTATGTCCCTCACTGCGTCTTTAATGACGCTCTCGTACTCATCGTGGATCAGAACGTGGAGGTCGTCGGTCGTGCTAAGGTATCCGTCGGACCGGATGTTCTCAGCGCAAGCATCGAAGTCCAGTGTTAGCTTTGGAGCCTTGTCTTCCCGTCTGAATGTCTCCTTGAACCGCAGGGAGTACTTCCCCCGATGCACAGCAGCAGCGAATTCCAAATGATCTGCCTCCGGAAGAGGGTATCGCCCCAGGGGGAATGTCGTGTTGTAGTGGGTGGTGAACGCCTCGTTCGTGATCTCGGGGAGAGGGCAGTCATCAATGTACCGGAGGCCTATGCGAGCGAAAACCGGGATCGGCACGACGGCAAGGAAGTTCTGCACGGCAAACTCGATCACATCTCGGAATCGATTGGCTTCGCCGGCGGCGTCGTAGGTCTTGTGTTGCCCGGAACTCAAGTCCAAGGAGTCTCCCTGCACGTGCAGCCGGACGCCTTCCTCAGACTCGAATCGCCAGATACTTCTCAGGCCGGGGGGGCCGACCTCTGGAGGCATCCCCTCAACGTTCGCCTCTGGCCCTAGGTCTGCGATGACGATACTCCTCCTGTGGAGAAGCGCTGACGTCGGGAATCGCTCCATTACGCGGAGCTGGTATTCCCCGATCTTGCTCTCGATGTAGAACAGGTTGGGGAACCTGACCTGGAAGATCACCTGCGTCACCGTCGGGTTTGGGTACACTTCGTGCGGGCCCATGGTCTCCCTTTCCCTTCGCCACTTGTCGCCGCCGCCGATCGTCGATCTGGACCGACCAAGCGTCCTCAACTGGTCGAGCGGTCTACTCGTGACGATACTAGCGACGCGAGAGAGCGGAAGCAAGTAGCACAGGAACGGATCGCCGGGTCCGCAGGATCATGTATCGGATACCAGCGTGCCATTCGGTCAGGAAGTCGGCCAGGCCGGATGCGCCCGGCTGCCGTGCATTTCAGACATCTCCGCGCTCGGCCTTCCCACGAGCATCGGCGCCACGCACGACCGTCCGATCAGTGCCTCGACGCGGGTCACCTTCTGGCGCTGTGGTAGTGTTCGGCTTCGAAACGCACATACGTCCCGACGAGCCGTTGTCACAAGAAATTCTGAAACCAAGACTTCGGCGCGTCGGGACTTCCGACGGGTAGTCCCGACGAATCAGATAGGGGTGGGCCGAAAAGAGAGGAAATGGGCCTTTCCGGCCGATTCTCGGGCCGGCGAGTCCCGACGCGGGCGGCCGGGAAAGGCCGGCGTAGACCGCCGAAAGTCTTGAAAACACCGTAGTTAACGAAGCGGCCCGCCGGAGTTATCCAGCGGGCCGTTTTCCGATAGAGAGCGTTCCGCTAGGATACGCTCACTGGAGGCGCCGGGAGTCGAACCCGGGTCCCGTGACGTTTCAGCGGCGGCTTCTACGTGCGTAGTCGCTTTATTGAGTCTCGCCGGTCAGGCCCGAGGCGACACGGTCCATCCCGGCCAGGACGACCGAATGTCCCAACGAGGTAACCGTCCGACTCCTCGCCGGTAAGCCCGCTGATCGTCGTTCGGCGGGCCCCGCGGGCAAGGTCCACCGAACGGGCTACGCTATTTACGCAGCCATTGCCAAGTTATGGTTGGCATGTAAAGGTTTTTCCAGGTGTTTAACCAGGCCTCCTGGAACCTGGGCACGCCACCGACGCCTCAACTCGTCCGGTCGAATCCTATTCGCCCCCGAACGATCAGGGCGTCAGACTTCTGTTATTATAAGGTCCTTGACCGTGCCGGGCAAGCAAATCCGGGAGCCGGGCGACGACGATGACGCAGAAGGCCTTGACCCGCTGCTCGAGAGCAGATACATTACTTCCGAGAGGCGCAACCGTGGAGAGGTGGCAGAGTGGCTGAATGCGCCGGTTTGCTAAACCGGTTGGCGCCGAAAGGTGCCACGCGGGTTCGAATCCCGCCCTCTCCGTTCGAGAGCAGGTGACAGGGGGTGCCGGCCGGCGACAACAAGCGGATCTCCACGGCGCCGCTTGGCGGCCTCGCAGGGCCGGCCGAGATCAGTGTGTCGGCCCCGCCGGCGGCGTTGCCGGAGATCACCGCCCCGTCCGGCGAGCTGGCGGGGGCGCTTCGTCTTTGCGCAGGGCAACCTGACTATGCCATCAGCCGCCCAGGATCGGCTCGACCTTGCCTTGATCCACGTCCATGATGAACCGGATGCCGCTGATCTCCTCGGCCTCTCGCGTCAGGGCGGCGATGTCATCGCGCGAAAGGTGTTCCAGCGAGAACTTCCGGCTGCCGGCCATGAGCTGGCGCAGGCCCTGGTCGAGGCGTTCATAGTAGGTATACAGGCCGAGCGCGCCCGTGGGGAGCTTCTCGAACTGCTCGTCTCCCAGTTCTTTCCGCAGCGTGCCGGCCGTAACGAAGATCTCCTCCTTCGAGTTGCCGAATCGCTCGACGTAGACGGGTACCTGGTTCTCCTCGATCGTGCGTCCGATGGTCTTTCCGACCATCGCCGCGGCGATGGGCGCTCGGGCCATGCCCACCAGCTTGACGAACGGCGCCCCCATGGCCAGGCCCTTGAAGATCTGGTCCTCGAAGGCGAACCCGCCGGCCACTGCGATAGCAGGCAGGTGCTCGCCCTTGTCGGCGATTCTCTTGGCGTACCGGTAGAGCAGTGAGTGCAGGTACACCGGCGGCATGCCCCACTCGTTCATCATGCGCCATGGGCTCATGCCCGTCCCTCCGCCCGCGCCGTCAACGGTCAGCAGGTCGAGCTTGTATCGCGAACAGAACAAGACGGCCCGCGCGAGATCAGCCGGCCGATACGCGCCGGTCTTGAGGAAGATGTACTTCGCTCCGGCCCGGCGCAACTGGTCGATCCGCTCGGCAAAAGACTCCTCGGTCACCATCCCCACTCGGGAGTGCCGCTCGAATTCCTGGAAGGCCCCCCGCTGGAACTCCTTGATGACGTCGGGGTCGGTCGGGTCCGGAAGGACGAGATAGCCTCGCTGGTGCAGGAGCTGGGCCTTCTTGAGGTCGCGGACCTTCACCTCGCCGCCAATGTCCTTGGCGCCCTGGCCCCACTTGAGCTCCACGCAGTGGACGCCGAGCTTGTCGATGGCATATTCCTGCACGCCCAGGCGAGTGTCCTCGATGTTTGCCTGCACGATGATCGCGCCGTAGCCGTCGCGCTGGTGATCCTTGTAGAGGCGGACGCGTCGCTTCAAGTCCGCCGTATCCACGACCCGACCGTTCTCGATCACGGCCTCCGGGTCCATCCCCACGACATTCTCACCGATGGTCAACCCGGTGCCCGCCAGGGCCGACCCGATCGCCAGCCCTTCCCAGTTGTTTTTCGCGATATTGGTCGAGCCGATACCGGGGATGATCCATGGCCGGCGGAACTTGATGCCGTCGTCGTGCCCGAACGTCACTTCCAGGTTGACGGCGGGGAAGATGGCCTTGTCGCTGTCCGCCTCGATCCCGTGTGCCCCGGCGGCGGTTCCCATGATGTTGAAATGGGAGTAGTCCACCGGATAGGACTTCTCGGCCGCGGTGGTGATCACCCCGAACGGCTGGGGATAGATCACCTCGTGCCCGCGGTAGGCGCTCTTGCCGATCTCGCACATGCCGATGCAGCCATCCACGCAGGTCACGCACATGCCCGACGTGGGCACGACGGAGCCCTCCGTGCGGTTTTTCGTGAGGGTGGCCGCCGAGGCGTTCGTCTTGGAAAGCGTAGCTATCATCGAAGTCAGCTCCTCTGAGGGTTACTTGTCTCTTGCGATCTCGCAGGCCACACAGGGGTCCATGTAGCACATCATGTCGTCGAACGGGTCTTTCTCGATACAGGGCGGGGTCAGGTTCGCACAGGCGCCGCAGATGGCCCTCTCCGGGTCGTTGTACGTGCATCGCAGTTGGCAGGCCGGGCACACGTACATGCAGCCGCCGCACTGCCGGCAGACGTCCGACTTGACGTCGAAAGGCGTGCCGATGCTCCGCTTGTCCCCGCGGCCGCGAAAGCCGATGGCCTTGGCCATCATCTGCTCCTCGCACATCCGCACGCACAGGCCGCAGAGAATGCAGTCCTCGTATTCCTGCTTGAAGCGCTGCTGCCGCACGCCGTGCGCCGAGGCGAGGTCCTGGATCGTCTTCGACTGCGGGCACGAGCCCAGCAGCAGCTCCAGGACCATCCTGCGGGCCCGCAGCACGCGCGACGACGCGGTGCGCACCTTGAGACCTTCCTCGACCGGGTACGTGCACGAAGAGACCAGTTTGGCCCGTGGCCCTTGGCCGATCTCAACGACGCAGAGCCGGCACGCCCCGTAGGGCGACAGGCCGTCCATGTGGCAGAGCGTGGGGATCGGGAACCCCAGGAACCTTGCGGCCTCCAGCAGCGTCGCGCCCTTCTCGACCGAAACTTCGAGTCCGTTTATGGTCAGCGTGATCATGCCGATGTCTCCTCCACGCCCGCGGCGGCCTCTTCCGTGGGGGAGTGCGTAAAGGCCAGGTCGCATCGCAGGCACCTTCGGGCCTCGGCGTGGGCCTGTTCGGCCGACAGGGCCATCTCCACCTCCGCGAAGTTCTTGTGCCTGGACTGGACGGGGATCGTGGCCGGCTCGGCCCTGGCGGCGTGCTCGCGCTGCTCGTCGCTGACGTCGGCGGGCTCGATGTAGACCTGCGGCAGGCTTGTCTGGGGCTCTCGGCGCATGGGCAGTCCTCGGAGGTAGCGGTCGATGGTTGCCGCGGCCTCCTTGCCGGCCGCTATGGCGTCAGCGACGGTGTTCGGCCCGGTGACCAGGTCGCCGCCGGCAAACACGCCTTCTCGATTCGTGGCATGAGTCGTCGGGTCCACGGCCAGGCGGCCGGCGCGGCCCCGCTCGATCCCCATCGAGGCGAGGCAATCGCTGTCCGGGCGCTCGCCGATCGCCACGATCAACGTGTTGAGGGAGATGCTGAACTCCGAGCCCGGCATGGGAACGGGCCTGCGCCGGCCGCTCGCGTCCACCTGGCCCAGTCGATTGCGGATGCACTCGATGCCGACCAGGCGCCCCGCTTGCGAGTAGATCCTCACGGGCTCGACCATCGTCTCGACCCGGATGCCCTCCTTCCGGGCCGCGTCGATGTATCGGATCTTCACCGGCGAAACGAGGGTCTCGAGCTTGATCCCTTCCTCAATCGCCGCCTCGACCTCCTCGGCGTAGGCGGGCATCTCCCGGTCGGTTCGGCGGTACAGGAGGCTGACGGACTGGACGTTCTCCTGGCGGATGGCCACACGGGCGGCATCCACCGCCGAATTTCCGCCGCCGATGATCGCCACGTGCCCTCCGGCGAGCTCCTCTCCTCTCAGGTTGAACGCCCTGAGGAACTCCATCGAGGAGTAGACGCCGGCCAGCTCCTCCCCCGGCAGGTCGAGCTGGAGGCTCTTGCCGGCGCCCGTCGCCAGGAAGATCGCCCGGAAGCCCTCGGCGAAGAGATCGTCGATCGTCACGTCTCGCCCGAGGGCCGTTCCGCACCGGAGCGTGATGCTGTCGTCCAGGAGCGAGTCGATCTCCTGCCGCACGATGCTCCGCGGCAGGCGATAGGCCGGGATGCAACTGATCAGCATGCCGCCCGGTTCGCCCTCGGCCTCGAAGACCGTCGGCCTGTGTCCCAGGCGCGAGAGGTAGTGGGCGGCGGCCAGACCCGCCGGCCCGGCGCCGACGATGGCCACGCGGGCGGCGTCCTCGCCGGCCTCGACGCCGTCGGCAGGGCGGTAGGCGGAGGGACTGACCCGATCGGTGACGAACCGCTTCAGGGCGCGGACTGCCACCGGCTCGTCGCCGCTGGTGCCAAGCTGGCACCGCTGCTCGCACTTGCGGTCGCAGACGCGGGCACAGACCGACGGGAACGGGTTGGCCTGGCGGATGACCTGGTACGCCTCTTCATACCGCCCCTTCTCCACGAGGGCGACGTATCGCCACGCCTCGGTGTCCAGCGGGCAGGCGGCCTGGCATGGGGCGCCCACGAGCTCCGTGCAGACGAACGCATCGCACTTCTTGTCCACCACGTGCCGCTCGTACTCGTCGCGGAAGTAGCGAAGCGTGCTCAGGACCGGGTTTGGCGCCGTCTGCCCCAGGCCGCACATCGTGGTGTCCTTCACCACGAGCGCCAGCTCCTCCAGCAGGCCCAACTGCTCCAATGTCCCCTTGCCGGTGGAGATGTCGTCGAGGATCTCGTACATCCGCTGCGTGCCCTTGCGGCAGGTGAAGCACTTGCCGCAGGACTCCTCCTTGAGGAAGTTCATGAAGTACCTGGCGACGTCGACCATGCAGGTGTTCTCGTCCATGACGATCATGCCCCCCGAGCCCATGATGCTGCCCGCCTCGGCGAGGCTGTCGTAGTCGATCGGCAGGTCGAACATCTTTGTGGGAATGCACCCCCCGGAGGGCCCGCCGGTCTGGACGGCCTTGATGCGGGCCTTGCCCACGGGCCCGCCGCCGATGTCGTAGACGATCTGACGGATCGTGATGCCCATCGGCACCTCGACGAGGCCGGTGTTCTTGATCTTGCCCACCAGGCTGAAGACCTTCGTGCCGGAATTGTTCTTCGTTCCGAGCTTGGCGAACTCCTTCGCGCCGCCGCGGAGGATGATGGGGATGTTGGCCCAGGTCTCCACGTTGTTGATGGCCGTCGGCTTGCCGTCGATGCCCTTCTGGATCGGATACGGCGGGCGCTGGCGCGGCTCGCCCATCTTTCCCTCGATGGAGCGGATCAGGGCGGTCTCCTCGCCGCATACGAACGCCCCGGCACCCCGCACGAGCTGAATGTCAAAGGAAAAGCCGCTTCCCAGTATGCTCTCGCCCAGCAGGCCGCATCCGCGGGCCTGCTCCAGCGCGATTCGCAGGTGCTTGATCGCCAGGGGGTATTCGTCCCGGACGTAGACGATGCCCTCCGTCGCGCCGGTCGCGTACGCGCCGATGATCATCCCCTCGATGATGCTGTGGGGGTTTCCCTCCAGGAGGCTGCGGTCCATGTATGCCCCGGGGTCGCCTTCGTCGCCGTTACAGACGATGAATTTGCCGCGGCCGCCCGGCTGCGCTGCCAGCATCTCCCACTTCAGGCCCGTCGGGAAGCCCCCGCCGCCGCGGCCACGCAGGCCGGAATCCTTCACCTCCTGGATTACCCAATCGCTACGGGCCCGCTGGAAGACCTCCACCAACGGCTCGTATCCGCCGGCCTCAATGTAATGGTAGATGCGGATCGGATCGACCTTCTCACTGCGGGCGAGCAACCTGCGAACCTGCTTCCTGAAGAAGGGGATGTCGTCCTGCTTTTCCACGGCCTCGCCGGTTTCCGGATCGACGAGGAGCAGATCGGTCAGCACCTCGCCGTGGGTGACGGCCTCGACGATGCGCGCCATCGCCTCCAGGCTGACCTTTGGATAGAACGTTCGCCGCGGCTCGATCAGCACCGACGGCTCCATTTGGCAAAAGCCGTGGCACCCTGTGACCCGCAGGCGGACCTTTTCGATCAGCCGCTTCGCAAGGATTTCGCGCTTGGCCACGCGGACCAGATCGCCGGCCCCGCTGGCCTGCCCGCACGTTCCGGCCGGAATGACAATCGTGGGAACC
>CAYRVX010000170.1:0-11799 GCA_964427875.1 uncultured Planctomycetaceae bacterium
GTGACGAATGGCGAATGTGGAATTCGATTCCGCTCAGCCGAGCGGGTTGAGCAGGACGGGGGGCTCCAGGAGGAGGGAGTCAAGGTCCGGGCACTCGGGGGTCTGGCCGGCATCCTGGGCTTCGGCGGCGGGAAGGACGCCGAGGCCGTGTGCGTGTGCCGCGGCGGCGGGGTCGGGCTCTGGTGAGGCCGGGCGGGCGGCCTTGGGGCCGAGCTTCTTTCCGTGGGCGGCCGCGACGGCGACGGCGGGGGCGTCCGGGTCGGGCAGGGCGGGGTCCTGCGCGGCTTCGGTGCCGGCGGCGGCGGCCCGGGTGGTGGGGGCCGGCTGGGCCTGGGGAGGGGCCTGGTTGTGAGCGGCGGCCCGGGCGGGGCCTCGCTGCGCCTTGACGCTCAGGATGTAGTGGCCGGCGGTCCCGTCGGCGCCGCTGACGGCCACGTAGTAGGTCCCGCCCTCGCGGCGAGGCGCGCGGTATCGCAGGCGGGCGCCGTCACCGTCTGCGACGAGCTTGCCGCCGGAGTCGTAGAGGCAGATGGCCGGCTGGAGGGCAGTCGAGCCGCCCTTGCCCTTGCCGTTGCCCTTGCCTTTTCCCTTGGCCTTGCCCTTGCCGTTTACGCCGGGTGAGTAGGCCTCGAGCTTGAGGAAGCCATGGGGGGCGAGCGTGACGGCGTAGAAGTCGGTGTCGCTCCGGCCTTCGCCGCCGCCGGCGCTGCCGACGACCCACTGCCGGCCGTCGACCTCGGCGCCGCAGACCTCCTGGGCGGACCCGATGTCGCCGTTGTCCTCCAGGTCGGTGGTGGCGTTTCGATTGACGATGAGGTTGTAGTCGCCGGTGCCGCTGACGCAGACGTAGAACGTGCCGCCCTGCCCGGCGGCGAAGTGGTCGATGGCGGCGGCCACGCCGGCGGCGCCCGGTTCTCCGGCGGCCAACTCCGTTCCCTCTGCGTCGAAGAGCGCGAGGTCGAGGTCGCCGGAGTCCTCGCTCGTCAGGGCCATGCTGGCGGACTCGCCGGGCGCGAGATCGAGGCGGTAGAAGTCGCCCGCGCCGCCTCCGCCGCCGCCGTATGTCAGCGACGCGAGGATGATGGCGGTGCCGACGTCCTGGACGGCGGGCGACGGCGAGAGGCTGAACGTGATCTTGCCGTCGGCGGCGAGGGTCGCCAACTGGCGGCGTGTCAGCGCGACCTGCGCGGTCCACCAGCCATTGGTCTGATCTCCCTCGACGAACAGATCGCCCAGCTCGGTCTTCTCGGCCGTCAGCGAGACGTACTTGTCGGCCCCGTCGAGATCGGCAAAGAGCTGCAGGGCCAACGTCCCGCCGCCGCCGGGGGCGGGGGTATCCCAGAAGTTGAGGTTGAAGGGACCGGGATGGATGAACTCCCCCACACCCAGCCCCGTGCTGCCGGTATAGGCCTCTCCGCCGCCGCCGCCGTCGGCCGAGCCGCTCACCGCGGCCTGCCGCGGGCCGAAACCGTCGAACGGGGAGATCTTCGGCAGGAGATAGCTGAACTCGAGCGCCTGCGCGGCGGCGGGGTCGTCGTTGGCCGGACCGCCGTTGGACTCATATTCGAGGGCGGGCGTGACGATCGGGCTCGGCTGGAAGGCCAGGCCGCCGGCATCGAGGAGCAGCCGCGGCTCAAGGGGCTCGAACTTCGGGGGCCCCACGCGCTGGGGGCATGCGTAGGCGTTCATCAGCTTCTCCCTGGCGAGGTTACTGTGTTCGCGGCTCGGGCGGGCAGCCTCGAAGGCGCCGATGGCGCTGCCGGGAAGGTCGCTGCGTGCTTGTCGGCCGGAGGCCACAAGCCGACACGGTACGGCTCGACGCGCTCCCGTCGCTTGCGCCGTGGGATGGATGCGGCCAGCAGGAGAGGCCGGGAGTCTGATTGGCGTGGTTTCCGGCGATCGGGGTGCCGGGCCTGGGAGAGGTCCTCTTGGGTCTCTTAAGGAAACGTACGATCCCCCCTTGTGGCGGGCAAGGAACGGCTTGGCGCGCTGCTGCCCGGCTCCGGCCAGCGGCGCGGGGTCAATGCAGCCGCGGGTAGCACAAAAAGCTTGACGGAGACATTCCGGGCCGGTTTGCTGGGCCTCATGCCGCGAATTGCTCGTATCGCGGCCCGTGGGTTTAGGCACCAACTCGCGCCGGCATTGACACATTGAGGGGGACTCGCGTGGCGGGGCCGAGCGCAGGGACCATCAAGAGGCCCTCCCCCGTCTCAGGTCGAAACCGTGGGAAACATTGAGGAGAGCTGGAAATGATTGACTGGTCCAAGGTGTTGACAAACGCTGTGTCTCTCCTGGTCGCGTCGGTCTTCGTCGGTGCGGCCGCCCTGGTGTGGAGGGGCGTGCAGGGCATCGACGGCCGGATCGAGGAGAGCGTCTCGGAGATTCGGGTGACACAACAGGTCATCGCTCCGAAGGTGGACGGTCTGGAGGCCAAGATGAACGAGCTGGTCGATCAGGTCAACAAGGTCGTGAAGGCGGTACCCAAGGTGCATGCCGAGCGTCCGGTCAAGCCGGTGCTGCGACTGGAGCGGGACCCCAAGTTCTCAACCGAGCAGATGATTCGCGAGCGTATCGAGACGCGTCGCAGGCCCGTGGCGGGGCGATGAAGGTCTGCCGCTGCTGATGGCTCATGGCTGATCGCTGATCGCTGACTGCTGACGGCTCCTTTTCTTCCTTGCGACGCGGGGCCGGCGGGCCGAAGAAGAACGGGGAAAAAGAACAGGAGGATCCGACGATGTTCGGACTGTGCCGAATCATCCGGAGAGTCGTGGAGAACCCCAAGCTGCTGATCGCCTTCGGCGTTCTGCTGGCGTTCGGCCTCTTCCTGGATTACGTCGTGCTTTCCGGCTCGTACAATCCCCTGCCCGACCCCGACGAGGTCGTGAAGCTGTCCTTCATCGGAGGCGAAGGCCAGGATGCCTCGCGGGCGCGCGACCTCGACGTGGGGCTCTACGCCGAGCTCCGCGAGTGCCTCGATGGCTGCAACAGCCTGATCCACAGCGGCACGGGGGAGCTGGCCGGCACAATGGTCATCCGCCAGACGGACGGCCGCACGCAGGAGGCCAGGCTGTACGAGTGGGGTTTCGTGCAGACCGAGGACGGCCTCTTCGAAGCCGCCGGCAGCACGAGGGCCAGGAGGCTGGCCTCCCTGATTAGAAGCATGCCTCGCTGAGCTGGTTCCCGCGGCCGCTTCCCGCGGCCGCGCTGCGCGCCGGCGGCGGGGGTGAGGGGGAATGAGGGGCGGTGCGAGCGATCCCGCTGCCGGGGCGATCCCGCTCCCTTCCGGTCGCGGCTCTGGGCGACGGCGTGCGGGGTCCAGGATAAGACTTTTTTGAATAACGGATTGCGTCGCGGCGTCCACAAAGTGAAGGCGGCGGTGCTTTTTTCGGGAAATCGGCGGAGATCTCGCGCGACAACGAAAGTAGGGCCCGGCGGAGGGCCCGGCCGGGAAACTGGCAAATCCGAATGGAAAGGTCTCTTACATAAGGAGTCGTGCGATGATTGGCAAAGTGGTCAAGTACGGTCTGATCTCGGTGGTCGTCCTGGCGGTCGTCGGCGGAGGCCTGTTCGGGACGGACCTGATCAGCTACGTCACCAGTTCCGCCAGGAGCCTTCGGACGTCCGTCAAGGACTCGGTCCCGGTGGAGTTCGAGCTCCAGCGTGCGCGGGACCTGCTCGATGAGATCGTCCCGGAGATGCACGCCAACATCCGGCTGATCGCCCAGGAAGAGGTGGAGGTGGAGAACCTCAAGAGCGGCATCGCCCGCTGCGAGGTTGCCCTGGCCGAGGGAAAGGCCAGGATCCACAAGCTCGGCGGGCTGCTGGCCGGCGATGCCGAGTACTTCACGATCTCCCATCGGCGGCATCCGCGGGAGGCGGTCAAGGGCGAGCTGGCCCGGCGCTTCGAACAGCACAAGGAGGCGGAGGTGGTCCTGGCCGGCAAGCGCCGCCTGCTGACGACCCGGGAGAAGTCCCTCGCCGCCGCCATCCAGATGCTCGACAAGGCGCGGGCGCAGAAGGTCATGCTGGCCGATCGGATCGAGTCGCTGGCCGCCCAGCACCGGCTGGTCCAGGCCGCTTCCGTCGGCTCGCAGTTCCAGATCGAGAACAGCAAGCTCGCCCAGACCCAGAAGCTCATCGGCCAGATCAAGAAGCGGCTGGACGTCGCCGAGCGCGTCCTGGCCCACGAGGGCCGCTTCGTCGAGCAGATGGAGATCGACGTCGTCGACGAGAAGGACCTGCTGACGGAGGTTGAGGAGTACTTCGGCGGCGACAGCGGCGCGCTGGCCGCAGACGATGACACCACCTGCGCGCCCCAAGGCTCGATCGAATAGACGGTGCGGCCAGCTCCCCTGGCCCGGCGGCGCCGCTCTTGCGGTATACTAAAAGGGCTGTCGGCAATCGGCCATCAGCTCTCCGCAGACGCCGCAGGGGCCGGGCACGAGGACTGATCGCTGACGGCTGATAGCTGATAGCTCCAACGGAGTCGCAGCCGTGCGGATCTTGCAGATCAAACAAGCCGAATGTGCCCTGGCGGACGGGCGGCTGGACGAGGCCTGCGAGCTGGCCGCCGCGAGCGGCCTGCGAAGCCACCATCGCGGGCAGAAGCTGATCGGCCGGCTGGTGCGCGGCCTGCTGGCCCGCGGCGAGCGGCACCTGGCCGCCGGGAACGCCCGCGGCGCCCTGGCCGACTGCGACCGGGCGGTCGAGCTCGGCGGGAACCTGCCGGAAGCGGCCGAGCTTCGCGGCCGGATCACCGAGCACCTTTCGGGCAATCGCCACCGCCGGCGCCGCCGCGGCGAGATCGTGACGGCGGCCCGCGAGCACATCGAGAACGGGCGGCTGACGCTGGCGGAGCAACTGCTGGCCGACACCGACGGCGAGGCCGGGCGGGAGGAGCTTCTTCGCCAGGAAGCGGCGGCGAGGCGGTCGGCCGCCGAAGGGGCCCTGCGAAGGGCCGCTGCGGCCCTCAAGCGCCGGGACCACGCCGCCGCGATCGAGGAGCTGCTCACCGCCCGCAGCAACCGGGCCGAGAACGACGAGACGGCCGAGCTGGCCGCGCAGGTCGTGGACGCCGCGGCTGCCTGGGCACGCCAGGAGATGATTCGCGGGCGGGTGGACCTCGGCGAGCCGCTCCTGCTTCGGCTCAAGCCGCTGGCCGCAGGCAACCGGCAGGTGCAGGACCTGCTCCGCGTGGCAGACGAGTGCCGCGGCGGCTGGCGGCGTATTCGCCGCGGCGAGCTGCGGCCGGCCGGCGAGATCCTCCGCCGGGCCGCGAGCATGCTGCCGGAGGCGAAGTGGCTCAAGGAGGCCGCCGCCGAGGCCGACCGCGGCGCCGAGGCCACCGAATCGCTGCGGTCGGGCCCGCTGGGGATGCTCGGCGACGACCGGCGGGCGGCCGCTGCGGCCCCGGCCGACGAGGAGGCGCCCGAGCCGCCGGTGCTGCTTCCGCTGACCGGGCCGCTGGAGCCGGCCACCGGGACGATCATGCCCCGGCGGTTCTTGCTTCAGTTGGACGGGGCGGACAGCTCGCTGGTCTTTCGCGACGACCGGGTGACGATCGGTCCGATCAGCTCCTCGCCGTGCCCCGAGCTCGGCCTGCTGGCCGACCCGAACCTGCCCGGGGTGATGATCGAGCGGACGGAGGGCGACTACTTCCTTCGGTCCGCCGCGCCCGTCGGGGTCAACGACAAGTCCGTCACCGGGCGGCTGCTCGCCGACGGGGACAAGATCGCCCTCTCGCCGCGGTGCAGTATGCGGTTCCGCCTGCCGAACGCGGCGAGCGGCTCGGCCGTCCTGGAGCTCTCGACGGCCCGCCTGCCGCAGGCGGACGTGCGCCGGGTGGTGCTGCTTGACCGGGAGATGATCGTGGGGCCGGGTGCGGCCGCCCACATCCGCGCCGACCAGCTCCCCCACCGGGCCGTGCTGCACCTGCGCGACGGGCGCCTGCTGTGCCGCACGAAATCCGAGCTGACCATCGACCACGAGCCCCTGGAGGCGACGAACGGCATCCCGCTGGCCACGCCCGTGCGGATCGGCCCGCTGGGCTTGGTCGTGACCGGGGTTTAGCTTAGACGCCGCGCGCCCGGCGGGCGCCGGCGCGCGAAACGGAAACGTACAGGCATGCGCGGATTCCAGTACCAACACGGAGACCGCCCGCTGGAGGGCTACACGATCCAGCACGCCGTCGGGCGCGGCGGCTTCGGCGAGGTGTACTACGCCGTCAGCGACTCCGGCCGGCAGGTCGCGCTGAAGGCCATCCAGGGCTACGAGCAGATCGAGCTCCGCGGCGTCCGCCAGTGCATGAACCTCAAGAGCCCCCACCTCGTGACGATCTTCGACGTGCGGTACAATAAGAAGGGCAAGCCGTTCGTCATCATGGAGTACGTCTCGGGGCCGAGCCTGCTGCAATTGCTCAGCGACGTGCCCTCCGGGCTGGGCACGCAGAAGGCGGCGTTCTTCCTTCGCGAGATCGGCAAGGGGCTGACCTTCCTGCACGACTGCGGGATCGTCCACCGCGACCTCAAGCCCGGCAACATCTTCTACGAGGACGGGTACGTCAAGATCGGCGACTACGGCCTCTCCAAGGCGATGAGCCCGAGCTGTTGCAGCGGGCAGACCGTCACGGTCGGCACGGTGCACTACATGGCCCCGGAGATCGGCGAGGGCTCCTACGACCGCGGGGTGGACATCTACGCCCTGGGCGTGGTGCTGTACGAGATGCTTCGCGGCCAGCCGCCGTACACCGGCTCGAGCGTCGGCGAGATACTCATGAAGCACATGTCGTCGAAGCCGGACCTCGGCGACATCGACGAGCCGTTCGCCACGGTGATCCGGCGGTGCATGGACAAGGACCCCGCCAAACGCTACCAGACCGCACGCGAGGTGGTGGAGGCGGCCTTCGGCGCCGAGCACGTCCGCAGCAGCGTCTCGATGTTCGCCCCGAACAGCCTGACGATGGTGGCGGGCAAGGCGGCGGCGGGCGTCCGGGGGGATGAAGCCGCCAAGGCGCCCCCGGTCGTTCTTCCTCCGATCGCGCCGCCGGTTCAGCCCCCGGCGCCGGGTGCGGCCGCGGCGCAGCAGGCGGCCCAACGCGCCCGCCAAGCCGTCCGGCACGGTGCGGCGCAGCCGGCTCGCCCGGCGACGACGGCCGGGCCGCCGCTGCCGCTGAGCCAGCGGGGATGGCTGAGCATCATCGCCGCCGCCACCATGGCCATCGGGGCCGGGCTGCTCAGCGAGGGCCGGGGATGGATGGACGAGCCGATCTTGAGAGTCCTCCTCGCGATGGTGATGATCGTGGGGGGCATGTTCGGCATCACGTTCGCGAGGAAGCGACTTCGCCTGGGCAGCGAATCGGCCTCGCTGGCGAGGCTGGGCTACGGCGGGCTGGGGTGCATCGGGAGCGTTCTTCCCGCGCTGCTGCTGCTGATGGTCAGCGAGCTGGACTACGGGCACCGCGCGGGGGCGGCCCGGGAGGAGTTCTTCGGCACCCTCGGGGCCGTCTGCGTGGGGCTGCTCCTGCTGAACTGGTACCGATCGACCGTCCCCGACCGCGCGTCTCGCCTCGTTCCAGGGCACGCGTTCGCCGCGGGCGGTTTGGGCTTGGCGTTCGCGGCGCTGTTTGACGGCTCGATGGCCCTGGCGGCGGGCATCCTGGCGGGGATCGCGCTGGCCGTCCAGATGTTCAGCCCCCTTCGCCGGGACGAGCTGGCCGCCGGCGGCGCCGAGCCGGACGAGGCCGCCCCCGCGGGCGCGCCCGGAGGCAACGGAGCCGCCGGCGTGAACGTCTCGCCCCGCAAGCGGCTCTGGGCCACGATCCTCGCGCTGGGCTGGTTCGTCGGCCTCGGCGGCTTGCATCGGTTCTACGTGGGCAAGATCGGCACGGGCCTGATCTGGCTGTTGACGGGCGGGCTCCTCGGCATCGGGCAGTTGATCGACGTGATCCGGATCCTGGCCGGCCAGTTCACCGACAGCCTCGGCCGGCCGCTCCTGATCTGGGAGAACGACAGGGAGCTCCAGTCGGTAGGCTCCGCGGCCCACGCCGCAGCCGCCCGGCCGAGTCAGCGCGTGGTGAAGGCCGGGCCCGTCGACCGCCGCAACTGGGTCGGCCCGACGCTCTCGGTGCTCGGCGGGATCCTCATGTTCCTCGGCGTGCTGATCGGGCTGGCGCTGGCCATCAACCTGCCGGCCATCCTCGCCTCGGGCGTCTTCGACCGGGGCGTGGCCCTGGATCTGAGGCGGGAGTTCGGCAATGCGAACTGGCCGGACACGATCAACCGCGGCGTGACGATGATCCTGTGGATCGTGATGCTGCTGGCCGCGGTGGTGATGATCGTCGCGCGGCGCGGCGGCGGCTTCGGGGCGATGGTGCGAGCGGTGATCGGGGGCTTCGGCCTGCTGATGACGATCTCGGCCCTACAGGCGGCCTTCGAGGACATCCCCTGGGCGGCGATCGCCGCCAAGGCCGACCTCCACACGGGCGAGCTCCAGCCGGGCCCAGCCATCGAGATGTTCCTCCGGGCGATCCACGAGCCCTCCGCGGTGCTTGCGGCGATACTGCTTCTCGCCTCCATGATCGTGCTCTGCTGGCCGGACCCGCGCCGCAAGACCGTGATCGCCCGCAGGGCGAGTGAAGGAGAGTAACGGATGTCTCGCATGGTCATAGCTCCTTTTGGAATGCTGGCGGGGCTGATCCTCCTCGGCCTCCTGGTTGCGGGCGTGGTCCTGCTGGTCGTCTTCCTGCGCAACAGGAAGCTGCTGTGGGTCCTCGGCATCGCCGGGGCGATAGCGGCCGTGCTGGTCGCGCTGGCGGCCACCTTTCTCGTGGGAATGCCGGCGGCGTCGCACCGGAAGATGAGGCGAGACGAGACGGTCACCGCGACCGTCGCGGACAGAAGGGCGGTCGACCGCCTCCACGTGGAGCGGCTGGCGGCGGGGCCGGCCGACACGTCGGCGTTCCTGGCGGACGTGTATCCCTCGGCGACCCAGGCGGCGCGGGCGCTGGCAAGGCAATCGGCCAAATCCGCGGAGAGCGTTTCCGAAGGCGGTTTGCCCATGCTTCGCGTGACGGGGCGGGCGCCGAGGGAGATGCTCGAGCAGGTCGCCGAGGTGTTCCGCGGCGAGGCGCTCGCCCGGAAGGTGGAGGTCTCGGAGGCCTCGGCCCTGGCAGCGACGCAGCCGCGAAGCGGATCGGAAGTCCTTTGCGCGCTCCGCGTGGACGCCGGCGAACAGGGCGGCGTTCAACTGGTCCTCAGCGGCCCGACGGGGCAGGTCACGCGGACGGCGCGGTTCGTCACCAAGCCGTGGGCCGCGAACTTCGCCAGGTACGTCAGCGAGTCGGCCGGGAGCCACGTTCTCGCCCAGTCGCGGTGGCTGTGCTCGAGCTTCACCGAGGCGGACCAGGCCGCACGCGACGACGCCGCCGGCCAACTGATGGTCCATTTCCGCCAGTCGATCGAGCGCGCCATCGCAGGGGGGCGTTTGGGCCCCGGCGACCGGCCGAGTGACAACGAGCTGCGGCGGCTTATTGGCGTCGAACTGCGGCGCGGTGGCCTGGTGACGGACCGGTTCACCCAGCGTTTTCGCCGGCCCTACGGCGACGTGTGGCGGCAGTCGCTGCTGGTGGACTCCTCGCCGAAGACGGTCGATCCACTGGCCGCGGCCGTCGTGTCGCAGACGGCCGGCCACAGGAGCGCCGTGGTGAGCAGTTGGGCCCGGATCGCGACCTCGATCGGCGGGCTGGCGCTGTTGATCTTCGTGCTTTACCTGGTGTTGAACGCCGCGACGAAGGGGTACTATGTCTGGGTGCTGCGGGTGGCTGCGGCGGCCCTGGTCGTCGCGGGCATCGCGGCCGTGCTGCTGCTCGTGTGACGAGTCAACGGATCGACACGGAGAAATGACCGAGCTCAGCGAGGCAGATCGTTTCCTGCTGCGGGGAATCCGCCAGGGCGACGCCGACGCGTGGCGGCAGCTTGTTGACCGCTACCGCGGGCGCCTGTATGCCTTCGCGCGGAGCCGGCTGGGCAGCGGCGCCGACGCCGAGGACCTGCTCCAGGAAACCTTCATGGCGTTCCTGAAGGCCCTGGGCGGCTTTCGCGGCGATGCCGGGCTGGAGACCTACCTCTTCACCATCCTTCGCAGGCGCCTGGTGGACTTCTTCCGCGGGCGGCGCCGCAGCGTCTGCCTGCTGCACGACCTGGTGCGCCCGGCCGAGGGCGATGACTCGGCCGAGCCCATCGCACAGGTCCCCTCCCCCGATCCCACCGCCAGCGTGTACGCCCGGCGGAGCGAGCAGGACCACCTGCGGCGAGACGCCCTGGCCGAGGCGATCCGCGACCTCATCAACGGATACAAGAAGTCACTGAAGTTCCGCGACCTGAAGATCGTGGAGATGCTCTTTTACTGCCAGCTCGGCAACAAGGAGGTCGCCGAGGTCGCCGGCGTGGCCGACAAGCAGGTGGCGCTGATCAAGCACCGCTGCCTCAAGAAGATCCGCCAGAAGGTCACCCGGGGCGTCAAGTCGCGCGGCATCGGCGGGGCCTACGAGGACGAGGCGATCCATTCCGAGGCGATCCTCACGCAGATCTGGGAGACACTGCGGCTGAGCTGCCCCAAGCGCAGCACCATCGGGGCGTATCTCCTGGGGACCCTCGAGCAGGCCTGGGGGGACTACGTGGAGTTCCATCTCCACAAGCTGGGCTGCCAGTTCTGCCTGGCCAATCTCGAGGACCTCAAACGGGCCGACGACGAGGCGACCTCCTCGGCCCTGCACGAGAGGATCCTGCAATCCACGGTCGGGTTCCTCCGCCAGTCGTACCTGGGCACCCGCAACGGCAAACGGCGCTAGCCGCCCGCAGCGGGGCTTGCCCGGACGACCGGTTGTTTCTCAGCGGCCTTCGTGCAAGAATGATGCGCAGGCTTTCGCCAGGCTGCGAAGGCGGCCGCAGGATGAACCCCGGTCACTTGGCTTCTCATCCAGGAGAGGAAAATGGCAAAGATCCTGGTCTGTTACTATTCCCGTACGGGCAACACGCAGCGCATGGCCGAGGCCGTCGGCCAGGGGGCCCGGGAAGTTGCCGGCGTGGACGTGGACGTCCTGCCGGTGGGCAAGGTTACCGCCGGGGACCTGCTGAAGTACGATGCGATCGCGATGGGATCACCCACCTATTACGGCTCGATGGCGGCGGAGCTCAAGACGCTCATCGACGAGTCGGTCGCGTTTCACGGGCAGCTCCAGGGCAAGGTGGGCGCGGCCTTCGCCAGCAGCGCGAACGTCGGCGGCGGAAACGAGACCACGGTCATGGACATCCTCAAGGCCTTGCTGATCCACGGCATGGTCGTCCAGGGCAGGTCCAACGGGGACCATTACGGGCCCGTGGCCATCGGCGCCCCGGACGAGCGGGCGAGCAGCCAGTGCGCCGACACGGGCCGGGTCATGGCCGAACTTGCCGTCAAGCTCCACGGCTGAGCGGCCGCCAAAGGCCCCCAGCGTCTCACCGGCGCCCTTGGACGCAGCCGAACCGGGGGCGGTTTCCTATTGACAATCCGCGGGGTCTCGTGTAAGATGTTGTTGGTCGGGAAGCCCTGTCTCCTGCGACCCGATCGGGCGGCCGGGAAGCCACGCTCATGCAACCCGGCGGCCAAGGCTCATCGCTCTTTGCCGAGTTGTTTGGCCAACATGGCCAAGAGGCAACAGGAGTAGGAGGAGATTCGAGGGATAGGCCGCTCGGAGGTCGAGCGAAGCAGGCCCTCGGGTCTGCGGCGCGATTCCCGACACGGCCTTTTTTTTGCGCCGGTGGT
>CAYRVX010000171.1:0-11356 GCA_964427875.1 uncultured Planctomycetaceae bacterium
CAGGCCAAAGGATGCCTTCTCTTCATATCTTCAGGGCTCGTTCTAGAAACGGCAACCATGTCCCAGGGCGTCGCCCTGGGCTGACGAATTCGAGCCCTTCAGGCTCGCGGAACACCCGACCGGCCGCTTATCCTAGGGCCATTGGCCCGCGCCCCCAGAATGCTAATGCTCTCTCGCACGGGCTGCGGCTTGTAATGGTCCGGCGGCTGGGCGATACTGTCGCGCGGATGGCCGGGAAGTGGACGGACAGACTGGCCGGGAAGTTCATCGTCATCGACGGCCCGGACGGCGCGGGCAAGACGACGCAGGCCGGGATGCTGGCGGAGTTTCTCCGCGGCGAGGGGCTCAGCGTTTGCGAGGTTCGCGACCCCGGCGGCACGGCCATCGGCGGGAAGATTCGCGAGATCCTCCTGGATGCGGCCAACGCGCCGATGGCCGTTGAGTGCGAGCTGATGCTCTACATGGCCAGCCGGGCCCAACTGGCGCAGGAGGTGATCCGTCCGGCCCTGGCCGCAAGGCAGTGCGTCCTCGGCGACCGGTACATCTCCTCCACCGTCGCCTACCAGGGCGCCGGCGGGATCGACCCCGAGGCCGTGCGCCGGGCCGGGCGAATCGCCGTCGGCGAGACCTGGCCGGACCTGACCGTCGTGCTCGACCTGCCCAGCGAAGAGGGCCTCGCCCGGGCGAAGCAGGCCCGCCGGCACGACCGGATGGAGGCCAAGGGCCTGGACTTCCACCGGAAGGTCCGCGAGCTGTTTCTCCTCCAGGCGCGTGAGGACCCGGCGCATTTCGCCGTCGTCGACGGCTCGGGCGGCGTCGAGGAAGTCCACGCCAGACTCGTGGCGGCGATAGAGGATTGGGCGGCAGCGAATGCCTGAGCTACTGGACATCGTGGGGCAGGATTCGGCGGTCGTGCAACTTCAGCGCGGGCTTGTCGGCGACCGCCGGCCGCATGCGTATCTGTTCGCCGGGCCGGCGGGCGTCGGGAGGCGCTCGACGGCCGTCGCGATGGCGCGAACGCTCCTCTGCGAGGAGCCCCAGGAGCGCCCGAACGCCGGGCGGTTCGGCGAGCTGGAGGCCAACTTCCCCCTGCGCCAGGCGTGCGGGGCGTGCGAGAGCTGCCGGATGATGGGCGCCGGGTCGCATCCGGACTTCCACCTCGTCTACAAGGAGCTGGCGAGGTACCACGACGACTCCGATGTCCGCAACCGCGTCATGCAGGGCCTGGGGATCGGCGTAATCCAGAGCTTCCTGATCGCCCCGGCCTATCGGCGGGCCGGGCAGGGCCGCGGGAAGGTCTTCCTCGTGCTCGAGTCGGAGCTGATGACCGACGCCGCCCAGAACTGCCTGCTCAAGACGCTGGAGGAGCCGCCGGCGGGCGTGACGATCGTCCTGGTGTGCCGAGACCCCCAGCGGATGCTGCCGACGACGCTCAGCCGCTGCTGCACGGTCCGTTTCGGCCCGCTGCCGCGCGAGTTCGTCCGCGAGCGCCTGACGGCCGGCGGCATGGGCGCCGAGGAGGCCGACTTCTGGGCCGCCTTCACCGACGGCTCCATCGGCCGGGCGACGCGACTGGCCGACCAGGGGATGTACGAGATCAAGCGCGACCTGCTGGACCGCCTCGCCAAGCTCGCCCCGGGCAGCCAGAGCGAGCTGGGCGACCACCTGATCAAGACGAACGACAAGCTCGCCGCCGAGGCCCTCGCCGAGGCCAGGAAGGACGACGGCGCGCTGCTGGCGAAGAACCTGGCCACGCGGCAGGCCACGGGCGTGGTCCTCGAACTGATCACCAGCGCGTTCCGCGACGCGATCGCCCTGGCGACGGGCGCCGAGCGGGCGCTCGTGCACGCCGATCAGCGCCCGGCCGCGGCGGCGCTGGCCGGCCGGTTCGCCCCCGCGCAGCTCGCGGAGATCATCGAGCAGCTCTGCGAGTACGAGCGGCTGCTGTGGCGCAACGTCAACCCCAAGACGGTGTGGGACAACGTGGCCATCACGTGCGCCTCGGCCGCCCCGCTGCGATTGTGAGACGATGAAGAACTTCTTCCGCTCAGTTCGGTATCTGCGGCCGTATCGCGGCCGCCTTGCTGTGTCCATCGTGTGCGTGATCCTCATCAGCGTGCTGTGGGGCGGCGGGCTGGGCATGCTCGTGCCCGGCAGCAAGATCCTGATCAGCGAGGAGGGCCTGCACGGCTGGGCCTACGGGTCGATCACGGGCGATCGGCTGGAGTTGCGTGTCGTTCAGCGGACCACGCAGGCCGGCACGAAGGTGGCCGGCAGAGACGTCGTCGAGATCCTCGACGTGATGGACGTGACGAAGGGCGGGCGGGCCGACCGGGCCGGCATCCGCAGGGGCAACTGGCTGCTGGGGATCTACGACGGCGATCCGGACCACGAGCTGATGCGGGGCATGGCTCTGGCCCGCCGGCTCTCCGAGCTGGGCGAAGGGAGCCGCGTCGAGCTCCGCGTGTACAACCCCATCGAGCGGAGCGACCGCCGCCGCGGCGTCTCGCTGGGCGGCGTGGGGTGGAGCAGCGACCTGCTGGGGCGGGTGGCCTCGGCGATCCCCGAGCCGGCCGGGCGGCCCGGGCGGTACCGGATGCTCCTCGGCGTCCTCGGGCTGCTCCTGATCGCCACGATCCTGCGCGACTTCCTGCGCTTCGCCCAGGAATACCTGGTCGCCTCGGCGGTCAACCGGGCGGTGATGGACATCCGCTGCGAGAACTACGAGGTGGTGCTCGGGCTTCCATGCACGCACTTCTCCGAGCAGGGCATCACGGACACGCTGAGCCGCTTCGTCGCCGACACGAGCGAGCTGCGCCGCGGCCAGATCACGCTGTTCGGCAAGACGCTGGCCGAGCCCGGCAAGGCCATCGCCTCGGTCGTCGCGGCGCTGATCATCTCGCCGAAGCTGACGCTCCTGGCGATGCTCGTCGGCCCGCCGGCGTACTGGCTGATCCGCCGGTTCGGCAAGCGGATGAAGCGGGCGGCCAGGAAGATGCTCGAGTCCTGGTCCGGGATGATCGCCGTGCTCGAGGAGACGCTGCTCGGCATCCGCGTGGTCAAGGCCTACACGATGGAGGGCGCCGAGCGGAAACGGTTCTTCCAGGTGAACCGCCGTCTGCTGAAGCAGCTCAACAAGATCGCGAAGATCGATTCGGCCACGGCCCCGACGATCGAGGCGTTGGGCATCACCGGGGCCTGCTGCGCGGGTGCCCTTGCGGGCTACTGGACGCTGACCTACCAGATCAGCGTCGAGACGTTCATCGGGCTGATGGGATGCATGGCGACGATGTTCGACCCGCTGCGGAAGCTGGCGAAGGTGGTCACGCGGTTCCAGCGCGCCGAGGCGGCGGCGGCGAGGGTCTTCGAGCTGCACGACCGCCAGCAGGAGCGAACCGCGCCCGGGGCGGTGACGCTGGGGCGGCACTGCCGGTCCATCGAGCTGCGGCACGTCAGCTTCCGGTATCCCAGTGCGGCCGAGGACGCCGTTCGGGACGTCAGCCTCACCGTTCAGGCCGGCGAGACCATCGCCGTCGTGGGCCCGAACGGCTCCGGGAAGACCACCCTCCTGTCGCTGGTGCCCCGCCTGCTGGAGCCGGCGGCCGGCGAGGTCCTGATCGACGGCGTGGACCTCTCGACCGTCTCGCTGCGCTCGCTGCGGCGGCAGATCGGGCTGGTGACGCAGGAGACGGTGCTGTTCAACGCGACCATCGCCGAGAACATCGCGTACGGGCGGCGGCGGCCCAGGCCCGCCGACGTCCTGGCCGCGGGGCAGAAGGCCTTCGTGGACGAGTTCGTCCGCGACCTGCCCGACGGCTACGACACCGTTGTCGGCCAGCACGGCGCGACGCTCTCGGGCGGGCAGCGCCAGCGGATCACGATCGCTCGCGCGATCCTCCGCGACCCGGCCATTCTCATCTTCGACGAGGCCATGAGCCAGGTCGACGCCGACAGCGAGCAGCGGATCCACCAGGCGATGGCCGAGTTCGTCCGCGACCGCACCACCCTCATGATCGCCCACCGCTTCCAGACGGTCATGGCGGCCGACCGGATCGCCGTCATGGACGCCGGGCAGATCATCGACGCGGGCACCCACAAGGACCTGCTCGACCGCTGCCGCCTCTACCGCCACCTCTACGAGACGCAGCTTGCCGCCTCGGCGGGCGAGGAACAGGCATAGCGCCGCGGCAGCAAGACGGGCGGGCGGCCTGGAGGGCTCCCCACAGGGCGTCAGCGAGGCGGCGGGCTGTGCCAGAAGGAGCGGAAATACGCCTCGTCGGTACTGTACGGGTCGATCGGGTCCCGCCGGGCGTCGAAGCTCCGCGGGAGGATGCCGAAGCGGATCATCTCCCGGATGTAGTGTGCGTTCGGGCGAAAACCCGGCATGTCGAAGCGCTTGATCTCGTCCAGTGCGGCCTTGGTCGTCCGGATGTCGGCGAGGATCCTCCGGTAGTCGCCGTCCGAGGTGCCGCCGAACACGGGCTCCGGCTTGCAGGCGCCCCACCCGCCGGCGTCCTTGCCCAGCGGCGCCAGGACGATGGGGGACTTCTGGGGCTCGGAGAGGTTGTAGAACCTCTCGCCGCCGGCGCCGTGGTCGCCGAGGAATGGCAGGCTGTCGCGGAGCTTCCGCCAATCCCCGGCCGCGGCGTAATCCATGGGCGTAAACAGCTCTCCGTAGGACGGCTTGAACTTGAGCTTCGCCCTGCCGCCCCCGGCGGGCTCTCGTGCGCGGTGGCAGCCGCCGCAGCGGCGTCGAAGCACGTCCTCGCTGACGAGCAGGGGCACCATTCCCGTCCCCAGCGCCGCGTACGTTCCGGCATAGGGTGCGTTGCAGTCGATCCACAGCCGGATGAGCATCTTCTCGCGGTTCGAGAGCCGCACCTTGTTGTGGTCCCGAAGGCCGAAGGCTTCGGGATCGATGATCTTCATCAGCGGCGCCGCGTAGCTGCCGCTCGTGCAGGGGGCGTCGTTTCCGGGGTACCTGTGGGTCTCGGCGCCGACGTACTCGCCCCTGGCCAGGGCGTGGTAGCTGTGAGAGAACCACGGCCCCCGGGCCCCCACCAGCGGCAGGTCCGCCGGCGGCGGGCCGCCGTCATAGTTGTGACACTTGATGCAGTGCCGATCGAGAATCGGCTGGATGTCCCGCGGGAAGTCCAGGATCTCCGGCACGCCGGCGAGAGGCTCGATCCTGCTCGGCGCCCGTCTGTGCGCCAGAGGCAGCGCCCCCGCGGCCGCGTTGACCTGCGTCCGGTGCTCGTGACACCCCACGCACCCCATCGCCTCGCCGGGCATCACGGCCGTGAAGCTCCGCATGCGCTTGACGGCCCGATCGTTCGCGTCCAGGGCGACGAACAGCACCGCCCGCCCCGCCGGGACCTCGAAGTGGGCCGAGCCGTCCGGCTCCACCGGGACCGCGCCGACGATCCGCTCCAGGAAGTAGCTCCGCTTGTAGCTGACCTGGTCCATCCAGCCGTTGAAGTTGACCGGCTTGGGCAGCGGCTCGAGGACCAGCAGTTTCCTGACCTGCCCCGGCCGGACGCCCGCCATGTTCCGCCCGCGGGTCACGTCGGTCAGGACGAACCGGCCGGCGGCCTGGCGAGGATCGACCCGGTCGGCAATGACGGGCTCGCGCGGCCGGTCGCGCAGGGGGCGGGGCTCGTGGGCCCACCGCGCCGCCGACCCGGCGGGGGCGGCGGCGATCGAGTGGATCACCTCCGTCGCCCCGTTCCCGTCGATCAGCAGCACCTGCCTGTCGCGAGCGACGAGGAAGAGGTCTTCCGACAGCGGATAGGGGTCGCGATACACGGCCCTGCCCCGCCGGCCGGTCAGGTGCCGCATCGAGCTGCGCGTGTCCGGCCCGCAGTCGGGGTCGACGATGCACACGTGCCCGGCATGCTCCCGCCGCCCGTGCCCCGGGGAGTCGATCATCACGACCTTGCGCGTACCCGGGATCGGCTCGGCGTCGATGAACAGCCCGCCGAGATGCATGTTGCCGAAGAGCGTCATGGCGGCCGTGCCGTCGGGGTTGAACGTCCACAAGTGATGGAAGGCCACGTTGTTGCGGTCGACGTACTCCCAGCGCGTGTAGAGCACCCTCCCGTCGGGCAGGATCCGCGGCGTGTTCTCCTGCTCCATGTTGGCCGATATCCGCCGGATGTTCCCGCCGTCGGGCCCGCAGCGGTACAGGATGCCCACGGGCGTGAACCAGCACGGCACCCAGCACCGGCAGCGGCCGGAAACGAAGATGATGTCGCCGCAGGGCGTGTAGGTGGGCTCGATGTCGTCGAACGCCCCGTCGGTCAGTCGGCGCAGGTGAGTCCCGTCCACGTTGATCTCGTACAGGTGGTACGTGTGCGTGCCGCCCTTGCGGTACGAGAACAGCACCTTCCCGCCGCCGTAGTGGACCTGGGGGTCGCGAACGTCGCCGCGGTCGTCTTTCAGCAGGGCCGTCCGCGTACCGTCTGGCAGGCTCAGCCGCCACAACACGCCGCCCCGGCCGCCGTAGAGATATCGCTCGCCCTTGGCCGCATAGCCGAAGTTCGCGTACCAGTGACCGTCCTTCCCCGGCGCGCGCTCGGCGAAGATGATCTCCTCGCAGCCGAGCTCGATCGCCCTGCCCAGGAGGCTCGGCGCCCGCTCGCCCGCCGGCAGCGGGCGCGCAGGGCCCACCATCAACAGCACGCCGGCCCAAAGGCCGCAACGCCATGATCCCTTCCCCATGGGCCTGCTCCCATGAATGCGTTCCCGGGAAACCCGCATTGTAAAGCCGCGCGACGCCCGGGCAAGAGGGGGCTCATCGGCGAAGCAGCTTGGCGAGGGCGGCGATCGTCTCGCGGCGGGCGGGGTCCCGGGCAAGGTTGCGGTACTCGCCGGGGTCCTTCTGATGGTCGTAGAGCTCGGCGCCCTCCTTGCCGCCGTCCCACTCGGTGTATCGCCAGCGGTCCGTGCGGACCGACCGGCCGAGGACGCCGCCTCGCCTGACGACCGTGAAGGCCGCCTTCTTGCCCGGCGCCGACGGGGCCGCCAGCAGCCGGCGGAAGCTCCTGCCCTCCAGCCCGGCCGGGGCGGGCAGGCCGCAGAGGTCCGTCAACGTGCCGAACAGGTCGACGAGCTCCACGATCCCCGGGCAGCCCTTGCCGCAGACCCCACGGCCCTTCATGTCCGGCGTGACGATGATGAGCGGCGAGCGGCACGAAGGCTCGAAGAGGGTGTTCTTGTTCCACCAGCCGCGCTGGCCGAGGTGGTAGCCGTGGTCGCTGAAGAAGATGATGATCGTGCTGCTGGCGAGCTTCAGGCGGTCCAGGGCATCGATGACCGTGCCCACCTGGGCGTCCATGAAGGAGACCCCGGCGAGGTACGCCCGCATGAACTCCCGCCGGTCGCGGTCGGTGAACTCATCGAACGAGCGCTTCCATCCGCTGGCGATGGCCAGCGGCAGGTCCGCCGCGCGCCTGGGCGGGGGCTTCGGCGGGGCCATTTGGTCGAGCGGGTACAGGTCGAAGTACCGCTTCGGCGCGATGAACGGGTCGTGCGGCTTGTGGAACCCCACGGCGAGGAAGAACGGCCTGTCGCGCTTCCGTTCGAGCAGGCGGACGGCCTCGCGGGCGACCTGGCCGTCGGCCTGGTCCTCATCGCCGCCCTCGGCGGCCAGCCAGCGGCACCACTTGACCGCGCCGCCGGTGAGGTTGCGGCCTTGACCCTTCCTGCCGGCAGGCGTTCCACGCGGGTCCAGCGCCGCGTCCCAGGCGCGGGGATCGCCCATTTCCCCGCGGCCGTGGAAGACCTTCCCGATCCGGGCCGTGAAGTACCCGTGCTTGCGGAACCAGCGCGGCAGCGTGACGGCCCCGGGCAGCTTCGACAGCAGCGGCGTGCGATTATCGAGCACGCCGGTCGTCTCCGGCCGCAGGCCCGTCAGGAAGGAGGACCGGCTCGGATTGCACACGGGGAACTGGCAGTAGGCCCGCTCGAACCGGACGCCCCGGGCGGCGAGGCGGTCGATGTTCGCGGACTTCGCCACCCGGTGGCCGTAGCAGCCGAGCGAGTGGTTCAGGTCGTCGACGACGATGAACAGGACGCTCCTCTTGGCGCTCGTCGTGCTGCCGGTTGAGCCGCCCGAGCCGGCACGGGCGAGTCCGCGGGGGGCGCGGGCCGCGAGGCAGCCTGCGCCGGCCGCCGCGGCCGCGACCCGGACGAACTCCCTTCGGGTCATGATAGGCTTCGACATGCCGTTCCCTTTCGTCTGTTCCCTCCCCTCCCGGCGGCGGCGAGAGCCCAACTCACCGTGCAGCCGGCGCAGCCGGGCTCAATCCCCCCCTGCGGCGAGCTCCTCCAGTCTCACGAGGACGTCGCGGAGCTCGTCGGGGCTCCCCGCGGCCAGGAGCATGTCCACGTGCTCCGCGGCGTGCAGCATCCGCACGAGGCGTGCCAGCACGTGGAGGTGGGTGCGGTCGTCCTTGCAGCAGATGAGGAAGAAGAACCTGGTCAGCGAGCCGTCCTCGGCCCCGTAGGGGATCCCGCCCGGCGCCGAGCCGGCGACGATGAAGCTCCGGGCGATGTCGTAGGGCAGCGGGCGGCGCGGATGAGGCAGGGCCACCCGCGGCACCAGCGCGGTGGAGCAGAGCTCTTCCCGCCGGCGGATCTCGTCCATGAGCCTCTCGCGGTCGTAGACCACCTCCGACGCGCCGGCCAGGTCGACCAGGTCGCGGACGACCCCCTCCCGGGTGCGGGCCCGAAGGGGCACGGCCAGGCCGCTCGGCGGGATCAGCGGGCAGACTTCCAGCGAGGCGTGATCGACCCCATGGTGGGCCAAGACGCCCTTTTCGATGGCCTCCAGGCGGTCGGCACCCAGCGTGTGCATGTGCGATTCGACCCAGTGATCGACCTGGTCCCTGCGAAACTGGAACTGGCCCCTGACCTTGCGGCAGGGAATCTGCCCGCGCGACGCCAGCTTGGCGACCTCGCGAACGTCCAGGTGCAGGTAGGCGGCCACCTGCTGGGCACTCATCGGCTCGTGCGGCAATGCCAGGGCCTTTCCCGACGGCAGGCGGCACAGATGCTACCGGGCCCGGCCGGAGAACTCAAGTGTTTGACAACTCCCGCCCTCGACCTTACCATGGGCGCCGAAGGCTTCCGGTGTCCGGCGGCGCGGCCGCAAGGATGTGCCATCTCGTGCAAGGAGCATGTACATGTCCCAGAGGATCGACCGGTTTGAGTGGGTGGCAAGGATCGCCCGTGTCGTCTTCATTGGAACGGCCGCCCTGCTGGTGATTTCGCTCGTGGCTACCGTAGCGATGGCCGTCCTGTCGCTTCTGTCCCCGGCGGGAAGCGCCGACCCCCTGCTGTGGGTGCTGCTGGTGGTGGTGGAAGTGGTGTCACTGATGTGGACGGTGGTGTTCTACGGCGCGGTCAAGATGATGGTGGCGAACCAGCAATCCGCCGCCGCCGCGGCCGCCAAGATCAACCGCGTGGAGACGCTCCTGGACGACACGTTCAAGTCCATCAAGGAACTGGCCGATCTGGCCCCCCTCTCCGATCAGGCCAAGAGCCTTCTGTTCCGCGACCGGGAGCTGGAGGCCCTTCGCGAGGCCATTCACGAGGACCTCATCAAGCAGGATTACGCCGCGGCCGAGGCGCTGGTCGAGACGATCGAGACGAAACTGGGCTTTGCGAACGAGGCCGCTCATCTCCGCGAGGAGATCCAGCGGTCCCGCGTGGCCACCGTGGAGGAGAAGATCGACCTGGTGGTTCAGCGGATCGAGCGGCTCTGCGAGGAGTACAAGTGGGCCAGCGCGATTCGGGAATCGCAGCGGGTCCTGCGGCTGTGCCCGGACAATCCGAAGGTGATCGCCCTGCCGGACCGCATCAAGGCGGCCCGCGCGCGGCGCAAGCGGGGGCTGCTCCAGGCCTACGGCGAGGCCGTTCGGAAAAACGACGTCGACCGCGGCATCGATCTGCTTCAGGAGCTCGACTTGTACCTCACGCCGCAGGAGGGGGCCGCGCTGCAGGAATCCGCGCGCGGCGTCTTCAAGGCCCGCCTGCACAACCTGGGCGTCCAGTTTGCCATCTGCGTTACCGATCAGCGTTGGGCCGGCGCGATTGCGGCCGGGGAGGAAATCATCAAGGAGTTCCCCAACTCCAGGTTCGCCCAGGAGGTGCGGGAGAAGATGGACCTGCTGCGCAGCCGGGAGGCTGCATGTGCCGCCGAGGCCGCAGGTAACGCCGAGCAGTAGGTCCCCCGCCCCCCGGCCCGAGGATGCGCCCGGCGGGCGGCGCGGCGCGAAAAAGCCGCCACAGGCCTTGACGCCGACGGGATTGGCCGCTATAGTTAATATGGCATTGGACAACACCTTAGACGGGCTGTCGGCCTGATCGGCAGGAAAGGGCTCGAGGTTTTTTCATTTAAGCCTTGACCTTTGGCGGCCGAGGTGTTAAATCTCTGTCCCTTCTGCGGGGACGCGGGCGATGAGGCCACGTCCCGAAGGGGGCAGACAAGCAGCTTACAGGCTATTTGAAAACTGAACAGTGGTGCCGTCACGAGGATGCGGCCCGTCCGAAGCAACGGTCACAGTTGCGTCGGGCGGGACAACGATTATGAATGGCTGCGTCCCACTTGCGAGGTTCGCAGCCGCTCAGAATCCTCGTGACATCCTTTGTGAGGAAGGATTCTGAGTTTAGCCTTTGTCCCTAGGGACAAAGACCGGCCGGGCCACCCCGAAACAGGCCCGGCAACCACGATCAGACAGATCGCACGGATCCCGGTGGAGCCGCGAGGCCGAGCCGGGTCGAATAGATTTCAAGTGACGAGTTTGATCCTGGCTCAGATCGAACGCTGGCGGCGTGGCTAAAGCATGCAAGTCGAACGCGAAATCCCGGCTTGCCGGGAGAGTAGAGTGGCGAACGGGTGAGGAATACATGGGTAACGTACCTCGAGCATGGGGATAGTCAGCCGAAAGGCTGAGTAATACCCAATGATGCCACAGTTTCACAAGGTATTGTGGTCAAAGGCGGGGATCCCTTCGGGGACCTGTTGGCTTGAGAGCGGCCCATGTCCTATCAGCTTGTTGGTGAGGTAACGGCCCACCAAGGCTACGACGGGTACCGGGACTGAGAGGTTGACCCGGCACATTGGGACTGAGACACTGCCCAGACTCCTACGGGAGGCTGCAGCAACGAATATTGTCCAATGGGCGCAAGCCTGAGACAGCGACGCCGCGTGCGGGAATAAGCCCTTCGGGGTGTAAACCGCTGTCAGGGACCACCAAGCGAAGGGGGCCAATACCCCCCGGAGTTGAGGAATCCCACAGGAAGCCACGGCTAACTTCGTGCCAGCAGCCGCGGTAAGACGAAGGTGGCAAGC
>CAYRVX010000172.1:0-11115 GCA_964427875.1 uncultured Planctomycetaceae bacterium
TCGAGAAAACGTAAGCCGCATGAAATGCGACGCCTGCGCACGGCAGTGCCATTCGGATCAGTCACCTATTTGGTCGCTGGGACAAGCTGCCTGTCCCTGATTTCCCGCGACGGTCCGGGCGCCGGGCGAGGACTCGTCCCCGCCGCGGCCGCGGATCAGTCGTCGTCCTTGCCCTTGAGCTTCTCCCAGGTCCAGGTGGCGGCCTTCTTGACGGCCTTCCCGGTGGCCTTGCCGGCCGTGCCGACGGGCTTGCCGACCTTGTCCCTGAAGAACCGCCCGATGCCGCCGCGGCCGTCCCCGTCGGGCTTGGGCAGGCCGATGGTCTCCGCCAGAAGGAGCTTCGTGGCCGTCCAGGCTCGACGGGCGGCGCGATCGTTGTACGCGGCGCTCCCGGGGTCGCTGAACGCGCCGGCGGCCTGGCCGTAGGTGATCATCTGCCAGTCTGCCCCTGCCGCGCGCATCTCGTTGCGAAAGGCGGCTGCCTCGGGCGCGAAGACGCGCCCGTCGGCCCCCCCGTGCAGCAGGAGGACCTTGGCCTGGATCCGCCCGGCCTCGTTGGGGTCCGGCTCGATGGGGCGCCCGTGGAAGCTCACGGCCGCGCGGATGTCGGCGCCGCTTCGGGCCAGTTCCAGCGCGGCCGTGCCGCCCAGGCCGAACCCGATCGCCGCGACCTTCTCGTCGTCCGCCAGCTTGTGGGCCTTGATCTGCCGCAGGGCCGCCCGCCCGCGGCTGCGCATCAGGGCACGGTCGCTCCGGAGTCGAGCGGCCAGCCGTTCGGCCTCATCGGGCGTCTTCGCCTGCCACCCGCCGCCGTGGAGGTCGCCCGCCAGGGCCACGTAGCCGAGGGAGGCCATATGCCGGACGCAGGTCCTCGCGTGGTCGTTCAGGCCCCACCGTTCGTGAAACACGAGCACCCCCGGCCGCTTGCCCTTGAGGGAGTCGTCGTAAGCGACGAAGCCCACCAACACCGTCTGTCCGTCCTGGTACGAGACGCTCTGTGTCCTGATCTTGCCCTGTGTGGTCGCTGCCAACGCGAGGGCGGCGGCGGCGGTCAGCAGCACGAGGGTTGCTCTGGTGGGCTTCATCTGAGTCGCCTTTCCGGTTGAAGGTGAAAGGGACTGATTCCTGATCTATTATAAGCGAATCTGGGGGTGTTTTTTGGGGGTTTGGTGTGCGTGCCTGTATCGCTGAAGCGAACAGGCCGGGGGGGACGAGAGGGGGGGGCTATCCCTCGAGCAGTTCGAGCAGGGCGTGGCGTGCTCGCGCGGGGTCGGCGTTCCGGATGGCTTCGGCGGCGCGGTGGAGCAGGTCGGCCTGGCGCCGGGTGAAGGCGGCGGGGGCGGCGGGATCGACCTCGGCGAGGCCCAGGGACTGGAGAATGCACCGGCTCAGGGCGTCGAGGCCGTCGCCGGTGACGGCCGCCACGGCGGCGTCGGCGCCGGCAAAGGGCGGCGACAGATCGCACTGGGTGGCGACGTGGAGATACCGTGCGCCGAGCCAGGCGGGCACTTTGCTGCGTTGGCCGGCGCCGAGCAGCAGGACGAGGTCGGCCTGCCGGATTCGCCGGCGAGCCCGGCGGACGGCCTCGGCGTCGACCTCGCCGGGCGCGGGCGGGTCCCACAGGCCCGCCGTGTCGGTCAGGTAGACCGGCACGCCGTTTAGCAGGGCCGGCTCGCGGACCCAGTCGCGCGTCGTGCCGGCTGCGTCGTGTACGATGCTCACCGCTCGTTGGACCAGGGCGTTGGCGAGCGTGCTCTTCCCGACGTTGGGCGGCCCGGCAAGGACGACCTCCGCCGGGTGCAGCAGGCGCTGCATCGTCGCCAGCCGACCGGCGGCGTCTTGAAGTCTTCCGGCCTCGCCGGCGGGCGCGGCGATGGCCTGGCGGGCGAGTCTGCTGATCCCGGAGGACCACTGCTGCGTCAGTGCGGCTGCGACCAGGGAGCTGTCAGCGTCCGGCAGGGCCCGCAGCAGCTCTTCGCCGACGGCGGGGTTGGCCCAGGCCGGATGGGCAGTGGGGAAGTCTCCCGGGGCGGCGGGGGGCGCGGGCAGGACCTCGGCCCCGAGCCGGGCCAGCAGGTGCAGGGCGGCCGCCGCGACGGCGGGTCCGCCGTGGACGTTGATCTCGGCCGCCTCGTTCCGTCGGGCGACGATCACCTCGTCGATCACGCGGTCGCCGTCCATGATGTGCCCGAGACGAATCGCGCCCGGCTGGGCGGCCGCGTGAGAGCCCAGCGGCCGGAAGGCCTGCTCGAGGATCTCCTCTGTCCTCGCGCCGGCCAGGGCGATGACGGCGATACCGCCCCGCCCCGGCGGCGTCTGGATCGCAACGGTGGTCGGCGGCGGGGGGCTCATCTCAGCAGCGAGTTGTAGTACGCCAGGGCGACGCCTCGGACGGCCAGGTCCGACACGACGGCCTGGACGAGCCCGTTCTCGCCCGGGCGCGGGCAGACGAGGGCGGCGTCGCCGCCCGTGACGATGACGAGCGGCCAGTGCCCCAGTTCCGTGGCGTAGGCCTCGACCAGCTCCCGCAGCGCGCCGCGAGCGCCGCCGACGATCCCGCCGACGATGGCCTGCGAGGTGTCCTTGCCGAAGACCCAGTTGGGGCAGTGGAATTCCACGCGGGGCAGTTGGGCGGTGTGCTCGTGCAGGCTGTCGGCCGCCAGGTCGAGCCCCGGGAGGATCGCGCCCCCGAGGAAGACCCCGCTGTCGTTGACGCAGTCGATGGTGATGGCCGTGCCGAAGTCGGCCACGACGCACGCGGTGCCGAGGCGGTCATAGGCGGCCACGGCGCAGCAGAGCCGATCGACCCCGACTAAACGGGGGTCGGGAAGGTCGGTCTCGATGGGCAGTGGGAGGTCTCGTCCGACGACGAGCACGTCCTGGCCGAGCGCCTCGGCCGCCGCGGCCTCCAGGGCCTTCAGCGCGGCGGGATTGACGCTGGCGGCGACGAGCTTCCTCGGCTCGGGGATCTGCTTCCAGATCTCCGCGAGCTGTCCGTTGAGTCGGCGAAGCTGGCCCACGCGGACGACGCGCTGCAGCGCGACTTCGTCGCCCTTGACGTGAGCGACGTGCACGGCGCTGTTGCCCACGTCGCAGGCGAGGACGTTGGGGATCTCGGTCATTTCGCCGCCCTTTCTTCCTCCAGCGTCTGCCAGATGCGCCCGGTGAGGTATTCAAGCCCGCGCCCGGTGACGGCGCTGATGGCGAGGACTTCGCGGCCGAGCTCGCGGCGGAGCTTTTGCAGGTTCTCCTCGGCGTCGGTGAGGTCCATCTTGTTTGCGACGACGATCTCGCGTTTTCCGGCCAGCGAGGCGGAATGCCGCCCGAGCTCATCGCGGATTGCGCGGTAGTTGGCCGCCGGGTCGCCGTCCGCCGGGCAGATGTCGAGCATGTGGACGAGGATCCTCGTCCTCTCGATGTGCCGCAGGAACGCGTCGCCGAGGCCGGCGCCTTCGTGGGCGCCCTCGATGAGGCCGGGCAGGTCCGCCATCACGAACCGCCTGTACCTCGGCATCTCGACGATGCCCAGGTGCGGGTGAAGCGTGGTGAAAGGGTAGGCGGCGATTTTCGGCCGGGCCGCCGAGAGGCGCGACAGCAGGGTGCTCTTTCCCGCGTTGGGCTTGCCGACGAGCCCCGCGTCGGCGATGAGCTTGAGCTCCAGGCGGAGCCGCCGCTGCTGGCCCGGCTCGCCCGGCTCGCTGATCCGAGGCGCCTGGTTGGTGGGGCTCTTGAAGTGCACGTTGCCGCGCCCGCCCCTGCCCCCCGCCGCCACGCGAACGACGTCGCCCGGCTGGGCGAGGTCCTTCAGCACGATCTCCAGGTCGGCATCGTGGACGACCGTCCCCGCCGGGACGAGAACGCTCACGTCCGCGCCGTTTCGCCCGTGGCGGTTCTTTCCCTCGCCGTGTCCGCCCCGGTCGGCTCGCCAGTGGTGTTTCCCGGCCAGGTGCTGAAGGGTCGTGAAAGACTCGTCGGCCTTGAGGAAGACGCTTCCGCCGTGGCCGCCGTCGCCGCCGGCGGGCCCGCCGTGAGGCACGTACTTCTCACGCCGGAAGGCCACGCATCCGTTGCCCCCGCCGCCGGCGACGGCGAAGATCTCCACCTCGTCGACGAACATCGCCTTGTTGACCGGGGCGTCCTTTTCCATGGCGAAAAAAGGATCTCCAGTCAGCTACTTGCGCGGTCCGGCCGCGGCGTCAGTTGGTGACGACGTCCACGAAGCGCCCGCGGAACGAGACGGAGCCGGCTTTCAGGGCGAACAGCGTGTCGTCCCGGCCGCGGCCGACGTTGCGGCCGGGCTTGAACGGTGTGCCGCACTGACGAATGATGATGCCGCCGGCCTTGACGGCCTGCCCGCCGTATAACTTCACCCCGCGGTACTGGGCATTGCTGTCTCGCCCGTTCCGCGTCGAGCCTTGTCCCTTCTTGTGCGCCATCTCACAGCTCCCGGTCATCTCCGCCGGCCCCGGCGGCCATATCCTTCTTCGACCAATGCCCTCGAACCCTGCACAATACCCTCCGCCCGGCGGCCTGTCAATGGCGGTTTTCGAGCCGCAGGCCCGCGGGCGCACTGGCGGCTCGCCGTGCCTTCGTGATCGCCGGCCGGGCGTCCTCGTCGATGAAAGGCTAACGCCGCGTCAGGCGTGGGCTGGGGGAGGTCCGCCGATCAGCGCATGACCCACTGCTTCTTGAGGAGCTTGGGGACCACGTCTTTGCGGGCGGCCTTCTCGCCGGGAACGGCGTATCGCAGGTGCAGCGTCTTTGCCAGGATCAGGCGCGTCTTGGTGACCTTCTTCTTGTTGCCCTGCCAGTCGGTCTCGACGACCTGGATGGGCTTGGGCAGGTCGATGGCCTTGGTCTCGCCGCTGAGGCCGGTGATGAAGATGTCGACGCTCCCCGCGGCGGCGTCGAAGTCCGGCCAGATGGCCACGCCGCTCCTGGCGTTGTCCTGCCCGCAGAGGAGCTTGCGGGTCATGGACGTCTGCGTCTTGAGCATCGGGTCGTTGTGGAGCTTCTTGATCTTGTAAAAGACCGACGTCGGCGCCCTCCTGCCGGCCCGGATCAGTTGGCCGGTGCCGGCGTACAGGACGAATTCGGGAACGAAGATGTGGTCCTCGCCCGAGTTGTTCGTCACCGTGTAGCGAAGGTACCAGAACAGTTGCTCCTTGTCCGTTCCCTTCTCGGGCAGCACGACCGATATGCTCCTGAGCTGGTCGAGCTCGATGTCGAACTCCCAGTGAAGCGGGACCACGGTGGGTTTCGGGGGCCTGCGGATGGCGGGCTGGGTTGTGGCCTGCTCTTGCGTTGTGCCTGCCGGCTGGCCGAGGCCGACGGCCCCCAGTGCCGCGCTCGTCAGGACGATCGCCGCCACGCGTAGTTTCATGGTTTTGCTCCTGGCTCTGGGAAGCCTCACCTGCCTGCCGCCGCCGAGCCGCCGACGGGGCGTCATGGAACATTACGGCCTTCGGGGGCCGAAGTCAACAGCGAACGGGGGAAAAGTTGGCGCGGCGCCTCTTGCGTGGCCGGCGGGGGCCCCAGGCTGCGTGCAACAAGGATTGCGCGCAGCTTAGAGCAGGCGAGCAGTTGAACAGGAGAACGGTGGACCGCAGCACGAACACCTTTGGCAGTGCCGGGCGGGGCTGTTGCATTGCTCGCCTGCGGTCTCCTGCTCACCTGTTCAACTGTTCAGATATTCTTGCAGAGAGCTTAGCCCTACAACGAGACTTCGTTGACTCGTGGATCCGTTAACTCGTTGATTCGTAAGATGCTCCGTGTCGCAAAGCCTTTCGGCGCCCGCTCTTGCGCCTGCGCTCAACAACTACCGCCGAGACAACGAGTTAACGAGTCAACGAATTGACGATCTTTCGTTGTAGTGTTAGTATAGTGCTCACCATGTCGCGGGAGACGGAGATTGCCCCGGTGCCTGAGGGCGCGACGAGCGAGACGCTTCGGTTTCTCGCCGGCGGGCGGCGTCGGGACATTCCCACGGCCGTCCGGGCGGAGGCCTTCGAGCGGATGATCGACCGCTGCGGCGGGCGGTGCCGGTTCTGGTGGGCCCGGCGAGACGGGCGGTGTGTGGCGGCCTCGCTGGCCGTCGCAGGCCCCGGGCGGGTCGGGATGCTGTCTCATTCCCCCCTCGCTGCGCCGGGCGTGGACGGTGGCTGCGTCGCCGCCGTCGTCGAGCGCGCCGGCCGGCAGGCCCTCGGCGACGGGCTTGCCTTCATTCAGTCGCTGTTGGCGCCGGCCCTTCGGGCGGACAGCGAGATGCTGGTTTCGGCCGGGTTCCGCCGGCTGGCCGAGCTGCTGTACATGCGGCTGGACCTCGCCGAGCGCGTCGCCGCCAAGGGGGAGGAGCGGTGCACGTGGCGGAGCTTTCGAAGATACACGGAGGAGGAGCTTTCATCGGTAATCGAAGCCACATATGAGCAATCGTTTGACTGTCCGCCACTGCGCGGGCTTCGCCCCCTGTCCGACGTGATCGAGGGGCACAAGGCCAGCGGCGTCTTCAGCCCGAGATCGTGGTGGATCGCAGGCGTGGAGCATCGCCCGGCCGGCTGCATTCTGGTCAACGATTCGACCGTTTCCCCGGGCGAGATGGACCTCGTGTACATGGGAGTCGCGCGCGAGTTTCGCGGCCGGGGGATCGGGCGGGCGATGGTCCGTCGGGCCGCCCGGTGGGCAAGGCGCAGGAAACGCCGCGCTCTCACCGTGGCGGTCGACACCGAAAACACCTACGCCAAAAGAATTTACGATCAGTCGGGTTTTCGCGAGACGTTCCGGCGGGTCGCGTACATCCTCCCGCGAGAATCCCTCGCCGCCGGGGCAACGTGAAGCGTTTGTTGATAAGGTGTGGAGGAAACTTTTTTTTTCGCGTCAAGCATCCTGCCGGTCGGACGTTGGGGCCTGTGGATAAGAAAACGACCTGTTTGTGATTGACCGACCCGGCGAATCGCCCTTACATTCGGTGTCGCACGTGAGGATTGGTTAGCGGTGCGGGGAAACAACTCGTTTGCACCGCAGGGCCGAAAGGATGGGGCCCGCAGGCTCGATGCCGCGTGCGATATGAGGGATCGACCATGACCGTTCGAACGGAATCGCCGCGCGCCGATCAGGGCGCCGTGCAGGACATACTGGCCGGGCTTGCGGACCGGATCGGCCCGCAGAAGTTCAACGCGTGGTTCAAGCACGGCGTGGACATCAGCCTGGAAGAGGGCCACATCAACGTCGCCGTGCCCAACCCGTTCGTGGGGAACTGGATCGAGACCCACTACCGGGGGATGATCGCCGAGACGGCGGCGTCGCAGACGGGCCGAAGCAGGGCCGTCGTGGTCACGATCGATCCCACGCTCAGCGGCAAGGTGCGCAAGCGTCAGTTGGACAAGCAGGCGGAGATGGTGGAGAAGGCGACGACCGGGCGCAGCCGGCCGTGCTCGCAACCGGCGGCGCCGCTGAGGTACAAGCTGGCGGACTTCGTCGTGGGCGAGAGCAACAGGCTGGCATACTCCTCCGCCGTGGCCATGGTCAAGGCCTCGCCGGTGCCGTTCAACCCTCTCTTCGTTCACGGCCCGTGCGGCGTGGGCAAGACACACCTTCTTCAGGGGATATGCAACGCGGCCTCGCGCGCGGCCGTGCGGGGGCGACCGCCGGCATGGCGGTACCTGACGGCCGAGCAGTTCACCAACGATTTCCTGACTTCCCTGCGGCGCAAGAAGCTCCCCGACTTCCGAAGTCGATACCGGCAACTGGACCTGCTGGCGATAGATGACGTGCACTTTCTGGCCGCCAAGAAGGCCACCCAGGATGAGTTCCTGCACACGTTCAACGCGATCGACACGGCCGGCAAGCGGGTGGTGATGGCCTCAGACGCGCACCCTCGGCTGGTGGGCGACCTCAACGCGGCGCTGGTCAGCCGGTTCGTCGCGGGAATGGTCGTCAAGATCGACGCGCCGGATCGCCGCACGCGGCTGGAAATCCTCCGCCGCCGCGCCGCGAAGATGAAGCTCGCCGTGCCCGGCGACGTGCTGGAGTACATCGCCATGCACATTCGCGGCTCCGTGCGCGAGCTGGAGGGCACGCTGATCCGCCTGGCCGCCCTCTCGGCGCTGGTGGACGGGGAGGTCACGCTGCGGCTCGCGGCCGAGGCGCTCGCCGAGCACCTCGCCCGGACCGACAGCGCCATCACGCTGGGCGACATCGAGGCGCAGGTGGCGGCCTTCTTCGGCATCACGCCGGCCGATATCCATTCCTCACGCCGCATCCGAACGATCTCGACCGCGAGGATGGTGGCGATGTTCCTGGCGCGCCGCCACACGCGAATGAGCTACCCCGAAATCGGACGTTTCATGGGAAAGAACCACTCCTCGGCCGTGCTGGCCGTCCAAAGGATGGAGCGGATGCTGGCCGAGGGAAAGGAGCTGACCTGGCTGACGCCGACCGGGCCGAAGTCCATGCCCGCCGGCAAGCTGGTCGAAATGCTCGCCGGTCAGATCTCCTGATGGGTCTCGTCCCATAACCATGCCGGACGGAGTCGGCTGGATTCGTTCGTCAGGGACGGGCGTCCGGACACGGAAGTCCGGGCGCCGGAATTTTTTTTGCGCCGGCCGAGGCGTATCGTCAGGCCCCTCCCGGTCCGGTTGGCGCTTCTGCCAGGCGGTTGTCACCCCGCGCCGGGCGTGTACAATGCGGGTTGTGTCCACGTGACGGTTTCGCCCGGTGCGGCAGACGCACCATCGAAAGGACCCCTGTCATGAAGTGGATTGGCGCGGTGGTCCCCGGCGTGCTGGGGGTCCTCGCTGCGGCGGGATGCGACGATTCCCGCACCGCGGCCCCGGGACGTCCGCGCCCGTCGCCCCGCCCGGCGCCGGCGACGCGGCCGGCCGTGCCCGCCACGAAGCCCGCGGCGAGCCGCCGGGCTGCGACACGACCGGCCGCCCCTTACGACGGCAGGGACTTCGACACGGAGTTGGCGAGGGTGCTGGCCCTGGTCGAGAAGACCGAGTTCTTCGAGGCGATGAAGGCCTGCCGGGACATGCGGATGACGTTCACGGGGCACCCGGCAGCGGGCGGCCTGTCGGCCCTGGCCCGTCGGCTGAAGGAGTATCGCCGCCAGGCGCCGTCGATGGCCGACGCCGTCGGGAAGCTCGGCTCCCCCGTGCCGGAGGTCCGGCAGATCGCCGCCTCCACGCTGACCGAGGCCGGCGACCTGGGGGCGATCTACCTGCGGAAGGCCCTGGGGGAGCGCCCGGACGCCGTGGCCGCCGAAGCAGCCGGGCTGCTCGCGCGAGTGCGGGACGGGAAGACCCCGCCGCTTGTTCTGGCCAGACTGAAGGCCGGCGCGAAGCCGCAGCTCCACGCCGCCCTGATGCGGTCGCTTGCCAAGGTGATCGCCGAGACCGCACCCGCGGAGCTTCGTGAGGCCCATTCGATGGCCCTCGCCGCCGCCGGGCCCCGGCAGGTGCAGTGGCTGAACTACTTCGCCACCGTCCTCGTGCAGCGCTGCTCCCGCAGCGGCGAGAAGCTCGACGAGCTCCTCTCGCTGCCCGGCGCCTATGAGAAGCTCCGGGCCGCCGCCCAAGCGGCCGAGCTGTCGAGCGACCCCGCGCTTGCCTCTCGCGAGCATCCCTACGTCACGGCGTTCAACCTGGTCGTCGGCTATTCCGACTGCCTGCTCTGGCTGAGGTCCGGCACGGGCGTGAAGCTCAATGCCGACGGCCGCGTGACCGAGTGGCAGGACCAGTCCCCGCACGAGAACCACGCCCGGCAGGGCGAGACGGGCAAGTGGCCGCGAATCGGGACGCTCGGGGCGGACGGGCGACGCTTCGTGAAGTTCGACGGGGCCGACGACCACCTGATCCTGCCCGAGGGGTTCGCGGACTTCAGCAAGGGCGTCACGGTGACGGTCTGGGCCTGGCCGGCAAGCCGCAAGAAGTGCGCCCGCTTTGTCGATCTCGGCAACGGCCAGGGCGCGGACAACGTCATCTTCTCGCGGAGCGACACGTCGGACGATCTGGCCTTCCAGGTGTACGTGGGCAGCCGGATGGGAAAGGCCGTCGCCAAGGGAGTCATTGAGTCGGGCAAGTGGCAGCACCTCGCCGCCTCGCAGGACCAGACCGGCCGAGTAGTGCTCTACAGGAATGGCCGGAAGGTCGGCGAGGCCAGCATCCCCGTCGCCGCCAGGGCCGTCGTCAGGAAGCGCAACTACATTGCCCGAAGCAACTGGTCCGGCCATGAACACTACGAGGGCTTGATGGACGACCTTCGCGTCTTCAACCGCGGCCTGACCGCCCGCGAGGTCAAGCTGATCTGCGGGCGCTCGCGGGCACGCGTGACCGGAGAGTGAGTGATGATGCGGCGAGAGCCCGAGCCGGAACTGATGGACGACGACTCCGAGGCCGAGGTCTACACGCGGGCGGACTTCAGCGTCGTCAACGAGGCCTTCGTGGACCGCCTGCTCGAGCTGACCGTGCCGCTGGCCGGCAAGGCCGTCGAGGCCGTCGATCTCGGCACCGGGCCGGGCGACATCCCCATCCGGGTCTCGCGAAAACGCCCCTCGTGGCGGATCGTCGCCGTGGACGCCTCGGCGCCGATGCTCTCTCAGGCCCGCCGTGCCGCCATCGAGGCCGGCCTCGACGATCGGATACGTTGGGAACTGGCCGATGCCAAGGACACCCACCTGCCGGACGGCGACTTCGACGTGATCTTCTCCAACAGCATCCTCCATCACGTCAACCAGACCGGTGTGTTCTGGGCCGAGGTGAAACGTCTGGCCAGGCCCGGGGCGATCTGTCTGCTGCGCGACCTGGCCAGGCCGCCCAGCAAGCAGGCCGCCCTGGACATCGTCCAGCGGTACGCCTCCGGCGAGTCCAACCTGCTCCAGGAGGAGTTCTATCGCAGCCTCCTGTCGGCCTACACGGTCGAGGAAGTCCGCAAGCAGCTTGGGCGGGCGTCCTTGGCCCACCTGGAGGTGGCCATGGTCACCGACCGGCATCTGGACGTCTTTGGCCGGTTTGGCCGGTAGAAGCACAGCGCGGCCTGCGGCCGCAAGCAAATGCCTAATGTCTAATGCTTAATGTCTAATGCTCAATGACGGTTGCGGTCGGGAAATCCTGGTCTGAC
>CAYRVX010000173.1:0-10939 GCA_964427875.1 uncultured Planctomycetaceae bacterium
GGCCTGGTAGTTCACCAATCATGGCCCCACGGGGGCAAGCCCCGTGGGGGCCCGGCCCAAGACAGCGTCTCCGTCAGGACGTTGAGCAAATGTGGGTAAAGACCAGCTCTGAGCCCGCGTCGCACCCGGCGCAGGAAAACGACCGGGGACCTTTCCGGACGGAGGCGTGGGCCGGCGCGCTCCGCTTTTTCCACCATCAGCGGGATCGCACGGACGACGAGGCCGACGCCCTGGCGGCCATCTGCCCCGGCCGCATCGCCCCCGAGGTACCGCGGGCCTCGCCTTGCAGAAGGGGATGCTTGACCTCCGAACACACATCTGGTGTCATCAACAGGAACCCACGTCGGCGGCGCGGCTGAGCAGGCGTTCGTCGCGACTGCCAGAGAAGACAAGGCAAGTAGCCATGAAGAGGATCACACGCCGGACCTTCGTGAAGGCCGGACCGCTGGCCGCGGGCGCCGCGGTGACGTTGTCGCCCTGCTCCCGCGTGCTCGGGGCCAACGACGATGTCCGCGTGGGCGTCGTGGGGCTTCGCAGCCAGGGGCGCTATCACGTCAAGCTGCTCCGCGAGCTTCAGGGCGTGAGGGTGGTGGCGCTGTGCGACGTGGACCGCGACGTGCTGGGCCGCGAGGTCAAGGGCTTCCAGGACAGCAACGACAAGGTAAACGCCTACACCGACGTCCGCAGGCTCCTGGAGGACAAGAACATCGACGCGATCACGACGGCGACGCCGGACCACTGGCACGCGCTCGTGACCGTCTGGGCCTGCCAGGCGGGCAAGGACGTCTACGTCGAGAAGCCGCTCTGTCACAGCCTGTGGGAGGGCCGCAAGATGGTCGAGGCGGCCAGGAAGTACAAGCGGATGGTCCAATTCGGCAATCAGTCGCATGGCCACAAGACCGGGAAGATGCGCCTGGAGATGGGCAAGCTCGGCAGGATCCTGGTGGTCTACGCCTCCCTGAACAGGATGCGCAGCAGCATCGGGAGGGTGGCCGGCCCGCAGCCTGTGCCCAAGTCGGTGGACTATGACCTGTGGACCGGCCCGGCTCCGCTGGGGCCCCTGAGGCGAAGGAGGCTGCACTACGACTGGCACTGGGTATGGCCTACCGGCACGGGCGAGATCGGCAACAACGGGATCTACCCCTTGGGCGCGTGCCGCCTGGCGCTCGGCCAGAACGTGCTCCCCAGACGTGTGATGAGCATCGGCGGGCGGTTCCTGTTCGACGACGACGGCCGGACGCCAAATACGCAGATCGCGTTGTTCCAGTATGACCCCGGCCCCATGATCCTCTTCGAGCTGCGGAACCTGCCCTCAACGAAGGGGCCAAAGACCGTCGGTCGGAAGATGAAGTGCCGGCACGGCGAATCGAGGCTGCCAAGCCCCACCGGCCGGTCCGGGAAGACCGGCGGGTTCCCCCTGCACAAGGGGCACCTGTTCAACTTCATCAGCGCGGTGCGCAGCCGGAAGGTCGGCGACCTTCGGGCCGACGTCCTCGAAGGGCACCTGTCCACGGCCCTCGTGCACATGGCGAACATCTCCTACCGGCTCGGCACGCCGCACTCGCCCCGGGAGGCCCGCGAGGCGGTGGAGAAGCGGGGCAGCGAGGCGGCGGAGGCCCTCGGACGCTCTCAGGAGCATCTTGCCGCCAATGGCGTCGATTGGTCGAAGGCGAAGCTCCTCGTCGGTCCGTGGCTTGAGATGGATTCCGACAGGGAGCAGTTCGTGGGCGACTCCGCAATCGCCACCCGGGCGAACCGGCTGCTGAGGCGGCCGTACCGCAAGCCGTTCGTAGTCCCCGAGAAAGTCTGAACCGGCTACCGCCCTCTCCCCGGGCCGCCCGCCTCATCATCTTCGGTGGTGACGGTGGTGAAGAGCTTCTCGCCAAGAACGGGCCCGTTCTTCTCGTGCCGCCTCAATCGCCCGGTCGACTGTGGACTCGCACGATCACCTTGAAGCCCGGACCCTCCGTGTAGTGGTAGTAGGTGATGCGGTTGAGGCCGGGCCGACACAGGGGCGTCACGTCCAGATAGGACCCCTTGCCCGTCGGCTCCTTCACGGCCCTGCCGAGCAGCTCGTCCTTGATGATGCCGACCTTGTCGAATCGCAGGAACCGCCAGGCGGCCTTGCCGTTGACCGACAGCCGACCTCGCCAGCCTCCGTACCTGTTCCGGCCGTTGATGCCCACTTCGACCTTGGCGAAGTGGCTTGGGACCGTGACGGCGAAGGTCCGGGGGGCCTGCCGGTACGTCACGGGGCCGAAGGTGTAAGTCTTGACGGAAGTCCCGGCGTGTGGCGAGGGCGGTGAAGACGGGCGGGCCGTCGGAACGTGGACGCCGAACGCCGGCACGTTCGCCGCGGGCGACGGGGCCACCACGCCGCGAGGATCGGGCAGCCGCGCCGGTTCGGCGTGCCAGCCGGCGATCTGGTCGGCTGCCTGACGCGTGGCCACGGCGCCGTGCAGGTAGTAGGTCCCCCCCGGCAGCGTTCGGGCCCAGGCGACAAAGAACCGTTCGCCGGCCGGGCGGACGACCGGATCGCCGCCCGCTTCGTCGGGCACGTCGGTGGCCGTTACGAAGATGACCCCCTCCCGGTGACGGTACAGCGCGGAAGTCCTTCCGGGCCGCCGCCGGACGTACGCCGGCTCGCAGCCGAAGGCCTCCAGGATGCCGAGCGCCGCGCCTTGCGGGACGGGCTCCATCCGCCTGAGCAGCTCGGCGGTATCGGCCAGGGCGTCGGCCTCGACCTTCCGACCGACTCCGGCGGCGGCGCGAGCGGCCGCGGCATAATGCCGGAGGGCCTCTTGGCTCTTCCCGTTGAGCGCTGCGCCCGCGGCCGCCGCCTCCGCGGCAAGAGCCCGGCGGTTGTCATCCGCCGTGGGGCCGGATTCACCGCGAGTGGCCGCCGGGCGGAAGGGGAAGGTCCCCGTTGCGGCCAGGGCTGCGAGCACCCCGGCCACCACGAGCGCCAGCACGAGCCCCGCGATTACGCGGCCCCCGCGGCGCCGCCGGACGGCGCGCAGGAGGAACACCAGGCCCACGATCAGGACGACCGCCACCATGAGGGCGGCGGCGGCGCCGATCATCGTCAGAATACGCGTCAGTGGATTCGCGCCCATGGTCAGTCCTTCCCCAGCTCGATGAAGTACCACTTTCCGTCGGGCATCTTCCTCGCGAACCCGCGCAGGGGCGGCCGGCCCGGAAGCTCGAGCGTGCCTCGCATCATGCCCAGCCGCTTCTCGATCCCCTTCTCGAGGGCGACGCGGTCCTTTCGGGCGTCAACCCAGTCCGTCGCCCGCAGGGCCATCTGCGCCACCGGCGGCAGGACGGCGCCCTGGACGGTCTGGACGACCTCCTCCGGCGTCTCGGTGCGCGTCAGGTCGCGCATCGCCTTCAGTTTGCCGTAGACGCCGCAGGCCTGATCGAGCCCGGAGCTGAGGTAGCCGATGACCGTGGACGTTGCGGCGCCGCGGGCCACGTCGCCGCCCTGGCCCGCCGCCTCGCGCTCCTTGACCCGCAGCTCCTGCCACTGCCGGACGGTCGGCGGCCAGTAACGGTCCTTCGGGCGGACGAAGACGATGCGGTCGGGCGTATCCACCCAGGCCTCGGCCAACGGACCGAGGCTGACGACACGAAACCGCCCGCCCCGCGCGTTGCGGACCTCCACAAGCTCCATCGTGTTGCGGAACAGGTCCTTGACCTTCCTCTGCTGCGGCGTGGGTGCGGGCGCCGGCGGCGCGGAGACGGTGACCTCCACCGCGACCGTCCGGGCCTTGGGGCCGCCTTCGGCCGCGGCCAGCAGCAGGACCTTCGCCCGACCGCACTTGACGCCGTGCACCGACACGCTCGTCTGCGTCCGGCCGCCGGCCGCGATGCCCGCCAGCCTCCTCGTGATGCCGGCCACGGCGACCTGGTCCGCCGCCTCGGCGACGGTCGCGACGGACGGATGCTGCGCCTGCGCCGAGAAGACCACGCCGGAGAATCGCCCGGATGAGTTGTTCCGGATCGTGACATCCAGGCGCAGGTCCCCCCCGGTGGACACCTTTGCCTGCATCGAGGCCGGCTGGATCACCAGCGGATCGGTGGGAGGAGGCGGAGGGGGCCGCTGGGGCTCGCGGGGCGGCGTCTTTCCGGCGATCTTCGCTCGCAGGATCGCGTGCATCTTCCGGACTCGCGGCAGGGCCGCCGACGGAATGTCCCGATCGGTGACGGTCGCATAGTACCGCCCCTCGACGAAGATGAGGTTCACCTCGCGCCGGCCCCTGTTGTAGCAGAGAGAGTTCGTGCCGAACTGCTCGCGAATGAACGTCCACAGTGGCTTTCGGCCGCTCTTGCGGAGACGCGCGGCGGTTGTGGTCAGTGTGCGTCGTCTCAGGTTGAGGTGGCCCACGGCGCCTCGAGCCGATGCAAAGCCCTGGATGCGGACGTCCATCTTCCAGTCGCCCTCCTGCGGCCGGGCGGGCACGTAGGTCGCGGCGCAGCTCTCCGAAGCGCGGCCGCGCGCCTCGGCGACCACGATGGGTTTGACCTGCCGAACCTCCCCGCGCCGCCAGCCCGGAAGCTCCTCGTCCGTCGGGAGCATCTCAGGCACGCCTCGCGCAAGTGCGGCCCCTGCGCCCAGCGACCAACCGAGCACCTGGACGGCGACGAAGGCCACGCGACCAATGGGCCCACGGACGCGGCCGTGACGCGCGGTGATGCCCGTCCTCCTGTCCATTTCCTCTCCCCTTTCTCCTGTCTCTCTCCCTCCCAGGAGCCATCGGCACATCCGCGCGTTCTCTTGATTAGGCGAATCGGCGTTCTCTCGTGTGCGAAAAAGGTGTCAGGAACCTTTTCGGGCAATGCACGGGTCGGAGTTGGTCTTGGCTTCCAGCGAAGCGGGCGCGGCGGGTGAGAGGGTCCGGGCATGACCTCGTGGAGATGAGGCTTTGCCTCGTTGCGTAGCCGCCTCCCCGGCAGTATGATCTCGTCCGCGATGATCTCGTGGGTTCACAGTTCGATCTTGCAGATCGAAGCGAAGCGCAGATCGCCGCTAGCGGGGCATCGACGCCATCGCCTGCCAGGCGCAGACCGACATGGTGACCTCGGCGGGTCACCCCAAAGTTCAGCTGGTAGGCCTGGCGGACAAGGCGGTGCAGTCGGAGCGCAGCGGAGATGCGCCGCGGCGTAGAGGGCGTCTCGCGCATTCAGGCGGCGCTGCGCAACAGCGGGTATCGCTGGCCGGGGCCGAAGGTGACGATCAACCTGGCCCCGGCGGAGGTGAAGAAGGACTCGGCCGCGCTGGACCTGCCGACCCGCCTTCGCCCGGCTACGGCAGGCAGGTCGCCGTCGCCTGCATGATCGCCGGCGGGCGGCAGGGCGGCAGGCGGCTCCATCCCGTGGGATTGACCTGCACGGGACATGGGGGTATCCTAACAGTATGAGCACGACAGTAGACAAGATCGTCTCCGAAGCCCTGAGTCTACCCGCGCAAGCGCGCGCGTTCGTCGCGGAGAAGCTCATCGAGAGCCTCGACGCGGAGCCGGGCGGCGAGATCTCCCCCGCATGGCGAGAAGAGGTCCGAAAGAGGTGCCGCGAGGTCGACGAAGGGCTGGTTGAGCTCCGTGACGCGGAGGACGCGTTCGACAAGGCCCACTCGGCGCTCGGATGAAGCCGGTCCGGTTCCATCCCGAGGCCGAAGCCGAGATGATGGAGGCGGCGGCATACTACGAGGCCCAGCAGCCGCAGTTGGGCAGGCGGTTTCTCGTCTCCGTTCAGGACGCCCTTAACCGAATTCAAGTCAACCCTTTCCTGTACCGACTCGTCGAGGGCGACGTTCGTCGCTGCCTGACACGCACCTTCCCCTTCGGGATCCTGTTTCGGATCAAGCCGGATGAGTATGTTGTCATCGCCGTGATGCACCTGCACCGGGAACCGGACTACTGGCAGAAGCGACCGGGAAGCACCTGATCCACATGGGCGGCAAGATTCGGTGAGCAGCGGCAACCGGCGGCCGGGTGGTAACGCAGGCATCCGCCGGATGCATCTCTTCGGGAGCTGCCTGTGCTATCGATTCACTGACGCAGGCAGGAATCCCTGCGCTACCCCTGCGCAGCCGCTTGTGGCTCGATACACGGGGCCGTATCATCTTCGCCATGATCTCACGCGTGCACAGCTCGATCTTGCAGGGGATTGATGCCGCCCGCCTTCGCCAAGAGGCTTCCGGCTTCGCCAAGGCTTCGCCGGACATTCGGCTGGTGGGGCCGGCGGACAAGGCGGTGCAGGAGTCGGTCTCGCGGATTCAGGCTGCCCTTCGCAACAGCGGGTATCGCTGGTCTTGGCCGCCTGGGCGTGCCGCGCTGACGGCGCAGCCGGCCGGCAGGGAGGACCATCGGAGGAAGTCTCGTCGCGTGGTCTGCATGGCCCGCTCCTGATGTTCGTGCCGAAGGCCCTCGCCGGCCGACCCGGCCGTTCGCGGGGCAGGATGTGGCTCGGGACCCGCGCCTGCAAGGTCCGCAAGTGGCCCGGCAGGCTTGGCGAGGCCCGCCCGGATACGGTATGCTGTGGTGCAGGACCTTTAACAAGGAGCTTGGCATGAAACCAATCGCATGCATCGTATCTGCAGGACTGGCGTTCCTGGCCGCGGCGGCGCCGACCAGCGGGGCCGAGGCCCGCGATATTCTCCAGGCCACCGGCGTCCGCGGCGGCCTGGTGGTGCATCTGGGCTGCGGGCAAGGCAAGCTCACGGCGGCGCTGCGGGCAAGCGACGCCTACACCGTGCACGGCCTGGACGCTGCGCCGGCCAATGTCGCCGCGGCGCGGAAGTACGTGGCGTCGCTTGGGCTGTACGGATCAGTCTCCGTCGAGCGTCTGACCGGCCCGCGCCTGCCCTATGCCGACAACCTGGTGAACCTTCTGGTCTCGGATGATCCGGGGGAGGTCAAGATCGGCGAGGTCCTTCGCGTCCTTGTCCCGGGCGGCGTGGCGTACGTCAAGGCCCCCGCCTCCGCCAAGGCTGCGGCGGGCAAGGGCGAGATCTGGAAGAAAACGGTCAAGCCCGTGCCGGGAGATATCGACGCGTGGGGCCATTACCTCCACGACGCCGGCAACAACGCCGTCGCGCGGGACACCGTCGTCGGCCCGCCGCGCCGATTGCAGTGGGTCGCTCCGCCACTGTGGCTTCGCAGCCACGAGACGGCCTCGGGCATCCAGTCCCAGGTCGCTGCGGGCGGGCGGCTGTTCTACATCTTCGACGAGGGTCCGATCGGCATCGTCGACGAGCGCCTGCCCGGGCGGTGGTCGGTCGTCTGTCGCGATGCGTTCAATGGCAAGCTGCTGTGGAAGCGCCCGATGCCGAACTGGGGCTGGCGCCAGTGGGGCAAGTCACGGTTCGAGGGCAAGGACTGGACGGTCCTCCGCGCCGCGCGGGTTTCGGCCCCGGTCGAGACCCAACGCCGTCTCGTCGCCGAAGGCGACCGCCTGTACGCGACGCTCGGCTTCCGCGGGTCGCTGTCGGTGCTGGACGGGGCGACGGGCAAGGTGATCGCCACCGTGAAGCAGACCGAGCCCACCCAGGAGATCCTGGCCAGCGACGGCGTGGTCGTGGCGCACGTGAAGGCCCCCGTCGCCGAGGCGAGCAAACGCCGAGGCGACAGGAGCTTCAGTCCGTCGACGCTGGTCGCTGCCGAGGGCAGGACGGGCAAGGTCCTGTGGCGCGAACCGGCGGGGGGAAGCATCCGAACGCTCTTCGTCGCCATTGACGGCGGGAAGGTCTTCTACGTGGCCGGCAAGACGCTGACCTGCCTGGATCTTCAGACCGGCAAGAGGCTCTGGAATACGCAGGCCAAGACCCCCGGCGGCCGAAACCTCGTGGCCGCCGGAGGCGTGGTGCTGATCCTGGGCGGCACGACGCTGGAGTCCTACGATGCGGCGGGGGGCAAGCTGCTGTGGCACAAGAGAATCCCCGCGCGCAGCGGCGCCGAGGGCCCCGACCTGTTCGTCGTGGGCAACCTGGTCTGGCCCGGAATGATCCCGGTGGACCAGGCGGGCAAGCCCACCCGCAAGAGCCAAGGGGTACTGGCACTGGCGTTCGACATCCGCACGGGAGCCCAGATGAGGCGCGTCGTCGTGGACAACTTCCGCAGCCCCGAGCACCATCACCGCTGCTACCGCAACAAGGCGACCAGCCGGTACATCATCAGCGGCATGGAGGGGGTGGAGTTCCTCGACCTGCAGGGCAGCACGCACGAGCAGAACAACTGGCTCCGCGGGGCGTGCAAGGAGGGCATCATGCCGTGCTACGGCCTGCTTTACGTGCCCGTTGACCAGTGCTTCTGCCAGCCCGGCGGCAAACTGCTGGGCTACTCGGCCGTCGCCCCGGCCCCGACCGTGCCTACGCCCCCGCTCCCCGACGCCCAGCGCCTCGAGAAGGGCCCCGCCTACGGGTCAATCGTCAATCGCACATCGTCAGTCGTCAATCCCCATGCCTGGCCCACCTACCGCCACGACTCGGCCCGTCACGCCAGCACGGCCGCAAGCGTCGGGGCGAACGTGGCGAGGTCCTGGCGCGTCACGCTGGGCCGATCCGCGGCCCTGACGCAGCCGGTGACCGCCGGCGGTCGGCTCTTCGTCGCATCGATCGACGCCCACACGGTTTACGCCCTGGATGCCGCGACGGGCAAGCGGCTGTGGCAGTTTGTCGCCGGCGGGCGCGTCGACTCGCCGCCCACGCTCTGCGGCGACATGGTGCTCTTCGGTTCGGCCGACGGACGCGTGTACTGCCTCCGGAAGTCTGACGGCGCGCTTGCGTGGCGCTTCCTGGCCGCCCCGCACGACCGCCGCATTGTCTCCTTCGGCCAGGTTGAGTCGGCCTGGCCCGTCCACGGCAGCGTGCTTGTCCGCGGCGGCATCGCCTATGTCGCCGCCGGCCGGTCGACCTACCTCGACGGCGGCATCCGATTCTACGGGCTCGACCCGGCCACGGGCAGAATCCTTCACACGGGGCGCCTGGCCGGCCCGCATCGCCGCATCGACGGCCAGCGCGACGTCGCCTTCTACGTCCCCGGGGCGAATGGCGATATCCTCGTGGCCGAGGGCGGCCACATCTACATGCGGCAGAAGAAGCTCACGCCCGAGCTGAAGGAGATCGACCCCAAGGTGCTCTCGTCCAAGGGCGAGAAAGACGTGGGGCTGCACGTGTTCTCCACGGCCGGCCTGCTGGACGGCTCGTGGTACAACCGCACGTTCTGGATGTACTCGAAGCGTTGGCCCGGCTTCCAACTGGCCAACCAGGCCCCCAAGGCGGGGCAACTGCTGGTGGTCGACGAGACAACGACCTACGCGGTGCATGTCTTTTACCGCCGCAACGTCCACAGCCCGATGTTCTTCCCGGGCAAGGAGGGCTACCTGCTGTTCGCCGACAAGAACACCACCGAGCCGCAGATCGTCGGCGAGGCGGGCGCCCGGGCGCCGCTGCGCTGGCTGCCGCAGTCGGACTACTCCCGCGGGCGCGGCGGCAGCGTCAAGCTGGGCAGCAAGGCGTTCGGCGCCGACAAGGGCATCGGCTATACGCGCGCCGACCCGCCGTTGTGGACGGTCTGGCTGCCCGTGCGCGTCCGCGCGATGGTCAAGACCCGCGACGTGCTCTTCGCCGCCGGGGAGCCGGACGAGTTCGATCCCAAAGATCCCTTCGCCGCCCTCGAGGGCCGACGGGGCGCCGTCCTCGTGGCCGTCTCAGCCAATGAAGGCAAGAAGCTCGGGCAACTGACCCTCGACACCGCCCCCGTTTTCGACGGCATGATCGCCTCCCAGGACCGCCTGTTCGTGTCCCTGCGGGACGGCAGTGTCTTGTGCCTCACCAGCCCGACCGGGAAGTAGGCTCTGCGCCCTGTGCGCGGGTCCTGCGACTTTCGGCCCGCACACTTCCCGTGTGCGCCTGACCGCGCAGATCGACCGGCTCAAGCAGGAGATCCAATGTCGAACGAATGGCCATCCTCGAGCTCAAAGCTGCCCGGGGATGGTCACTCGCCCAGGCCGCCCGCGCGTTCCTCGTCGAGCCCGAGACGATCGCCGCCCGGCTCGCGGCGAAGATGCAGCGAGCCGCGACTCGTGCTGCGCAGCGAAGCGCCGCTTCGCAGAGCAGTACCGGCAGGGAGCGGGATATCCGCGGCGTCATCGTGCCGGCCGACAACGCCGCCGAGGCGGCCGTCGTCGAGGGCATCGACATCGTCGCCGTCAACTTCCTCTCCGACGCCGTCGGTTTCCTGACCGACGAGCTGCCTGTCGAGCCGACGGTGGTGGACCTGGAGAAGGCCTTCGCCGTCGCCGGCCGGTACGACGTGGACTTCTCCGATCCCGAAGCGCATCGGGACGGGCAGGAGTCGGCCAAGCGGGCGCTGACCATCGCGGCCCCGGGGCATCACAATCCCGATGGACATCGGGAATCGGCCCGCCGGGCAGCGGGAAGACCGTGTACGTAGGCCTATCTCATGGCCGACGATCCTTCCGGGTGGCAAGATACGATTCGAGCGCGGCTTATAGGGCGACCGGTCGGGAGTTCGCCGCACAGACCGCATAGACCGATCGCACGTAAGCCGCAGGTCACGAGCCCCCGCGAGCCCCGTCCCCACGTTCCCGCTGGCTCGAGTCGGGCGGAACGGCCAGCCACCTGCTCTGCGATTCGGACTCGTCGCTGACCTACGAACCCGTTCCGGACTTCCTGGAATACCAACGTTGCGAGGAGCAGGAGCCGCCGGACCTGTCCTTCGAGCCCTGAGCAACCCCCCAGGTTCCAGCAGTTCCGGCAGTTGAAAGCGCCGGGATCGGGGGTATAATGCGCCCGTCAGGCTTGGGGCCGGTCCCCAAGGCCCCTCCCCAGCCTTGACCGCGGGCGAACGGACCTTGCGAAGCCGAGAGAACGAGGCCCGAATCGGTGATCGGGAGCATGAGCATGACAACCATCGGT
>CAYRVX010000174.1:0-10785 GCA_964427875.1 uncultured Planctomycetaceae bacterium
CCGCGGCCTGCGGGCGAAGCGGCGGCGGAATGTTACCCGGATCTGAACCAGGCCGATTTCCGGAGTCCTGAGGGCCTCGGTGCTGGGTGACACGGGAGAAGCAGGATGGCGTCGGCAGAGGGTGCGGCCGGCCGGAGGGCATCCGGGCGGGAAGGGGTCTGCTCTCAGCCCTGAGGAGCTCCCGGCTCATCTCTGTGTCTGGCGGGTTGTCTTGCCTCTCCCGGGGGCTTGGCGGGCCGGTGTTCGGTAGGCGGTCTGCTTTTTCAGGCGCTCCAGGAGGGCCTGCATCTCCCGGAGCGCTGGGGCGTGGGCCGCGTCGGCGGCCAGGTTGCGAAGCTCGTGCGGGTCGCTCTTGAGGTCGTACAGCTCGACGACCCGCTCGTCGGCCGGCAGCGACGGGTAGGTGATGTACTTCCAGCGCGGGGTTCGCACGGCCAGCACGCTGGGGCGGTTGAACCTGCGGTCGCCCTCGCGGAAGTACTCGTAGAGGAAGCTCTCGCGGCCGGGCTTGCGGCCGGCGGCGGCGGCGAGCCAGCTTGTCCCCTGCATCGTCTTGGGGGGCTCGACGCCGGCCAGCTCCAGCAGCGTGGGCGCCAGGTCGATGTTGAGGACCATGGCCTCGCAGGCGCCGCCGGGCTTGATGAGCCGCGGATAGCGCATCAGCAGCGGGATGCGGATCGACGGCTCGTAGGCCGCCCGCTTGTCCCACAGCCCGTGCTCGCCGTGGAAGTAGCCGTTGTCGCCCGCGAAGACGATGGCCGTGTCGTCGAGGATCCTCAGTTCCTCGAGCGTCTTGAGCAGCCGGCCGAGGTTCTCATCGACGGCCGTCAGGGCGGCCATGTAGTCGCGGATGCACTCGATGGCGTTTTTCGGCGGCTTGCGGCCCCAGGGGACCTTGTCGTCCAGGCGGTCGCCCGGATGGAGGTGCAGCTTGATCTCGACGTCCTTGTAGAGGTCGGCGTAGCGCTTGGGCGGGGTGAAGGGCGCGTGGACGGCCTTGTGGCTGAGGTACAGCATGAACGGCTTGTCCCGCTTCTTGCGGACGAAGCGGATGGCGTGATCGACGAGCTCGTCGGCGGTGTACTTCGTGGCCTTTCGGGCCTGGCCGTCGACGTTCAGCGTGCAGTTGAAGTACCTGCCCTGTCCGGCGAAGCTGACCCAGTGGTCGAAGCCCGGCCGGGGCGAGGCGTTGGAGCCCATGTGCCACTTGCCGATGAAGGCCGTTTCGTAGCCGGCCTTCCGGAGCAGCATGGGGAAGGTCGTTCGCGACCGGTCGAGATCGCCGCTGCCGTTGGTGAACACGCCGTGCGCGTGGGCGTAGCAGCCGGTGAGGAAGCTCGCCCTCGACGGGCTGCACAGCGAGGTCGTGACGAACGCGTTTCGCAGCAGCGCGCCCTCGGCGGCCAGCCGGTCCATGTTCGGCGTCTTGACGTACGGGTGGCCAGCGCAGCCCATCGCGCTGTAGCGCTGGTCGTCGGTCAGGATGAAGATGATGTTGGGCCTGCGGCCCTTCGCGGCGGCCGATACCCGCGGGCAGGCCGCAACGCCCAGCGCCGCAGCCGCCGCGGCCCCGCCGAGCTTCCGAAGGAACTCGCGTCGGTTGAGTTGACTCTCGCGATTCATCGCCATCTCCTTCCCGCCATCGTGCGGCAAGAGCCGCGCCGGCGAACTCGCGGCAGCGTCGAATGGTCCGGGCGTCCGCCGATCACCGGTCCTCACGGGCGATGGGCGAACTGTTCTGGACAGAGGAACCTGATCCTCACTCCGTGCCTTCCCAAAGGCTTGCGCAAGTCCCACCAGTCGGAGTCCACTGCATTGAGGATCTCGGGATCACTCCTGCTGGCCAGAGCGACGGCCACGAACTTGCGATCAGACCGGTCGAACCCGGTGAGGGCCTCGTCGTCCGGGAACTCCTCGAAGCTCTCTCCGTTGCTCCACTTTGGATGGATGCCCACTCGCTCGCACCGTGCCGCGACAGCTTGCACAGACCAGACCCATTTCATGAACGCGTTCCCTGCTCCGGGCTGTCCCGACATGCTGAGATTGCTCATGTACTCCCGGAGAATCCGCATGCCATCGTCGAGGACAATCGTCTCGCGCTGGACGATCCTCTCCAGGGCGCTGACGCATGCCAGTACACAGTCGGGGCCAGCCTGTTCGTGTCCCTCGTTTGCCACCACGGCAACATTGGTATCGACGACGAAGGAGCTCATTGCTGCGCGGCTTTCCGTTCCATAGCCGCCTTCGTCATCGCCGCCATCTCGCCGAACTCGTCGCCGAAGAAGCCCTCCGGCCAGTTGGTGATATTGCCGAACAGGTCGAGTTCGAGCGCCCTCAGTTCCGATCGGCCGTCGCTCATCTCGCAGAAGTACAGTGCTGTCGCCTCGGGGGTGATCGTCTCGTCAGCGACGCGTCGCTGGAGCCTGCGAAGGAGGTGTTCACTGTGGCTCTCGAAGATGATCTGTACGCCTCGCCTCTTGACGGCATCGATGAAAACGTCAGCGAGACCGGCCTGCACCGATGGGTGAAGGTGGATCTCCGGCTGCTCCAACAGGACCGTTGAGCCCTCCGGCACGTAGTAGCACAGAACAAGCACGGGGAGAATCTGGGAGACACCGAACCCAACATCCGTGATGAGGACCGCCGCCGAGTTCCTCGACCTCCGGACCCGAACCCGGTAGAGATTGCTGTCCGGTGAGATCGGCTCGACGACGAAGTCGTGGATGAGGCCCAGCTTCCGCAGCCAGCCGGCAACATACCTCTCCAGCGGGATCTTGCGTTTATGGGGCCCCGGGTCGACCTTTTTGCCCTGTTGCCTTGCTGCGAGTAAGGCGTCCACGACCCGTTCCCCCCGCTGGCCCATATCTACCGGCTCCGCTCCCGCCCATGGGTATTGCCGCTGTGGGTACTCACGAAGAGGGCCGAGATAGTAAACCCCCGCGAACAACTCCTCGAACGCGAACTCCAGGTCTGTGAGGAAGCCCGTGTTCTGATACTTGGCTTTCACCTGGTCGGGGAAGCCATAGCACTTCACTGGTGCGCGCAGCTTGGTAGGCCTGCCAACAGCCCGAATAAACTCGAAACCGTTGCCTTCGCCGTGCAGTTCATAGCTGGCCCCGCCGGCGCCCTTGCGCGCGAGCGAGAACCGACACCCGGCGATTTCGTAGCACATGTGGTTGACGATCACGCGCCCCCCTCTGCCTTCTTGCAGTTCCGCACGGAAGCTCATCTGACGGACCGCGGGGAACTGCTCCGCGCCGGTGGCCGGGTCGGTGACGGTGAACGCTTCCGGGAAGCTCCACGTGAGTCGCCACGACAGCGATGGTGGAGACTGATGCTCGAAGACGAGATCCCGGAATGTCCCAAGGTTTGCCGGCACCCTCTCTCCCCCAAGAATCAGGGGCTGGGCACGGTCCGGCGACTCGACTGTCTGCTTGAGCATCAGCAGAAGCTGCAGGACGCTCGTTTTGCCTGAGCTGTTCGTTCCGAACAGGCCGGCGATCGGCGCAAGTCGCATCTGGCGGATTTCTCGCCAGCATTTGAAGTTTGTCACACTCAGTTCGGTGAGCATCTCATCGGCTCCCTGTCCTCTCGGCACGCCTAGAGCGTCCTGAGCTGCATGACTTTCGGCCATGATAACAGCCTGCGCCGTCTGATTGTAGCCGGAATCTGGCGAGACCTTCGCGCCCCGCTACGGGCTCTGCCCGAATCACTGGCACGAAAGCTCTCCGCGAAGTATGCTGTCGGGCGCCCGCTCGCGACGGGCGAAGAGGACCACGACCATGGCCGAGCAGACCGGCGGCGAGGACTTCCAGCGGCTCATCGAGGCCTTCCGGGGCGACTACCAGCGGATCGCCGGGCAGATCGCCAGGGTGATCGTCGGGCACGAGCAGGTCGTGCACGAGGTGCTGGCGTGCCTGCTGGCCGGCGGGCACGCGCTGCTGGAGGGCGTGCCGGGGCTGGGCAAGACGCTGCTGGTCCGCACGCTCTCCGAGGCGCTGGACCTGGAGTTCAGCCGCATCCAGTTCACGCCCGATCTCATGCCGGCCGACATCACCGGCACGAACATCGTCGAGGCGGGCGAATCGGGCAGGAAGGCGTTCCGCTTCCAGCCGGGGCCGATCTTCGCCAACCTCGTGCTCGCCGACGAGATCAACCGCGCCACGCCGAAGACGCAGTCGGCCGTCCTGGAGGCGATGCAGGAACAGACCGTCTCCGTCGCGCGGACGACGCACGAGCTGCCGCGGCCGTTCCTCGTGCTGGCCACCCAGAACCCGCTGGAGATGGAGGGCACCTATCCGCTGCCGGAGGCGCAGCTCGACCGGTTCCTGCTCAAGATCCGCCTGGACTCCCCCGGCGTGGACGAGCTGGTGAGCATCCTCGACCGCACGACGGGCGCCGAGATTCCCCGGGCCCGGAAGGTCGCCTCGGCCGAGCGCGTCGAGCAGATGCGCGGGCTGGTGCGGCGCGTGCCGGCGGCCGGGCACGTGAAGGAGTACATTGCCCGCGTCGTCCGGGCGACCCACCCGCAGGCCGACGACGCGCCCGCGATCGTGCGGAAGTACGTCCGCTACGGGTCCAGCCCGCGGGCGGCGCAGGCGATGGTCCTGGCGGCGAAGGTGCTGGCGCTCCGCGCCGGGCGGGCGAACGTGGCCTTCAGCGACCTGGAGAAGGTCGCCGCGCCGGCCATGAGGCACCGCCTGATCCTCTCCTTCGAGGGCCAGTCCGACGGCGTCGAGCCCGACGAGATCATCCGGCACGTCCTCCAGGAAACGCCCAAGACCGAAACCGTCTGAAAAAGGGGACAGGCTACTTTTTAGCCCACTCGCGCCGGTGCGTGCCTCGGCGGGCTTGCGTTACGCATGAAGGCGCCGGGCTTTGCGCAGGGCACAAAAAGTAGCCTGTCCCCTTTTTTCAGCCGACGAGCAGTTTGAGGAGGAGGAAGTAGGCCACGCTCAGGACGGCCATGGCGGCGGCGGGGGCCATCAGCCGGCGGTATACGGTGCGGGGGCGAGCGCTGAAGTATTCGTTGCTCAGGATCTGACAGATGTGCAGAGGGCTGAGCATCTGCCCGATGTGCCCGAAGGCGTAGGCCAGCGCGACGTACGGGCGGATCGACGGGGTACCCGGCATGGCGGCCACGACGGCCAGGACGATCGGGAAGCTCGTGCCGGCGAACCCGACGGCCAGGCCGGTCATGAGCCCCGCGATGAGCGGCAGCACGGCGACGACGACCTCGGCGGGCACGTGCAGGGCGGCCAGCTCCCCGGCGATCCGCCCGGCGGCGCCGGCCTGCTGGATCGCGTACCAGAAGACCATCACGCTGACGACGACGGCGGCGAGCTTGTAGATCGAGGGACGCCGGACGACGGCCAGCACGTCTCGGGCGGTCAGCCGGTTCATGCGGACGGTCCAGAGGAGGCTGACGGCCAGCCCGGCGGCCAGCGGCCCGTATCGGCGAAGCGCGGCGGATGCGCCGCTCTCGGCGGGCGTGTCGGGCAGGAGCGACAGCATCGCCCGCACGGCGCCCCAGACGATGAGGATGACCCAGATCGTGGAAGTGGCCCAGAAGAGCCTTCGCGCCTGTCCGGCCCGGGGTGCCGCGCCGCCGCGGTGCAGGTCCGGGTGCGACCGCCGGAAGATCAGCAGCCCGCTGAGCACCATCAGGATGCTCAACGGGAACTGGTGAAGCGCGAAGGACGCCGCGTCGCTCCGCGTCAGCGACAGCGTCACCATCACCCCGGGATACAGCGGCCAGAAATGCTCCCAGACGTGTCGGAACCAGTAGTTGATCGCCGACAGGCGGTCCGCCGCGACCTTCGTTCCGCCGGCCGCCGCCTCCACCATCGGGGCCGAAAGCTGCGCCCCGCCCGGCATCGGCATCAGCCCGATCAGCGCCGGCAGCGCGGCCATCGCCACGGCCGGTCGGCGAAGCAGCGGCCGGGCCAGCACGACGATCTCGTCCAGTTGCCCGGCCCGCCGCATGGTCTCCGACAGCGCGAGCATCATGACCACGATCACGACCAGCCCGATGGTCTGCGGCTGGACGGCCCCGAGAAGCGACAGCCGGAGGGTCTCGACCGCCCCGTGCCCGAAGAGCAGGTCCAGTGCGACGGCCCCGGCGAGGATGCCGATGGACAGCGGCACCTTCAGCCGGGTCAGGAGGAGGATCAGCCCGAAGGCCGCCAGCGTGGCCGCCAGCGAGGACGTGGCCGCCAGCTTCAGCGCCGTCAGGAACTGGGTCTCGGCAAGGCAGAACATCCCAGGCTTCTAGCACACGAGGCGCCCGCGGGCAAGCCTGCCGAGGGAAGGGCGAGAAACAACCGGCTCGCACCGACCTCCGGCCTCCGGCCGCACGTAGTAGGTTATGGCAAGGCTGTCAGACAGCCTTCACTTCGCGGGAGGACCAGCGATGGGAACCAAGTCCGCATCCGGTGCCGCGGGGAGATGGAGCACCACACGAAAGCTCCTTGTGGCTTGCCTGCTGGTGGGCAGCGCTGCCGCCGTGGCGCTTCTCGCTCAGCACTTGGCGTCAAGCAGTCGGGGGCGGGACGCTCACAAGCGGGATGAGACTCTCCGGCTGCTGGCCAAACGTGCCGACCTGATCCGGCAGCGCGACCGGGTCCGTGAGAGAAGGGCCGAGCTTCTGGGCGCGACCAGCCTGTGGGAAGTCCGGCACTGGGCCGGCGTGCTGGCCTGGAGACTCAGGGCCCTCGGCCTGGGGATCGCGGCGTCGGAGCTGGAGCTGGGCGAGTCGGATCGGCACCTGAGACGGCTTCGGGAGTCCAGGGAAGGTGAGCAGGTCGAGTCGTCTCCCCAGGTTATTCAGGCCCTCGACCTCGATCCGACCCTCCGGGCCTTGAGGGGGGCACTGCTGACTCTCAGAGCCAGGCGGGGGAGCCTGGCAGGCAAGTTCGGACCCGGCCACAGGGCCGTTTGCGATCTCGAGGCGACGATGGAGTCCGTGGAGAAACAGATCCAGGTCCGACAGGAAGCCATCATCGACGCGGAGTTCGACTCGATCCTCGCCAATGCAGAGAGCCGAAGGTCCCATGCCCTCGACCGCCTCGATGAACTGCGGGCCCAGTGCTCGCGCTTTGAAGAGCTCCTCGGCTGCCTGAAGGCGGCGCTGGCTCAATACGACAGGCTGGATGTCCACGAAGAACGGCTTTCGGAGAGGATTGCTGAGATCGACCGCCTGCTGAAGGCCCGATCCGGCCGGGCACCCGGCCGCACGCCAAGCAGCCTCTGTTTGTGAATGGCGCGGCCGACCCGATCCTGCGGGTCTACTGCTCCAGCCACCGCAGGAACCACGGCAGATCGCAGGAGATCCGGTTTCCTTCCTCGAAGGACTCGTCTGTCCGGGAGATGAGGATGCGCTTATCGGCGTCAATCAGATCCGCCCGAAGACGGTCGGGCTCCTGCTCGAGGTCGAAGTACTCTCCGCCGAGGGAGCGTGCGAGCGTGGTTTTCCCGGCCTGTCTAGCCCCCACCAAGGCCACGGCCGGGTAGTGCGACAGGCGCTCTTGCACCAAGCGGGTTGCCTTGCGTGCAATCACAGTACTTGCAATATAAAAAACTTCTTCTACTTTGCAAGGACACTCCTGTGGAAGGGAATCACAGCCGTCGTTCGTCGTGGTTATCATCCCCCCGCTGTCCCCCCGGCGCAGCGGGAAATGCCGGGCGTGGCGAGGGAGCGGAAGTTAGAATGCGGCCCAACGCGCGGATTCACAAAGGAGAAGACCATGGCCACAACGAAACGTATCCGCCTCGCGGGCGGGCTCGTCGCGCTGGTGATGTGCCTGCCGGCGCTGCGCGTCCTCGCCGCCGAGGCGGGCAAGGTCCGGCGGATCAAGGTGCTGGCCGACAAGGCGCCGGACTTCTCGACGCGGAAGTCAATCGTCGAGAGCGTCACCCGCGGCTGCAAGACCAACGACGCCAAGGCCGTCGCCATCTACAACTTCGGGCGGTACGCCTGGTACCACCACGCCTACCCGCGCGAGAAGGGCGGCATCGCGGCCCTGAAGTACCTCAACGTCTATGGCTGGGGCCTCTGCGGCGGGCAGCATTCGGTGCTCTGCTCGCTGTGGGAGGCGGCCGGCTTCGACACGCGGTTCATCGGCTGGAGAGGCCACACCACCGTCGAGTGCCGCTACGACGGGCAGTGGCACTACTTCGACACGTTCCTGAAGTGCTACTTCTGGAGGCCCGCCCCCGACGCCCCGGGCGGGCGGACGGTCGCCAGCCAGGCCGACATCGCCAACGACCCCACGATCGTCAGCGAGGGGCTCGTCTTCGACAAGGCCCGCAAGGTCTACTATCCCAAGGGCAACCGCTTCGAGATCATCAACGACAAGGCCAACTGGCAGGCCCCGGCCCTCTTCGTCTGCGGCGATGAGCCCAAGGGTGTCGTCTCGGGCGTGAAGGACCGCCGGACGCCCAGCGAGCCGAACAAGAAGCGCGGGCACATGGGGATCGGCTTCGACGAGAACGGCTACAACACCGACGTGAACCTCGCCGCCGGCATGAGCCTCGAGCTGATGTGGAAGGCCCTGCCGGACTGCTGGTACTGGATGGGCGCCAAGCGCCATCCGTACCACAGTTGCACGGACAAGGACTTCCGCAACTGCCCGGCGATCGGGCCGATCCTCGAGCCGTACGCCGGCGTGTACGAGCCGCGGGGGCGGCGGACCTACGCCAACGGCGTGCTGATCTACCAGCCGGACCTGACCAGCGACGCGTTCCTCGCCGGTCTGGCGGCCAGCGAGAACGTCAAGGTCGCCGCGGGGCGGCTCGTGCCGGCCGACCCGTCCCGCCCGGCCTCGATGACCGTGGAGCTCCAACTGCCGTACGTTCTCGTCAAGGCCACCGGCCTGGCCGACGGGGTCGACAAGGCGGAGGTCTCCAGCGACGGTGAGCACTTCAAGGAGGTCGAGCTGAAGGACTTCTCCAACGCGGTCAACGGCAAGTACAGGTGCCTGTTGAAGCTCTCGGTCGGGAAGGCCCTCAGGTCGCTGCGGATCGAGGTCATCGTCCAGCACAACCGATGCTCGCTGCCGTACCTCTCGCCCGGCCGAAATAGGATCACGGTCTCCGTTGCCGATCCGAAGTCGCTCGGCGACAGCCGTCTCGCCGTGACGTACGCCTACTGCCTCGGCTGGCGGAACCGCTCGTTTGAGGAGATCGCCGATCGCGGCGCCGAGCTGGCCCGCGCCCACTACGCCCAGTGGTCCGATACGCCCACGGCCGTGCGGAAGGTCTTCGCGGCCGGGAACCTGCCCGCGACGTTCACCATCGATGTGCCCACGCCGAAGGACAAGCACCCCGTCTACCCGCGAATGCTCTTCCTGCGGCGGGAGGTGCTCGCGGCCGGCGCCAAGCCCATGCCGCTGCCGGCCGGCGCGGTCGAGCCGAAGGCCGGCAAGGACGACGTCCTGAAGACGCTGCCCAATCCGTTCCTCGTCGGCATCGCCAGGCCGCCGAAGAAGGTCGAGCGCCCGATCATCACGAAGAAGGTCCCCCTGGTCTGTAGCCACGTCGTCAAGACGGACGGCCAGGTCTTCGACAACTTCCACATCAAGTGGCGGCCGAAGGAGTACGAGGCGTGGGTCATGCTCGTCGGCGGCAAGCTCGGCGAGCTGCCCGCCCCGCGGGACATCGCCGCCGCGAGGCTCTGCTTCCCCGTCGTCAACTCCTGCCCGCAGGCCACCACGCAGGTCGGCTGCACGCTGCTACAGGGGCCGTTCGAGAAGGGCAAGCCGTACGATTTCAAAAAACTCGGCGAGGTCCTCGGCACGGTGAACGTGCCGAAGCAGGCCGCCCCGGGCGCCGCGAAGTACTACAGGATCGACGTCACGCGGGGCGTCAAGCAGATCGCCGCCGGCGAGGCGAAGTTCCACGGCTTCTGCATCCGCACGATCCCCAACCGCAGCGTCGACGACGGCTGGACCACGCGGATCGACATCACGAAAAAGGAGGTAACCTACCTGGAGCTGGACGCGTATGCGGGGGAGGGAGGCAATAGGCAATAGGCTCTTTGTCTGTAAGAGCGACGCTTCTCGCGCAAATCTCTCTCGTGGTCAAGACGCGTGCTTGTGAATGATCTCGGGCAGGGTCTCTTCTGGTAGCTCGGTATCTTTGGGAACGAGGGATCTTCGCGGCCAGGCCGTGGGCGCCAAGCAGTTGGATCCGCCGCGTGATGCGGGCACTCTGCCGGCGCCTCTCAGACCGATCGGCACTGAGGCCAGGCAAGACGTGTTTGGCGATGTCCCGGTTGCCGAAGCCATCCACGGCATGTTCTCCCCGAAGGACGGCCTTGAACAAGGCCTGATCGTCCCTTCCTAGAGGATTTAGTCCCCGGCGATTCCGGCCACGATAGCTTGCCGACGGCTTCGGCGGGATCGTCCACCACGGCCAGTGCCTCGAGGCAGCGTCGGTTGGCGGCTGCGGCCACTTGGGCGCAGCGATAGAAGTATCCCACACCTTTGGTCATCGGATAGCGGAACGACGGTTGCCGGCCTGCGGGGGCCGTCGCGGAGCTCTTGTGGCCGATAGCTGCTTCCCTCCCTTGGCAAACAAAGAGGGAGGAAGCAGCCAAGCCTCGCAAAGACTGGGCGTTGGTTATGTGCCGGCGCGTTCCTGACGGCGACAGCCTGCTCGGGATACTTTGGTTGCAGCCGAGGACCGAAGGCCCGACGCTGCTTTGGGGAGCAGGGAGTGGGGCTCGACTCAATGACGAATGACGAATGACGGTTGCGGTCGGGAAATCCTGGTCTGACAGGACGA
>CAYRVX010000175.1:0-10535 GCA_964427875.1 uncultured Planctomycetaceae bacterium
CCAGCTTACCGCGTCAGGCCAAAGGATGCCTTCTCTTCATATCTTCAGGGCTCCTGTTCATAAACCCCTCTCTTCCGGGGGCTGACGCCCCCGGCCAAACCTGCCTGCCGGCAGGCAGGTCCTTCCGACCCTTCGGGTCTCGGATCGCTATTGCACAACTTTGAGGCTACCGGCAGGCAGGTTCAGCAGGAACAGAAATGGTCGGATAAGAGTAACAGTCTGCCCTTCCGGTGCTGCACAGCGTTCTTGCCGCGCGCGTTCACTATGTCTTTGGCTTCGCATCCACCGAATTGTGGTATCTGTCCCCGAGAGGAAGGGGTCAGGTCTTGATTATTTACTTTTGGGAGGCCGCCTCTGCGACCTTCCGGAGCTTGCTGTATGGGGTGTGGCTCGCCTCCACGCCTCGGCGGATTACGCCGTGCCGCGGAGACCGCCGGACGGGCCATGCCGCCGAAGGTGGGAAGGAGAAGTGAATGATCAAGACCTGACCGCCATCCCTCCGATTGTTCACTCTGCCTGTGGTTGTTTCCGGCTCCGTACCCCGGCCCTCATTTATCCCATGAGAGCCATCTCCCCTTCGGCTTGCGTGCCTCGTACAGCGCTTCGATATGGGCGTCGTCCAGCCAGTGTGCGGAGATGCACACCTCGTCGATCCGTCCCCACCAGGGCCGGTGACCTTCGACGGAAGCGTGGTCACCGATCCACACGAGGTCGTTGGCGTACTTGAACGTCTTGCCAGTATGGCTGCATGAGCCCACCAGCACGCCGTCCTGGTACAGCCGCATCATCGCGCCGTCATACGTCGCCGCCACGAACGTCCACTTGCCGACGTCAACGTCTCCGTGAGTGGCCACGAGATCGACGACTCCCCCGTTCGTCTGCAGCACGAACCTGAGGCGTGTCTCGGAGCCGTCCTTCTTGGTCCCCACAAGGAACACGATGTCCCATAGGTCGTCCGCGCCCCAGGTCTTGGAGAAGATCACCCCGTCTTTGTCGGCCAGGTGACTGTAGCTCTGGGGCAGGACCCACGCGGCGATCGTCATCGCCTCTCCATCTGGCGTAGCGTACTTGCCCAAGTCCACGCGGTCGTTGATCCCGTCGAACCGGGCGGCAGCGTCTCCCGCCAGTACGCCCTGTGCCCCCAGGGACACGCCGTTTACGTAGGCGCCGTTGCGGAGACTCTTCTCATCGTACGCCGTCGCGCCGGAGGTCTCGCCCAGTCGCCAGTAGCTCTGGGGCTGGAGGATCTCTTCCACCGCGGCCGCATACTCGCTGATCACGGAGATCTTCGCGGCAGCGATCTGCCTGATCGCACCGACCTGGCCGCGAGCTGTGACGAGGTACTGCCCCGGCTTGCCCGCCACCGGGGCGGCGCCGAAGAAGTAGCTGTCGTTCGTAGCGTCCACGTGGAAGGGGCCGAGCGGCGTGACGTCCGAGCCGGCCATCGATGCCGGGTCGGTCTCAAGCAGATAGAGGCCATGATGCAGACCCGACTCCGCCAGGTGCCGCGCATGTGCAGCCTCAAGGAGGTTGTTTGAGCTGATGACCTTGATCGTGGTCCTGGACACGTACGCCATCCCCAGGACGGTGGCCGAAGCCACCAGGATCAGGACCAGCAGCAGGGCCAGCCCGGACTGTCGGTGCCTTCTCATCATAGTGGATACCCACCTTCCCATCCGTCAGGGCAGGGCCAGTACCCAATCGCCGTCGGCGGTTGCCACGTGCTCGGTCATGTCCGCCCGAAGCCTGGCGGCGCTTCGCAGCGTCAGGCTCTGGTCACCTTCGCCAACCGTGATCCGGACGCTGACGAGCATGCTCAGGGGCGCGGCCGGGTCGGCGACAAACCGCACCTCCTGAACATTTGTGCCCAGCAGCAGCGTTCGGCAGTACGCGTCGTTCCTGATCCTCGGCCCCATCACCGACAGGTCGGTGCACGTCTCGAGTGTGAACACCTCGTCAAGGGCGTCCCGCGTGGCCTGTGCCATGCCACTGGGAAAGACGACCTGCCGTTCGACCATCTCGTCTGTCTCGGTAGCGTACACCAGAAGCACCAGTTCGGAGACATTGATCTCTTTGTCTTCGTTCTCGTCGCCCGTCCAGCAGAGCAGCCTGCGGTTATCGATGCCGATGGCCGTGATCAACTGGGCCTTCTGGAGATTGAGCTGGACCCTCCGCATCGCACCGCGGGCCGTCTCGATGGCGTGGTAGCACTGGTTGCTGTGGGCGTGGGCGGAGGAAAGGGCCACGGAGACACCCGCCACGGCAAGGCCAATGGTCATAGTGACCGAGATGCCCATGACAAGCTCGGTCAGCGTCAAGGCGTGTCGCGTGCGTTTCGTCAAGGAACCCTCCCGCCTTTCTACTGTTTGTACACGAGCCGCTTCAGCGTCGCGACGGTCCGGCCGACGTGTCGGACCTCAACCGTGGCGAGAACGAAGGTCGGTGGATCGGCCACGTCTTGCCCGCTGACGTACACGTACTGCGCGGTCACGTGCCGCGACAGGTCGGTCGCGCCGGCGTCCGTGGCCGGCGCCCCGGCGAAATCCGTTACGTTTCCGGCCGCTTCGTTGTGGCCGTGGTAGTCGTCGATGTTGTCGAAACCCGCCCGAGCGGCCTCGCCCGGTTCCGGCCCCGGCGAGCTCGCGCCGTGGGGGTCCTCGAACGGCCTGGAGAGGACCTCTTCCATCATCTCCTGGGCCAGGCCGGCAGCCACGGTCCGGCGCCTGTCGACGTGCTCGTTCCGGGCGCCGGCAGTGAAGGGCATCATCACGGCCGCTACCGCTAGCGCCAGAATCGCCGAAGCCAACAGCGATTCGAGCAGCGTAAACCCAAGGCGGAACTGTCTTGCCGTGTGTCTCACGGTTCCTTCCAGCGGCGCCTGGGGATTCTCCACGGCAGGTGTGTCCCGTCCGCTCAGTCCGGGGCCCGTGCCGCGAAACTACCGATCCTTATGGGCATCGTCGTCGGGAGAGAACTTGCCGCTCTGTGTGTTGTAGTACCAGGCGGTCTCCCCGCCGCCTGGACTGCCCGTGCCCGACTCAACGGTGTCCGTATCGGTGAACGGATTGCTCGGAAAGATCCGCATGTACGGGCCGTGGTCGCCATCGGCCGCCACGTTCCCGTTGACGTCCGTCTTTCCGGTCAACTGCTCGACGATGTCCTTGCCATCCTGCCCGGGCAGGATCCAGTTGTGCTGGAGCTTGAACGTCTCGATCTGCTCGCGGACCATCCGGAGGTCTTTGGCCAGGGCCGCCTCCGCGGCCTCGTCAGAGGCATCCACGAACCGGGGGATCGCGATCGCCGCCACGATGCCGATCAACACCACCACGATCATGAGCTCCAGCAGACTAAAGCCTTTACGTGTCATGGATCTCTCCGTCTTGCCCGTCGAGGGCGGGCCTTTGCCTGCACACCGTGCGCTGCACACCACGCGCCGCCTTACATCGGGGGTCAGGACGAAACCCACAAACCCATCGGTGTATCGGCATGATAGCGCGCGACTTTAGCAATTTTCGCCCGGAGGCGGCAATGGTCAGCCGGGCCGCCCACGCTACAGATCACGTCGTGCCGCCCGCCTCTTTCGACGACGGCTTCCTCCTCCGCAGCCACCCATCTGGTTCGCGCCCCCGACCGAACCCCACTGACACCCCGGTGAAAGTCCCGGGAGATCAGACTATAGTCTCAAACTGACCGTTCTTGTGCCCTCGCGGGAGGCGCCGTTGACTCGTGGAGTCGTTTACTCGTTGATTCGTCAAGAGCTCCGCGCTGGCCACGCGGCGGCTGCGTTGCAGGAAGGCCGGCAGGCCGCACGGCTTCGCCACCGTGGCCGCAGGCAGGCCAGGGAGAACCAGAACGCACACAACGTCTTGCCAATTAACGAATCAACGAGTCAACGGATCAACGGACACGCTGTCGGCCATGCAGAATCGGTGACTCTGAGTATAATGAAGGCGCGTTCCGGATCGCCGCCCGTTGACCCGAGGCCGATTCGCTAGGCTCGGCGCGCCGAAGGCCGAGCAGCAATCGCAAGCGCCACGCCATCCGGCACGAAAGGTAAGGGAGCCCCAAGCATGAGGCAGCAGGCGAAGATCATCGACCTCCTGAAGATAGCCCTCCTGGTGACGGCCCCGGCGGCCGGGGGCGACTGGCCGCAGTTCCACGGGCCCAGGCGCGACAACATCTCGACCGAGACCGGGCTGCTCAAGCGGTGGCCGGAAGGCGGCCCCAAGCTGCTCTGGACCGCCCGAGGGCTCGGCCACGGGTTCTCCAGCGTCTCGATGGCGGGCGGGCGGATCTTCACCGCCGGGAACATCGCCGACCAGACGGTCGTCACCGCGCTGGACACGGGCGGAAAGACGCAGTGGCAGGCCAAGTGCGGCGGGGCCTGGACCCGGCGGGGGCTGCTTCCCGGCACGCGGGGCACGCCCACGCTCGACGGCGACCGGGTGTACTACGAGACCCCGCTGGGCGACCTGGCCTGCCTCGACGCCAACAGCGGCAGGAAACTGTGGGGCCTGAACATCCTCCGGCGGTTCGGCGGGAAGAACATCCACTGGGCCCTGTCGGAGTCCGTCCTGGTAGACGGCGACCGCCTGATCTGCTCCCCCGGCGGGCCGGAAGCAGGCGTCGTCGCACTGGACAAGCGCACCGGGGAGGTCGTCTGGAAATGCCGCACCGGCGACCAGGCCGGCTACGCCTCGCCCGTTCTCGTCGAGCAGGGGGGTCTGCGGATCATCCTCACGCTCACGCTGAAGGCCATGGTCGGCGTCAACGCCGATACCGGCAAACTGCTCTGGCGGGTCAAGCACCTCTCGTACGCCGACGAGAACGTGCTGAGGCCCATCTACCACGACGGTCACGTGTTCGTCAGCACGGTGGCGGCCGGCTCGCGAAAGTGGAAGATCAGCGTCCAGGGCAAGACGGCCTCGGTCCAGGAGGTATGGCGTAACAAGCACATGGACAACCACCACGGGGGCGTCGTCCTGCTGGACGGGTACCTCTACGGGTCGAGCTGCGCCTACAACCGGAACAAGTGGCTCTGCCTCGATTGGCAGACGGGCAGGGCGATGTACGTGGCCGCCGGTGTCGGCAAGGGTTCGCTGACGGTCGCCGACGGCATGCTCTACATCCTGGGCGAGCGCGGGACGATGGGCCTCGTGACCCCTTCGCCGAGGTCGCACACGGTCGTCAGCCGGTTCGAGCCGCCCACCGGCGGCAAGGGCCCCTGGTGGGCCCACCCGGTCGTCTCCGCCGGCCGCCTCTACGTCCGCCACAGCGACTTCCTCTACGCCTACGAAGTGCGGGAGGGGAAGTAGCGGGGGGTGTGCGGGCAACACCGCAACGTTCGCCCGATGGCACAGGCTCAGGCGTTCTCCGCAGCATTAGCCGTGCATCTGGCGTTATCCCGGTGGCCTTCTCATCCGTCCCGGAACCCCTTGGCTTCGCATCCATCCGAATTATGGTATCTGTCCCCGAAACCCCGAAACCCCAGCTGAAATCGCCTTGCATCCGGACACTCGGCGGAGGGGTTGACGGCCGGGAGATAGGCGGGGATGATGATATGCATCCCGGCCAGAGGGCATGATGCAGGGCGAGAAGGATAAGCAGGACAAGCAGAAGGCTGCCGACTGGGATACCGATGGCTAAGTCGCGGCCGCCTGTCTGGCCGTCAGGCAGCGACCCGGGAGACGGACCATGAGACGTCAGCTTCTGTTGGCTCTGTGCTGCGCCTTGGTTGCCGGAGTCCTGGCGGCCGCGCCGGCCTTGGCAGCGACTCCGGAGCAGACGTACGCGGAGGTTTTCGGCGCCGAGGCGAGGAAGGTCTCGGCCACGGCGACGCGGAAGGACGACACGGCCCTTGCGGCGAGGCTGTTAGCGACCGCCGAGGAGATGCAGAAGTCCCCCGCTGTTCGGGCACTGTTTCTGCGGAAGGCCTACGAGTTCGGCGTTGCGGCGAAGGACGGTTACACCACGGCCGTCCGGGCGGCGAAGCTGCTGAGCGAAGTCGTTCCCGACGCCAGCGCCGAGCGCGACGAGATGCTGCTGAAGGTCTACGAGCTTCAGTACCGCTTCGCCCGGGGTAGCGATAAGCCCCCGGCCGGCCAGACACTGCTGGGCCACCTGCTGGCGTTCGGGGACTCGCGCCTGACGGAAGGCGATCCCACCCGCGCGGCGCTGCTGTACCGCCGCGCCTGGGCCGTGGCCAGCGAGCTCCGCCTGCCCGGCATCAAGGAGATCGTCGCGAAAATCAAGCGGGCCGCGGCCATGGTGAAGCTGGACAAGGAGATCTCCCAGCTCCAGCGTGTCCTCGCCGCCAAGCCGAAAAACACCGTCGTCGCCCGGCGCCTCCTGATGCTCCACCTCAGCGAGAAGGACGACCCCGCCAAGGCGCTTGCCCTGCTCGGTGCCGCCGACGCCGACGAGGTGCTGAGGACCTGTCTCCCGCTGGCGGCGAAGCCGATCGCCGAGGTGCCCGAGGCCGCCCTGGTCGAGCTGGCCGGATGGTACAGGCATCTGGCCGCCAAGGCCTCGATCCACGGGCGGGCGCGATTGCTCCTGCGGGCGATGGACTACTACGGGCGATATCTCGCGGCGCACCCGAAGGAGGACGCCCGGTCGCTCAAGGTGAGAATGGCCATGCGAGAGGTGGAGAAACAGCTCGCGACCGAGGACGCCATCGTCGGCGGCTCGGCGTGGTTCGACGCGATCGCCAAGGCCGTCAAGAGCGGGGCGTATGAGGAGAGCGTCCTCGCCGGGCGCGAGGACGGCAGCAACTTCCGCGACATGCCCGAAGGCGGCGGCGTGCTGATCGGCTTTCGACTGACGAAGGGGAACTTCAGCGGGCCGATGATCAAGTCTCTCCAGCCGATCTTCCTGACGTCCAAGGGCAGGGTCCTCGGCAAGATGCACGGGAATCCGAACAGCCCTGTGCATGTCGTCGAGGCCAGGGAGGGCTACGCCGTGGGCGGGGCGTTCGGCGGCAACGGGGTACGGCTGCACGGGCTTCGCGTCGTGTTCATGAAGATCCAGGGCCTGCGACTCAACCCGCAGAGCCTGTACCTCAGCAAGTGGTACTCCGTCAAGGACAAGTCGGACGTCACGAAGATGGGCTGCACGGGCCAGTTCGTCGTCGGCATCGTCGGCCGGCAGGGAGCGGACGTCGGCAACCTGCGCCTGATCCTGGCGAAGGACCTCACGCGGTAATTTGCGCAAGACGACCCCTGCGGGCCGCCGTGTACGAGCCAAAGCGCCATGTCAATTCCCTTTCAGGGGGGAATGGGGTCAGGTCTTGATTATTTACTTTTTGCCCGCCCCTCGATTTGCCGGAGCTTGGCGTGCGGGGCACAGGCTCGCCTGCCCGGTTTTGCCCACAGTGCTAGAGACGGCGGCGCAGCCGGGGCCGCCGAAGGCCCCCGACGAGCAGCCATGCGAACCCGCAGCGCTCTCGCCCTCGCGCGATGCCACCAAGGAGCCACGCATGCGAGGGGCGAAAGCAGAGAATCAAGACCTGACGCCATCCCGCCGTGCCTGTTTACTACGTCCTTGGCTTCGCATCCATCCGAATTGTGGTATCTGTCCCCGAAACCCCCGAAACCGGCATCACCGTCGGGCTCGTCCCGGCGGTGGCCTGATGGAGCAGAAGCCCGCGTGCTGGACCTCAATCACGGCCCCGCCGGGATAAACCCGGCGGTGGCGGAGCCAGCGGGTATTGCCACCGAAAACCGACCACGCTGCTATCAGCGACCAGCAAGATAAGAAGGCCCTGCGGCCTCCCCGGCGACGGAGGACCGCCGCCGGAGGCGGTAGGGGGGCAGCCAATGCTGTGGGATTGCGGTCAGGTCTTGATTCTTTACTTCTGGCGAAGCGCATCTTCGAGTTCCCGTAAGCTGGCGTGCGGCACGCGGGCTCGCTTTCTCGCCTCGTCGCCCGTCCGCAGGGCGGCCGAGAGCGCCGGGCGTCCGAGGCCAGCCAAGGCACCCGACGCCGGAACATCCGAACCCGCAGCGCTCTCGCGCTCGCACGATGCTGCCAAGGAGCGATAAATGGGAGAACGAAAAGTAAAAACTCAAGACCTGACCCCATCCCACGAGAGCGAAGTGGATACCCATTTCTCGACATTGTGCGGAACCACTCGTACTTCGGAGCGCCTAATGCGCAAAAGAGCATGGAGACAGACAATGATGGGGACTGGACGGATAGTCAGTCGGTCATGGGCACGGCGGCCTGGCCGGTCGCTGGTGCACTTCCTTTGTGACGACGTTGCTGTCATCGCGGTCTCTCTCGCCGTCGCCGGAACATCCCTCTGCACCAGCGCAGATACGACAGTCGCCGCCATTGCCCCGGCGGAAGCCCAGGATGAGACGACGGCGAAGCCGGCGGGCCCCGAGGTCACGGTTAAGCGGACAAAGCGCAAGTGCGGGTACGTCGGGCGGGTGCTGGATTACACCGGCAAGCCCGTCGTCGGCGCCAATGTCTTCCTCGTCAGCCGGCAGAGGCGGCTTCGACTGGTCGGCGGCAGGCCGGGGCATTTCACCGGCCCGTCGGGCAAGACGGACAAGGACGGGCGCTTCAAGCTCCTCGGGGCCGCTGAGAGGGCGACCCACGTCGTTGTGTCCTGTACGTCGCTCCACGCCTGGGTGGCCAGGATTGTCAAGGCGGACGGCGAAGTGAGCATCAAGCTGCCTGCCCCGGCCACGGTTATCCTCAAGTACGACATCCCCGGCGCCGCCACGAACAGGTTCCGTCTGGCGCTGGTGACCTGGGACATTCCCCAATGGAAAGGCATCTTTAACGCGGACACGAGGGACGACGTCGCGCACAAGCCCCACGTGGCGCAAGGGGGTACGGCGACGCTGAGGAACCTGACGCCAGGCGTGTATGACGTTGGGCGCTACGTCACGACGCGCGTCGGCGATCTTCGCGTGACGAAGCTCTGCGATCGCAGGTGGATCGAGTTGAAAAGCGGCGAGACCACCCGCATCAACTTCGTTCGAAAGACGGGCGTGGGCATCGTCGGCGACATCCCCGGCCTGGCCGCCAATGGCTGCGATGGCGCGTTCATTAGCATCGAGGAAACAACGGTGCGGCCCGGACCCCATAGCAGTCTGGGCCCCACGATCCTTGATTTCCTCGCCTGTGGGCCTGACGGCAAGTTCAGGACGTCCCGCATTCCCCCGGGTCGATACAACGTGACCGTCGAGGCCCATGTGTCGGGGGATCCGAGCGGGCCTTTGCATACCGGCGAGCCGGCGCCGGGGTTTCTCGGTTCGGCCGAGGTGACCGTGCCCGCCGCCGGCGAGCCGGCGCGGCTGTGTGTCCTGATGAAGCCCCGGCGGCGCCCGCATATCCCCGCCAAGGCGCCCGAAGCGCCGGCTACAGCGGCTGCGCGGGAGCGATGTTGGCGAGAGATGGCCGGCCCAGGCTACACCCAGGCGTCCGGTGCGGCGGCGGCTTTGGGCGTTGGCGGCGACGAGGCGGCTGAGTTCCTCGCCGGCAAGCTATTGATCCCCCCCGCCGATCCGGCCAGGATCAAGCAACTGGTCGCGCAGTTGGGTTCCCCTCGGCACAAGGTCCGCGAGAAGGCCCAGGTCGATCTGAAGGCGCTGGACATGGCGGCCTTGCCGGGCCTGCGGGCCGCGATGAAGGGCGATCTCTCGGCCGAGGCCAGGACCCGCATCAAGGCCCTGCTGGCCCGGGGGCCCGTATTGCTGACGCGCATGGAGCGGGCCATTGACGTCCTGGCCACCCTCGACCGCCCGCGCTGTTTGCAGATCCTGCGGAAGCTGGCCAATCGCGATCCCAGCGCCCTCGAAGCCAAGCTGGCCAAGGCCAAGCTCCAGGCCCTCTTGACCGAGGCTGAGCTGTAGTATTTGCCCCTATTTACTTTTGAGCAACCCCCGCTCCGAATTGCCGGAGCTTGGCGTGCAGGGCATAGGCTCGCCTGCCCGGTTTTGCCCACAGTGCCACAGATAGCCGGGCGGCCAGCGCTGCCGAAGGCACCCGACGACCGGCCATCCGAACCCGCAGCGCTCTCCCCCTCGCGCGATCCTGCCAAGGAGCCACGGCTACGAGAACGAGAAGTTAATAATCAAGACCTGACCCCATCCTACCAGCCCCCAGCGGATCTCGCCCTTGGGGTCGGTGATTTCGTCCAGCACGCGAACGACCGGCCGGTCGAGCAACTCGACCGTGCGTACCACCGAGTTGCCTGCCCTTTGTAGGCATCGGCCATGTTGACGGTGGCATGGACGCGGCTCGGGGTTACCCCGAAGTCGACGACCTTGCCCACGGCGGCCGTGTTTTGCAGCTTGTCGCCGATCACCAGCGTGTTATGGCTGCGGTTGGTCATCCGGCAATACGTCCAGCGCTGGGGGCCGAAACGGAGTTCCTCCGCTAACGGCGGCGCTACTTGCGGCCCAGGGCCAGGACCTTGCCGTCGGCGGTCGAGACGTACAGGCATCCGTGCGCGGCGGCCATGCCGTCCCAGACGAGCGGCGGCAGGTCGCGCTCGGCCAGTTTCTTGCCGTCGGCGGCGG
>CAYRVX010000176.1:0-10393 GCA_964427875.1 uncultured Planctomycetaceae bacterium
CAGGCCAAAGGATGCCTTCTCTTCATATCTTCAGGGCTCGTTCTAGAAACGGCAATCCTGTCCCAGGGCGTTGCCCTGGGCTGACGAATTTGAGCCCTTCAGGCTCAGGAAGACGCGGCGTTGTCGGGTCGTCTCAGGGCCGTTGGGGCGCGGCAGTGGTGGCCGCCTATCGGCCCGTCGTCCGGCGCTTCTTGATGGGCTTGCCGCCGCTTTCCACGAGCAGGTTGCGGAGGTAGACGTGGAGGCTGCCGTTCCAGGGCTTCGAGCAGATGTCCACGTCGCCGTCGCCGTCCACGTCGGCCGCGACGTTATCGTGCGTGGAGATCGCCCCGTTGGCGTGCCGCTGGAACGGCTCGCTGCGCGGCTTGTGCGTGTTGCCAAACCACGCCGCGCCGGAGACCTGGTCGATCCATCCGTCGCCGTCGACGTCGAAGGCCGTGCCGCCCACGTCCGTCGGCGCCTTCGTGCCGATGGCGTGGCGGACCCACTCGTCGGGCGCCTTGTATTCGAACCACCAGATATCTCCGCCGTTGCAGCCCACCACCCAGTCGAGGTCGCCGTCCTTGTCGATATCGACGAGCGAGGTCTGCCCCATCCTGCGCCCGCATTCGGCGATCTTGTGGTACTCAAACCTGGGGAACTCGCCCGCCCTCGCCGTCCCGGCCGCAACCAGGGCCGCGGCCAACGCCAGGCCAGTCACCCGGCCCGCGGCTGTGCGCTTCATTGACCGTTCCGTGCATGCGTGCCTCATCATCGTCTCTCCTTCTTGTTTTTTTCCCCGCGATCCGGCGGCCTGAGCGGCAGCAGGTCGCCGCTGCGCAGGTCCGGGCGGAGCACGTAGACGACGGAGTAGGAGTTCATCGCCCACACGAGCCTGCGGGCGGGGTCGTAGGCCAGGCCCAGGGCGGCGCAGAAGCGGCGCTGCGGCTCCTCGCGCCCCCGGCCGGTCGAGCCCTGGCTGATCGGGTCGCTCCCGCCCAGCCGCAGGCCGCACCAGGCGTTCTCGCCGCAGTCGTAGACGAGCCAGCGCATGCTCCCGTCGGCCCCGGCCACGCGCACGCCGTACAGCACGGCGTCGAAGCCGGGCAAGTACGCCTGCTCGCGGGTGGCGACCTTCAGGTGCTCTCCCCTGTTGGCGGGCTCGAGCATCCCGGCCCGGCCGGTCTTCACGTCGTAGCCGCACAGGTCGCCCGCCAGGTACAGGCACGACAGCAGCAGCCGGTCGCGCCGGGAATCGTAGCTCATGCCGTGGTAGTCGGGGCGCTGGGCGGGCAGCTTGCCGTCCAGCGGCAGCTTGCGGAACTGCTCGGCCTTCGCCTCCAGCCGCCAGAGCCCCGAGCGTGCCCAGACCACGAGCCCGCCGGGCGTGGGCAGGCAGATGACGCGTGAGTAGGCGCTGTCGAAGGGCGTATCGACCGGCCTGTCGCGCCAGGTGCCGCTGCCGGGGTCGTAGGCGTGGTACATCTGGTCGATGCCCCGGCGGAACCACCGCGACTGCCCGCACGCCCACATCCGCCGCGTTAAGGGGTCGTAGGCGTAGCCCTTGTACGAGTGGCCGGTCATGAAGGCCCGCCCCTGGTACGTCCGCGAGATGGGCATGCCGCCCTCGCCGTGGGCGAAGACGATGCCGAACTCCGGCGGATACGTGATGAAGTACCGGTTGCTGCGAAGGCTGTAGTGGACGACGGCGTTGCCCGTGTAGGCCACGTGCCCGCCGCCCCAGTGCAGGAGCTGCCCGCGCTCGGCGTCGATGCCCAGGGCGCTCCAGGCGCGGTTCTGGTTCGGGCGGTTCCCCGCCGACGGCAGGCGGACCCACCGGTTCGCCGGGAGCTTCGCCAGCCGGGCCTGCTGCTCGGCCGGGTCGATCCGGCCGGCGCTCCGCTCGTACCAGCGCGGCTCGTCCGCCTCGCCGCCGACACGCCGTACGGTGCCCGGCCCCGCGCCGAGCCTCGCCGTGCCGGCCGCGTCCACGCGCGATGCGTCGATCCGCGCCGCCCACGTGTCCTGCCGGCCGAGCGCGACCACGACGTCGCCCGGTGCGGCCGCGGCCGGGTTCGGCAGCCTGCCCCAACTCGGAGGCTCCGTGATGGGCGGCCTGCCTGCCGCGCCCTCCGCCAGCAGGGCCCACTCGTTCGCGGCGGTGTCGTACGTCCAGGTCTGCCCGGTCTTGCCGGCCCCCCAGCCGTCCACCAGCAGGACCTTGCCGCTGTCGGGCAGGTAGCACAGCCCGTGTCCGGCGCGGGGCGGGGGCGAGCGTTTCGGGCGGCGCTGCTCCCATCGCCGCGCGGCGCAGTCGTAGACCCAGGTGTCGGCGAGGAGGCGGTCGAGCGCGTGGCCGCCGAAGAGGACGATCTTGCGGCTCCGCTCGTCATAGGCCATGCGGGAGAATGCCCGCCGGGGCGGGACGACGGCCAGAGCCAGCTCGGCCTCGGCCAGGGCGTCGCGGACGTCCTCCGCGGCGTGGATCGTCGGCGGCTGGATCGCGCCCCCCAGGGTCGCGAGCGACGACTCCTGAATGCCCCGGGCCTTCCGCACGGCCACCCGCGCCCGGGCGATCTGCGTCTTCTCGTAGTCGTCGGCCGAACCGGCGGACTTCCCCAACTCCGCCGCGAGGGCGTCGACGCCCTTGAGGAGGCCGCGGGCGACCTCATCCAGCCGCCGCCTGGCCTCGGCGGGGCCCTCGGCGACGTAGTAGCGGGCGCGGCAGGCCGTCGCCAGGGCCTGGAGCCGCCTTCGCAGGGCCGTGGCCTTGCCGCGAAGGGCGTTGATCAGCCGGCTGCCGAACTCAAGCCGCCGCCACCGGCCGTCCTTGTAGGCCCAGCGCCCCTGCCCGCCGAGGACCTCGCCGTTGGCCGGGTCGTAGCAGATGCCGCCGAGGATCGATTCATCCCACAGCCGCGGCGTCTCGCCCGCCTCCCTGATCACCTGCCACGTGCGCCGCGCCGGGTCGTACTCGCTGGTCACGCCCGGCAGCGGCCAGAGGACCACGATCCGGCCACGCCGCGTGTCCAGCGCGAAGTTGTTGAAGACGAACGTCGTGCTGCCGTAGCCGGCGCGCAGGTTCGGCCGGACGTTGCCCTCCCCGTCCTCGAACAGCGGCGAGCCGCGCGGGAACGGCGGCGCCTTGGCCGGGCCCGTCAGGCCGCCCCACTTGGCTTCCTTGCCCGCCGGAAAGCGGTTCTCCCAGCGGGCGGCCTGGAGGTTCAGCGTCTGCTCGTCGTACGGCCCGGGGGGCTTCCGGAGGCTCATGCAGCCACCGAGGAGGAGGAAGCGGCCTTCGCCACGGGCGAACACCAGGGCCGCGCTGGACCGCCGCCCGTGGCCGTCCTTGTCGATCCGCACCCACGTGTTCGGCGGGGCGCTGAGGAGCTTCTCCGGCAGCGGCGGCCCGGCGGCGGCCGAAGGCACACCCAGCGATGCCATCACCGCCCATCTCGCCAAGCCGCGTGAGTCCGGCATGGGCCTTTCCTCAGTCGATCCGAGCGCGCCGCGACGCCAGCGAAGTGCCTCCTGAAGACTATCGCAGAAGCCACTGTCCCCGGCAAGCCGTCCCCGGCCGGAGATTCCGGAACTCTTTCGGGTTGAGAATCTCGGTCAACTTCGCCATCTTCTTGGCGAGCAGGCCGTATGGACCAGGAGCAGACGCAATGGAAGACAGCATCGGGCAGGACGACGTGGCGCGTTTCGCAGAGGCGTTCGACGCCGAGCCGAGGAACCTGCTGGCCCTCAACGCGGTGGCCCAGAGCGGCGTCGCCGCCGCGGCCCTGAACCGCGGCGTGGTCAGCCGGATCGATCACACCTACTCGCACCTCATCGAGACCCCCGAGGCGACGAACCAGAAGTCCAGCGGCCGCTGCTGGCTCTTCGCCGGGCTCAACACGCTGCGACTGGCCGCCATGGAGAAGATGAAGCTCGAGAAGTTCGAGCTCTCCCAGGCCTACCTCATGTTCTGGGACAAGCTGGAGAAGGCCAACTTCTTCCTGGAGAACGTCCTCGCCACGCGCGACGAGCCGCTCAACGGCCGCCTGGTCATGCACCTGCTGGCCGCGCCCATACCCGACGGCGGGCAGTGGGACATGTTCGTCAACCTTCTCAGGAAGTACGGCGTCGTGCCGAAGGTGATGATGCCGGAGACGCACAGCAGCAGCAAGTCCGGCCCGATGAACGCCGTCCTCCTCGCCAAGCTCCGCGAATACGCCTCTCTCCTGCGCGGCATGCACGAGGGCGGCTCGTCGCTCGATCGCCTCCGCCGCGCCAAGGGCGAGATGATGCAGCAGGTGTACCGGATGCTCTGCATCCACCTCGGCCGGCCGCCCGAGAGCTTCCTCTGGGAATGGCGGGACAAGGACAAGGAGTTCCACCGCCACGGCCAGATTACGCCGAAGGAGTTCTTCGACGAGTACGTCGGCATCGACCTGGACGAGATGGTCTGCCTGATCAACGCCCCCACGGCCGACAAGCCGTACGAGAGGCTGTATACCGTGCAGTACCTCGGCAACGTCGTCGGCGGGCAGATCGTTCGGTACCTCAACGTCGAGATGCCGGTGCTGAAGAAGGCCGCCGCCGACATGATCGTGGACGGCCAGGCCGTCTGGTTCGGCTGCGACGTCGGCAAGATGCTCGATCGCGACCTCGGCGTCCTGGACATGGACGTCTACGATTACGAGCTGATCTACGGGATGGACTTTCAGCTCGACAAGGCCGCCCGGCTGGACTACGGCCACAGCCGCATGACCCACGCCATGGTGCTGACGGGCGTGGACCTCGACGACGCGGGCTCGCCCCTCAAGTGGCGCGTCGAGAACAGTTGGGGCGACGAGAAGGGCGACAAGGGCTACATGACCATGTCCGACCGCTGGTTCGAGGAGTACCTCTACGAGATCACGATCGGCAGGAAGCACCTCTCCGGCGACCTCCTGAAGGTCCTCGACACCCCCCCCATCGTCCTGCCCCCCTGGGACCCCATGGGCGCCCTGGCCCGCGCCGATTGACCTGAGCCCGATCACGCACTCACCGCAGAGCCGCAGAGCAGCCGAATGCTCAGTGACGGCAAACGCCTGCTGTGGTATGATGCGCTCAACCGGGTCACGATGGCAAAGCGAACCTGTCAAATAGGCGACTCTCCGTGTTCTCAGGGGGCAAGAGGGAGCTGACCCGTGGCCGGGGGGGTGAGGCGGAACGCCGGACCTCTTGGCCGGACCACAAGGCGGCCAGACAAGACGGTGGTGTGCCTGCCCGGCGCCGGGCCATTGCCACATAGTGTTGACTTGGCCGACGCGAGAAGCGATAGTTGGGGAAGGAGTCGTCCAGTGGCAGGGAGATCCGAGATCGAGTGGACTGACGCCACCTGGAATCCGGTGGTTGGGTGCTCACCAGTGTCTGCAGGGTGTCGGCATTGCTACGCAGCGCGGATGGCGCTGCGCTTGAGCAACCTTCCGAACGCCACGGGAAGCAAATACCGAGGGACAGCGACGAGGGCCGGTGACGGGACCCCGGTTTTCACCGGCCTCATCAAGCTAGACCGAAGGTCCTTGAGCGTGCCTCGCACTTGGCGGACGCGCCGCATGGTCTTCGTCAACTCCATGAGCGACGTGTTCCACGAGAAGGTCCCCGTTGCGTATATCCGTGAGATCTTCGGCATCATCTCTGAGTGTACTGAACACACCTTCCAGGTCTTGACCAAACGGCCTGGCAGGGCTCTCCAGCTCGCCGCGCACCTTCCTTGGCCTGATAACCTGTGGATGGGCGCGAGCATCGAGAACAGGGATGTACTGGACCGTGTCCGCCTCCTCCAAGGCATACCAGCGGCAGTGCGATTCCTCAGCTGCGAACCGCTTCTCGGGCCCCTTCCGCGCTTGCCGCTTCACGGGATCCACTGGGTCATTGTCGGAGGCGAATCCGGCCCTAAAGCACGTCCGATGAGCCCTAACTGGGTCAGGGAGGTCAAGACGCAGTGCGACGCAAGGGACGTAAGGTTCTTCTTTAAGCAGTGGGGCGGTATCAACAGAAGAGCGGGTGGGCGCCGGCTGGATGGCAAGATATACAACGCCCTGCCAAAGGCCGCGTCCTTGGGGACGCGGAAGACATGATGTCGAGGCGAGATCGAGAGCACTTCAAGGTGTACAGAGAGCAAACACGGGTCAAGCACCAGATTCTTGAAGGATACCTGCCTGCATTCTTCCACATTCTGAAGCGACACCACAAGAACCTTCTCTATGTAGACGCCTTCGCAGGCCGCGGGACGTATACAGACGAAAGCACAGGCGAAACCGTAGACGGCTCGCCGCTACGCGCCCTGAAACTCATCGCTAGCAGAGACGATTTCGCAGCCAGAGTAACGACGGTCTTTGTTGAGAGCGATCCCGTCAACTTCGCTTCCCTCGAAGGTGCTGTCACCGCTTTCTGCGCAGCGAACGAGCAGATCCGCGAGCCCGAGGTGCTGCGCGGGACTTTTGCTGAGACCGTTGGCGAGATAATCGAGGAGTTCAGCGACCGCGAGCACCAACTTGCCCCTACGTTCCTGTTGGTTGACCCCTGCGGTGTTGAAGGGACATCCTTCCAGGTCATCAAGGGAATCATGCGATTCGATTCGTGCGAGGCCTTCATCTTCTTCAATTACCAGGGAGTCAGGCGAACGGCCGGGCTTGAGAGCATGAGCCCGGTGCTGGTTGATCTGTACGGGTCGACAGCGCGCGCCGAGAGACTGCTCGAGGCGCTCAGGCAGGGCCGGAATAGCTACGAGAGAGAGCAGACGATAGTGACTCACTACAAGGAGGCTGTTGCAGAGGAAATCGGAGCGCCGTACATCATAGCCTTTCGGGTCGAGTGCGAAAGGAGGAGAGAAGGCAGCCACTATCTCTTGCACGTCACGAAGCATCCGCTTGGGTTCAAGATCATGAAGGACGTTATGTGGCGCCGCGGGAGAACGGCTGAGGGCGTCGGCGGCCTTGAGCTTGTGCAGGCAAGTCGTAGCGGCCGGGCTCTAATCCGCCCAAACTGGGAGGCCATGAAACAGCGAATCACGGATGCTCTGGCCCGAGGGCCAGTCAAAGTCGATGTGTTCTACTCAGACTGGGTCGAACGACCGGATGATGTCTTCTCCGAGCCAGCGTACAAGCAGGCCCTGCTGGAACTGGAGTCAGAACGCAAGATCGACGTGCTCGACAAGCAGTGCAAGAAGCGATATGCGATGAAACCGGAAGGGCCTCGGCTGCCGGGAACGCTTGGCAAAGACTACTACGTGCAGCTCCGCCGAGGCCGCGACCAGGGCACCGGGGCAAGGGGGACAGATACCGAAATGTCAACATAGCTAAGCTGCGTCCGGGGGTCTTTCGTCTGCATGGCGGCGCGGTGCCGACCGCGACCGCCCGGAGACCATAAGAACTCTTGCGTCTCCAGAAACAACTGCCTCTGTGATCTCTGCGGCTTTGCGGTGAACGACCGTGCGGTGAACGACCGTTAATACGCGCTGGGGGCTGGGGGGAGCTCGAAGGTGGCGGGGCCGGGGCGGCTTGTGAAGAAGGATGAGCGGGTGAAGGGGGCGGGGAAGGCCTCTTTGTACTTCGCGGACCATTGCTGGAGGAAGGGCTCGGCGTGCTGCTGGGGGATGAGGGCCCAGACGCTGCCGCCGAAGCCGGCGCCGAAGGAACATGCGGCCGGGGCGCCGAGCTGGCGGGCGGAGCGGGCCAGGTGGATCGTCTCGGGGATCTGGTTGCCCAGGAGCTTCTCGGCGAACTCCTGCGAGCGATCGACGAACTGGCCGAACTCGGCGATGAGCCCGTCGGCCAGCGCCGAGGCCGCCGGCGGGATGATGTGCTCGTTCTCCGTCAGGAAGTGCTCGAACCGCGCCAGGAGGTCTCTCGGGCTGAACTGCCCCTCCGCCGGCTGGGCGACCAGGAGCTTCCGCATCCGGTCGGCCGCCTCGATGACGTCGTCGCTGGCCAGCGCCGCGGCGATGTGCGTGTCGCCGCGGCCGGTGGCCTCATTCCACGCGGCCACCACGGCGCCGGCCAGCGCCGACGCGCGGTTGTACTTGGCCATCGCCTCGCCGGTCTTGGCGGCGACCACGCCGCTGGCGGCGATCGCAAAGACGTGCCCCGCGGGAAACTCGATCCGCCGCTCCAGCCGCACGGGGCAGTAGGAGTACTGGCTGAGCATTCCCGCCCGGGCGCAGAGCATCGCGACGTGGTCCTCGCTGCCGCCGAACGTGCCGACGCCCTTGTCGCCGGTGAGCGTGCCGAAGCTCTGGCCGTTCTCGATCGTGGCGAGGTAGCCCGCCAGGGACTCCGGGCCCGTGATCTCGCGGCGGTACTCCTCGCGCTCGGCCAGGGCGTTGATTCCCGCCAGCGCGCAGGAGACCGACACCATCAGCGCGCTGGAGCTGCTCATGCCCGCCGCGACGGGCAGGTCGCTCGTGAAGGCGAGCGTCGCCCCGCGAAGCTCGCCCGGGAAGTTCCTCGCCAGCCGCCTGGCGACGGTCATCGGGTAGTTCGACCAGTGGCCGACCGTGGGGGTCAGGTCGGGCGAGATCTCAAACTCGCACTGCTCGCCGAGATCCAGGGCGGCCGCGTGGATCGTCGCATCCTCGCGCGGGGCCGCGGCCAGGCAGAAGCCCTGCTCGGCCGCGGCGATGATCGTCCTGCCGCCGGCGTAGTCGGTGTGCCTGCCGAGCACCTCGATCCGCCCGGGGACGAAGAGGGCCGAGACGCTCCACCCGTCGGCCACGCCGGCCTCGAACAGCGCCTTGGCGCACTCGGCGAACCGCCGGGCCTTGCCCGAAGCAGCGGCCCCGACATGCCCTGCGTCAGTGAGCCAGGCCGTCGTCGTCGCAGTGTCCGCGAGGTCGCTCAACCGGCAGGTCATAGCCTCACCTCCACGTCGGCCAGCGCGGCCCGCACGCCGACCACGTCCGACCGGCTGGACAGGTCCAGCACGGGCTCGTCGATCGTCACGGCCTGGAAGGCGACGCCCAGGTGGTCCATCACGTACTGGACGGCGTAGGGCAGCTCCCACTCCCCGCGGGGGCTGGGGCCGATGCGGCGGCAGCCCTCGAAGATCGACGCGTCGAACCGCCAGCAGTTCATCGACACGCAGACGGGCTCCCCGAGGTCCCGCACGTCGCGGGCGGTGGGCTTCTCGACGATGCGGACGAGCCGCCCGGCCTCGTCGGTCTGCACGACGGCGAACTGCCGGATCCGCTCCGGCGGGACGTTGCCGCGGAGCATGGCCTCTCGCGGGAACGCCGCCAGCCCGCAGCCGGCGAGGTCCTCCCGCATCGCCCGCAGCGCCTCGGCGGGGTAGTAGTTGTCCGAGTTGATCGCCAGGAAGGGCTCGCCGGCGGCGAACTCCTCGGCGGCGACCACCGCGTCGGACGTGCCTCGCGGCTCCGGCTGGACGGCGAACTCGATCCGGATGCGCTTCGTGCCGAGACGCCCGTAGTAATCGCGAATCCGCTCATGCTCGGGGCCGACGACCAGGCACGCGGTCCGGTAGCCCGCGTCGGCCAGGCCGCTCAGCGTGTAGTCCAGGAACGGCCGGGCGATCGGGATGAGCGCCTTGACGCCCGTGTCGGCGGCGGCCGCCTCGGCCTCGGTGAGGCGCGCGGACGGGTCGGCCTTCCGCATCCGCGTGCCCAGTCCCCGCGACAGGATCACCGCCTTCTCGAGCATGTCGTCACCGGATCAGCCGCGAAGATTCTACAGCAGGGATGCAGGGGATTCAGGGGATAAAGCAGGGGACTTGCGCCGGCGACGTATCGCACGGCGTTTGCCTGGGTCTGCTCGACCTGTCGTGCCTCGACTCTTTCTCCACTCTCGCGGAGGCAGCAGCCCAGCCAGTCGCGAATCTGTTCTGCGTACACATACCACGTGGCCAGCGCCCCGAAGCTGCCCTACGTGCTGGCCGGCGATAGCAGCGGCAGCAGCTTCGACAGCGAAAGCACATCGAGGACGTCGGCGCCGGCGGCATTCGTCTCGCCGGGTGCCTCCAACGCGTCCGTTTCAGGAGGCACTGTCGTCGTTCCGCCGCCCGGCCGGGCCGGTGAGGCGGCCGGCACGTCCACCGTCACACACACGGCCGGCAGGACGCCCATCGTGTTTGCCGCGCCGGCCGGGGCGTCCCCACCGCCATCGCCGGAGATGGCCGTCAGTGCCGCCGTTGCCGCCAGCGCATCGCCCGACGCACCCGCGCGGCCCGTCTTGCCGGACAGCACAGGATCGGGAACGTTCTGCATGTTCGCCCCGCGCCGCGGCCACGCCGCCGACAGGTCGATCGCGTTCACGCGGCCGTCACAGGTCACGTCGCTGCGCGTCTGGTCGGCCGAGACGCCGTCGATCAGCGTCGTCCGACGCGGCCAGATGTACGACAGGTCGATCGCGTTCACCCGAAGGTCGCC
>CAYRVX010000177.1:0-10157 GCA_964427875.1 uncultured Planctomycetaceae bacterium
CCTTGACCATCTGGGCGCCCATGTTCTCGTTGGCGTCCTCCAGCTCGATCTCCTTCGCGACGGTCACGCCGTCCTTCGTCACCGTCGGGGCGCCGAAGGACTTCTCCAGCACGACGACCCGCCCGGTGGGTCCCAGCGTGATCTTCACGGCATTGGTCAACTGCTTGACGCCCCGGCGGATGCCCTGGCGCGCCTCGGCGTCGAATGTGATCTTCTTCTTTGCCATTTCTCCGTGCTCCTATCCGTTTCGTTTCAGTCGAGAATCGCCAGAATGTCCGACTCGTCCATCAGCAGATACTCCTCGGTGCCGACCTTGACCTCCGTGCCGCCGTAGCTGGCGAACAGGACCTTGTCGCCCTTCTTGACCTGAAACTTCGCCCGGGTGCCGTCGTCCAGCAGCTTCCCGTCGCCCAGGGCCAGTACCGTGCCCTTCTGCGGCTTCTCCTTCGCCGTGTCCGGCAGAACGATGCCGCCCCGCGTCATCTCTTCCGCCTCCAGTCGCTTGACCAGGACCTTCTCGCCAAGAGGGCGAATCTTCGGTGCAGATTTGGCCATCTGTCTTGCTCCTTATCCTTTCCTAACCCATCTGCCAGTTGATGATCTCGTTGAATCGGCCCGCCGCAGAGGCTGCGGGCCTGATCAGTCCTCGTTCACCTCGGGCCGCGGAGCATGTCGTCCAGCCGCCGCATCATTCCCTGGATCTGCCGGAGCAGTTCCTCCAGCTCCAACGGCCGGGTCACCACGCTGAACGCCGCCAGGCGCAGCGCATCTTCCAGCCAGTGGCGGTCTCGCCGCCCCGTCACCACCACGACCGGCAGGGTGGTATTGACTCTCCGGATCATGCGAAGCAGTTGCAGGACGTCCAGCCGCCAATCGGCCGCGTCGTCCAGCACGGCCGCGTCGGCCACGCCGGATGCCACCACGTCCAGCAGCTCGCGATCGCCGCGTACGCGGCGCGCAAGGAGATACCGGCTGCTGACGATCTGCTCCAGCGCCGGCAGCCACGACTCGGCCTCGCCGGTTACCACCAGGTTAAACGGGTCCCGGCCGGGTTTCAGTGTCGTGACCATGCTCGTCGGCCTTTGGCCTCAAACCGCCTGCGCGCCGGCCGCGCCCGGACGGCGCAACACATCCGTACCCGCGCAGTGCAAGGAGGGTGCCAGGAGGTACAATCCACGACTGCGACCACCGTTACGTCGCTGCCCCGATCCGGGCCGCGGCCGAAATCCCTGCCGGATGTGCCACGGCGAGACGGTCAGACTGCTTTATTGGCAGTCGCCGGCGAGGCGGCGGCGGGGCTTCTACGGTGCCGAGTGGGTCGGCTGGGGGCGCCTCCAGTTCTCGCGGAAGAACCTCATCGCCACGTCCGGGCGCCGTTCGTGTCCGAGCCCCGGGATGATCTCCGTCTCCACGTGAAACCCCTTGGACTGCAAATACTTGATGCCCCTTCTGGACTGGCCGGAGATGGCGCCCGGGTCGTTCTCCGTGTAGTAGACCTTCACGTGCTGGCTCAACGCCCCCTGCGGGTACCAGCCGTCCAGGTTGTGTTCGCTGAAGTTGGCGCTTCGCGGCACGACGGCCGAAAAGATGTCCGGGTGCCTCAAGCCCACCCAATACGTCGGGAACCCTCCGCCGGAAAAGCCCGTGATCATGATGTTCGCCCGGTCGATGTTGAAGCGATAGCCCAGCAGGCTGATCAGGCTCAGGATGAAGCGCTCGTCGTCGAGCATGCCCACGATCGGGCCGTCGCCGATCAGACCGTCCGTCGCGATCAGCTCCGGGGCCACGACGATGCACCCGTTCTGCTCCCCGAGCATCTTCCATTCCCGGATGTGATGCTCGGCCACATCGTACGGCGGCGTGCCGTGGCACGTGACGATCAGCGGGCTCGGCTGGCTGTGGTCATACGTGCTCGGCACGTAGATGAAATAGGCCCTGCCGCTGACCGGGTCCAGCTCCCGTCGCTGCCAGGACGGGGTGTTCTGGCTCTGGGGAACGTGACAACCAGCCGCCGCCAGCACGACCAACCACGTCATTCGCGGCACCGTCATGACCTCTCCACTTCCCATGCCGCCTCCGCGGCGCTCGGGGCGCCGTAGGATAGCGATTCTTGCCGCAAGTGAAAAGACCGTTTCTCGTCCCGGGCGCCGCCACCGGCCGCTGGCACCTGAGAAAACCCCGGGGACGTCCCCTGTGCGCACGGAAGCGTCGTCGGCCGGCTTGTGAATCCCGCCATCGGCGGTCGGCCGGTCAACAGGCTCCAGGCAGCCAATCGGGTCATGAGCAAAGTGTCGCGCCGCATTGCGGACAACGGCTGCAGCGGCCCTCCTCGGCGATGGGTGACCGGCACTGCGGACAGGCGCCGACGGCGGGGCCCATGGCCATTGGCTGTCCCGGGCGACACCCGTCACGGTAGACCGTCACCCCTTTGCACCCCAGCTCGTATGCGAGGCGATAGACCCGGTCCACGTCGTCCGGCGCGGCGCCGGAGGGGAGGTTTATCGTCTTGGAGATCGCCCCGTCGATGAACTCCTGGAACGCCGCCTGCATGCGGACGTGCCAGTCGGGAGCGATGTCATGGGCCGTCACGAACAGCGCCGGGAGCGCCTCGTCCATGCCTTCCACGTCGCGCAGATGCTCGCCGGCCGCAAGACGCCGCGCCAGGTCTTCACTCCATAGCCCTCGGCGCTCGGCGAACCGTCGAAACGGCCCGTTGACCTCCAGCAGCTCCTGCCCGTCCAGCACACGCCGGTAAAACGCCAGGGCAAAGACGGGCTCGATCCCTCCGCTCGTGCCGGCCAGGATGCTCAATGTTCCCGTCGGCGCGATCGTCGTGACGGCGGCGTTGCGCATCTTCCGTCCTCGGTGGGCCCACGTGCTGCCGGCGTAGTTCGCAAATGTGCCCCGCTGCTCCGCCAGACGCTCGCTGGCGGCGAACGCCTCCTCGGTGAGCAGCGAGGCGATCCGCCTGCCGAACGCCACGCCGTCGTCGCCGTCATACTTGACGCCGAGCTCGAACATCGCGTCGGCCAGGCCCATGATGCCCAGCCCGATCTTCCGGTTTCCCCGGCATCGCTCCTCGATGGTCGGCGTGACGTAGTTGTTTATCTCGACGACGTTGTCGAGGAACCGCACGGCCAGTTGCACGGTTCGGCGGAAGGCGGTCTGGTCCACGCGGCCGCGGCGGATGAACTTCGCCAGGTCGATCGAGCCGAGGTTGCAGGCTTCGTGGTCCAGAAGCGGTTGCTCGCCGCAGGGATTCGTCGCCTCGATGCGCCCGAGGTCGGGCGTCGGGTTGGCCGCGTTGACGGGGTCGATGAAACAGACGCCCGGCTCGCCGGTGGCCCAAGCGCTGTGGGTGATCAGCCCCCAGATGTCGCGGCGCGTGTACACATCCCGCCCGCCGGCGGAATCCGCCGGCGGCAGGTCCGCCAGCGTGTAGCTCTCGAGTTGCAGGTCGCGCGGGAGGCAGTATTCCCGGAGCGTCCGGGGATTGATCACGACGTGCGGATCGTCTCCGCCGGCCGACAGCGACGCCATGAACGCGTCGGGGATCTTCACCGAGATGTTGAAGTTCTCGAACGCCCCGGGGGTGCTCTTGGCCGAAACGAACTTCAGGATGTCCGGATGCTCCACCGACAGCATTCCCATGTTCGCGCCGCGCCGGAAAGCGCCCTGCTGAATGGCGCGAGTGGCCTCGCAGAAAACTCGCCAGAAGCTGATCGGCCCGGAGGTGCTGCCGCCGGAGGAGGCGATGTAGTCGCCCGTCGGGCGAAGCCGGTCGAACGAGAAGCCGGTGCCGCCGCCGGCCTTCTGGATCTGTGCCGCCTGCTTGACCGATTCGAAGATCCCCTCGATGCTGTCCTCAACCGGCAGGACGAAGCACGCGCTCAAGACGCCCAGCGACCGGCCGGCGTTCATCAGCGTCGGGCTGTTCGGCAGGAAGATCCCCCTTGCCATCACGTCGTAAAACCTCCGCGCAAGCGCTTCGATCTCCGCGTCGGAGGCGCCGAAGGCCCGCTCCGCGCCGGCCACCACTCGCGAGACGCGATCGAACAGCTCCCCCGGCGTCTCGACGGTCCGTCCCGACGCGTCCCTGCGCAGGTATCGGAGCTTCAGCGTGTGAAGCGCATTGCTCGCGAGTTCAGGTTCCACCGGCCTGCTCATCGGGCGCCTCCCGGGCCGCTCGGCTTCCTCATTTTACGGCGCCGATGCAGTCGGGGCCACCTCGTGGCCGAACGCGCCGTCGCGCGCGATGCGAACCTCTTCGCGGCGCAACCCGCGTCGCGAGCCGATAAGCTTTTTTTTTGCGGACGGATCGACGCGCCGGTCATGGGACGGCGCGGCGGCGGCGGGTGTGAACGGGTCCGGACGCGCGCCACCGCGCTCATTCGAGCGTTGCGCATCGACCCGCTCGGCGTGAAGCGACGAAACGGGCGTGTTTGCGGGGTGTTCAGCCGTTCACTATCATCCGCATGTTTCCATTTCGTCACGTCCATCCGGACGTCCCGCGGTCGCGCCGTGCGCGGCAGAGAGACTGAACTGGCGCGTTGCGCGAAAAGAAACGTTCAATAAAAGATGCAAAAAGTGACGAGAAATCTTCGGGTTGTGCTTGCATGTAAGACACAATGACGTGTTAATAGCGATAGCGTTTTTCTTCTAGTCTAGCGTTTTGCCCTTACTCCACGGAAGGAGGTGATAGCGAATGGCGAAGAAAGCGGCGAAGAAGAAAGCGAAGAAGAAGACCAGGAAGAAGGCGGCCAAGAAAAGGGTAGCGAAGAAGAAGCCCAAGAAGAAGGTCGCCAAGAGGAAGGTCAGGAAGAAGGCCAAGAAGAAGGCCAAGAAGAAGACAGCCAAGAAAAGAGCCAAACGTCGCCGGTAGTGTGCGGCGGCACCCTCCGGTGATGGCAGCCGGAGGAATCAGTGAGACGTGTGCGGCGGATGCCCAGCCACGGCGGCATTCGCCGCAGGTTTTTGCCCGCTTGCCCCCGCCGCCGGCGGCCCTATAATCTCAGGGGTGTTCATCATAGCCGTCACCAACCAGAAAGGCGGCGTCGGCAAGACGACGACCGTGGCGAACCTCGGCCAGGCCATCGCCGCGGCAGGCTGCGACGTCTGCCTTGTGGATCTCGACCCGCAATCACACCTGACGCTGCACTTCGGCATCGAGCCCGGCTCGACGCCGACGAGCATCTACGACGTGCTGACCGACGAGGCGGACCTCGCCTCGACCTGCGTCAAGGTCGCCGACAACCTCTGGCTCGTTCCCTCGGAGATCGACCTGGCCGCTGCGGAGGTCGAGCTTGCCGCCACGGTCGCGAGAGAGCAGATCCTGCGGGACATGCTGCGTGAGGCGCCGCTGCCGGGCAAACTGGTCCTGATCGACTGCCCGCCCAGCCTCGGCCTGCTGACACTCAACGCCCTGGTCGCCGCCAACGAGCTGTTCATTCCCCTCCAGCCGCACTTCCTCGCGCTTCAGGGGCTGGGGAAGCTCCTGGAAACGGTCCGGCTGGTCCGCCGCCGGATCAACCCCGTCCTTCGCGTCGCGGGCGTCATCCTCTGCATGTACGAGACGGGCACGCGTCTGGCCGCCGAAGTCGTCGCCGACGTGCGGGCCTTCTTCGAGGCCGCGCGGGGCACCGACTGCCCCTGGAGCCGGACGCGCATCTTCCGGTCGGTCGTCCGCCGGAACATAAAGCTCGCCGAGTGCCCCTCGCACGGCAAGACGATCTTTCAGTACGCCCCGTCCTCCCGCGGGGCGGCCGACTACGGCACGCTGGCCGAGGAATTCGCCGAGTGCTATCCGGACCTGTTCCCCGCGGCCGCCGATGCCGAACGACCCCGGGAGCCCGCGGCGCCGGCGGCCTACAACCCCGCCCAGGCGCCCCCGATGGTGCCGACGTCCGCCCCGGCGGGCGCCGCACGCTACAACCCCGCGCAGGCGCCTCGGATCGTCCCGATCACCACACAAGCCGAGCCGGAGTCATCATGACCGCTCGCGGCCGCCCCAGGACCGGCATTTTCGCGCGATGGCCCGGCCGTCTCCTCGTGGTGATCTGGATCGCCGCCTTCACGGCCACTCACCTGCCCAAGCAGCACGTCCCCGACACGCAAGTGGGAGACAGAACGCTCCACGCCGTCGGCTACTTCCTCCTGGCGGGGCTGTTCCTGGTGACGCTGATCCTTCGCGGCGTCGGGCGCGTCCGCCGCGTGGGCATCGCCTTCGCCGTGTTGTGTGTCTATGCGGCGCTCGACGAGATCACCCAGCCGCTGGTGAGCCGTGACGCCTCCTTCCAGGATTGGCTGGCCGACGTGATCGGCGTCGTCGCGGCGGTGATCGTCTGCGAGCTCGCAGCGGCCATCCTGAAGCGCCCCCGCTGACTCCTGCTTCCTGCGGCAGAGTCCCGCTCGCCGCCGGTGACTCCAACTTCCTGTGGCGGATTCCCGCTCGCTGCCGCTCGCGGCTCCGGGCGAGACTCGCGCATCGCTTCGCTACGGGTGCTCGTCCGGGCTGAGGTACTTGAACCGCCCGCCGTGCTCCTGGGCGATGGTCCTCAGCACGTCGATGGCGACGCGGTCCGTGCTGTCCAGCAGGAAGGTGTTGATCAGGACCTCGCGGCTGCGGTTGTGGTCGCGGAGCCACTGAAGCACGGCCTCGTTGCCGTTCAGGAGGCCCCGATGGGCCGTCCGGTAGCGGCTGCCGCCGCTGATGCCCGCGAAGTCGCCGTCGCTGAGCAGGTATATGAGCTTCCCCGGCCGGTTCTTGTCTGCGTGCTCCAGGACGCGGAACGCCCGCCTCAGCGCCACCAGCGCCGTCGTGCGCCCAGCGGGGCGCTGCTTCGTGAGGAACCGCAAGGCGTTGTTCTTGTTCTTCTCGTCGGCAGGCACCAGGTGGCTGCGCGGGCCTTCGATGGCCTTATCGTCGCCGAACAGGACGATGTGGAAGGAGTGATGCGGCCTCAAGCGACGGATCGACTCGATCATGAGCATCCGGATCCCGTCGAAGGACGCGGCCATGGAGCCGGAGCGGTCCACAATGTACACGACGTTGTAGACGCCCGGTCCGGTGGGCGGGCGGACGCCGATGAACTCCGGCCCGCCGCGCACATCGCGGTCGGCCAGGCCGATCGGCCACCTCTCGGCCTGGGCGGAGCTCTCCAAGCCCTCGGCGCCCGGGCCCAGCAGATTCACCGGCTTGTCCGTTTCGCCGCGCTCGATTCCGGTCTCGCGGCTCTTGGGGCGCCGGATCACCCTTGGCCTGGCGTCAGGGCCGTCGGAGACGAGCTTCTTCCTCGGGTTGCGGAACCCGCCCATTCTGCCGGGTTTCGGCGGGACGTTGAATAGTTGCACAGGTTGCCGAGCCCGGGTCTGCGGCTCGGCGGAGATCATCACGATGAACACCATGACGAGGAACAGGCCGAAGTGCAGGACCGCGCTGAGCACCCAGGGCATGAGGCCGGCCATGGCGGCCATGAAGGGCGAGGCGACCAGGAACTGGCCGTCCTGGCCGCCTGGGATGGGGTCGGCGACGTTGGGGGACACGTGGGGCCTGGGCAGCGAGGCCAGGCCCGCCGGCACCACGAGCTTCCGCCGACAATGCGGACAGCGGATCCGCTCGCCGGGCTCGGCGTCGGCCTTGATCATCTTGCCGCATCTCTCGCATCGGAAATCAACTGCCATCATCGAGTCTCCTGCTTTGATTGGGCCTTGACGTATCGCGTATGCGCAGCATGCTCGCGGGCCGGCCGCCACGGCACGGCGGCCCGCGATCGGCAAGCGAGAAAGGCTTCAACACGCGTGGACAAAAGGCGTCCGGAGCAGCAGGGCCGATGTCCGGGCCACGCTTCCGGCAACGATGCCTGGCCGTCATGGCTGCACCTCCCCGCGCGTCGCCGGTTCCGCGCCGAGGCGTACACTGTAAGCTCGCGCGCTGCGTGCCCGGTCGAGCCGCGCAGGCTGCGCTTTCCTCGGCGCGATTCCGACGACGGCGATCTCTGAGGCTGTCGTACTGCCGCGCCTGGTTGGTATGACGGGCCTGGGTGGCCTTTCGGGCCGCCCGACGTGGGCCCGTTTGGGCAGGCGTCATGGACGTGCCCGCCCGGAGGGGGAATCCGATGCGATCTAATATCCGGCGGCCCGCGCCGATGCGGTCCGCCGGGAATTGTTCGCCATCCGGCAGCGGCGGCTATCGAGACTTCTTTGCCCGCCCTCTGCCGTCTATGTTTATTCTAGCAATCCCCGCCCCCCCGGACAACCGCTCCTGCCGCTGAGTTGTGTGGTCGCTTCCGAGGGCTGTGGGCCCGAGGCTACCGCCAGATGCCCCCTTTCGGGTGCTGGAACCAACGGGAAGCGCTGCCGCAAGCAGCCCCCGGGCAGTGTTCGCAAGGGATGTGGGTAAAGACAAGGGCGTCAGCCCCCGGAAGGGCGCATCGAGAGAAAAGCTATGGCCGCGTCCGGCATTGCGCGATAATGCCTTGGGCGGTGGGCACGACCGGCCGGTTGAGGAAGCCCGCCGCGCAGCGGAGCCGCGGCGGCCGGCCCGAAGAAGTCAGGAGGCGCAGCATGGCCAATACTGCATACGACGTGGTCGCCCTGGGCGGCGGGCCGGGGGGCAACGCCGCGGCGCTGGCCGTCAAGCGGCGCGGCGGGACCGCCTGCGTCGTCGAGCGGGCCCACCTCGGCGGCAACTGCCTCAACGTCGGCTGCATGCCGACCAAGGCGATGCTCGCTGCCTCGGACGCCTGCTGGCGGGCGAACCACGCCGAGCGGTTCGGCCTTCGTGGCGGCCGCTGCGCGCCCGACGGGCCGGCCGTCATGCGCCGCGTCGCCGAGGTCATCGCTGCGCTGCGGGACCGCACGGAGACGGGGATGGCCGCCCGGGTGGCCGTCGTCCGCGGGCGCGGGCGGCTCGACGGGCCCAAGGCCGTCCTGGTGGAGACGGACGGCGGCACGAAGCGCATCGAGACGCGGAACATCGTCATCGCCACAGGCGCCCGGCCGCTCAAGCCGTCATTCCTGCCGTGGGGCTCGCGGCGGGTCATCACGACCGACGAGGCCACCGTCGCCGACGACCTGCCCGACAGTGTGATCGTGATGGGCGGCGGGGTCATCGGCTGCGAGTTCGCGACGATCTACGCCGAGCTGGGCGTGCCCACCGTCCTGGTCGAGATGCTCCCCCGGCTGGTCTCGCCGCTCGGCCCCGACGCCTCCAAGGCGCTGGAGGCAGCCCTCGGCGAGCGCGGCGTGGAGGTCCTGCTCGGCCGGAGGCTCACCAGCATGACGGCCGACGAGGACGGCGTGACGGCCGAGCTGGAAGGCGGAGAGAGCCGCCGCGCCGCCGTCGCGCTCGTGGCCGTCGGGCGGCGGGCGAACGTCGAGGAGATCGCCTTGGGGGCGGCCGGCGTCGAGGTCGCCGACGGCGTCATCCCCGTCGATGACCGCTGCCGCACCAACGTGGCCGGCGTCTACGCCGTCGGCGACTGCGCCGAGAAGCGGCAGTACGCCCACCTCGCCGAGCGGATGGGCGTCGTCGCGGGCGAGAACATCATGGGGGCCGATCTCGCCGACGACCGCCGCGTCGTGCCCGTCGGCCTCTACAGTCACCCCGAGGTCGCCGCGGTCGGCCTGAGTCGGGAGGCCGCGAAGGAGCGGTTCGGCCGCGTGAAGGTCCTCCGCTATCCCTACCGCAAGAGCACCGCCGCGCAGGTCTTCGGCGAGACGGACGGGCAGGTGACGGTCGTCGCCGACCCCAAGACGGGCCTCGTGCACGGGGCCGTCTGGATCGGCCCGCATGCCACCGACCTGATCCACGAGTTCGCCCTTGCGATCCGCCACGGCCTGAGACTGGAGCAGATCTACCACACCATCCACGCCCACCCGACCTATCAGGAGGCGGCGACGGTCCCAGCGGCCTTGTGGATCGCCCAGGCGAGAAGGAACACCCGCTGAGAAAAGGTGTCAGGAACGAATGGCACTGCCGTGCGCAGGGGTCGCATTTCGCTCAGCTTACGTTTTCTCCAGTTCCCTCTGTAGCTCGTGCCGCGGACGCGTCATCAGGGGATAGCGGTGCCGACGGCGTTTCAGGACGCGGGGCTCAACGCGCCCGGGACGGTTGGCCACCTCGTTGGCGGCAATCCGCTCCAGCGCAGAACGCCACA
>CAYRVX010000178.1:0-10040 GCA_964427875.1 uncultured Planctomycetaceae bacterium
CCTCCCTTCGTCCTGTCAGACCAGGATTTCCCGACCGCAACCGTCATTAGTCATTTGTCATTAAGCATTTGCTTGCAGCCGACGGCCAGGCCCGGAGGCTGGAAATGTATCCTTTGTATACTTTTCGCCGAAATTTTTCGCCGCCGCGGGGCACCAGAATCGACATAAGATGCTCTCCAAAAAATACTAATCATCAAGCCCCGATTCCGAGCCCTCCCGGCCGGGGACACATTCGCCCTCGGCGGCCTCCTCGTCGAGCGGCACGCTGCGGTCGTCGTCCGGAGACGGTCCGCCCAGCTCCTTCAGGACCAGGCTCTTGGTCTCCGGCGACAGGTCGATGAGGCTCGGGAAGTCCGGCGTGTACCACTTCTGTTGGGGCGCCTCGGCGGCGGCCCTCGCCCGGACGGCGGCGGCCGCATCGGGCTTGCCCAGCACGCGGTTGAAGACCTCTCGCGCCGCCGCCAGCGCCGGCGTCGCCGGGCCGGCCATCGCCTTCCTCAAGACCCCCACGGCCGTATCCAGCAGGCCGACGAGCTGCCGCTGCGTCTGCCGGCAGAGGGCCTGCCTGGCCGCGGCGATCCGCTCCCGCAGGTCCGGCCGCCGCTGCCCCGAGGCGATCTTCTTCACCAGCGCCAGCGATATGCCGTAGTTCTCCGCGAGCTGCTTCTGTGTGTACAGCCCGGAGGCGAAGTCCTCGACGAAGGCATCCTCATCCATCGGTTTGCGTTTCCGTGGCATGGTGCGTTGTCCTTTCCGGCGGCGGCGCGAGGTGCCGGCCGCGCCCCGCCCGAGGCCGCCCCTGGCAGCTCGCGGGGGCTTACCGGCCGCCCAGGCGCTTCACCCTCGGCGGGGGAATTCGTAAGTAGTGATTCTACCACAGAGACTTACGTAACACCCCCATGAGAGGAAAAAATGTCTTCCTCCCTAATATATGTATACATTTCGACGGTGGTTTTGCACAAACATTTTCAGATTTTTTTCGACTTTTTCTGCGTCATCGGCATACGGCGGAAACGGCACGGCGCTGGCCTGAGCGCGGAGACCCGAACCTGCGCGAGCCTATGGACGGACACGAGCTCCAGCCCATCAAGCCCGTCCCCATCGAACAGGTCCAGGCGATCAAGCCGTTCGTCTCCCGCCAGGTCTGGGCAATGATCCAGCTCCAGGTCCACACGGTCGCCCGGGCCGGGGAGATCTGCCGGATGCGCGCCTGCGACGTCGACCGCGAGGGCAAGGTCTGGGTCTACCGGCCGCGGGAGCACAAGACCGCCCACCACGGCCACGAGCGAAAGATCTTCATCGGCCCCCGCGCCCAGCAGGTTCTCGCGCCATTCCTCCTCCGCGATCCCGACGCGTACTGCTTCTCCCCGGCCGAGGCCGAAGCCGAACGCCGCAAGCGCCTGCACGAGCAGCGGACGACCCCCTTGTCATGCGGCAACGTCCCCGGCAGCAACGTCGAGGACGACCCCCAGCGCGCTGCCGGCGACCGTTACACGACGGGCAGTTATCGACGGGCGATTCAGCGCGCGTGCGACCAGGCCTTCCCGCCGCCGGCGCCGCTGGCCCAGCGCGACGACGAGACGAAGGCCAAGTGGCAGAAGCGCCTGACCGAGGCGCAGCGTGCCGAACTGGACGCCTGGCGCAAGGCCCACCGCTGGCACCCCCACCAGCTCCGCCACAACGCCGCCACGGAGCTTCGCAAGGAGTTCGGCATCGAAGCCGCCCGCATCATCCTCGGCCACCGCTCCGCCGCCATCACCGAGGTCTACGCTGAGAAGGATGAGAGGGCGGCAATGGACGTCATCAACCGCGTGGGCTGAGACGTGGGTTCGATTCCTGCCGTCTCCAGTGGACGGGTCTGACAACCCGTCTCGATCTCGGACAAGGCCCAAACTCGTCCCGTGATGCATGCACTTGTTTCAGAGCATGTTACGGCAGACGGTCACTTCGCCGGTTTCTGGCCGCAAACGCAGTAGAGGAGCGCTCGACAACCCCCGTCCCGTGAAGGCGGCGCGGTGCCACGGGGCTCATATGAGCCTCATATGAGCCTCACGTGAGGGCCTTTGTGGTCCTCCGCGAGGGGCCGATGGCACCGGTGCCATTTCCCGTCCGCGGTATTCCGCAATCCCTGTCATGCGGCATTTGCTCTCGCCGCGCCGGACCGCTCCGACACAATGATACCTACCCCCCACCCCTCGGGGCCTCCCCGCCGTCCCACGCCGGCATCCGGCCGGAGCCGGATCTCCTATCAATGTCCCCAGGAGTGTGATACGATCATGCAGAAGGCTCGCGGTGGTCGTGGGCCGCAGGGCATCTGGGAGATCTCGGTCGAAAGGGGTCGGTATGCCCACGTTAGACGCTGGCCACAGGCGCGTGGGGGCGGGTTGGCTCTGCGCGGCCGGGGGGAAAGGGGGCCGCTGCAAACCAACTTGCTGCCGCGTGCTCGCCGCCGCCCTCGCCGCGGTCGTCACGGCGATGGCCGCCGGCGGCGAGGACGCGAAGCCGCAGGCACCGAAGCCACCGCCCGCACTGCAGTCCGAATACGCCCAGGCCGTCCGGCTCGTTGCCGAACGGGCCACCGTGGCCAAGCCGTGGTTGAGGCGCCAGACCATCCTCGCCCGCGACGGCACGGTTAAGATGGGCGGCGAGCGTGTGACGGCCGCAGACGAGACGCACCTTACCGTGACGGTGATCGACAAGCAGGGAGAGAGGGCGGAGCGGCGTGCGTGGGGGCGGCTGGAGGGAGCGGTCGTCCGGTCGATCCTGACGCAGGTGGTGAATCGCAAGAGCGCCGAGGACTGCCTGGCGGCGGGGGTGATAGCGCTGACGTGGAAGCAGGCGGCGGACGCCGAGCGGTACTTCGAGGCGGCGGCCCGGCTGGGTGTGAAGATCGACCGCTACGTGGAGCCCATCGCAACGGCGGCCCTCGCAGACGTGCAGAAACTCCTGGCGGCAGGCAAACACCGCGAGGCCCTCGACGGGATCGCCCGGATCAGGGCGAAGTACGCCAAGTGGTCTGCCGACCACAGGGGAGCGCTCGACGCGGCGCTGGCCCGCGCGAAGTCCGGCATCGCCGAGGCCGAGGCCCAGCAGCACATCGCCGCTGCACGCAAGTTGGCCAAGAGCCGCTCCGTCAGCGATCGCTGGGACCTCAAGCTCGCGCTGGACGAGATCAGGGGCAAGTACGCCGGCTCCGCCGCGGTGAGAAACAGCGCCGCCGAGCTGAAGGCGTGGGAGGCCGCCGTCGCCGACCTCGGGGCGTTCCTCGCCGTTGGGAAGGAAGGCGACGGCAGGCTCAGGACGGTTCAGGAGGGCGTCAACGCGGCCGGCGAGAGGAGCCTCGTCGAGATCCAGGACGACGGGCCCTACTACGAGAAGCTGGTGATCCCAGAAGGCGCGGCGGAGCTCGTCCTGCGCGGCAAGGCCGGCTGCTGGCCCGTGATCGCCTCCCGCCGGGAGGACGGAATCGGCATTCTCGTGGACGCCCGGAAGATCGAGGATCGCAAGAAGCGCGAGCGGGCGGGAACGCTGACGCTGTCGCGGCTGATCCTGGCCCACGCCGCCCCGTCGGGCACCAAGCAGGCGTGCCTGTCGGTTGCGCGGCCCGTTGCGCTGCGCAACGTGGCCGTCGTCATGTACGGGAAGGGGCTCTGGGTCCGGGGCACGCTGTCCATCGAGGACAGCTTCCTCCTTACCGCCCCGTTGGGCGGACGGGCGACGGCCGTGAACTGCCTGTGGATTGGTGGGGTCGAGATTGGGGGCACGCGGTTCGACAGATGCACCATGCTGGGGACTGTGACGGGCCCCACCACCGGCGGCGTGGCCTTCAGCGATTGCATCGTCCACACGATCCGGTCTCCCGGCACCTACAGCCACTGGGAGAAGGTCCAGCTCCGTAACTGCAACGTGTTTGCCAAGGCGCCGTTCGACGGCAAAGTCAGGCAAGGCAAGATGTGGTTCGCCGACAGGCCGAGGTTCCGCGATCCGCACAGGCTCAACTACATGCCCGCCGCGAACAGCGTGCATTGGAAGCGGGGCGTCGGCTGCCGCTACACGCCCGAGATGCTCGAGATGGCCAACAGGCTCGTACAGCTCCGCAAGCAGAGCATCGTCAAATTCTGATCGCCGGCGGCGGCGCAGCATAGCGCGGGGGCGCCCGGGATCCTGGTCGCGGTGACGCTCCTGCTCCCAGCCGGCGGGCAGACGCCGACTGCCCTTTAGCCCCCCACCCCCGGGGCCTCGCCGCCGCCCCACGCCGGCATCCGGCCGGAACCAAATCTCCTATCAGTTCCCTGTCAGTTCCAGCGTCGCCGCTGGTCTGCCCAGCATGCCGGCAGATCGCTGTGGAGTCTCGTCAGGCTGATGCCGTCCGGCTCATCCCCCCGAAGGATGGCCTCGACGATATCCGGCGCGAGCGATGTCAGGCGAAGTAGCCGGCCGGCATACGTGCGATCGACACCGAGGGCCTGGGCCAGATCCTCGATGCCAGCGTATTCACCGGACTCGATCTGCTCCTGCCAGCGGTGGGCTTTGGCGATGGCCTCCACCAGTGTCTGGTTGGCTGCTCGCTCGGGCTTCCAGTGGTGGTTCTCGGGTGTGAGCACTATCTGCTGGCCACTCCGCCAGTGATACCGCGCACCGAACTGCGGCAACTGGGTGCGTCAACTGGCTCGGCAACTGCGTAACTGGCGGGAAAACTGCGTCGGAACTGCGCAAGTGCTCCTGCGCAGCGGATTCCCTTCAAACGCTCGGCGTACGTTCGCGTGCATGAGCGATCCAGCGAACGAAACGCAAGCGGGTGATGAACGGCAGGCGCGGGCGAGGGGGCTAGCGGACGACGACTTGCTCGTGCTCCATGAGGATGTCCTTGGTGCGCCATTTCTTCTGGCGGGCGAGCTTCTTGAAGGCCCTGCGGAAGATGAGCTTCGCGCGGACGGTGATGCGCTGGGGGCGCTTCGGGGCGCGGAACTCGTAGTGCGTCTCGTCGGTGGCCAGGGCGGGGAGGCGGGTGTCGTCGCGCAGGACCGTCTGGCGCCAGTATGCGGCCGTGGGGGAGACCTCCGTCCACAGCTCCTCCAGGACCTTCGCGTAGCCCTTGCCGGGCCGGCCGGCGTAGTCGTCGGGGGCGCTGCCCGCGCCGGCCCAGTCGGGGAGGACCTGCTTGCCGAGGTGCTCCAGCTCTGTCCCCTTGGCGCCCGTCGCCGAGACGACGAGGAGCATGTTGCGGGCTGGGTGGTCGGTCGGGATGTGATGGCCGGCCTTCTCGTTGGTGACGCGGACGGTGACCACGATGCGCCCGGCGCGTCGCGTCGCCCGGACGGTGAGCTTCGCGGTGTCCTGAAGTAGCCCCGCGTCGGCGGCGCCGGGCATGCGGTGATTGAAGATTGCTCCGGGCCTGCGGCGAAGCCCGCCCTTCTCCGGCGAGGCGAACGTCGCGGCGGCGGTCACGGGCATGTGGCAATCCTGGCAGGTCTTGCCGGTCTCCGGATCGCTGTAGGGGCTCCGCAGCCATTCGCCGTAGGAGTCGTAGACCACCACGCCCCAGAAGACGCCGTAATGGCACGGCGCGCAGAAGGCGCTGTCCTCGAGAAGCGGCAGGCAGGTGACGCGGCGGGTCACGTCGTCGAACGTGCCGAAGAACAGTTGCTGGTCGCCTTTCGGCCGATAGAGCCTCATGGACAGCACGCCCGGCCTGTTGTCGTGGGGCAGCCCCGTGGCGGCCTCCAGCGCTACGCGGCCGATCTTGTGGCAGAAGTCGCAGAAGATGCCTTCCTTCTCGAAGCGGTTGAGCTGGTTGACGTCGCCCTGGTAGGCCGCACCCGGCCGGGCGGCGGCCGCGGGCACGTGGCAGGCGGCGCAGTTCCCGTGCGTCTCCGGGAAGTCGAGCTTGTATCCCGGCCCGTAGTACGCCCTGTTGGGGTCCGGCCGCAGGGGAAAACGTCCGTAGTCCCGGTCCTGGCCGTAGCGGGTGATCTGGCTGCGGTTGCCCTTCAGGTCGGTGCCGTTGTACATGCTCAGGAAGCGAGGGTTGACGGCCGCCAGGGCGTGGGCGTCGCCTTTCCATTCCTCGTAATGGCCGGGCATGCAGTGGCCGCAGCTCCGGGAGCCCTCGGCGCTGTCCACCGAGAACCAGGTGTAGTCGTGGTTGTCGGTGGTGTAGTGCGGCCGGAGCGTGATGACGGCCGGCTGCACGCCCGGCGTGGCCGTTGTCCACCCGATGTAGTGGCCCTCGAACCAGGCGGTGACGGTCACCGGTTCGCCGGGGGCGGCGCGGAGGACGAAGCGGCCGTCCGGGCCCGAGAGCGTGGAGCGCTGCGTCGCCTGGATGCGGACAACGGCGCCGCGCAGCGGTCCGGCGTCATTCCGGACGAGGCCGCGGATCACCCTCGGGCCGGCCTCATCCCGCACGAGCGAGGGCCGGCATCGCCACGCCAGTGCGGCCAGGGCGGCCGGCAGGACCACGAGGAACAGGGACCCGAGGAGACGGCGCTTCACTTGCCGGCCCCCTCCTTCGAGGGGCCCGCGTCCAGTCGGTAGACGCCCCCGCCCTCGGTGGCCGCGTAGACGACGCTGCCGTCGGCGGAGATCGCCAGCGCCTGCACGGCCCGGGTGTCGAGTCCGTCATTGATGCGTTTCCAGCCCTTGCCGCCGTCGTCGGACCGATAGACGCCGCTGCGGTGATCGGCGGCGTAGAGGGTCTGCGGCTGCTTCGGATGGATCACGATGTCCCTGACCGCCGCCTCGGGGTCCATGCCGCTGCTGCACGGGCGCCAAGTGGCCCCGGCGTCGGCGGAGGCGTAGACGCCGGCGTCTTCCGTGCCGGCATAGATGAGGCTCGGGTTCTTCGGATGGATCGCCAATGCCCGCGTGTCCCTGGTTCGCAGGCCCCGGCCGGTGAGCTTCCACTGCCCGCCCGCGTTGACGCTCTTGAGGATGCCGCGGTCGCAGGTGGCCGCGTAGACGACACGCGAGCTCCTCGGGCTCACCGCGATGGCGGCGACGTTGGCGCCCTTCGAGCTCCCGTCGTTGGCTCGCCGCCAGGTGCCGCCGCCGTCCCGGGAGGCGTAGATGCCATTGGCGGGCATGCGGTCGCTGAACGTCCCCGCCGAGAAGAACGCCGACGTGCCCGCGTAGACGATCTTCGCCTCCGACGGAGCAAAGGCGATCGCCCGCCAGCCCATCTTCTCCCCCGGCCGCTCGGAGACGCGACGCCAGCTCTTCCCCCCGTCGCGGCTGCGGAAGAGGGTCCCCTGGCAGTTGTTGGCCGCCAGGACGTGCTTCGGATCGGCCGGGTCGATCGCGACGACGTACCACTCCGTGCCGGCGACGGGGGGCCAGCCCAGTCCAACCCACGTGCCGCCCGCGTCGGGGCTGACGAAGATGCCGCTGCGGGCGGCCGCGAAGACCCGCCTGGCATTGGCGGGGTCCACGGCCACGTCGCGGACCTGGGCCCCCGTATAGCCGCTGCTGGCGACCTTCCAGGTCCGCCCGCCGTCGGCGCTCAGGAAGTTCCCGCCCAGGTAGTTGTTGACGAACAGCCTCTCGGCGCTGCGCGGGTCGATCTCGATGTCGATGGGGAAGCCCGCCTGGACGCCGGGGGGGCCCCAGGTCCCTCCGGCGGTGACGGCCTTCCACGTGGCCCCGCCGTCTGCGCTGCGATGGATCGCCTGCGGGTTGCCCGCGTAGGCGATCCGCGGGTCCGAGCGGGCAAAATCGACCGAGTGAATGCTATGAGGCCCAAGCGTCTTCTTCCACGTCCGCCCGCCGTCGGTGGTGAGGTAGACTCCCGAGCCCTTGTGGTAGGCGTTGTTCCCGGCGGCCGCAAGGAGGATGTCCGGGTTCTTGGGATGCATGACGAGGGAGCCGATGTAGAGGTTCTCCAGGCCGTTCCTGCGGGCCAGGACACGCCACGTCCGCCCGCCGTCGGTGCTCTTGAGGATCCCCACCCCGCCGGGGAGGTCCCGCCTGTGGTCGGAGTTGGCCGCCTCCCGGTCGAAAATGCCCGTGGAGACGTAAAGCACCTTCGGGTTTCGAGGGTCGATGCAGACGTACCGCGCCAGGTTGCTGCCCCTCCAGATGGCGCGCCAGTTCTCGCCTCCGTCCACCGTGCGGTAGACGACGCCCTTGACGAGGTCGAACTCGCGGCCGTGACGCGGGCGGGGGGCCCAGACGAAGCTGGCCAGCTCCGCCGCGGCGTAGACCCTTTGGGAATCGGTCGGATCGACGGCGATGCCGCGAAACGTGATGCCCGACTGCTCGATCACGCCGCGGTCCTTCCTCGACCACGTCTTGCCGGCGTCGGTGGACCTGTAGATGCCCCGGTTGTTCTGCGTGCCCGCCCAGACGACGTTCGGGTCCTGCGGATCGATCGAGAGGCAGAAGATCGGGATGGCGTCGCCGGACGGGCCGGCGCGGGTGACGATGCCCTCGTTGGCGGTCCGCCAGGTGCGCCCGCCGTCGCCACTGACGTTCACGCCGCTCCAGGAATCGGTGACGTAGACCGTTTCGGGCCTGTCCGGGCGAATGCGCACGTCGTAGCCCAGCCCGCCCAGCGGCCCGCCCGTTCGGACCCAACGGGCCGCCGAGGCCGCCTGGCCGCGGCCGAGGACCTTCACGGCGTCCACGTAAACGTCCGAGCCTTCGAGCGTCTCCAGGGCGATGTGCCCGTAGCGCAGCGGCCTCGCGTCGGTGTAGGTGATCTTGAGCTGCCCGTCCACGTAGACGCGCAGCCTGGCGCCCTGGCCGGCGATGGTGATCCAATACGGACGTCCGCGTCGCAGCGGCCCCGGCCTGGACCGCAGCATCACGTGCTGATCCCGACGGGCGGCCTTGTGCAGGACGATGCCTTCGGCCCCGAAGCTCACGAAGTAGCTCTCGCCGCGTTTGCCGACGCGGTAGTGGATGCGCAGCCCTCCCTCGACGACGTTGAGGCGCACCATCAGGGCGCAGTCGCCCCAGGCCCGGCGGGTGTAGGTGGCCCGGTAGGGCCCCCGCCCGCGCAGCGCCCACTTGCCCCTGGCGTATTCGGCGACCACCCAGTCGGCCCCGAGCTGCCATCCGACGGCCTTGCCGCCCGTGAAGGTCTCGGTATACAGCACCTTTCCGGGCTCGGCCGCCGGGGCGCGCGCCTGCGAAGCCGCCACGGCAGCCGCGGCCAGCAGCGCGGCCTTGCCCAGGTTGAACGCACGGCGGTTCATCCTGTCGGCCATCCCTTCCGTCTCTCCGCGGCGACCGGCCCCGCCGGGCGGGACCGCGGCGAAGACACGCCGCCCCAACTGTCGCGGGCATTGTACCACACGGGGCCCGCGCGGCGTACCGTCGAGGCCGCACGGGGAGCATTAGCGTTTTGGGGGCGCGGGCGGTATAGCCCCGGAACGGGGCATATGTTGGTAGCCTCGGGCGCGAGCCCGTGGTATGCAGGCCGTTATCAGCCCAGCCCCCGCACGGGGGCGTTTGAGGCCTTCACTCGCCCCCGTGCGGGGGCTCTCTATTCTGGCAACTCCAGCTCCACGGGCTCGCGCCCGAGGCTACCGGCAGTCGGGCCTACGGCCCTCCAGAAGCGACTGCTTCCCCAAAACGCTTATGCTCCCGGCCGCACGCCTGCGGCCGGGGCTTGCCGCGGCGCGCCGGGCCGGCAATAATGCATCGGAGACAGCCCGGCTTGACGCGTGAACGGGAGGACCGCCGTGGGTGCTTTCGGGTGTGTCTGGTGCGTTATGGCGATGGCGGCGGCGTCCGCGCCCGTCATCGAGCCGGGCAAGCCGAACGCCGTCACGTTCCCGGCCGAGGAGGTGCGGTTCGTCCGCTTCGTGATCCACGCCAGTTCTCGCGGCCAGCCGTGCATCGACGAGCTGGAGGTCTACGGCCCCGACGGGAAGCGCAACCTCGCCCTGGCCAAGGACGGTGCCAAGGCGACGGCCTCCTCCTGCCTGCCGGGCTACGCCATCCACCAGGTCGCCCACCTGAACGACGGGCGATACGGCAATGACCGCAGTTGGATCGCCGCCGGCGCGGAGGGCGAGTGGGCCCAGATCGAGCTT
>CAYRVX010000179.1:0-9623 GCA_964427875.1 uncultured Planctomycetaceae bacterium
GCCGGCAACGGCTACTGGATGGACACGCGTGGATACAAGAGTATCCCCTGGTCTCAGGTGCTCGTCCTGGATTCACGAGATGGGACCTGGAAGGTTGACCTGGCCCTTGGTCCGCGGCATCTGCGTGTGACGGCGCTCAAATCCGTGACGTTCACGACCGACGGTGACGGCAAAGCACTCGGGGCACCCGTGAATCTCCTGTTGGCGGCTTCCGATATTCAGGGCGGTCACCGTGAGTCCCACATCTGGACTCGCGACGACGACAGCAACACCTGGGTGAAGACGACGCTGCATGGCGACCCCAAGTACCGACGCTCGACGCGCGCCCTGATCGTCCATCGGGATCGGCGGACCGGAGTTGACCGCATCTTCGTCGCCGCCGGCGCCTTGGGCATCTACAGCGGCGTCTTCGACGCCGGCCAGCCCGGCAGGATCCGGTGGGACAGGCGGGCGGAGCTCGGGCCCGTGGCCATCCGTCCGATGTCGTTTGCCGAAGCCAACGGCAGTCTCTATGCCTCGGCCGGCGTCTCGGTCTATCGTCGAAAGGACGGGCCGTCGCCAACCTGGGAGAAGGTCTATTCCGACAACACCCGCGAGCACTGGGAGCTTGGTGGAATCCGCGGCCTGACTGCCGTGCCGTCACCGAGCGGATCCGGCGAGTCGATTCTGTTCTCGCATACGGACCGCATCCTCCGCATCGATCCCAACGACGATCACAAGGCGACCGTCGAATTGCGGATCAGGCAACTGCTTCAGAAGAGCTGGGGGACTGCCGTCAGGGGCGGCATCATCGCCGCCTACAGTGACATGATGCCGCTCAGAGATCCCGCAACGGGACGCACGGTGCACATCATGGGCGTGCAGGGCCGGATCGAGCGAGGTGCGAGGAACAAGAAGTATCGCGTCGATACGTTCTTCGGCTGGTATGCCGGTGGTTCGTACCTGATTCGGGAATCGGATCGAAGCTATCGGCTCAAGGAGGTCAACGGTCGCTGGGCGCCCGGTAAGCCCAAGCTGGTGGCTCCACGAACGTTCGTGGTCTCGCCCTTCTCGGATGACGCCGGCCGGCAGATCTACTTCGGCGGATTCGACGCGAACTTCTTTCCAGCGCTCGACACGGCCTGGGTCTTCCGCGCCTCGATCAAGACCGTGCTCCACGCTGCCCCATGACCTGGTCGTCGCCTGCTGAGCCGGCGGCCCCGAAGCTCGTGAGGTCTCTCATGCCAACCGTAGTCGGCTTGACATTGATCGCGCCGGGGGCATCATAATGCACGTTGAACCGCCCGGCCGCGGAGCCCGGCAGGGCCATCCGGGAAATCCCGCATCAAGGACCATCGAATGAGCCACGTTGCGGCCGTTATCTCCATGGCCGTGTTCTCTGTCCCGGGCGGCGCGACCGCGTCGGGGTACACGCCCAATCCCTCCCCGCCGACGGACGGCCGTATCGGCAGCAACTACACGCCGGCCTATGCGGTCAACCAGGTGCAGATGTGGCATGACTTCCGCGCGGAGGTCGTGCAGCGCGAGCTGGCCGCGGCGAAGAGCCACTACGGCATCACGATGCTGCGCGTGTTCCTGCACTTCATCAACTTCCGCGAGGACCGGGAGCGCTTCGGCCGGAACCTGGATGCGTTCCTGAGCCTCTGCGACCGGCACGGCATCCAGCCGGGATTCGTGTTCTTCGACGATTGCCATCGACATAGCGACGTCTACCTGGATCGCCCCACCAAGCCGGTGAAAGGCTACCACAACGGGCGCTGGGCCGCGTGCCCACAAGACCGCAACCGAACGCAGGCCAATCGCAAGGCGCTCCAGGCGTACGTCCAGGAGATCGTCGGCAAGTACCGCACGGACCGGCGCGTCCTGTTCTGGGAGGTCTTCAACGAGCCGAACCGGCAGAACGCCTGGTCCCGCGCTCTCGCGGCCGACGGGTACCGCTGGGCCAGGCAGCTTCGCCCCTCCCAGCCGGTTCTGTGCTGCTGGGACGACCACCCGCACACGGACATCGTCGATGCCCACAACTACAGCCCCGTTGCGGCCCGCTGGGACAGGCAGGCCGATCTGAACCCCAAGAAAGGCACGGTGTTCACCGAGGCCGGCACGCGGTGGTATCCGGGCCGACCGCGAAGCCACGGCACGCCGGTGGAGGTCGTCCGCTGGCTGGCGGGCCGAAAGGCGGCCGGCAAGAGCCGCCCCGGGGCGTTCCTCTGCTGGGAGCTCATGGTCGGCAACTCCAACTGCCGGTGGGTCTGGGCCACCAAGCCCGGCACGCCCGAGCCCACGATCCCCTGGTGCGGCCTGATGTGGCCCGACGCCGCGCCCGTCTCCCTGGCCGAGTCCGAGGCATGCCTGCGATACGCGACGGGCAAGGGGCGGGCGATGTTCCTCGACGACTTCAACCCGGGCTCCCCCGCCGGCCGGCCCCCGCGCCCGGCCCGGCCGGGCTGGTCGCGCTACGGCCCCGGCGAAGGCCGGGGCGGCTCACTGAGCGGGTGGCTCGAACTGGGCCCCCACGAGAAGCACATCGCGGGCAGGGCCCAGTGGACGGACTATGTCGTCGAAGCGAAGGTCATGCTGAAGGGCGAGAAGGCCAACGCGGGCCTGGTGTTCCGCGTCAATGACCCCGGTGACGGCATGGACCGGATGCGCGGCTACTACGCCGGCTTCGACACCAAGACGCTGTACCTCGGCAAGATGAACAACAACTGGAAGGAGCTGGCACGCTTTGACCTGGGCAAGCTGGAGTGCACGATCGCACCGGGCGCGTGGAACCTGCTCCGCGTCGAAGCGAGGGGCAATCGCATCCGCGTCTGGCTCAACCGCATGCACGGCGAGGCAAGCAAGGGCCTGCGGATCGAGCATACCGACGCTCGCGACCCGATCCCCCGCGGCGCCGCCGGCGTCCGCACCCACAACATCTCCGCATGGTTCGACGACGTCGTCGTCCTGCCGATCTAGCCCGCATTGCTCACGGAGCTGCGTGAGGGGCAAGGTCTGAGCCGGATTGGGGCGGCCGGGCCTCTGGCGGCCTGCCGCCGGCGACCGAAGGCCGCCCGGCCGATGGCCGGAAGGTCGCCGGGCACTATTGCCCCGGCGGCGTTCCGCCGGAGGTAAAAATCGGGGCGGGCCGCTGTAAGTGTCTATATAGCGGCCACTTACATGAGATTCTGCCAAAAATGGCTTTGTTTCGTAAAAACACTTATGCGATTCTCGCCGGGGGTCTGCATCGTGCGGCCGAGCCACACCCCCACACGCCCCTTACCCTTCTTATAACACACCAAACGCAGCCGTGGGGTTGATTATTGCAAATATTGTGAAAAAATTCTTGTTCCGACCAACGGCGCCCACGGAAACGCCTCCGCGGCCGCTTCCCCCTGCGGCCGGCGCCAAGGCCAAGGAAGGTGCGACGGCCTTCGTCAGCTTGACGCCAAGGCCGTTCTTTACCGCCTTCTTGGAGTCGAGATACCGATCGGCCGCGACCTGCCTGCCGGCAGGCAGGTCTGGTCGGCCAGCGAATGCTGCTCCATGCTGCCGGCATCGCCCGAGGCACGCTTCGGGCCCTCGGGGTTCTGCTGAATCGTGTCCTTCAGGTCGGCTTGCGGTGAGCTTGCCCGTGGTGAGCTTGTCGAACCCGTCGAACCGTCGGCTATCGTTTCGTCGGCAGCAGCCCGTCGGGGATCAACCGATCCCGATGAATCGGGATCGCTCGCTCCGGTTGTCTGAGTGCTACCCTACAGGATGGATTCGGGTATACAAGGGGATCCGGGATGTGCGAGCAAGGTTGTTGCGTATCTAGCTGTTCTCGCTGGGGCCGGGGAGCAGTCGCGTCTCTCCCGTCCGCAAGCGGGGCAGCAGCTTCCGGACGAGGTCTGGGCGCTGCTCGGCGATGTTTCTCGTTTCGTGCGGGTCCTCTTGATGGTCGTACAGTTCGGTCTGGGCGACCTTGCCGGTCTTGCGGTTCGTCCATTCGACGATCCGGTACCGGTCGGTTCGCAACGTCTTGCCGAAGAGATTCTCCCGTCCGAAGAAGCTGTAAGCGCCGTCCTTACCGGGGTGGTTCGGGTCTTCAAGCAGCGGGGCGAGGCTCGTTCCCGCAAGGTCCGCAGGCGCGGTCAGGGCACAGAGGTCCGCCAGCGTTGGATAGATGTCGACCGTCTCGACCAAGCCGTTGATCGGCTTGCCCGGGGCGGCCATGCCCGGCACGCTCACGATCAACGGGCTTCGTGTTGCGACCTCGAAGTTCGTCTGCTTGCCGAAGATTCCGTGCTCGCCCAGATGCCAGCCGTGGTCGCCCCAGAGAAGGACAACCGTGTTGCGGTCGAGCCCCAAGGCCTTGAGCTCATCCAGGACTTTGCCGATCTGGGCGTCGACGTAGCTTACGCAGGCGAAGTACGCGCGGCGCTGGTTGGCCGCCTGGGCGTCCGTGATCCTGCCCTTCCCGCCCGGCCAGGCGTAATGAGTCGTCAACTCGAAGCTCGGATGCAGCGAGATCGCCGGGTTGACGTTCTCAGGCGGGGTCCGGTTTGCCGCCCGCCCGACATTGGCCGGGTCGTACAGGTCCCAGTACCTCTTCGGCGCATTGTGCGGCAGGTGCGGCTTGTAGAATCCGACGGCCAGAAAGAACGCCTGTCGGCGGGCTTTCAGGTCTCGAAGCTGCTTGACGGCTTCCTGCGCATTGAGCCCGTCGGCGTAGGCATCATCCGGCACGTCGGCCATCTCGTAGGCGGGCGTATTCGTTTTGTTCCGCCCGTAGCCGTATTCGCGAACGCTGCCGTCGGCATAGCAGAAGAACGCACCCCAGGGGTCCCTCCACTTGCCGACAGGCGCATAGGCCAGGTCCCAACTGAAGGGCACCTCGTGGATCTTCTGCTGTGGGTCCGTCACGCCGCCGGGCCGGTGGCTGATCTTGCCGATGCAGACCGTCCGATACCCGCCTCGCCGAAACAGGTGGGCGATGGAGACGGGCTGCGCGGGTTCCGTCTTCAGCTTGCGGGCCCTCTTCCAGCAGTCCCATGACCAGAGCCGCTTACCCGTAAGCAGTGAGCAGCGCGACGGGCCGCACACGGCCGACTGGATGTAGTGACGTAGAAACACCCGCCCCCGGGAGGCCAGACGGTCGATGTTCGGCGTGTGGACGCCCTTCACTCCGTAACAGCCCAGTTCCGGGCGGAGGTCGTCCACACAGATCATCAGGACATTGAGCCTGCCCGACCCGTCTGCCGACGCCCCGCGCGCCCACCCCGCCGCCAGACCCCCAGCCACTGTGGCTGCCGCCCCCTTCAGGAAGCCTCGACGGGTCATACGATTCGGACCTTCCGTCCGGGCCTGGCGGGTCATGTCTGTCCTTCTGCTTTCCATCATTCCACTCATGCTTCTTCGATGACTCCTCAATCATACAGCTGCCGCCGATCGCTCTATGGTTTGGTCGGAGCGAGGCAGACGACTCGGCCGTCGGCGAGGGACAGGTAGAGGCGTCCGTTCGCGGCGGACAGGCCGTCGAAGACCGGCAGGCCGGGCAGTTCGCGCTCGGCGAGCGTCTTGCCGTCGGTTACCGACAACACGCGCAGCACCGAGCCCATCTTGCCCTCGTAGGCCTGCCGGCTGGTCACCCAGTCGCCCCTCGCGCCGACGGCGAAGAGACGCTTGGCCTCGCCTGGGCCTGCCAGCACCATGCCGCGGACCTGCAGGTCCCCCGGCACGGACCACAGGTACGCCTTGCCGCGCGTCGGCTTGCCGGCGTTGGGCTTGCGGCGGCCTTTGGCGCGGCGCGGGGGGGCCTTGGCAGGCCCCGCGCCCGGCGTGGCCGTGCGGGCCGCGGCGAAGAACATCTCCTGCTCGCCCCTGAGGTACATCTGGTCCCTCGCGCCCGGCGAGGGCGGATAGAAGTTTCGCCCGAAGCCGTAGATGCGGTCGCCATCGATCGACAGGATTCGGCCCGTGGGCCGACTGTTGCCCGTCCGCGCCCAGCCCTGGGCGCCGGAGACGTAGATCCGCCCGTAGATCCAGTACGTCCGACGGAACCACGAAGCATCCAGGAACCCCGTAGGCGAGAACAGGTGGTCGACCGTGCGGGGCACGCTCTTGCCGTCGGCGTCGAAGGCCCAGTGCCGCATAAACACGTGCCCGGCGTCGGCGGAGAGCACGTCGTTCTTCGCGCCCTCCATGTCCAGCCGGGCGTACATCGTCGGCGTGATCGGCCGCTGCTCGTCGGCCTTGCCGAGCGAGTCGACCTTTGTCGTCGACAGGACGCGTCCCGAGCGCGTCTCCAGGCGGTACACCACCAGCCCGCCGTCGAGGTAGGACGACCGCCCCGCGCAGCACCACAGCACGCCCTCGCGCACCAGCACGCTGCCGTGCACGGGCCAGACGGACTCGACCTGGTCGTAGGCCATCCCCCGCTCGTCAATCGGCGCGGCCCGGAAGCGCCACACCAGCTCGCCGGCCTCGGCCGTCAGGCAGTAGACGTACCCGTCGCGCGAGCCGAACAGTACCGTGCCTTCGTGCACCGTCGGGGGCGAGTCCACGCGTCCCCCGGCCGTAAAGTGCCACAGCGCCTTCCCGTCGGCGGCGTGCAGGGCGTGCACGGTGTGGTCGTCCACCGTGGCCACCAGCAGCCGCCCGCCGGCGATCACACACTGGCTGAGCCCCCGGCCCACCTTCGCCTGCCACAGCGGCGCGACGTCCTTGGCGATGGCGCACGTGGTGGTCCCGGTCCGCGCGGGATCGCCGCGATAGGTGGGCCAGTCGGCCTCGCCGGCCGCCCGGCCGGCCTTGCGGCCGAACGCGGGGCCCTTCGTGAGCCGCTCCGCCACCGCGTCCGGGCTAGGACGAGAGCTCTTCCGCTCGCCGGCCACCGCCCAGAAGCCCGTCAGCTTGCCCTGGGTGTAGCACGCGCACGGGTGCGGCGGGGTATACAGCAGGCCGTTGGCCGGCATAAAGCCGTACAGGCACGCCCCGCGGATCCAACTGTCGTGCGTGACCGAGCCGGTCTTCACATTGAACAGCTCGATGCCGGGAAAGCTGGTGATGAGGAAGTCGCCCGCCGCCCGCGGGATGTGGCAGCGGTGGTGCATGATGGCGTACCCGTGGTCGCCGGAGACGGGCAGCTTCTTGCGGACCTCGCCGGTGCGCAGGTCGTAGCCGGTGTAGTAGCGGTTGATTTTCTTGGGGTCCGTGCCCGGCCGGTAGGGCTCGCCGCCGGTGTCGACGTCCCAGATCAGCCCGCCGACAATGTGAATGCTGGGCGGCGCGCGATAGCCGGCGGCGGCGCACGGGGCGGACCACAGCGCCTTGCCGCTGCGGGCGTCGTAGGCGGAGAGTTTCCTGGCCATCGCCAGATACACCACGCCCTGGTGCACCATTACCTCGGGGCTGTTGACCGTGCTCGACTTGGCGGCCTTCCGCGCGACGGCGGTGTGCCAGCGCGTTCTGCCGTCGGCGAGCTCGGCACAGACCAGCTCCCCGCCGCGTACGCAGTACACGCCTTCGGCATCGGCCGCCACGGCCAGCGACGCCACGGGTGCCGACGGGGTCTTCCAGAGGACCTTGCCGCCGACGGGGTCGAGCACGAGGATCGACTTGTCGGCCTGGGGGTTCAGGGCCTTCTCGCGCAGCGAGAAGCCGCTCCGGTTGCGCGGCACGTTGCCGGCGTAGGGCTTGATGCCCTGCCCGTCGTGACAGACGGCGATCAGCCTGCCGCTGACGTAGAGCAGCTCCTCGGCGTGCTCGGTTGCGTCGAAGGTCTGGAGGACCTCGCCGCCGGCGGCGTCGAGTTCGGTGACGGGGGCATCCAGGGCGAGCGTGGCGTAGACCTTGTGCGTCGTGGCAACCAGGCGCCGTGGCAACTGCTGGGGCCCGGACTTCAGCGGAAAGAGCCTCGCGTGCCATTCGCGGATCGGCACCTTCCAGAGCAGCACGCCGCTGAAGGCGTCGCGGGCCGAGAGGAACCACCGCGGCGGGAGGTAGATCGACGCAACGGGGCCTTCGTCCATGATGGCAAACACCCGCCCGCCGGCCGAGACGACCGCGCTGACGCTGGCCATGTTCTCATGGCTGCGGCTGTACTCGGGCCCCGCCTTCCACTGCATGCTCCGCGGCTGGGCGACGAGGGTGTCGCCACTGGCGTTGATGCCGCCGGCGTTGTACAGGTGGTGGGTCCACTCGTCCATGCCGGCCGGACGCGGCTTGACGCGGCGGGTCCATGTAGCTCCACGCCGCACACAGACCACCCCGCCGGGTGCCGTTACGCGCAGCGCCTCGGCGTCGGACAAGTCAGCGCCCGGCTCGACCAGCAGCAGGTTCACCAGGTTGTCGACATACGGCAGCCGCCCGCCGGTCCAGTGCGCCGCCGACATCCGCCCGCCGACGCCCTCGTCGCGCAGGAGCTTCCGCACGGTTGATACATCTGAGGCGTCGGCATAGAGGAAGTGCACCACGTGCGGACCGGCAGCACAGGCTCCGACCGTCCGCCGTGCGGCGCCGACGTCCTTCCCGGCCACGTGCACGACCAACCCGCCCTTCACACCGGCCGGCAACCCGTCCGCAACGGCCGGACGTTGTGAGCCCAAACCCGCCCACACAGACCCAGCCGTCAGGCACATCATCGTCAGTACCGCAGCAGATCGCATGGAACCGTCCTCTAGCTTGCCGTTCTCTTCCAGTTCATCGGCCACGTATTCCAGGCCCAGGGGCGAGAGGGCCTTTGGCACTCAATATGAGTCACTTCCCGGCCCGCACGTCATAGGCCGAAAGGGAATCGCCGTGGCGGACGTACAGGCGGCCGCCGCAAATAACAGGATGCGCCCACGTCGGCCTCTTTCCCGGATCCTTGAGTTTCAGGCTCCCGGTGACATCAAACCCGTCATCCGTCGCCTTCGCCAGTACCATGTGCCCGTCGTCTGAGTAAAGATAAAACATCCCGTCGGCATAGGTGAGACAGCCATTCCTGTACTTGTACGAGGACTGCACGGGAGCGGATTTGAAGATGCTCCTGCCCGACTTGAAATCAATGCACACCCAGGGCGTGGACCTGCCGAGATGCTCCGCGTATCCGTAGATCCTGCCGTCGACCAGGACAATGCCTCCCTGCTTGTTGTCGAGCGTCCGGTTATGCCAGTGTCTCCTTACCGAACAGTTGTCGCCCGACACTTCGAGCCGCAGCGAAGTCGTTCCCTTCCTGACGCAGCCCGAGACAATCACAAAACCCTCGTGGAAAATCGGCGTCGTGATATTCTCGTCAGCGTACACCTTGTGCGGGTACCTCCACAGCAGCTTTCCGTCAGAGGCGCGCACGGCGACTATGGATTCCGACATCACCGTGACGATCTGTCTGAGCCCCTTGTAGTCGACCAGGATCGGTGACGCATAGCCCGGCCGGTCACCGACCCCCTTGCATTCCCACACAACCTTGCCCGTCTTCCTGTCCAGCGCCGCAATACTGACCCTGCCGCCCGGTGTGCAGACGACCTTATCGTCACACACGAGGGGCGACTCAGCCAGCCCCCACATGATGTTGCGGCCGCCGAATCTCTTCATGATGTCAGTCGACCATACCACCTCTCCGTCATCGGCCTTGAGACATACGAGATTCCCGATTCCGCTGAGGTGGTAGAGCATCCCGCCGG
>CAYRVX010000180.1:0-9541 GCA_964427875.1 uncultured Planctomycetaceae bacterium
GTTCGTGACTGCTCCGGCTCGTGACCCTCTCGCCGGCTTCTATCACTCCCGCCGATGCCCGTCAAGCGCGAAGCCCGACGAATGCCCGCAGTGCGCCGCTTCCCATTCCGCCCCGACGGTGCTCGCGGCTTCCGGCGGCTCACGCCGCCGGCCAAATCCTAACGTTACAGACAATGTGGCTAAATCGCCGATAACTGTTGTGACTTCGATTCCCAGAGAGCATCTTCGGCCCGGCGGGTCGGGCCGATCGACTGGCCCGCACCGGCCGACTGGAGGCTCGCCATGAGGCCGCCTCTCGGCCAACAAGAGAAGGAATCGAAGAGATGGCTGAGGCCCAACCCACGGGAAGGAGCCCGCGGGAAGTCGCCCGCAACTTCTCGCCCTCTCGTCTGGCAGAGCAACGCCTGGCGGCCGCGTACGAGCTTCTCCTGCCAACCCGGTTTCGCCAAGCGGCACCTCGCCTCCCTGCCCAACGACCCTCCGCCCGGCTGTCTGGAACCCGGGCAGAACCACTTGCCCAAGGAGCGTAACCGTGCTGCCACGATCTGACGATCTTCAAGCCGCCCTGTATGCTCGCGTCTCTTCGGACCACCAAGCCGAAGCCGGCACCATCGCCAGCCAGGTAGAGGCCTTGGAGGAGCGTCTGCGAGCCGACGGCTTCCATCTGGACCCGGAGCTCTACTTCCTGGACGACGGATACACCGGGGCGACGCTGATCCGTCCGGCCTTGGAACGCCTGCGGGACGTGGCGGCCGCCCGGGGGGTCGATCGGATCTATGTGCATTGTCCCGATCGGCTGGCCCGTCACTACGCGTATCAGTTCCTCCTGGTGGAGGAGTTCCAGCAGTCCGGCATTGAGGTGATCTTCCTGAACCACGCCTTGGACGACAGTCCCGAGCACAACATGCTGTTGCAGGTTCAGGGCGTGATCGCCGAGTACGAGCGGGCGAAGATCCTCGAGCGGTGTCGTCGAGGCCGCCTGCATGCGGCGCGTCAAGGCTCGGTGAGCGTCCTGGGCAAGTCGCCCTACGGGTACCAGTACATCACGCGAGAGCAGGGCGGCGGGTCGGCGCGATACGAGATCGTTCTGGAAGAGGCGCGGATCGTTCGAGAGATCTTCGCGTGGGTCGGCCAGGAAGGCGTCTCGCTGCGGGGAGTTTGTAAGCGCTTGAATGCTCGAGGGTTTCCGACACGCTCGGGGAAGGCTCGATGGCACCCGGCAACGGTCTGTGGGATGTTGAAGAACCCGGCGTACCGGGGGCTGGCGGCATTCGGAAAGACCCAGGTCGAGAAACGAACACCGCCCCTGCGCCCGCCCCGGGGATCTCCGGAGTATCCGCGGTACGCGAAGGTCAGCCGACCGACGCCGCCGGAGCAGTGGATCTCCATCCCGGTGCCGGCCCTGGTCAGTGAAGAGCTCTTCGCGGCCGTCCAGGAGCGCCTGGCCGAGAACCGCAGGCGCAACCGTCGAAGACGAACCGGCGCGAGATACCTCCTGCAAGGGCTTCTGGTGTGCAAGCAGTGCGGCTACGCCTACACCGGCAAGCGGGTCGGCGTCAGCGCCTCGACGGGGCGGGGCTACAGCTACTACCGCTGCTTGGGCACGGAGGCCGACCGATTCGGCGGCCAGCGGGTGTGCAGCAACCGGCAAGTCCGCGCGCAGGAGGCCGACGAGGCCGTCTGGCAGGACGTCTGCGAGCTGCTCTGGCAGCCGCAACGCCTGGAGGAGGAATACCGGCGCCGCCTGGAAGGCGAGAAGGGCGAGAAAGTAGCTGGGGACGCCGAGCAACTGAAACAGACGATCCGCAAGGTCAAGCGAGGCATGGGGCGGCTGATCGACGCGTATGAAGGCGGATGGATCGAGAAGGCGGAGTTCGAGCCGCGGATCGCCACGGCCCGGCGGCGCCTGGACGCGCTGCGCGCCGAACGGGAGAGGAGGCGGGATGAGGCCTCGCAGCGGGCGTCGCTGCGACTGGCCATCGGGCAGCTGCAGCAGTTCAGGGACCAGGTGTCCACGGGCCTGCGAGAAGCCGCTTGGCCGACGCGTCGGAAGCTGGTAGAGACCCTGATCAAGCAAGTGGAGATTGACTCGAATGAGCTTCAGATCGTATACAGGGTAAACCCGGTCCCTTTTGACCGTGGCCCCGAAAGGGGCATTTGGCCACACTGTCTGTGTCGTCCTTTCGGCCCTCTGGGCCTGACCGCTTCACCAAAACGCGTATGCACCCAGAGGCCTTGGGCAAGAACCGCCGCCTGCCGGGGGTGTTTCAAGTGTCATGTTTCGTGCAGCGCCTCGGATGCTGGTGGCGGCCTCCCTCGGCCTGGTGATCGGCCTAGCGGCGCCCGGGCGCGCCGAGGACTGGCCGCAGTGGCTCGGGCCCGACCGCAGCGGCATCTCCAAAGAGAAAGGCTGGCGGAGCACGTTCGGCGCCGACGGGCCGACGATGCTCTGGAAGACCCGCGTCGGGGCGGGCTACTCGTCGGTGGCCGTCAGCAAGGGCCGGCTCTACACGCTGGGAAACACCTCCGACACAGACACGCTGCTGTGCCTGAACGCCCAGACGGGCAGCCTGATCTGGCAGCACACGTACGCCTGCTCGGCCACGGCCCCGCGCAAGGTCGTCAAGCTCTACCCCGGCACGAGGTGCACGCCGACCGTCGCCGGGGGGCGGGTCTTGAGCTTCAGCCGCGACGGCCGGCTGTTCTGCCTGGGCGCGGCCGACGGAAAGCTCCTCTGGTCCGTGGACGTTCGCGGGAAGGCCATCGGCGCGAAGACCCCCTCCTGGGGCTTTGCCTGCTCGCCGCTCGTGCTGGGGGAGAGGGTGATCCTGGACGCCGGCCCGATCGTCGCGCTGGAGGCGGCCACCGGCAAGCTCGCCTGGAAGACCGAGGCCTATCGCGCGGCGTACTCCTCGCCGGTGGCGCTGAGCCTGGACGGGCGGGGATGCATCGCCACGCTGAACGGCGCGGGGCTGACGGTCGTGGCGGCGTCCGACGGCGGCGAGGTGCTCCTGTACCCGTTCGCGTTCCTGTGGATCGACAACTGCGTCACGCCGATCGTCTCGGGCCGGCGGTGTTTCATCTCGGCCGGCGAGCGCCCGGGAAGCGCCCTCATCGAGCTCGGCAAGGACAAGGCCGTCGAGGTCTGGCGCAACAGCAACATGCTGAACCTCTCGACGAACTCCGTGCTCTTCGAGGGCCATCTCTACGGCTTCCACGGCGCCGCCGTCGGGCCGAAGTCCCTGCGATGCGTGGAATTCGAGACGGGCCGGAAGAAGTGGAACACCCGCAGCCTGCGCGAGGGGGCGCTGATCATCGCCGACGGGAAGCTCATCGCCATCGGCGGGAAGGGCGACCTCGTGATCGCCGAGGCCAGCCCCGCCGGGCTCAAGCCGCTGACACGCAAGAAGGTCCTGACCGGCACCTGCTGGACCGTGCCCGTCCTGGCCAACGGGATGATCTACTGCCGAAACGCCGCCGGAGAGCTGGTCTGCCTGGATGTCAGGGCGGAAGGCAATAGGCAATAGGCAATAGGCAATAGGGGCGTGGTTCGGGCCGGCGGGGTTTTTCTTCGCCGGAATCGCCGCGCGGGCTGCTATAACGGGTATATGGGTATGCCGGCTGAAACGCGTATCGTGTATTGCCGCTGCGGATACTCCCGGGAGGTCCCCGCTGAGACGAAGGACGCGGCGCTGTCGGTGCTGGCCGGGTCGGACGCGGCCTTCGAGGCCGTTCCCGATCTCTGCGAGCTGGCCGCCCTGCGCGACCCGGTCCTGGCCGCGTGGGCTCGGGAGGGTTTTCTGCGGATCGTCGCGTGTCATCCCCGCGCGGTGACCTGGCTGTTCCACGCCGGCGGGGCCGCCCTGGCGGACGCGGACAGCAAGGTCCTGAACATGAAGGACCTCTCGGCCGAGGAGATCACCCGCCGGCTGACGGCGGCGGTGAATTCGCCGCCCGCCCGGGCCGGCGGCGCCTCGGCGGGCGAGGCGGCGCCGGGCGTGCTCGAGGTGGTGCTGTATGAGGGTCCGGGGGCCCGGCCGCTCGAGCCGGCCCGGCGCGTCGAGATGCTCACGGCGCTGCTGGACGGCCGCTATCGCGTGACCCGCAGCGGCCCGGACGGCTGGTTCCATGCGAATGCCTCGGCCGTGGTGATCCTCGGCGAGTTCGAGGATCAGCGGCCGTGCGATGTTCCCGGCCTCGAGGGCCGACGCGCGGCGTTCCGCGACATCACCGGCAAGTGCGCCTGCGGGACGCTCCAGGCCGTCCAGGATGCCCGCGAGGAGCTCCAACTGCCCGAGCCCGGAAAGTGGGTGCCGTGGTTCCCCGTCCTCGACTACGACCGCTGCGCCGGGTGCCGGCAATGCGCGGACTTCTGCATCTTCGGGGTCTTCGACGTGTCCGACGAGGGCCAGGTCCGGGTGGTCCAGCCGGCGAACTGCAAGACCAACTGCCCGGCGTGCGCGCGGATGTGCAGGCAGGTCGCGATCATCTTCCCCAAGTTCCCCTCCGGGCCGATCAACGGCGCGGAGGTCGACGAGGAGAAGGTCCGCGCCGAACGGGCCGGCAGCGACTTGGGGAAACTGCTTCGCGGCGACGTGTACAACGTGCTTCGCCAGCGGGGCGTCTCGGCGAAGGAACTTGCCGCCGAGGCGGGCGCCGACGTGCCGGCGGGCATCCTGAAGTCCCTGGACGCCGCCGACGCCGGCCCGAGGCAGTCGCAATCCCGCGACGACGGGGCCGACGAGGTGGAGCGAGACTGCTGTGAGTGAGCCGCCCGGCAGACCCGCCGTGGTCCTCGTGGCCGACCGGACCCTCGCGGCCGACTACAGGGTTCTCTTCGAGGGCATGTTCGCCACCATGCAGATGACGCAGGTGCCGCAGCTGGCGATGCGCCGTCTGATCTGCCCGCCGGTGCGGACCGACGCGGCCGGGCGGGCCCACACCGTCCCGCTCGGGCTGCGGCGGATCGAAGCGTCGCTGGTCGAGACGCTCGCCCTGAAGGATCGGGAAGTCGTCTGCACAACGCCCGAGGCGCTGCCGGCGCTGCTGGGGCCGTGGACGAAGGTGGTCGGCGTGACCAGCGGCGACCCGCTCGGGCGCGGCATGAGCAACACCACCACCGCCCATTTCTGGAAGGGCGAGCTGTACAGCCGCTTCTGGACGCTGAGGATGATGGACACCATCCGCCGGGCCAAGGAGGCCTGGGGCTTCAAGGTCCTCTTCGGCGGCGGCGGCGCGTGGCAGTGGGCCGACGACCCCGAGCAGACCGCGGAAAGCGGGATCGACACGGTCTTCGAGGGGTACTTCGAGTCGGTCGGTCCCCGGCTGATCGCCGACCTGCTCGACGGCGGCGACGCCCCGCCCCACGTCCGGGCCGACGGGACCGCCGGCGAGGGCATCCGCCCCATTCGCGCCGGGAGCCTCCTGGGAAGCGTCGAGCTGTCCCGCGGCTGCGGCAGGGGGTGCAGGTTCTGCACCATGGCACACCGGAAAATGTACCACCTGCCGCCGGAGATCATCCTGGCCGACCTGGAGACCAACGTCGCCGAAGGGATCACCAGCGTCTGCAGTTGCAGCGAGGACCTCTTCCGCTACGGCGCGAAGGGCATCCGCCCGGACTTCCAGGCCCTCCGCGGCCTGCTGGCGGAAATGAAACGCATCCGCCAGCTCAGCTTCATGCAGATCGACCACGCCAACATCTCCTCGGTCGCGCAGCTCGGCGGCGCGGAGCTCGCCGAGATCCGCCGGCTGCTCACCTGGCGAAAGCGCAACGACTACCTCTGGGTCAACATGGGCGTGGAGAGCGCCAACGGGCGGCTCGTCCAGGGCCTCGCGGCCGGCAAGCTCGCCCCCTTCCGCGCCGAGGACTGGGAGGAGATCGTCCGCGAGGCGGCCGACAAGATGGCGCGGGCGAACTTCTTCTGCGTCTTCAGCGTGATCCTGGGCATGCCGGACGAGACGCCGGACGACGTCGTCCGGACGCTGCGGCTGGTGGAGCACCTGACGGCCGGGCCGGCCATCGTGTTCCCCATCTTCTACGAGCCGCTGCCCCACGAGGTCGCCGCCGGGGCGAGGCGGTTCACCCTCGATGCGATGACGCAGGAGCATCTGGACTTGTTCGCGGCGTGCTACGAGGTAAACTTCAGAAAAGTGCCCCGGCTGTATTGGGACAACCAACGCGCCGGCGGTGTTTCGTGGTTTAAGAGAATGCTGATCCAGATGCTCGGGCGGACGGAGGTCGTCACGTGGCGCCGGACGTTCCGGCGGACGCGTCGGCGGATCGTCGCGCGGCAGGCCGCGTCGGCGGCACCGGCCCGAGGGCGGGCGAGCCCGGCCGCCGGCAGGGCCCTCCGCAAGCGCCCGGTCGCCGAGGAAGCGTGAGTGATGGAGGAATCGCTGGCAGACATTCCGATCTCGGCCCCGGCGCGGACGACCCGGGCGCCGCAGAAGGGCATCCCCGCCCTGAAGGCCCAGCGGGACGCCCTGCTGGCGGCCATCCAGCAGTACGTCCGGACGGCCAGGCCCGTCCCGCCGCTGAGCCTGGAGGAGCTGGAAGGCCACACCGCCAGGATTCTCGAGATCACCGGCACCGGCCGCGACTGCGAGGACTTCGTCACCGTGCTGGTCAACAACGAGGTCTGGCGGGAGCAGTTGGCGGGCATCGCCTACGACCGCCGCCTCCTGCTGCTGCCCAAGTGCCTTCGCGACCCGGAGAACTGCCCCGGCGAGATCGACGAGGTCGGCCTCGTCTGCCGACGCTGCGGACGATGCAACATCTGCGACCTCCAGACCGAGGCCGAGCGGCTCGGGTACGTCGTCCTCATCGCCGAGGGCTCCCCCATCGTCATGAGCCTGCTCGAGACCCACCAGGTCGAGGCCGTCGTCGGCGTGAGCTGCCTGTCGGTCCTCCGCGAGGTCTTCCCGTACATGCACGCCGCCGCCGTGCCGGGCATGGCCGTGCCCCTGCTCTACGACGGGTGCCGGAACACCGCCGTCGACCTCGACTGGGTCTGGGAGCTCATCCACTTGACCAGCGACGACAGGACCCGCCGGCTGAACCTGGATAGCCTCCGCCGCAAGGTGGAGGGGTGGTTCCAGGCCGACCGCCTCGAGGAGGTGCTCGGGCCGGCGCGAAGCGAGACCGAGCGGATCGCCCGCCAGTGGCTCCTCCGCTCGGGCAAGCGGTGGCGGCCGTTCCTGGCCGTCTGCGCCTACAAGGCCCTGCGGGACGACCTCGACGAGGCCATCCCCGACGATCTCCGCAAGCTCGCCGTCGCCGTCGAGTGCTTCCACAAGGCCTCGCTCGTCCACGACGACATCGAGGACGGCGACGAGACCCGCTACGATCAGAAGACCCTCCACGCCGAGCACGGCGTTGCCGTCGCGCTGAACGTCGGCGACCTGCTGCTCGGCGAAGGCTACCGCCTGATCGCCGAGAGCGGCGCAACCAGCGGGCGGAAGGTCGAGATGCTCCGCACCGCCGCCGAGGGCCACCGCATGCTCTGCATCGGACAGGGCGTCGAGCTGTGCTGGGCCCGCTCGCCCCGCCCGCTGTCCAGCGACGAGGTGCTCGACATCTTCCGGCGCAAGACCGCGCCGGCCTTCGACGTCGCCCTGCACCTCGGGGCCATGTACGCCGGGGCCGGCGAGAACGTCTGGGACGTGCTCGACCATTACAGCCGGGCGCTGGGCATCGCCTACCAGATCCGCGACGACCTGGACGACTTCGCAGCCGGCCCGGACGGCGGCGACGTAGGCGCCGCGCGGCCGTCCATCCTCCTGGCCATCGCCCACGAGAGCGCCGAGGGCCGGGCCGAGCAGCGGCTGGCGAGCCTCTGGCGGCGGAAGACCCACCGGCGCGAAATGAGCGACGAGCTGCGCAGGGCCTTCGACGAGACCGACGTGGTCGCGCGGACCCGCCAGCTCCTGGAGGCCTACAAGCAGCTCGCCGTCCGCTCGCTCAGCCCGCTGGACAACGCCAACCTCAAGGGCCTCCTGCGACGCGTGGTCACCAAGATCTTCAACGACGCCGAGATCCTGTTCTGTTGCAATGACTATCAGTCGAGAAATGCTCGCAGCCGCGGGGCGGGCCAGGACGCTGCCGGGTGATTCCACCGCGGCCGTGGGCGAGTTCCTCCTCGCCCGCCTGCTGCCCGAGGGGGCCTTTGCCGACCGCGGGGGTGCCGCCGACCTGTACTACACGGTCTTCGGCCTCCAGGGACTGACGGCCCTGGCGGCGGCCTTCCCCGCCGGGAAGGTGGCCGGCTACCTCGCCTCCTTCGGCACCGGCGACGGCCTGGACATGATCCACCTCTGCTGCCTGACGCGCTGCTGGGCCCTGCTGGGCCGCCCCGCCGCCGGGCCCGAGCTGAGCGGCGCGGTCCTCCGCCGGCTCGAGGCCTGCCGCTGCCGGGACGGCGGCTACGCCCAGCGGCCGGGCGCCGCAGCCGGCTCCGCCTACGGGTGCTTCCTCGCCCTCGGCGCCCACGAGGACCTGGGCGCCGAGCTGCCCGACCCGCCCGGCCTGGCCCGCTGCCTCCGGTCGCTCCGCACGTCGGACGGGGCCTACGCCAACGACGCCAATCTGCCGGTCGGCTCCACGCCCGCCACCGCCGCGGCCGTGACGGTCCTGTGTCGACTCCGCTTGCCCCCGCCGCCCGAGACGGCCGACTGGCTGCTCGCCCGCCACTGTCCGACGGGCGGCTTCCTCGCCGTCGCCCCCGCCCCGCAGCCCGACCTGCTCTCCACCGCCACCGCCCTGCACGCCCTGCGGCTCCTGGACGCCGACCTGGCGGACATCCGCCGGCCCTGCCTGCGCTTCGTCCGATCGCTGCGGCGCCGCGACGGCTCCTTCGCCGGCCACGCCGACGACCCCACCGGCGACTGCGAGTACACCTTCTACGCCCTCCTCGCCCTCGGCCACCTCGCCGAATGAGCCTACCGACGACCGCACCCCCGGCGCCCTTAAGGATTCGGGCGGAGCGGCGGCGTGCCGCCGCCGTGCCGTTTCCCGCGTACGCCGAGGACGCGTCTACCCCAAACCGCGAAAGCCTCCCCGCGCTTATGGCGTACGACCAACGGCGCACGGGGTAGAAGGGGGGAAAAGCACCGCGGCGATACGCCGCGGCTCCGCCATTGGCGAGCGAAACCGGCGACAGGCACCCATTTAGCCATCGGAAATACGTGCCTGTCCCCGGTTGCCTTGCCCCGCTCCGCCCGAATACCTGAAGGGCTTCCGCGCCTCGAACCATCGAAGTCCTGCCTCGCCAATGGCCGAGCCGCGGTGCTTCCCCCCACGCCCACCCCGTGCGCCGTTGTGAAGCCGGGGACAGGCACCAATCGCACGAGGATAGGCGTTTCAGGGTCCGTTCTTCCGAGCCCGAAGGGCTCGAATCCGTCAGCCCCAGGCAACGCCGGGGGTCAACGGTCCCACCCCATCCGGAGCCGTGAAAGGGCGCAACAACACGTGGCGGCAGGCATTTGTGCCGCCCTTACACCTATGAAGAGCGAGAAGTCAAAGCAATCTTCCCGCAACCTTCAC
>CAYRVX010000181.1:0-9524 GCA_964427875.1 uncultured Planctomycetaceae bacterium
CTTCCGTAGCTGGGACGGCATGGCAGAGGCAGCGTGATGGGCCGGCGGACCGGACAATCGGAAACGATCGTCATCCTGGACTTCGGCAGCCAGTACGCCCAGCTCATCGCCCGACGCGTGCGCGAGAACGGGGTGTACGGCATCCTGGCGAGGCCGGACGTCACCGTCGATGAGCTCCGCGAGCTGAACCCCAAGGGCCTGATCTTCACGGGCGGCCCGGCCAGCGTGTACGAGGACGGCGCGCCGCGCTGCCGCGAGGAGCTGTTCGACCTGGGCGTCCCGATCCTGGGCATCTGCTACGGCATGCAACTGGGCTGCCGGATGCTGGGCGCGGCGATCAAGCCGGCCGCGTCGCGCGAGTACGGCCGGGCCGCCCTGGAGATCATCGACCCCGATGCCCTGCTCCGCAACGTCCCGGCCGAGACGACCGTCTGGATGAGCCACGGCGACCAGATCCGGGACCTCGGGGACGACTTCGCCGCCCTGGCGACCACGCGGACGTGCCCCATCGCCGCCGTGCGACACAGGGACCGCCCGTTCTACGGCGTTCAGTTCCACCCGGAGGTGACCCACACGCCGCACGGAGGCACGATCTTCGCGAACTTCCTGTACGACATCTGCGGATGCGCCGGCCTGTGGAAGATGAGCTCGCTCATCGAGCAGGTCGTCGCGGACCTCCGCGAGCGGGTCGGGCCCGAGGAGCGGGTGATCTGCGGGCTCAGCGGCGGCGTCGACTCCTCCGTCGTCGCGGCCATGCTCCACAGGGCCATCGGCCGGCGCCTGGCGTGCATCTTCGTCGACAACGGGCTGCTGCGCCTCAACGAGGTCGAGCTGGTGCGAAGCACGTTCGCCGAGCACTTCAAGATCGACCTCACGGTCGTCGAGGCCGCGGAGGACTTCCTTGGCGGCCTGGCCGGCGTGATCGACCCGCAGGAGAAGCGCCGCGTCATCGGGCAGGCGTTCATCGAGGCGTTCAAGTTGGCGGCCGCGTCGGTCCCCAACGCGAGGTTCCTCGCCCAGGGCACGCTGTATCCGGACGTGATCGAGTCCGGCCACTCGCTGGCGGGCGAGGCGGCGAGCATCAAGCTGCACCATAACGTCGGCGGGCTGCCCGCCGAGCTGGGCTTCGAGTTGATCGAGCCGCTTCGCGACCTGTTCAAGGACGAGGTCCGCCAGGTCGGCGAGCTGCTGGGCCTGCCGGCGGCGGTCGTCTGGCGGCACCCCTTTCCCGGCCCGGGCCTGGCCGTGCGGTGCGTCGGCGAGGTGACCGCCGAACGCCTCGACGTGCTGCGAAAGGTCGACAACATCCTCCTGGAGGAGATCCGCGCCAACGGGCTGTACCGCAAGACGGCCCAGACGTTCGCCGTCCTGCTGCCCGTGCAGTCCGTCGGCGTGATGGGCGACGGGAGGACCTACGAGAACGTGGTGGCCATCCGCTCGGTGGACACGGCCGACTTCATGACCGCCGACTGGTCGCGGATCCCTTACGACGTCCTCGCGGCGATCTCCAACCGCATCATCAACGAGGTCCGCGGCGTCAACCGCGTGGTCTACGACATCTCCTCCAAGCCCCCCGCGACGATCGAGTGGGAGTAAGGCGATTGACAGCGTGTCCCTGCCTGCATAGGCTGGGCGTATGCGCCGGCGGAGATCGCATATGGCGACGAGAACGAAGGCCTTTGATTGCGTCGAGATGAAACGCAAGGCCCAGGAGAAGATCCGGGCGGAATGGGAGCGACGCAAAGGGGACTTCTCATCCTACGGTGAGTTCCTCGAGGCGAGCCTCAAGGAGTCGCAATGGGGACGGAGAGTATGGAGCAAGCTCTCCTCTCACCGCGGAACGGGGGGCTGACGCCTCGAACTGGTTGCTCGTGGATCCCACCCGCCTGTCGGCGAGCGCCTCCAGTCCCATCAGTAACTGGATTCGCAGCGATCTTCGCTGGCGACAGGGAGACGCTCGGCAGACCTGGGGCTCCTTGCGGGCGTATAATGGCCTGACATGGACCCGATCACACAGGGACTGCTCGGGGCCGCGACGGCCCAGCTCGGCTTTCGCCAGAGGATCGGGCGCGACGCGACGTGGGTGGCGGCCGCCGCGGCCATCGTGCCCGACCTGGACGTCTTCGTCACGCCGCTGCTCTCGCTGACCGGCATGGAGATGGACGGGATGGCCCGCCTGCGCGTCCACCGCGGCCTGAGCCATTCCCTGCTCATGGCGCCGCTGCTGTCCCTGCTCATCGCGGCGCTCTGGTGGCGGCTGCGACGCAGGGCGGAGAAGCCCGAGGCCGAGGAGCTCCAGCGGCCCCCACCGGCGGACTTCCCGCTGCTGTACCTTTGCGTCTTCGTTGCGGTCTTCACCCACCCGCTTCTGGACTGGTGCACCAGCTACGGCACGCAGTTGCTGGCGCCGCTGAGGGACGTGCGCTACGCCATCGACGCGGCCCCGATGGTCGACGTGATCTACACGCCGCTGCTGGTGCTGACGCTTCTGGTGTGCTACGCGGTGCGCACGGCCGCTCGGGTGCGGGCCGCCCGCGCCACGCTCCGCGCGCAGAAGGCGCGCCGCGGGTCCGACCCTGCGGCCGCGGCCGTCGCGGGGGCACCGAAAAGCCTCGCACCGAAGCCCACGAATCGCCTCACGCTCGTGATCGGCTGGTCGGGATTCCTCCTGAGCGTCGCCTACCTGGCCGCCGGGCGGGTGCTACACGACCGCGCGGTCGAGAAGGCCGCTCCACTGGTCGGCCGCGAGGAGGTTTTTCGGGCCGACGCCTATCCCGCGATGGGGTCCATCTTCCTGTGGCGAGCGGTGATCGAGACGGACACGGCCTGGCACGCGGTGAGAGTCCATCAACTCAGCAAGGCACCTGCGAATCAATGGAAGCACACGCGCGCGGCGAAGATCGGCCCCAACGAGTGGATCGACCGCGCCCGCGAACTGCCGGAGTACAGGACGTACGACTGGTTCGCCGGGCATCGTCTGCGGTGCGAGTACGAGCGAGTGAACGGCCTGCACGTCGTTCGCTTCCACGACATGCGCTACTCGCGTACAAGCGACGGGCTCGAGAGCCTCTGGCCGCTCGTGGTCGAGTTCAGCGCGGACGGGAAGGTCCTCTTCGTCGGCCGGCAAATGGAGCGCCACGCAACCCGCTTAGGAGAGCACGCCGCCGCCGCCTGGCAGGACCTGTGGGACCCCTGACGCGCGGGAACTACCCGAACTCGTCCTTGAGGCCCTGGATATCCTCGCGGCTTTCGATCCACTCCTCGGTGTAGCCGCACGCACAGCAGATGTACCTGCTGACGAACTTGGCGCTCCATCGCGTCAGGCCGGCAAGGACGTAGTTGGGCTGCCCGCCGTAGGCGTTGCCGGGGATTCGCAGCACGTCGTCGGCGCCGCACTTCGGACATTTTCCGGTTTTCTTCATCGCGGGACACTCAGAACCGGCTCTGTCGCTGGATGAGGAACTCGATCAGCGCCTTGTCGAACGTCATGGCGTTGTGGACGGTGGTGAAGTCGGCGCGGACGGCCTGGCACTGCTGCTTGTACTCCTCGATGAACGCACGGATCTCCTGGAGGTACGACGCCTGGATCGCCCGCGGGTTGGTGGCCACGCTGTCGCCGGTCTCGGGGTCCTCGAACCGCACCTGCCCGTCGAACTCGAACGCCGTCTCGCTGTAGTCCAGCACCTGGATGATGATGATGTCGTGCCCGCGGAACCGCAGGTGGTGCAGCGCCTTGACGACTCGCTCCTGCTCGTCCAGCAGGTCGCTCAGGAGGATCATGAGTCCGCGTTTCCTGATCCGCCCGGCCACGTCGTGGATCGCCTCGGCCAGGGCCGTCTTGCCGAAGGGCTTCGTCTGCGCCAGCGTGGCGAGGATATTGGTCAGGTGCGTCCGTTTGGCCTTCGGCGGCAGGTAGGCCCGGACCTTCTCGTCGAACGTGAACAGCCCCACCGAGTCCTGCTGGCTGATCATCATGTACCCCAGCGCCGCGGCCAGGCAGATCGCGTAGTCCATCTTCGTCAGCCGCCCGCCCAGGGAGAAGTCCATGCTGCCGGAGCAGTCCACCAGCAGGTAGGCGTCGAGGCTGGTCTCCGCCTCGTACTTCTTGATGTAGAAGCGGTCCGTCTTGCCGTAGACGTTCCAGTCGATCTGGCGAGTGTCGTCGCCCGGCGTGTACTTGCGGTGCTCGGAGAACTCGACCGAGAAGCCGTGGAACGGCGAGCCGTGCAGGCCGGCCATGAACCCCTCCACGATGAACCGGGCCTTCAGGTCCAGCCGCTTGACCTGCTGGATCACGTCCGGGCGAAGGTATTGCTCAGGCTTCAGGGCCATGGGGGGATTGTCAACCACGGGCTGTCGGCTGTCAATCGACGGGCCTAGCCTTCTTTGTCCCGCTCGCGGCTGGACAGGAGCAGGATGTCGCGGAGGTGTTCGGCGTCGCCGGCGGCCAGCCAGCGTTGGGTGAAGTCCGGCTCCTGAACGATGTGGGCGATGGCCATCAGGGCCCGCAGGTGGTAGTTCCGCTCGTCCGGCGAGCCGACCAGGATGAACGCCGTCTGCACGGGTGCCTGGTCCTCGCTGAAGACGACGCCCTCCCGGCTGCGGACCAGGAGGATGTCGAACAGGTGCTCGCCCTCGACGATGATGTGCGGGATGGCCAGGCCCGGCTGAATGACGGTGGACGAGTCGGCCTCGCGCTGCTTGAACTTCTCCAGCAGCGTGCTCTCGTCAACGCCCAGCCGCTCCGTCAGTGCCTCGGCGGCCATGATGAACGTGTCGTGGGCGCTCATCCGCTCGGACAGGTCGAGGATCTTGCAGTTCTTGACGAGCCGGTCGAAGCGGTCGTGGACGACCTCGTCGCGCTCCAGGGCGATCTCGCGGAGCTCTTCTTCCAGCTCGCTGCGGCGCATTTCCTTGGCCACGGCGCGCCGGACCATGTAGACCAGGGCGCTCTCGCGGCCGCTTCGCGGGCGGACGTAGAAGAAGTACCACAGCAGCCCGGCGAGCAGGAAGGCCCCCGTCGTCAGGATCGGCAGGAACGAGGCCAGCTCCGCCGCCAGAAGGACGATCAGCACCGAGTAAACCGCGATGCCCGCCAGTTGGACCCAGGGAAACAGCGGACAGCGATACAGGGGGCGGTAGTTCTGGATGCGGCTGCCGCGCATGATCAGCACGGCCGCGTTCACCAGAAGGAACAGGATCAGCATCATCGTGCTGGCGACCTTCACCAGGTCGCTGATTTTCAGCAGCGCGATCATCGCAATCATGAACGCGCTGGTGAGCAGCACGCTGACGTGCGGCGTGCCGAAACGCCGCGAGATCCGCTGGAACACCGGCGGCAGCAGCCCGTCCCGGCTCATCGCCATCGGGCTGCGAGAGGCCGCCAGGATCCCGCTGTTGCCCGTCGTCACGAACGCCAGGATCGCCGCAGCCGACAGCAGGACCACGCCCGGGCGCCCGAGGAACCGCCCGGCCGCCAGGCTCAGCGGGGTCATGTTGCCGTATTCCCCTGCCCCCAGTTCGGCCGCGTCCACGACCCCCACGGTAACAAACACCGCTGCCACGTAGAGCAGGCTGACGAGCACACAGGCCAGGAACATCGCACCGGGGATGTTCCTGCCGGGGCGGCGGATTTCCCCGGCCACGCTGGCGACCTTGGTCAGGCCGCCGAAGGAGACAAACACGAGCCCGGCCGTGCCGAAGACGTTGCCCCAGCCGGCCGCGAGAAAGCTGTCGAAGTTCGGGTGCTGCCTCACCTCGCCGGCGCCGACACCGACGAAGACCCCCAGCACGCCCAGGAGCAGCAAGACCATCACCACCTGTGTCCGCCCGGCGACCTTGACGCTCAGGAGGTTCATCGTGGTGAACACGACACACGCGGCGACGGCAACGGCCTTGATCAGCCACTCCCACTGCGCGCCCGTGAGCTCCGCGTCGGGCCAGATCAGCCGCGCGAACGCCCCGATGCCGATCATGGCGAACGCGCTCTTCAGTGCGATACTCAGCCAGTTGGCCAGGCCCGCCAGTACCCCCGGCAGCGCGCCCATGCTCCGCTCCACGAAGAAGTAGCTTCCGCCGCTCCTGGGCATGGCGGTGGCCAGTTCGGCCTTGGAGAGCAGCGCCGGGATCACCATCAGCGCGGCAAGGGCGTAGGCGAGCAGCACGGCCGGGCCGGCGATCTTGAACGCCTGCCCCGGCAGCACGAACAGACCGCTGCTGATCATCGCACCGGCCGCGATGCAGAAGACCGCCCAGAACCCGAGCTTTCGCTTGAGAGGCATGCCGAAGCTCGCCGTGCGCAGGAGGTGGCACTTTGCCACGAGATCATCCCTGCCCACGCACGCGTCAAATCAACGAACGAAGCTGCTCGACGCCCATCCCGGCTTTGCGGAGGATTCCCGAAAGCGTTCCGCGCTTGATCGCCTTGCCGACGTGCGCGGGAACGGGAAACGTCACAACACTCCCGTCCGGTCCCTCGCGGCGCACCTGAACGTGACTGCCCCGTTGCCGGACGGTCTCGAACCCGGCCTGCCGCAGGGCTTGCAGGAGTTGCGGGCCGGTCACCACCGGCAGCTCAGGCACCGCAGCGGACCTCGATCTCTCGCCGGATCACTTTCCGGATGCCCTCTTCGGCGCCGAGCTGTTCCAGGTGCAGTTCCGCGGCCTCCCGCAGGTTGTCGAGGCACTCCTGCTCCGTCTCACCCTGGGTGTAAATGTCCAGTTCCGGGCAGTAGACAGTGTACCCGCCTTCCGGCTCGGCGATAAGTTCCGCGATGAGCTTGACTGCGCCCTTCATGCCAGTTCTCCTGCGTCAATCCTAACAGGTCGAGGCCGGTCTGCCAAGGGCGTGAGCGGCGCAGCCGCCTGCCAGCTACTCCCTACGCCCTGCCGGGATCGGCCAGGTAATCCTGAAGCGGGCGGACGGAGAAGGCGCCGGCGGCGTGGTCGGGATCGTCCGCGGCCGCTCGGAGTGCGGCGATCCCGGCGACGGCGGCGTCGGCGGCGGTCATCGTCGTGATGATCGGCACCTTGTGCAGCGTCGCCATCGCGCGGATCCTGCCCTCGTCGGTGTCGGGGCCGCGGCGCGTGGGCGTGTTGATCAGCAGGTCCACCTCGCCGTTGGTGATGTGGTCGGCGATGTTGGGGCGCCCTTGAGCCAGCTTCGGCAGTTCCCTCACGCGGACGCCCGCGCCGGCCAGGAGCCTGCACGTCCCGCTGGTGGCCAGGAGCCTGAAGCCCATCCCCGCCAGCCGCTGGCCGAGCGAGACGACCCCCGGCTTGTCCGCGTCGCAGACGCTCAGGAACACGGTGCCGCTGGTCGGCAGGGACGTGCCCGCGGCGATCTGGCTCTTGGCGAAGGCCACCCCGAAGCTCATGTCGATGCCCATCACCTCGCCCGTCGAGCGCATCTCCGGCCCGAGGATCACGTCCACGCCGGGGAACTTCGTGAACGGGAAGACGCTCTCCTTCACGGAGGTCTGGGCCGGCCTCGGCGGGGCGGTCACGCCCAGCCCGGCCAGGCCCTTGCCGGCCATCACCTTCGCCGCGAGCTTCGCCCACGAGACGCCGGTGGCCTTGGAGACGAACGGCACGGTCCGCGAGGCCCGCGGGTTGACCTCCAGGATGAAGACCTCGCCGTCCCTGACGGCGAACTGGACGTTCATCAGCCCGCGGACGGCCAGGCGCTGGGCCAGCAGCCTCGCCTGGCGCTCGATCTCGGCGACCACCTTCTCCGAGAGCGAGTACGGCGGCAGCGCGCAGGCGGAGTCGCCCGAGTGGATGCCCGCCTGCTCGATGTGCTCCATCACGCCGCAGACGACCGCGCGGGGATTCTCTTCAGCGGTGCCGTCGGGCCTGGCGCCGAAGTCGGCGACGCAGTCCACGTCCACCTCCGTCGCGGCGGAGAGGAACTTGTCGACCAGTATCGGGTGGTCCCGCCCCACCGTCGAGGCGTCCACGGCCCTGGCCATGTACGTGTCGAGCTGCCCGGCGTCGGAGACGATCTCCATCGCCCGCCCTCCCAGGACGTAGCTGGGGCGGACCAGCACGGGGTAGCCGATACGCTCGGCGACCTTGCGCGCCTCGACGATCGAGAACGCCGTGCCACCGGGCGGACACTTCAGGCCCAGTTCCCCCAGCACCTCGCCGAAGCGTTTGCGGTCCTCGGCCAGGTCGATGGACTCGGGGCTCGTCCCGATGATCGGCACGCCGTTTTCTTCCAGCCCACGGGCGAGGTTCAGCGGTGTCTGCCCACCAAAGTGCACGATCACGCCATGGAGCTTGCCGGGCGTCCCAAGCGGCGCATCGTTGAGCTTCTCGCAGATGTTCAGCACGTCCTCGAGCGTCAGCGGCTCGAAGAAGAGCATGTCGGACGTGTCGTAGTCGGTTGAGACGGTCTCCGGGTTGGAGTTGACCATCACGGCCTCGAAGCCCAGCTCCCTGGCCGCGAAGGCCGCGTGCACGCAGCAGTAGTCGAACTCGATCCCCTGCCCGATGCGGTTCGGCCCGCCGCCGAGGATGATGATCTTCTTCCTGTCGGTGATGCGGAGCTCGTCGTCCACAAAGGGCTTGGCTTCGCCGCTGGCCCCCCCCCCGACTCGCCCGATCGGTGTTTCGTAGCTGGAGTAGTAGTACGGCGTGTAGGCCTCGAACTCGGCCGCACACGTGTCCACGAGCTTGTAGACGGGCTCGATGTCGCACCACTTGCGGAGGGTGCGCACCTGCTGGGGCGTGATGCCCCAGTAGTGAGCGAGCTGGATATCCGAGTAGCCCCACTGCTTGGCGCGGCGCACGGCAGCCGCAATCTTCCGAAGCGACGCCAGCGCCGCCTTCTCCGAGGCCTCGAAGCGTTTCCAGAGCTCCTGCCCGTGCGGCGTCATGCCGATGGCGATCGCCGCCGCCGGGCTGCTCGCGGTGGTGCCGGCGATCGCAGCCTCTGCGGCCACGACGTTGCGGCCGATGGCGTCGAGGCATTCGCCGACCCCCTCGCCGGCGGCGGCCAACTCCTCCTCGAAATCCACGAGCTGCTTGAGCTGCGTGAGGAACCAGCGGTCGATCTTGCAGAGGTCGTGGACGCGGTCGACGGACCAGCCGAGCTTGAAGGCGTAGCGGATGTAGTAGAGGCGGCCCTGGCAGGGGTTGGCGAGCTTGCGGGTGAGCTTGGGCCCCTCGACGGGCCATTCGGCGTCCAACTCGGGACCCGTCCTCCCCCCTACGACCTCAGACCTACGACCTACGACCTTCTTCGAGTTAAGCCACTTGTCGTTCCCGTCCAGCCCCAGGCCGTAACGCTTGACCTCCATCGAGCGGATGCCCTTCTGGAGGCTCTCCTTGAACGTCCGGCCGATGCTCATGGCCTCGCCGACGCTCTTCATCTGGGTCGTCAGCGTCTCGTCGGCGTCGGGGAACTTCTCGAAGGTCCAGCGAGGGATCTTGGTGACGCAGTAGTCGATCGCCGGCTCGAAGCAGGCGGGCGTCTGGCGGGTGATGTCGTTTCGGATCTCATCGAGCGTGTAGCCGACGGC
>CAYRVX010000182.1:0-66 GCA_964427875.1 uncultured Planctomycetaceae bacterium
GACTCGTGGAGTCGTTGACTCGTGGAGTCGTTGACTCGTGGAGTCGTTGACTCGTGGAGTCGTTGA
>CAYRVX010000182.1:166-9523 GCA_964427875.1 uncultured Planctomycetaceae bacterium
CTCGTTAATTCGTCAAGAGCTGCGTCCTGGCGACGCCCGAAAATAGGGACAGTCACCTATTTCACCATCGCAAGGTAGGTGACTGTCCCCGGTTTCCCTGAGGAAATGGGGCCAGAGGAGCATAGAGATCGGCACTGGGCCCTCATCTCAGCAGCGGGGCGAGCGGGGCAGGCGATCTGCTTGCCGAAAAGGGCAATGCGGAAAGGCCTAATAACGAGACAGATGCTTGCGGTGGAAGTCGCAACCCGTGGCTATTCTGGAGAAGACGCCCGCAAGGGCCAGAGCGCACTTCAGGCGTGGGATGTGATAATGGGGGAGAACCCACCTCGTCATGTCCGGCTGATCCATAGGATCCGAGACTACTTCTTCGCTCACTGGGACAACAAATGCGAAGCTATCGGTCCGTTCCTCGACGCGGAGAGTGGCCTGGACGAGCACACCACGTTCGCCATCGTGAACGACGCTGGGACGCTTCTCGGGAGCTGGCCCCCTTGGGAGATCAAGGCAATTGACATGGATCTCTTCGGAAGGATGCCGGAGCCTGAGCGCAATGAACTGATTCGCCAGATGGGGAGTACCATTGCCGCGGTGATCAACATCACCTCCTCACTTGTCGCTGCCACTGCCGAGAAAGCAAACCTGGCGCTTGAGCCCGTCAGAGAGGGTTCCTGATCCCAAGCTCCTGCCTTGAGGGTTGCTGGCGTTCATTACAGTGTGCCAAGGCCCACGCTGCGTTGCGCTCTTCCCTGCGGGCTGAGCAGTGTCTGGCGGAGCCGGATAAACAGACATGTCCAAGGCCCGGCGACGGGCTCGTCGAACGACAGCATGGAACCGTTGCTCACTGCAAACTGGTCTGGTTCGTGAGCGCCTCGAATACGGCGACAGCGTTCTCGGTGGGGGTCTCGATCTGGAGGTGCTTGGCCGGGGCGAGGATGTAGCCGCCGCCGCGGCCCATCTCGGCGCACAGGCGCCGGACCTTCCGGTGGATCTCCTCAAGTCCCCTAGCGCCCGGCCCGAGGTGGCCGGGGACAATCCGAAGTTGCCCGGGGCAATGTCCGCAACAGGAGAGGACCCTCCCATCTCCCTCTCAGTGAATCGCCCTCGTCATCGCCCCCATCACGTATTGCAGGACGAACAGGACGGCGAAGACGTACACGATGATCGGGCACTGCCTGGGGCGCCCGGAGACGAGCTTGCCGAAGGCGTAGCTGACGAAGCCGATGGCGATCCCCGTCGCGATCGAGAAGGTGAACGGGATGCTCACCATGGCCAGGAAGGCGGGCAGCGCCTCGGTGATCTCATCCCACTCGACCTCGCGCATGGCCCGCATCATCATCGCGCCGACCACGATCAGCGCCGGGGCGATCATCGGGTAGCGCAGAATGGGCTCGGCCGTCGCCGAAGCGATGTTCACCCCCCCACCGATCATCTGCACGAGCGGCTGGAACAGCAGGGCCGCAAGCATGCACAGCCCGGCCACGATGGCCGCCAGCCCCGTCCGCGCGCCGGAGGCGACGCCGGTGACCGATTCGATGAAGCTCGTGACCGTGCTGGTCCCCAGGCACCCTCCGGCCACCGTGCCGACCGCGTCGGCCATCAGTGCGTGCTCGGCCCTGGGCAGCTTGCCATCCCGCATGAGGTCGGCCCGGCTGGCAACGCCTACCAGCGTGCCCACCGTGTCGAACAGGTCCATGAACAGCAGGATGAAGGCGAAGCCGATCACCTCCAGCCCGTGCCCGCCGAGGAGCTTGCCCCCCAGCGTGCCGAACCCGGTCCAGAACGCCCCGGCCGTGGCGGCCAGGCCGTGCGGAACGCCTACCACGCCGTGGAGCTCGATCGTCGTGAAGGCGCAGATGCGGCCGGCGGCCCAGGTGGCGGCCGTGGTCGCAAGAATGCCGATCAGGATCGCTCCCCGCACGCGGAAGGCCATCAGTGCGAGCGTCATCGCCAGGCCCAGCAGCGTCAGGCCCGCCACGTAGTTGCCTCGGATGTCGGCCAGATGGACAAGCGTGCCCGTGTCGCCGCGGATCAGGTTGCCCCACTCAAAGCCGATCAGGGCGATGAACAGGCCGATCCCCGCGGCGATGCCGCTCTTGAGGGCGTCGGGAATCGCGTTGAGGAGCGTCGATCGCAGGCCCACGGTGGACAGCAGCAGGAAGACCACGCCCACGGCCGCCGTCAGGGCCAGGGCCTCCTGCCAGGTGAGCGTGAACGCACCGGCCGCCGCACCCACGCCGCACAGCGTGAAGACGAAGAAGAAGTTCTCACCCATCCCCGGGGCCAGGGCGATCGGATAGTTCGACGCCAGCCCCATCAGCACGCACGCGGCGGCCGAGGCGATGCACGTGGCCATGAAGACCCCGCCGCTGTCCATCCCCGCGATGCTCAGCACCGCCGGCTGAACGAACAGGATGTAGCTCATCGCCATGAACGTGGTGAGCCCGCCGATGATCTCCCGGCCGGGCGTGCTCTGCCGCTCGCGGATGTGAAACAGCGACGCCATCTTCCGGCTCCTTGCGAGAACGGATTCATCCGACGGCCTGATTGTTCCGGCCCGCCCGTGGGCTTGTCAACGATCTTCGCTGCCCCTACGGCTCCTCCTCCGGGAGGACGTCCGGCTGCGGCATGTCCCGAAACATCCGACAGGTCTCCTTCCTCGATGCCGCGATCGTGTGGATGACGTTGTCGGCATCCGGCACGAGCTCCATCAGCTCCCTGTAGGCGCCCTCGGCCTTGCGCCACTCGCCCCGCTGCTGGAGCCGCTCGGCCTCGTCGAGTTTCCGGCGGATCTTCCCGGCGAGCTCCTCGCGGAGGGCCTTGCACGTGGCCGCGTCCTTCGGGTCCTCGGGCTCCTCGATCCCCTTGTGCGCCAGATGGAGGGCGAAGTGCTTGAGAGACCGGTAGGCGTTGCCGGGCGCCTCGTCGCGGCGGGCGTAAAGCGATCGGGCCTCGGCCAGCTCCGCCTCGGCGGCCTTGTCGTCCAGGATGCGGCTGAACCGGAGCTTCAGGGCCTGGTTGAGGTCCGTCTGCGTAAGCTGCTGCGCCGCTGCGGAGGTCGGCGCGGTGGTAGCCATGGCCGTCATCGTCCGAGCCATCCCCGTGAAGAGCACGACCATCATGTAGACCCACAGTCCCAGGAACGTCTGGGCGACGAGCCCGACCCCGCCCGTCGCGATGCCCGCGATGCCGAACCCTTTGCCCTGGAGCTTCTTCACGAGCACGGCGATCCCCAGGCCGATGCCCACCGGCGCGCACAGCAGCCCGATCCCCGGAATGAAACTGCAAAGGCCGAACACCAGCGCCGCGACGGCCTTGGCGCTTGTCGGCTTCCTCGCGGGCGGCGCGTACGCCGGCTGCGGGACGCCCACCGTCAGCACCTGCCCGCAGGCCGGGCACCGTACCTTCCCGGGCCCCGCGCCGATGTCGGCACGCATCACCTGCCCGCACTCACACGTGAACTCGACTTCCATCTTCGCCCTCGCCGTCGGCCTCGTCCGGCCGGCGTTCTATCCTTCCTCATCGTCTCGCATGCGGCGCCGGCAGTAGTCCATGTGCGCCTTCACGTTCTTGTGGACCGCATCACTGCGAGCGGGCACGAGCTCGATCACCTCCCGGTACTTCCCGATGGCCCGCGACCACTTCCCGTCCCGCTGGAGCTCGCCCGCCTCCTGGTACTTCTCCAGCACCCTGTCCACCAGATCGTCGCTGGCCTGCTGGAACATCCGCTGATGCTCGGGCTCCTCCGGCCGGTCCCTGCCCGCATAGGCCAGGTGCAGGCGGAAGTTCTGCACGCACTCGTAGAGATAGAGACCGTCCGATCGGCGTTTTGGGTATGCCGTCAATGCCTTTCGCAGTTCCGCCTGGGCCTGGGCGGCGTTCGCGGTGCGCTTCAACGGGGCGGTAAGGAGCGTCGTCACCTCCCCACCGGTCAATACGGGCGGCGAGACCCCGCCCGGCGAATCCGCGGCCGTCACGCCGGCCGGCATCGACGTCGGCCCGCCGCCGAACGGCCTTAACGTGCTGACCAACCCCAGCAATCCGAAAGGCAGCAGCGAGATGATGACGGCGGCGATGCCCGTGGCCACGCCGGTGATGCCGAACCCCCTGCCGGCGGTCTTGCCGATCATCGCGGGGATCCCCAGTCCGATGGCGACGATGCCGCCTATGATCCCCAGGAAGCCGCACCCCAGCGACAGGCAGGGAAAGCAGCTCACCAGCCCGACGACCATGGAGGCGATCGCCAGGCCCTTCCGCGGCTTCTTGAGGACCCACGGGGCCACCACGGGCGGCGGCGCGGGCGGAGCAGCCGGCGGTTCCGCTGCCTCGGGCGACGGGGAGATCCCGGGGAGGGTCAGCACGGCCCCGCAGACCGGGCAGGTCACGCTCTGCCCGGCGGCGGAGTCGTCCCAGTCCATCACGCGTCCGCAATCGCACAGGATTCGAATCGACATTTCTCTCCCAGGCCGTTGCCCCCGCGCGGCTCGGCCGATCGGGCGCCGCTCGTACTCTATCCATGAGACCCATGCCTCGGACAGAATATTCGCCCGGCTCGACGAGGCTCGTGCCTTCCGCCCGTCGCAGGCCGCCGGGCCGGCCCTTGGTGTGGTCGGGCGCGCAGCCGGCGGATTGCACGGATTCTCACGCCACCCGGGAACCGCCAGGAACCGCTGCAATCTTCACTGCTCAGCCCGTAGAATACGAGACATGGACACGACGAGCCATCCCGCACGGCGGCGCAGCGTACTCCTGACTCCTCTGTGGCTGCTGACGGCGGCCGGGGCGCAGCCGGCTGCCTCAGCCGCCGGCAGGTCCGCCACGCACGCCCTGGCCGATTCGAAGCGCTCCTACGAAGCGCTTCTGCCCGACTCCGATACCAAGGGCCGGCCGCTGCTGGTCTTCCTGCACGGGTCGGGCAAGCCGAACCTTGAGCGGTTCAAGGCCGACTACCGCCCCCTGCTGGCCAAGCGAGGGTGCCTCATCGCCCTGCCGAAGACCGACGACAAGCTCAAATGGCGCTACCAGGACGCCGGGTACATCGTGGACGTCATCGCCGACGTCGAGAAGCGATACGGGACCGATCCGAAGCGAGTCCTCCTCATGGGCGTCTCCGGCGGCGGGCAGACGGGGCTGTTCCTCGTGGACCACGCGCCCCAGCGGTTCCGCGCGGTCATCGTCATTTCGACCAACCCGGTGGTGGTTCGCGGCCGGCACCACGAGTGGTTCTACCCCAGCAAGGCCACCGCGAAGAGGTGCCCGTACTTCGTCGTCAATCACATCACGCAGGGGGCGGCGCTTCAGTACTGGCGGCAGGTCCGCGCGCGGCGCCGCGGCTCGGGCGCGAGCATCTCGATTCTGCCGGTGCTGGGGCCGGTGTCGCACTACCTCCCGCCGCCCAAGGGGCTGGGCGGCTGGCTCGATGCGGTGCTGGCCGGCAAGCACCCCGCGCCGATTCCCGATCCGCAGAAGGCGGCCGTCGCGAAGATGTTCGCCAAGACTGCCGCCGCCCTGCCCAAGGCCATCGCCGCGGCCAAGCCGGCCGCCGGGGCGCAGCTCGCCACCAAGGACGGCGAGATCTTCCGACTGAGCGTGCCGGCCCCGCCGAACTTCCAGCGGTCCAGGAAGGAGGACAAGGCCGATTCCGCCGACCGGCCCATCACCCAGATCCGCGCCGAGCACGAGAAGTGGCCCATCCACGTCCGCTGCGACGCACGCAGGACCGAGCAGCCCATGACCGCCGTCCTGAAGGTCGAGGAAGAGCAGACGATCTTGAGGGGCATGCTTTACCAGCTCTATCACACCGGCCGCCTCGAGGCCGGCGGGCGGACCTGGCAGATGAAGATCGGCTCCATCACCTACCCCGACCGGCGGCGAGGCTGGGTCTCGGCGCTGTTCGTCCACGCCGCCGCGGCCATCAAGAGCGACCCCAGGCAGTGGCTGGAGGTCACCGTGATCGACGAGACCCAGCAGCCCGAGGCCGCCGAGCTGGCGGGCATCCTCAAGACAGTGGTCTCCGGCGTGAAGGCCCGGCCGGTGAAGGGCGCATCGCCCAAGGCGTCCTCGGGAAACTGACGGGCGCCAGGAGCCAACGGCATGAGACGCCGGATCGCGACGATCGCCCTGTGTTGTGCGGCGGGCCTGGCGGGCGGTGATTCACCGTGCGCCGAGCCGCTGGGGGCACCCTCGATCCGGGGGTTCACCTCCCATGGCGGCCGGTGGGTCGTGCGTGACGGCGCGCTGCACGTCGACGGCGGCCCGGGTCCCAAGCTTCTGGCCGACGGGTTCCGGTTCGCCGACGGCGAGGCGGGCGTGGAGGTCTTCTTCGCCGACCGTCGCAGCGGCAACGCCGGGCTGATTGTCCACGTCCGGGAGGCGTCTGTGGGCGCCGACGCGTTCATCGGATACGAGATCGCCCTGGACCCGCGGCGCGGCGTCGTTCGCCTGGGGAGGCACCGGCACAACTTCACCCTCCTTCGCGACGTCAGCGCGCCCGTGCCGGTGCGACGCTGGATCGCCCTCACCGTCCGGATGAAGGGCAGGCGGATCGAAGTCGACGTGGACGGCAAGAACGTGCTGAGCTGGCAGGACGACCAGGACCCCCTGCCGGCGGGCGCGGTGGGCCTGCGCCCCTGGTCGCGCCCGGCGGCCTTCCGGAACCTCTGGTTCGCCGCGTCCGGGCGAAAGCGATCTCTCGCGTTCGTTCAGGAATCCCCGACTGCTGAAGCGGGCCGGGGCTTGTCGCTGAAGTCGCTGCCCCCTATTGCCCTAATCACGCGCCACCCGCTGAGCCGCCCCAACGCGATCAACTGCGACATCTGGCAGAGCCGCCCCCGCAAGAACGGGTGCAGCATCCGGATCTTCGACCCGGCGCGGCCCGAGGGGCCCGCCCGGACGATCTTCCGGGACGATGACGGCTGCATCTACGACATGAACGTCTCGTACGACGCCCGCGTGCTGTTCTTCTCGTACCGACGCAAAGACGATCCCCATTGGCACATCTGCCGGATCGCCACCGACGGCAGCGGCTGGAGGCAGTTGACGGACGGGCCCCATTACGACATCAGCCCCGTGCTCCTGCCGGACGGCGACATCCTGTTCGTCTCGACGCGGCGAGGGGGCTACACGCTCTGCCAGCCCGGCCCGGCCTCCAACCTCCACCGGATGGGCCCCGACGGGAGCAACATCCGCTGCGTGAGCATGAACACGCTGGCCGACTTCAGCCCCCACATGCTGCCGGACGGGCGCGTCCTCTTCACCCGGTGGGAGTACATCGACCGCGACCTGACGTATCGCCAGAGCCTCTGGACGCAGAACCCCGACGGCACGGGCTATCAGCTCTACTTCGGCAACACGATTCGTGACGTCGGGACGTTCTGGCAGGCCAGGCCGCTGCCCGGGCGGTCGGACCGCCTCGTGGCGACCTTCGCCCCGCACCACGGCTGGCCGCACGGCGCGATCGGGTATATCGACACGCGATATGGGCCCGAAGGGCCGCGGGGCAAGGGCTTCGCGTGGATCTCGCGGGAGCCTCGCCACGTCGGTGACACCGCGCACGAGTGGTCGTTCCGCGATCCGTTCCCGTTGAGCGATTCGACGTTCCTGGTCTCCTACGGCGGCGGCGCCCGGCGGTTCCGCATCTTCGTGCTCAACGCGCGCGGCCAGGGGCGGCTGGTGTATGAGGATCCCGCCATGGGCTGCTACAACCCGCTGCCACTGCGGCCCGTGCCCGCCCCGCCGGTGATCGCCTCCATCCGCGGTCCGAAGGGCGGCGCGTACGGCACGTTCCTCCTCCAGGACGCCTGCTACGGGCTCGCCGGCGTGGAGCGAAGCCGGGTCAAGTCCCTTCGCATCATGGAGCAGGTCCGCAAGAGCGAAGACCTCGTCTCCCGCGCGTACGACCAGTCGCCGGTCATGAGCTACGGCACGTACTACGCCAAACGGTGCTGGGGGACGGTCGAGCTGGCCGCCGACAAGTCCGCCTGCTTCAAGGCCCCGGCCATGCGGGAGATTTACTTCCAGCTCCTCGACGCCGAGGGCCGCGAGCTCCAGCGGATGACGTCGGCCGCCCAGATCATGCCGGGGCAGTCTCTCGGCTGTATCGGCTGCCACGAGCCGCGGCACTGGGCGCCGCCGGCCGCCCGGGCGCCGCTCGCCGCACGCCGCCGGCCCGTCCTGCCCCGCAAGCCACACTTCACCCGCGACGGCATCGTCGACTTCCCCACGGTCGTCCAGCCCGTGCTGGACAAGTACTGCGTCAAGTGCCACTCCGGCCCGCGGCCGAAGGGCGGCATGACCCTCACCGGCGACAAGACCCGCTTGTTCAACATGGCCTACGACAACCTGCTCGGGCGCAGCCGATCGTATCGCCAGCACGACATGGCCACGGGCGAGATGCTCCCGCAGGAGAAGGGTAGGGGCAAGCCGCTGGTGCATTTCTTCTGGCTGCTGCGCACGCCGACGGCGGTGAACCTGCCGCTCTGCACCGGCTCGCACGCCAGCCGCCTGCTCGAGCGCATCGACACCACGCACTGCGGGCGCGAGATTCCCCTGGAGGATCGCCAACGGATCTACCTCTGGATCGACGCCGACGTGCCCTATTACGGCACGTACGCCCACAGCCGCCCCAAGTCGCCGGGGCGGCGGGACCTCTGCACCGACGTGGAGACCGGGCGGCCGTCGGCCTGGTTCGCGCGCGACTTCCTGGGCGTCTACAATCGTATGTGCGCTTCCTGTCACGGCCGGTACCCGCAGCCTAACGATCACCGCAACATCTGGGACGGCCGGCTGGCGTGGATCAACTTCTCCAACCCGGCGCTGAGCCCGGCCCTGACCGCGCACCTGGCCAAGCCGGCCGGCGGGGGCATCACCAAGACCCAAAACGGCAAGCGCCCGCCGGTCTTCCGAGATACCTCCGACGGCGACTACCAGACCCTGCGCAAGGCGATCGAGGCCGGCAGGACCCTCATGCTCGCGAACCCCAGCGCCGACATGCCGGGCTTCCGGGGCGCCCGGAAAGAGCCCTGAGGCCCGCCCATCGAAGAGCACGGACCCGCAGCGTCAGGGACCGACACGAGCACGCCCAAGCCCGGCAGCAGCGTTTGAACCATCCCCAGCCGGCCTCCTGTAGCCGGCAGTCAGGAGGGCCCGGGCCTTGGCGCATGCGTAAGCCAAAGATCCGAAGGTTGTTACTGCCTACCGGCTTCCTGAGCACCCCGACCAGCCGGGTGGGCTTGCCCCTCATCGTGCCGAAGATGTCGAGCTCCATGCCCTGCGGGTCGATCTGGCGGATGATGCGGACGTTTTTTAAATAGGGACAGTCACGAATGGCACTGCCGTGCGATTTGCGGGATGATGGCAGAC
>CAYRVX010000183.1:0-9489 GCA_964427875.1 uncultured Planctomycetaceae bacterium
GCCACTGGAGCGCCTGGCAGGACAAAGTTGTGGTGCCCCGCCGCCGCGACGGTCAGGGCACGCTTGGCTCTCTTGTGCCCGTCCCGATGCACTTAGGAAGCGTCAGGAAACAAGTTCAGCAATTGGAGCTCTGAATGACGAATGAAAAATGCCGAATGCCGAATAAAAGGAGGCCGATTCGCTCGGAGAACGCAGCTATTGCCGGCGTTCGTCATTCGTCATTTGGCATTCGTCATTGGACATCTGCTTAGTTTATTCGTTGACGGTTACTTAGGGATCGGAGAAGTCCACGTCGTACTTGCCCGCCACCGCGAAGACCTCGGAGAGCCCGCCGGGGCGTGGTGTTAAATTTTTGGCATTTTGTGATTGACGCGGCCGATTGAAGTGTTAAACTCTTGGCAGTTGGGTTCCGCACGACGCGGCCCCCTCGGAGAGGAGACAGCCATGGGCAAGCCCGGGCCATTGCAGTTAAGCCGGCGCGAGCGCCAGATCATGGAGGCGGTCTACGCCTTGGGCAAGGCGTCGGCCGCCGAGATCCACAGGCACCTGCCCGACGCGCCGTCGCGCACCGCCGTGCGGACGATCCTCGGCATCCTGGAAGAGAAGGGGCACCTGAAGCACACCAAGCGCGGACGCGAGTTTCTCTACGAGCCGACCCGGCCTCGCCGGCGTGTCGGCCGCTCGGCGCTGCGGCGCGTCCTCGAAACGTTCTTCGAAGGGTCCATCGAGAAGGCCGTGGCCGCTCACTTGAGCGATCCGGCGTCGAAGGCGACGACCGATGAGCTTAAGCGATTGTCCCGTCTCATTCGCGAGGCACGAAGGGAGAACTGACCATGATGCTCGCATTGACGACGTCTCACATCCTGTATGTTCTGGCGGACGCAGGGCTCAAAGGCGTGGCCGTCCTCGCCTTGGCGTGCCTGGCGGCGGGGGCGCTTCGCCGCGCCTCGGCGGCCGCGCGACACCTGGTCTGGTTGCTGGCCATGGTCGGCCTGCTGGTCCTGCCGGTGCTGTCGCTGGCGTTGCCGGCATGGCGGGTGCTGCCGACGTGGACGAGGGTGGACCTGGTGGGGCCCGCGTCTGCGGTCCCCGAGGCGGCCGCGGGATCCACGGCCGAGAACGGCGCGGATGCCGCCACCGCCCCGTCGCCCGGGGCCTTCATGGCGGCGTCCCCTGTCGTGGGCCCCGTCGGGCGGGACGCGTCGTCGGCAGGCGACGCCGGTGGGGGGGTGGCGCTGGCTGCTGGCCATCCTCGACGGGACGCGTAACCGTCGGACGCTGCACGCCGCCTCGGCGGCCTTGGCCGTTGTCGTCGCCGCCGCCGCCCTCGTCCCGCTGGCCACGCTAAGGGCGGCGGACAGGGACGAGGCGACCTGCATGCCAGCCCCGGCCGCCCGAACGGTCGCCCCGCCGGCCGGTACCGCGAAGGCCGGCGATGCCAAGACGAAGCCGGCCCCCAAACCGGTCCACCCGGCCGTCGCGACGGCCCAGATCTTCATGGAGGCCGTCACCGCCGGCCGTGACGCCGCCGCCGCCGACCTCTACGTGCCGGACGGGATGCACGCCGGGGCGGCCAAGCGGCTGCGCGAGACGTTCGACCTGTCCGCCTGGCGCGCCGTCAAGGCGTGGGCCGACGCCAGACGGGCCTGTGTCGTGACCTCGGTCCTCAAGCCCAAGGCGGGCGCCGAGCGGGGCGGGGCATTCGGCATCAGCCTGATCCGGAGCGGCAAGCGGTGGCTGCTGAGCGACATGGATGCCCTGCCGCGCCCCGCCGCGGTCGACGGCTTCGTGAGGAAGTTCCGTCAGGCGGTTCCCAAGGCCGTGCAGGTGTTCCCGTCACCGGCCGAAGCCCTGGCCCGGGCCCTGCCGGGCGATCTCGAGAAGCGCCTCAAGTTGACGCCCGAGCAGCAGGCGAAGCTGCGCCGGTGGCGCAAGGAACAGGAAGGGAAGAGCGCGCTCTCGCCGGAAGCCCTTGCCGGCTTCCTGCGAACCATCCTCGACGACAAACAGCGAGCGGTCCTCGAACAGGCGATCCGGGCAGCAGCCGCACCGAGGTCAGAGACGGATGCGGAACGCCAGAGACTCAGGAAGGCCTATGGCCTGACGATGGCCATCGGGTCGATGTTCCAGGGCGTTGATTCCGCCATCAACCGGGATGATCGCCAGGCGGCCTTGAAGCGGGTGGCCGAGATTCTCACATGGGAGCCGGAATTCGTCGCCGCCGCGAAGGGAACGCCGCTGGAGCCGTTCGGCAAGATTACGGCGAACGAGACGCGCCGCCTTCAGAAGGCCCTGAAGGACGGCAAGATGCGCGCTGCCCGCAACCACCTGGACGCCATCGGCCAGCAGGGCACCGCGGCCGTGGACCTCTGCCGCGAGCTTCTCGGCGAAACGTCCCGGGGCGCGGCGCCCGCGAACCCGTAAACGACGTACGGGGGGCAGGGGCGGCGTCGCGCGGCACGGCGCAAGGCAGGTGCGGCCGCCGCGGGCCGCGCTTGTCTGGTCTCTGATAGGAGACCCGATCCGGCGTGCGGGAACGGCTGGGCCCGGGGGTGGCGGTCTGGGGAGAGGGGGGCGAGATTGTTCGCGCCCTTGCTTCCCGACGCCCGTTCAGCACCCGCTGGCTCTGCCTCGCTGCCCCCCCGTCCGGTCAGCCGTCAGGGCGCCACACGCTGCGCCCGGAGACGGCGAACAGGATCAGGGAGACGTCGAGCTCATTGTCATGCTTCATCACCAGCTTGGCGATCTTCCTGGCCGGCCTGGGGTTCGCCCATTCCCACTGGAACAGGTGCACGTTCTTCTGGTTCGCGTCCTTCAGTGCGAGAACGTAGCGGTTCTCGTTGGTCGCGCGGTTGTTGGAAGAGGTGTCGAATCGCCGGATGTTCATGGACAGGCGCACGGGCAGCCGCCTGGTCTCGCCGTCCTCATAGTGCACGAAGTAGTCGCCGCACGGCCAGCCGTAGATCCAGTACCGGCCCATGCCGGGCGCGGCGCGCTTGTCCTTGGGGTTGTTGATGAACGCCGTGTGCAGGAAGATCAGCGACGAGTAGGCGGCGTTGATCGGGATCGTCACTTGCCTTCCGCCTTTGCGCGCCACGGCGCAGTTCCTTTTCGTGTCCGGCTCCAGGCGCGTGGGGATGAACCCGATCTCCCGCGTGCCGGCCGGGATCGCCACCGCCGTCGCGACGTTCCCGTATTCCTTCGGCTTGGCTTCCCTCACGAACGCGTTGAACGATTGCGTCAACGAGCCGCCGATGTCGAGGGGCGTGATCTTCTCCTCGGCGTGCGGGTTTGGCCGGACCGCCATGATGTTCTTGATCGTCACCGCTCGGCCCGGCCCCAGCTTCCGGTAGTCGAACAGGTTCCAGGCATAGTCCAGCAGGTCCCACGCGGCGTACAGGTTATTGAAGTGTGAATACTCGTCGAGCAGGCCGCCGGTCTTGTCGTTGCCGAGGGAGTAGAGGATCTTCCCGTAGCCTTTCACGATCTTCTTCTCTCTCTCGCCAAGCCAGATCCTCTCCCCCGTCGACTGAATCCAGACGGGAAAGCCGCGTTGATCGAAGAAGCGGATGCCCTTCTCGACGTCCCGGCCGCCCCAGTAGTTGATGATGACGTCCTTCGGGAAGCGGTCCGCGACCTTGTACACGTCGAACTTCTTGCCGTTGTGATAGGGGGTCAACATGTCGTGATACAGCAGCATGGTGACGTTTCGGCGCTTGAGCCATGCGTTGAGCTGGACGTGGAAGTCCAGGAAGGCCTCGGCTCGCGTCTTGCCGTTGAGCCGTGCGTCGGGCGTCTCCCCCGCCTGGCGCGGGCCCCACCACTCGTCGCCCTTCGGGGACACATACTTGCAGTCGAGCGCCTCGATCACGTCTAGCATGCAGTCCATCACGATCCTGTTGTGCTCTGGATGCGTGACGTCCGCCTGGTTCCTGTAGCCCTTCTCGCGCAATTCGGGGTGGTAGCCCAGCAGCCACCAGTTGGCATGGCCGCCGATCTGCCAGGCCGGGCAGACCTCCACGAAACGGTCCCTACAGAACTGCCCGAACCGCTTCAGGTCCTCCAGCGAGTACATGCGCTCGCTGCCGTTGAACTCGGGCCGCCGCTTGTAGCGTACGCGGGAGGAGAGGTCCCAGAAGAGCACGTTGGCCTTGTGCCCAGCCACGAAACGATCGGTCCACTCCATCATGTACTCGATACCGTAGTTGTCCCGCGGCGTCTGGTTCCTGAAGGCGCCCGTTCCCTGGGCGCTGACCATGCGGAAGGGCAGGTCGGGCCAGTCGTAGATGTCCACGCACGGCACCGGCATCTGTGCGCGGATGCGCATCGAGTTCCGCATGAGGTGGTAGAAGGTGACCAATCCGTAGTAGAGCCCGGGCTCGTCGAAGCCGGTGATCAGCACGCGCTCCTTCCGGACGGAGAGGCAGTACCCCTGCTTCCCGGGTTTGGCGGGCTTGCCGTCGTGGCTCGCCGATTGCGAGACGCGGAGCACAACGCCGGCCGGCGGGAGCTCACCGCCCAGGGGCAGCGTTTCGAGGCGAACGCCCGTGTAGGCGTAGTACTTCCCGGCGAAGATCGACGCGGTCTTCCGCGTTCGCGGCGACGCGCCGCGGTCGAGGAAGAGGCGGTGGTGCTGTCTGGCGGCAAACTCGCCGTCGCGCCATCGGACGTGCTTCAATCGAGGGCCGAAGAGCCGCTGGCCGAACAAGTCGGGCTCGTCGGTATCGTTCTTGAAGTTGACGGCGCAGACCCTCGCGTCGCCACGCGCATTCAAAACGGTCAAGGTGAGGGTGCAGAGCCCGGTCTTGCTTTCCGCGGCGGCGACCGTGATGACGTGCTTCGTCTCCCGTTCCGCGGAAAGGTCCAGTGTGGCCTTGCCCGTGTTGTTGTGGCCAGGCACTAGCGCCCACTCCGTCTGGTACGACCCGGCCGGGAAGCCCTTGAAGGAGCAATCGAATCGGAAGTCGGCCGTGCCGTCCGGGTTGTCCAGACGCTGGATGCCGCTGACCTCGACCGTGCCGGGTGCAAACGGGTGCCTGTTGAACACGAGCACGCCGAAGTCCGGCACGCTCGGGAACTTGCGGGTCTCGCTCCAGACCATGGTGCGCAGCTTCTTCTCCTTGCGTGCGATGTAGGATTGCGCGATCTGGAAGCCCATGTGGCGCTGCTTGCCGAGATCGACCTGTAGCTCGGCCAGCGGGAAGGCGATCTCCGTTGTCCAGAGCCCGCGCTCATATCGCCATGCCTTGTCGTGCTTGATGCTCCTGTCGATCTTCGTGCGGACCTCCGCCGCCGTGAGGTCGTGCTCCCGGGCACAGTCGAAGATCACGCCCTTGGCGTTGAAGACGAACTGGACTTTCTGGTCGTTATCGTTCGGGCCGCTGAAGAAGAACTCCTGTGCCTCGTCGCCGTAGACGCTTCCGTCTCGGCGCGTTTCCTTGGAGACGGGCGGCGTGGGGAACTCGGACTGCGTGGCAATGTAAACGCGGTCGCCGTCGTAGGCGACCCGCACCTGCAGCGGCGAGTCGCCGGCCGGGACCTCGCGCCCCCGGTACTGGTGCAGACTCGCCAGCCGGCGGCAGTCGCGCCATGCCTCGTCGTCCAGGTTGCCGTCGATGCGAAGCTCCCCTTGCAGCGGGAGGATCTCGTGCACTTTGCGCACCTTCCCGAGCTCCAGCCTGCGAACGGGCCGAGTGTTCGGAACCTGGCACATCACGATCCGCTTCAGGCGGAATCTCAGCGGGTTGCCCTCCCCGCCGGCGGAGGCCGAGAGCCACGTGTAGCTGAGCAGCCTCCAGTCAGGCGGCGTTTTCGCTCTGCGGAAGCCCGACCGGACGACGTAGTCCCTACAGCCCTGCTCCAGCGTCAAGACGGCGCTGATGGCTGTGTTGTCCGTGAACTTCGCCTGCACGCTGACCTTGGCATAGTCGTTCTTGTCGTAGTCGATCGTGAACCGCACCCCGTCGTAGCGCATGCCCTTGTCCGGGTCGGGCACGTTCTCGTACCAGAATGTTGAGAGGGCCGAGCCCGACTTGCCGGTGTACGACAGCTCGGCGAACTTCCGGCCGCCCCTGGTGACGGGCTTCATCACGGGCGTGAGATCGCTGCCCTTTATCCAGCGGGCGGTGTAGTTCCGGACCGCGGCGAGGTTGTGGCTTGCCGCGTCGAACAGAACCAGCTCACCGCCTGCCTTGACGGGCGAGAACTTCGCGGCCTGGAGGAGTGCCGCCGCGAACAGCAGCACGGCCGTGGCGAGTAACGCGCGCGTGGGCTTCATCGGTGCGTTCCTTTTGCGTGTGGGGTTCAAGCCAGGGACGTGGCTCCGGCAGCTCATGCGTCGTGGCCTGGCGAGCTCGGGCCGGGTCTGGCGAGCGCCTTCGGTCGGTCGCTCCCGTGCCCGGCTCAACGGCAAGGCGCGCGCGGCTTGCCGATGACGTTCCGCATCACGGCATCGACCGCCTTGTTTGCCGCATCGGTGGCCTTGTTAGCGTCCTGCGGGCTGGGGAACGCGCCGCGAAGCTCTCCGGCGCGCACGGAGCGCGCGAAGTCCGCGTGCTGTCGGTCTCTCAGCTTGCCGAACAGTGGTACCATCTCGCTCCTGGAGCCGCGTTTTGTGTGGGTCTGGAACTCCGATTGGTAGCCGTCCCCGTCCCGCGCGACGGCGATCTTGAGGACCAGCGAGCCCTTGGTTCCGGCGACGCAGAGGGTGCTCAGCGGTATGCCGTCGGCGCCGTCCATGTAGTGGGGCAGGGGACCGTGCTCGTACAGGCCGCGCACGCCGCCCGTCATCTCCCACAGCACCGAGGCGCTGTCCGGGTAGGCGTATCCCTTGTGGCAGGCGCCCATCCCGAGGAACCTGACGTACTCCTGGCCGGACAACCAGCGGAACAGGTCGAACGTGTGCACGCCGCAGTCGAACAGGATGCCGCGGATGTCCCTGCTGTACAGCGCGTCGTACTTGACGCGGTTCTCGGTGCCTGGCGCGTGCTTCTCCGCGAGTCCGCACCAACTGACGTGCCGCACCTCCAGCACCCTTCCTATGGTGCCCCTGTCGATGAGCCGCTTCATCCGACGAGTGCTGGGCACGTAGCGGTACGTGAACGTCACGGCCAACAGCCGGTTCGCCTTCCGGAACGCCGCAACGATCCGGTCGCCGTCAGCAGACTTCACGGTGAGGGGCTTCTCGCAGATCACGTGGAGCTTGTGCTCGGCGGCCAGCTTGAGGAGCGGATAGTGCGCGTGGGCGGTCGCGATGATCGCAACGGCCTCCAGATCCTCGTTCGCCATCATCGCCCCCGCATCCAGATAGGGCGGCACCCCGGCCAGCTCGGCAGCACGCTTGGCGTAATCAGGATTCAGGTCGCACACCGCCCTCAAATGCAGGCCGCGCGCGGCGAGAATGGCTTTCAAGTGGCTCATCCCCGCCGCACCACAGCCGATCAACCCTATCCTCACTCGCTTCATGGTCTGTCGATCTCCCGCAGGAACACAGACAACTCGTGCGCGAGCTCGCCTCGCTGACATCTATGGCCGCGGGGCCATCTCCGTGACCGGCAGCCAAGCCTGACGGGCGCATGAGCGTACTGGTCTGGCGTGAAGAGAGCAATCGCCTCGTTCCGGTGAGCGATTCACGCTGTCGCGGCATTGTCAGCAGCCGTGGGCGAACTGATGCGAAATCCGATTGCGCGTGGGCGGGCGGCTGGGCCCGGGGGCGCGGGGGTTTTCAGTCTTTCTTCAATCCGTTTGACCGTACGCCGTAGATACTGCCATTCGCCACGCATCACCGCGATTCTAGGGGGCGACGTATTCATTCTTGAGGTAGACGGGGACTTGATCTCCCTGTTTCTTTCGCCATTTCGACAGTTGAGTCTGTAGTGATTTCAGCAGCTCCGCGTTCTCCGGACGATTCGCAATGTTCTCCTTTTCAAACGGGTCTTTGGTCAAATCATATAGCTCATGTTGTGGTCGATGTTGAAACTGGTTGACCCGCATCTTCGCCCTATCGTCGCTCTTGGCCAATTCTACCCACGAATTCCAATAGGGGTGATAGGCAGCAGGCTGGCGCATCGGCGTGCATGCGGTGATATGACAAATGAACTCATACGTCGGGTTGAGATTTAGAATGTACTTGTGGGTGCGCGTGCGGATGGCGCGTGCGGGGGTCCAGTTGGCTTTCCATGACGGATATTTCTTGTTGTTACCCGTATGACTGGCGAAGACGGCTTTGCGGTGTTCTTTCTTTCGTGCTGTAAAGACATCCATGAAGCTTTGCCCGTCAACATACTCGGGCGCGGTTCCACCTGCTGCCTCAACAAGAGTTGGCACAATGTCCGCCAGACTGATCATGGCATTTGTGGTGGTGTTCGGCTTAATGACCCCGGGCCACCTGGCAATGAATGGGACCCGGGTGCCTTCGTCGTACAGGCACCACTTGGCAAAGGGGAAATTGGGACCATGGTCGGACGTATAGATAATCAGCGTGTTGTCACGGTACCCATTCTTCTCCAGGTTGCTGACAAACTTCCCTATATTTGCATCCAGCGTTTCTATCGAGGTGTAGTATTCGGCGAGCGCGTCTCGCGTTTCCTTTGTGTCAAGCAGGTGCGGCGGGATCGTCAGCTTAGAGATATCATAGTCCTTGTTCTTCATCCACGGTTGGTGGGTATCGGCGGTATTGATCTCCAGAAACATGGGCCTGCCCGTATCCCGACTCTTCAAGAACTTATCCACCAGGTCGAGAAGCCCCGCATCATGGTCCCTCGGGGACCACCTCGCCTTGACGTACTCATAAGGGAATGCTTTGGTCGGGTGCTTGCTGAACTTTCCGATATTGGCGGTCTGGTAACCCAGATCTCGAGAGTAATGCGCAATCGTTTTCGTTCCAGGACGAACATGACCGCCAAATACATGGCCCCCATTGCGGAATGGCATCAGCCCGGTATCGATTACAGCTCTGGAAGGAGAACATAGGGTGCTTGCAGCGAAAGCATGGGTGAAGCGAAGGCCGTCCTTTGCGAGTCGATCGATATTAGGCGTGCGTGTATCGCTGTTGCCATAGCAGCGTGAATCACGCCAGCCGTGATCGTCGGAGATGATCAACACGATATTGGGCTTCTCGCGGACCGTCTCCCGCGCCGACAGCGCGTTCAGTGCCCCAAGCCCGGTTAGACCCACCCCGGCTTTCCTCAGAAAACTCCGTCGTGTAAAGCTCGCGTGGCCCATGGGACACTCCTGTAACATCCTGCATGGATTCTCACCTGCAACCGCCGTGGGCCTCTCCGGGGGTCTTATCCCGGTCTTGGGATCCAGCAAAGGCCCTCCAGATGTTTCGGCCGGGCAGGACCAGCGGCCCGGCGACCGCGAGGGCGGCTCGATCGTTCACCTCTTCTCCATCTCCAGCGTGGCCTCGGCAAATGACTGATAGGAAACTGATAGGAAACTCGATTTCGCGTGGGCGGGCGGCTGGGCCCGGGGGGCGGGGGGTTTGGG
>CAYRVX010000184.1:0-9484 GCA_964427875.1 uncultured Planctomycetaceae bacterium
GCCGCGGAAGTAGCCGGGGTTGTACGGGTGGGACGGCGACGGCCCGATCCACAGGTCGTAGTGGAGGTGCTTGGGCGGCGTGCCCGCGGCGGGCAGGTAACCGGGCCTGCGAATCTGGCGGTTGCCCCAGGCCCAGGCCGTCTGGAGGTCGCCGATCGCGCCGTCTTTGACCAGCTCGCGGACGCGGTTGAAGTTCTCGTTGGAATGGCGCTGCGTGCCGACCTGGGTGGCGAGCTTGTCCTTCTTCTTCAGGTAGGTCGCGCGGACCACGCGGGCCTCCTCGACGCTGTTGCCCAGCGGCTTCTCGCAGTAGACGTGCAGGTCGCGGTTCATCGCCCAGTTGGCCACGAAGGCGTGCGTGTGGTCCGTGGTGCAGCAGATCACGGCATCCATGCCCTTCTGGTCCAGGCACTTTCGCCAGTCGACGTACGTCTTGGCCTTCGGGAACCGCTTGGCGGCGCTGGCCAGGTGCTTCTCATTCACGTCGCACAGGGCCACGACGTTCTCGCCGGAGATCGCGCCCATGTGCGCGCGGGCCCGGCCCGAGCAGGCGATCAGGGCGACGTTCAGCTTGTTGCTCGGGGCGTTGGCCCCGAGGAGAGCGCCGCTGGGCAGGATTACCACGCCGGCTCCCGCGGCCGCGGCGGACTTCAGGAACTGGCGCCTTCGGATGGTCCTGGTCTTCACTGGTTTGCTTGGCATGGCTTCCTCGCGATCCTTCGTTGGCGGCGGCTCCATCGGAGGTTCGACCCAATCCGGGAGACGAAGTACTCCGGGCTCCGGGCAGCCGCGACTTCCCAGATGAACTCTCGCCCGCGACCGTCGCGGACCTTCCCGATGATCCTATCCTCTCTCCGGGCCCTGTCAATGCAGTTCTCGACTCCGCGAGGCCCCTCTCCCCCTGCCCTCGAACGGCCCGGAAGCCCCATCGTGGCGATCCCGACGAGCTTCACCCGCCGCGCGGCCGCCGGGCGGGCTCGAGGTACAGGCCGAAGCTCGAGATGGTCGGGCAGACGCGCGAGTCGAGCACGCGGATGCGCACCTTGTCCGTCGTCACGGTCTGCGTGCGGCAGATGCGCTTGTAGCCGACGGTCGTGCCCTCGGCGGCCTGCCGCCACTGCCCCTGGACGTGCGCGTCGACGGCGAACTTCGCGATGCGTTGGGAGCAGCCGCCGATCTGCTCCTGGAGCACGACGCGGTTGAAGGTCTTCCCGTCGGGCAGCGTGACCGTCAGTTCGGCGCTGCTCGTCCAGTCCGGCGGCATCCAGCAGGTGCTCGTGTTGCCGTCCAGGATGTTCTTCGCGCCGAACTTCGCGCCGCGCGTGGCGGAGGCCGTGACGGCCGCGCCCGCGGCCAGGTTGTCCGAGAAGGTCGCCCGAAGGGCGCGCCCGACCTCCTCCAGCACCTTTCGATCGCGCTGGGCGAACAGGCCGTCGCGGTTCGGCGGGACGTTCAGGAGAAACACGGTGTTGCCGCCGACCGATCGGTACCAGATGTCCAGCACCTCCTCGGCGCTGCGGACCCCTTGTCGCTCGTCGCGCCAGAACCAGCCGCGGCGGATGGAGGTGTTGGTCTCGGCCGGGTACCAGTGCAGGTGCCCGCCGCCGTCAAGCGTCTCCCGGATGCGGCGCAGGCTGCCGAGGTCCCGGGCCCGCATGTCGGGCCAGTGCCATTTGTCGGGAGCCCCGCCGATGGGGATGACGGACCACTCGGCCGGCCGCGTATGCCCGGCCTCGTTGCCGCACCAGCGAACGTCCGGGCCCTTGACGGCGATGACCGCTTCCGGCTGGAGCTCGTGGATCATCTCGTACCACTGGTTGTACGTGTATCGCTGCCCGCCTTTGCGCTTGGGGTGGGCCCCGTCGAACCACACCTCGTGGATCGGCCCGTACTCGGTCAGCAGCTCGAAGAGCTGGTTCATGAAGTACTCGTTGTAGTCGTCAACGCGGTACTGAAACGATCGCTTCACCCGGAACGGCCGGGCAGCCACGCGACGCGGGATGGCCCGGGGGGAATACTTGCTCAGATTGCCGTACAGCCCGTCGGGGCTCTCGATCTGGTACAGGTCGGCCGGGGAGAGATACACGCCCAGCTTCAGGCCGTGCTTGCGGCACGAACGGGCCAGGTCGCGCAGCACGTCGCCCCGCCCGCCGCGCCACGGACTGCTCGCGACGGAGTGCTTCGTGTAGCGAGTCGGCCACAGGCAGAACCCGTCATGGTGCTTGCAGGTGAAGACCACCAGTTTCATGCCCGCGGCCTTCATCGTGCGGCACCACTGGTCCGTGTCGAGCTTGGCAGGATGGAAGAGCTTGGGGTCCTCCTTTCCCGAGCCCCATTCGCGGCCGGTGAACGTGTTCACGCCGAAGTGGATGAAGCAACTGAACTCGTTCTCCTGCCACTTCACCTGTCGCGGGTGGGGCTTGACGGACACGGCCTTGCGCATCAACTGCCGGGTCTTCTCGCCGAGCGCATCGCCCCCCGCGCCCCCCGCGGCCAGGACGGCCACGAGCAGGGCCGCCAGGGCCCCCGCGAACGCGGTCAATGAATGTACCTGCACGGGGCTGCCTCCTTCCGCACGCATCGTCTGATCTCGTCCACGTGCCGCATTCTACCACACCGCCGCCGCGGGGTCATCGCTCGCCCCTGAAACACGGCGGGCGTGCGCGTCTTGTGGCGGCCGGCCGCGTGCGGCCTTGGGCGCCATTGACGCGGCCCGGGCGCAGGGATAGGCTATTCTGAATGCGGCCCGGGTGCCGGGCCTGCTGTCAACCGGAAAGGTCCGCTCCATGCGCAGAATAGCCGTCATGCTTGTCATTGCGGCCGTGCTGGCCGGCTGCGAGGATCCGCCCGAGTGGTGGAAACGGCACTGGGACAAGTCCGAGCCGCCGGTCTCGCTGCCGAAGACGGGGGGGCCGACGACCTGGCCGGCCGTCGAGCCGACCAGCCGGCCCGCGGCGCCGACGACGGCGCCGGCGCCGAGGCCGGCGCCCGCCGTCACGCCCGCACCGGCGCCAAGGACCGCGGGCGGGGCGGTCATGGCCTACGTCAACGACCAGCCGATCTACCTGGCCGAGCTGAACCAACTGCTGATCTGCGGCTACGGCATGGCGGTCGCCCAGCAGCTCATCGCCAACGAGCTCGTCCGCCAGCAGGCCGAGCGCCAGAACGTCACCGTCTCCGAGGCCGACCTCGAGGCCGAGCACGACAAGACGCTCCGCAGCATGTTCGGCACCGTGGACGACCCCAATCAGCGCGAACGCCTCCTGGCCCAGTTGCTGACGCGCAACAGGGTCTCCGAGGATCAGTGGCGGCTGACGATGCGCCGCAACGCCCTGCTGGGCAAGCTGGCCGAGGAGCAACTGACCGTTACGGAGGATGACCTGAAGGAGGAGTTCGGCCGGCGGCACGAGCGGAAGGTTCAGGTGCAGCACATACAGACGGCCTCGCTCGCCGACGCGCAGACGATCCTGCGGAAGCTGGCCAGCGGCGAGGCCTTCGCCGCGATGGTCGCGAAGCACTCGATCGGCCCGTCGGCCAAGGACGGCGGGATGCTCGCGCCTTTCGGGGCCAAGGACACGGGGACCCCGCCGGCCATCCGCGAGGCCGCGCTGGCCATGAAGAAGGTCGGCGAGGTCTCCGACCCCATTCAGATCGGCACCGCGTTCCATCTGATCAAGCTCGTGCGGATCATCGAGCCGAAGGACGTGAAGTTCGAGGCCGTCAAGGGCGCCCTGCTGGCCGCCGTGCGGGCGCGAAAGATCAAGTCGCTCCAGCAGGACCTCCTCCAGATCCTGATCCGCGGGGCAAGGGTGCGATACGTCAACCCGATCCTGAAGTCCCAGGCCGACAAGGGAAACCAGCCGTGAGCGAAGAGTGGACCATCGACGTCTCGCAGCGCATTCGGCGCCTGCCGCCGTACCTGTTCGGCCGGCTCAACGCGCTGCTGCTGGAGAAGCGCCGCGCGGGGGTGGACGTGATCGACCTGGGCATGGGCAATCCGTCGGACCCGGCCCCGGCGGACGTGATCGAGAAGCTCTGCGAGACCGCCCACGACCCGCGGGCCCATCGGTACAGCAAGTCGATCGGCATCTACAACCTCCGCCGGGAGGTCGCGCTGCTGTACGATCGCCTCTACGGCGTCGCCCTGGACCCGGCCGACGAGGTGATCGCCATCGTCGGATCGAAGGAGGGGTTCTCGCACATGTGCCTGGCGCTGATGGGCCCGGGCGACACGGCTATTGTCGGCGATCCGTACTTTCCCATCCACGTCTACGGCGTGGCGCTGGCCGGGGCAAACGTCATCAACGTGCCGCTCGGAAACGACGACGCGTTCCTCGAGCGCATCACCTACGTCGCCGAGCATCTCTACCCCCGCCCGAAGTGCGTGATCCTCAACTACCCCCACAACCCGACGGCCATGACCGTCAACGGCGTCGGTTTCTTCCGCCACGTGGTCGAGCTCGCCAAGCGGACCCGGATCATGGTCATTCACGACTTCGCCTACGGCAGGACGTGCTTCGACGGCTACGTCGCGCCCAGCTTCCTCCAGGCCGAAGGGGCCAAGGACGTCGGCGTCGAGTTCATCACCATGTCCAAGCCGTACAACATGGCCGGGTGGCGGATCGGCTTCTGCGTCGGCAACGCCGAGATGATCCGCGCGCTGGCCACCATCAAGGGCTACTACGATTACGGCATCTTCACGGCCATCCAGGTCGCCAGCATCATCGCCATGCGCAACGGCGAGGAGAGCGCCGCCGCCCAGGCGAAGCTCTACCAGGCCCGCCGAGACGTCGTCGTCGAGGGGCTCCGCCGCCTCGGCTGGGAGGTCGACCCGCCAAGGGCGAGCATGTTCGTCTGGGCGAAGGTGCCCCACAAGCACCTCGCCGGACAGGGCACGATCGACTTCTCGCTGAGGCTGCTGGACGAGGCCGAGGTGGTCATCTCGCCCGGCCGGGCGTTCGGGGAAAACGGCGAGAACCACGTCCGAATCTCCCTGATCGAAAACGAGCTGCGCCTCAAGCAGGCCTTCCGCCAGATGGACCGGGCCCTGAACAAGGGCATCAAGGCCCCCTCCGCCACGAAGCTCAAGAGAAAGGCAAAGCGCTCGAAGAAGGGTTGACCGGCGCGCTCGGGGGGCCTTGCCGTCCTCTGGACTGCCTCCTCTCGGTTGGTTTACCATGGGGCCATGGCCTTTCGACGGTACGGCACGTTCCGCGGCGGCATCGATCTGCCGGATGAGAAGCACGCCACGCTCGCGGCGCCCATCGCTCCCTGCCGAGGGATCGAGCGCCTTCGTGTGCCGCTTCGCCCCTGCGGCGGCGCCCCGGCCGAGCCCCGCGCCAGCGCCGGACAACGCGTCCGAGCCGGGCAGCGGATCGCATCCGCACCCGACGAGACGGGCGTGGACATCTTCGCGCCGCTCGACGGCCGCGTCGAGGCCCTCGGCACGGCCCTCGTCGCCGTCTCGGACGGCTTTGTCGAATCGCCCGTTATCGAGTTGGCCGACCTGTCCGAGCCGAGCGTGCCGGAGCCGGCCCGGCAGGATGCGCCCCAAGGGGACCAGGCGGCGTTCGACTGGTCGGCGGCCGATCCGGAGGACCTGCTCGAGCGGCTCGCCGCCGGCGGGCTGCTCACCTATCGCCGCTCGCCCACGCCGCTGGTCCGCTGGATCGCCGGGGCCCGCGATCGGCGGTGCCGCACGCTCATCGCCAACGCCGTCGAGCACGAGCCGTACGTCACGGCCGACCACCGCGTGCTGGCCGAGTACGGCCAGGAGGTGATGGAGGGCCTGGCCGTCCTCGCCCGGGCGATCGGCGCGGCGGACGTGGTCCTCGCCGCCGACCGCCGCCGCACGCCATGCTACGAGGGCTCGGTCGACGCCGCCGAGGGGCTCGGCGTCTCGCGGATCGCCCTGCCCCACAAGTATCCCGTCGGGGCCGACACGATCCTCACGAAGGTGCTCACGCGGCGAGAGACGCCGCCGGGCGCCGGCACGACGGCCGTCGGCGCGGCCGTCGTGGACGTCGCCACCTGCCTGGCCGTCTGGCACTGGGTCGCCCGCGGCGAGCGCCCCCTCGGCCGGGTCCTCACGCTCGCCGGGCCGCGAGCGGCCGAGCCGGCCAACGTGTGGGCGCCCTTCGGCGCCGACTGCCGCCGGCTCGCCGGCGGCGGCGACGCGCTCGTTCTCCACGGCGGGCCCATGGCCGGGATGCCGTGCCCCGACGCGGCCGTCGTCACGCCGGCCACCTGCGCCGTTCTGTCACTCGAAGCGGACCGCCCGCCGCTGCCGAGCCCCTGCATACGCTGCGGGTGGTGCACGGACCACTGCCCGGCTGGGCTGAACGTGGCCGCCCTCAACGACGCGTTTGAGCTGTCGCTCGTGGAGCGTGCCCGGCGGGCTGGCGCGCCGGCGTGCGTGGAATGCGGCGTGTGCAGCTACGTATGCCCGGCCCGCCTGCCGCTGGCGCATCGCGTCAAGCAGTTGAAGCGCAGGATCCTCGCCGCGGCCCGACCGGCCGTTGCCGTCGCGGTCGCCCAACCGACATGACCGCCAGAGACACGACAACACCGCACGGCACCGCGTCGCCGCTCGATAAGCCGCACGCCGGCCAGGGGCCGTTCCTCCGCGCGCCGGAGGGGGCCAGGACCGTCTTCCTCGTGACGCTCTTTGCCGCGTGCGGCCCGCTCGCCGGCGGGATCGTCCTGTTCGGCTGGCGGGCGGCCGTCGTCGCCGCACTGTCCATGACGAGCTGCGCCGCCGTCGAGTGGCTCTACTACCGCGTGACACGCGTACCCGCACTGCTCGGGCGAAGCCACGCCGTCCTCACCGGGCTCCTGCTGGCCCTGACGCTGCCGGCCTTCGTGCCCTGGTACGTGCCCGTCATCGCCTCCGGGTTCGCCATCATCGTCGGCAAGGCCGTCTTCGGCGGCGTCGGGCATTTCCTCTGGCAGCCGGCCCTCGTCGGCAGGCTCGCCGTGGCCGTCATGTTCCCCGTCCAACTGACCGTCGCCTCGCCGCTGTTCGACGTGCGCCAGCCGGTCCTGGCGCAGGACCGCCTGCTGCTGGGCGACGTTCGGCTGGGCGGCAAGGGCGCGGACGCCCTTTCGTGGCGCGGCCGCCCGGCCCCGAAGGACAAGGACGCCTTCCTCCTGACGCCGCCGGCGCGCAAGCTCCGCGGCCTGACGGACGCCGGCCGGCCCGCCTTCAGCGCGCTGGCCTACCGCACGGCGAGCGCGCCGCGCGACGTGCCCGCCGCGCTGCTCGACATGCCCCCCATTGACAACCTCCTGTACGGCGCCCGGCCGGGCGGGATCGGCGAGACCGGCGTCATCCTGATCGTCATCGCCGTGCTCTACCTCACCTACCGCAACTACCTCAAGTGGCAGCTTCCCTTTGCCTTCCTCGCCGCGGCGTGGTGTACCGTCGCCGTCGCGCCCGTATACCTGGCCGGGCCGAACAACACCGTTCGGACGCTCTGGGTCCCCCTGCTCACGGAGGAGGGCCTCGACGTCGCCTTCACCTACATCAACTACCAACTGCTCGGCGGCGGGCTGCTGCTGGCCGTCCTGCTCGTCTCCGCCGAGACGACCTCCCGCCCGGTGACCACCGGCGGACAGGTGCTCTTCGGCCTCGGCTGCGGCGTGCTGGCGATGCTGCTCCAGCTCTACATGACGCTGCCGGCCCCTTACGACCCCATCCCGTGCTACGCGGCGATCCTCGCCATGAACAGCTTTACGCCCGCCATCGACCGCATCTGGCGCCCGCGCGTCTTCGGCAGCAAGCGCTTCGCCTTCCTGGGCCGATGGCCTTAGCCCCCTTCCTCGCCACCTCCTTGAGCCTTGGGGCGTCCTTTCCGTCGTCGAACGCGCTCGATGAGGCCGAGCCAGCCGACGGCGGCGGCGACGGAGAGGATCGGCGCGACGGGCACGCGGAAGCGCGGATGGGCGGCCGGGCCGGGCAGGAGGGACGAGACGACCACCAGCAGGACCATCAGCCACGCCGCGGGGGACATCCGCAGTCGAAGCCGCCACAGCCCGCACAGCAGCACGCCCGCGTACCGCAGCAGCAACACCGCCGCCATCGCCGCCCCCATCCACATCGCAAGCGTCTTCCCGCCGAAGTAATGGCGCGTCGCCGCGACCAGGCCCTTCTCGTGCAGGACGGCCAGCGTGCCCTTCCCGCCGGTCGTGTAGCCCGCGATCTCCAGCACGTCCGTCGCGCCCGGCAGCCAGAACGCCAGGCAGCCTTTCAGGTGGATATCGAGAGACATCCACGCATCGGCGAGGAGGATCTCCTTCGCCCGATCCCGCCGGTATCGGGCCAGTCCGCCCGGCGTGCGATAGCACGGCGCGTTGCTGAGGCCCGGCTGGCCCACGAGGTCCGGGTCGAACGAGTCCCAGCCCTCCTCGCGGCGGAACCGCTCACGGACCTTGGCCGCCGAGACGCCGTCCTTGCGGGCGAGGACCTCGGCGGCGGAGTACTTGTACATGCTGTCCGTGGCAAACGAGGAGAAGCCCACGTAGTCGGCCACGACGGCGTTTCGGACCACCCACGGGGCGACGCACAAGGCGATCACACTGGCCAACGCGCCGGCGCGGCGGAGCCGCTTCGGCCCCAACAGCAGCACAAGCACGAAGAGCCCCGACATCACCAGCCCCACCGGCCGGACGTAGCACGCCGCGCCCATCAAGCCGGCCGCCGGCAGCAGCGTCCGCCAACTGCCCGTACGCAAGTGCCGCACGATCAGCAGCAGCGCGGCCGTGAGCATGAATGCGAAGAGACTGTCGGAGAGAATCCGGCAGCTCGCCGCGACGGCCAGCGGCGAGATCGCCTGGAGCAGGCCCGCCAAGAGCCCGACACCGTGGCCCACGAGCTCCCGCCCCAGACCGTAGGTCAGCAGCACCAGATGTATGTCGAGGAACACCTGAACGGCCAGCGCCAGTCGCCAGCCATTCAGCCGCGTCGGCATCTCTGGGACGCCAATTGTCAAGAAGGCGGGATATCCGGGCGTGCGAAAGATCTCCGGGCTGAACGTGGCCTGGAAGTCGGGGTCCAGCCGCCAGAACCAGGGGGTGTGGGCATAACCGGCTTTCCCTTCGCCGAACAACTCTCTCGCCAGTTCCCAATAGTCACGGGAATCCGACGTGAACGCCCGCTCTTCGCTTTTGATCGCCGCCGAGTACAGCGTCGCCCGCGCCGCCAGCCCTACTGCCAGAATCAACCACAGCCAGACGCTCTTCATACCGGCCATCGTAGACGCCCCGCCGCCGCGTGACAACGCCCGGCCAGAGGCATTCTCTTTCTCCGCCGGGGCTCCGGGCATTGGGGACCCGATAACCGTGGGTTCACGCCCTCGTCTTTACCCACATTTCCTCAACGTCCTGACGGAGACGCTCTCTCGGGCCCAGGCCACCACGGGGCTTACCCCCGTGGGGCCATGATTGGTGAACTACCAGCCCGACTCTCCCCACCCCAGGCCACCAC
>CAYRVX010000185.1:0-9457 GCA_964427875.1 uncultured Planctomycetaceae bacterium
AGCGTCACGTGCGGGTTGGCGATGGCCGTCTGCTCGAGGTAGTCGTCCACGCTCTGCCGCCCGCGCTGGTACCGGGCCTCGAGCTCGATCTCCACTCGCGTGCCGTGGGGCGGCTTCCACTCGACGACGTCGTCTCGGCTGACGTCGGGGCGGTTCTTGCGGGTGTCGATCTGGAGCTCGTAGTAGTGGGCGCTGGCGCGCGGGCCGGTCCGCGAGGTGATCTTCACCGGCACGCCGGTCGTGAGCACGCCGTACATGCCGGCGGCGCTGATGCCGATGCCCTGCTGGCCGCGGCTCATCCTCAGCCGGTGAAACTTGCTGCCATAGAGCAGCCTTCCGAAGATGCTGGGGATCTGCTTCCTGACGATGCCCGGCCCGTTGTCCTGCACGGTCACGCGGAAGCGCGTCTCGCCGACCGGCTCGACGCGGACCTCGACGACCGGCAGGATGCCCGCCTCCTCGCAGGCGTCGAGGGCGTTGTCCACCGCCTCCTTGATCGTCGTGAGCAGGGCCTTTCGCGGGTTGTCGAAGCCGAGCAGGTGGCGGTTCTTCGCGAAGAACTCGCTGACGGAGATGCTCCGCTGGCTGCGGGCCATCGTCTCGGCCGTCTCGTACCTGGCGGGTGGCTTCGCGGCCGGCGGTGTCTCGGGCGCAGCGGGCTTTTTGGGCGGGGGCGGTGCCGTGGCCTTCTTCGCGCGCCTGGGCTTCCCGGCCGAAGCGCGCTTGCCGGAGGTGGTCTTCTTCGCCTTCTTCGCAGAGGCCTTCTTGACGGCGGAACGTCTGGCCATCCGTGGCGCCTTTCCCTTCCATGCGGCCGAGCCTCGCCCGCCCGCGGCTTCCGTACGGATGGAATGTAGCCAACGAGGCGCGCGGCGTCAAGGGCGAGGAGCTACAGCAGTCTTGCTGCCTGGCTTGGTGGGACCTACGATGGTTGTCGTGGGTCGCGCGGGGCGGGCCCAGCAGATGGGGATCGCCGCTGCCGCAGTGCGGGGAGAACAGAGAGATGCAACGTCGCCCGACCATTCGTTCGATGAGCTGGCTGCTTGAGTGCGTGTTGTGCGGTTGTGTCTGCGTGCTTCCATCGTGCGCGCCGACCGCTGTCCCTCGCGCGTCGCCCACGAGCGTTCACCCGTCGCGCGCTGCCTTCGACTGTTCTCGCGTCGTGAGGGTCACCCTCGCGGACGCTGGCACACCTGATGGCGCACGCTACTACGACCGGCAGACGGGCAAGCGTCTGGAGAACCTTCCGTTCTGCCCCGACGTCGCTTGGGAGCATTTCGCGGATGGCTTGTACCCGGCCCGGCTCAGTAGCACCGGCAACGGGGGCTCCCTCACCAAACCCAGAGGGAAGATGGGGTACATCGACAGGCTGGGCAACTGGGTCATACCGCCCCAATTCAAAGTGGGGCTTCAGCACGGGCATTACTTCCGCGACGGACGAGCCGTTGTCTCGGTCGATCGGGGGATGGGCGTGATCGATGAGGTCGGGCGCTGGGTGGTAAAGCCTGGGACCTACCACTACCTATTCGGCTACATGGAGGGGCTCTGCCTGTTCCACGAGTTGAAGGGGAAGTTAGGCTTCCTGGGACTTGACGGTCGTGTCGCAATCACCCCGAGGTATAAGAGCGCCAGGTTTTTCAGCGACGGGCTGTGCTTGGTGGAGGACGAGAAGGGCTGGCATTGCATTGACCGCCTGGGCGACACCAGGTTCAGGTTGGCCGGTCGGCCCTTGGGCTCCCAGTTCTCGGACGGGCTGTTGCTCGTCGACCAGTCAGCTCTTACCGGCAAAGGGGAGGGCATTTCCGACGGCCCTCCCGGCAAATGCGGCTACCTGGGCACTGACGGGGAAATCGCCATCCCCCTGCAATTCGACTTGGGACGCGACTTCTCGGAGGGTCTGGCCGTAGTTGGGTCGTGGAGGTCGGCCATTGCGGGCCCCAATGAGACGAGCGGGGTGTTCGAAACCAAAGAGGGCGAGCGTTTTGAGTACACAGTCTATGGTGCGATCGACGTGAAGGGCCGTGTCGTGATCCCCCTTGTGTATGACGGCCTATCGCTGTTCAGGGACGGACTGGCGGCGTTCCGGCGCGGCGGCGGCAAATGGGGGTACCTCGACCGGCACGGGAGGGAGGTCATCCCCGCGCGGTTTGACAGGGCGCGGCCGTTCTTCGATGGCCTCGCTGAGGTCGCGATCGACGGGAAGGTTGCCCTCATCGATGTGTCCGGCCGTGTGGTTGTCGATACCGGTGTGGAGTGGATCGAGTTCTGAGATGGAATGCCTTTGCTTGCGTGCTCGGGCAGCCAGCCCCCCAATGGGGGCGAGTGAAGGTAGCCCCGGGTGACCGGAGGGAACCCGGGGTCCGGGACGCCCACCCCGGCAGAGCCCCGGACCGGGGCGACTGAGTCCGTCAATCGCCCCGCTTCGGGGGCTCTGGATACGGAGTCCCGGGTCTCCCCGGGCCGAGGCCCGGGGCTACCACCAGACGCCCTCCCGGGCTTCCCCGCAGCGCTGCCGGAATGCGGACAGCGGCGTCTCTCGATTCGATCATCCTGACGCGGCGAGCTTCCTGCCGAGGTCGCGGGCCTCGCGCAGGCGGTCGGGCTTCTGCGCGACCTCGCCGCGCCGCGTGACGCCGGGGGCGATGACGGTGCCGATCAGGCGCATCTCCAGATACTCGAGGGACCTGGCGAGCATCTCCAGGAGGAGGTCGGCCGTCTCGGGGCGGTCCTCCTCGAACGGGACCACGATCGCGGCGGGCTTGCCGCGGACCTCCGGGCGGTGCTCGGGGCAGTTGAAGTAGACGAAGCGGTCGAGGAATGCCTTCATCAGTGCGGTCGGCCCGTACCAGTAGACGGGCGTGCCGAGGACGAGCGCGTCGCCGGCGGCGATGGCCGGATAGACGCGGTTCATGTCGTCGTCCTTGACGCAGGGCTTGGGTTCCCAGCAGGCGTGGCAGCCGTCGCACTCGGCGATGTCGAGGTCGCCGAGAAGGAGCATCTCCGTGGCGGCGCCGCGCTCTTCGGCGCCCGCCAGCACCTCGCGGACCAGGACGTGCGTATTGCCGCCGGCTCGCGGACTGCCAACGATGCCCAGCACCCTCATGGCGATCCACCTTCCGCCGCCGTCACCTATGCGTTCTTCTTCGCCGGGAGCGTTCCGACGGGACGGCGGTTCTTCGCGATCTCCTTGTCCAACGCCTCGGCAAGGGCCTTGAGGCGCCCGACGACTTCGGGGTGACTGGCGGCGAGGTTGTGCTTCTCGGAGACGTCGGCGGCGAGGTCGTAGAGCTCCATCGTCCAGGGACGCTCGGGCTTGGGCCGCTTGCGGTAGTAGATCGACTCCTTGAGGTGCAGCTTCCACTTGCCGCTCCGCACGGCGGAGAGCTGCCCGGAGCGGCTGTAGTAGAGGAACGCCTCGTGCGGCGTCTTCGCGCCGCCCTTGCCCGACATGAGCGGCCAGATGTCCTTGCCGTCGATCACGCGGTCGCTCGGGGCCGCCGTGCCGGCGAGTTTGGCGAGGGTCGGCAGCAGGTCCATCGTCATGCACATCTCCGAGCAGACCTTTCCCGCGGGGACCTTCCCGGGCCAGCGGCAGACGGCCGACACGCGGAGGCCGCCTTCGTACGTCGTGCCCTTGCCCTCGCGAAGCGGCAGCGCCGTCCCGCCCCGCTTGCCCATGATCAGCCAGGGGCCGTTGTCCGACGTGAAGAACACCAGCGTGTTCTCGTCGAGGCCGTGCGTCTTGAGCGCCTTGAGGATCTCGCCGACGCTCCAGTCGATGCACTCGATCACGTCGCCGTAGAGGCCGCCCTTGCTGCGGCCCTTGAACCGCTCGGAGATGAACAGGGGCACGTGCGGCATGCTGTGCGGCAGGTAGAGAAAGAACGGGCGGTCCTTATTGGCCTGGATGAACTTGAGGGCCTCGGCCGTGTAGCGCTCGGTGAGCAGCCGCTGGTCGGTGGCCTGCTCGATCACCTCCTCGTTTCTCATGAGGATCGCGCCGCGCTTGCCGTCGGGCGTCTTGGTCATCATGTCGTTGCTGTAGGGGATGCCGAAGTAGGAGTCGAAGCCCTGCTTCGTCGGGAGGAACGGCGGCAGGTGGCCGAGGTGCCACTTGCCGATGCACGCCGTGGCGTAGCCCTGCTTCTTCAGGAGGTCGGCGATGGTGATCTCCTTGGGGTTCAAACCCGTCTTGGACCTCGGAAAGAGCACGCCCCGCTCCAGGCTCACTCGCTTGGGATAGCAGCCGGTCAGCAGGGCCGACCGCGACGGCGTGCAGACGGGCGAGGCCACGTAGAAGTCGGTGAACTTCATCCCCTCGGCGGCCATGCGATCCAGGTTCGGCGTCTTGATGTTCGGCGAGCCGAAGCAGCCGACGTCCTGGTAGCCCTGATCGTCGGTGAAGATGATGACGAAGTTGGGCTTGCGGCCTTTGGCTGCGGCGTGGGCTTTTGAGAGCCACTTCGGCGCGACGGCGGCGGCGCCGGCGGCGCCCAGGCAGCCCAGCGCCTCGCGGCGGGTCAGCCGCCTTGCACGGTTCGGAATGGATACTGCCTGCGGATCTCGTCTGGTCATGCTGTGGTCCTTTTCTTCTCGCGCAGCCGGGCGTTTCAGACGCGGTCGACCGGGCGCGAGTTCTTCGTGATCTCCGCGTCAAACGCCTTGAGCAGCGCCTTGAGCCTCTCGACGACGTCGGGATGCTGGTCGGCGACGTTGTTCTTCTCGCCGATGTCGGCCTCGAGGTCATACAGCGCGACGGCCGGGGGCTTGGGCTGCGGGGTGGGCTTCTCGCCCTTCTTGGGCTTCCGGCGCCGGGGGCGGGGGACGTTGGTGTGCAGCTTCCACTTTCCGCTGCGGACGGCCGCGAGCTGACCCCGGGAGGTGTGGTAGAAGAACGCCTCGTGAGGCGTCTTTGCGCCGGGCTCGCCGGCCATCAGCGGCCAGATGTCCTTCCCGTCGATCACGCGGTCGGCGGGCACCTTGGCGCCGGCCAGGCCCGCGAGGGTCGGCAGGAGGTCCAGGATCGTCGCGACCTGGGAGCAGACCTTCCCGGCGGGGACCTTTCCCGGCCAGCGCATGAGGCACGGCTCGCGCATGCCGCCCTCCCAGGTCGAGCCCTTCTTGCCGCGCAGCGGCCCGGCCGAGCCGGGCGCCGGGCCGTTGTCCGACGTGTAGATCACCAGCGTGCGCTCGTCGATGCCCAGCTTCTTGAGGGCCTTTAGTATCTCGCCCGTGCTCCAGTCCATCCCCAGGATCACGTCGCCGAGCAGCCCCGCGCCGCTCTTGCCCTTGAACTTCTCCGAGACGTGCAGGGGGTAGTGGCACATCGTGTGGGGCAGGTAGAGGAAGAACGGCTTGTCCTTGCTGGCCGTGATGAACTTGATCGCCTCGGCGGTGTACCGCTCGGTGAGCGTGGCCTGGTCGGCGGGGTACTCGATGACCTCCTCGTCGCGCATCAGGGGCACGGTGCTGCGTTTTCGCTCGCCGGCCTTGCGTTTCGCGTCGGTGAAGTCGGCCGGGAGCCTGGCGTCCTTGGCGTAGGACATCTCCGCGGGCAGCCACATGTCGTTGCTGAAGGGGATGCCGTAGTACGCGTCGAACCCCTGGCGGGTGGGCAGCCACTGCTTCTGGTGCCCCAGGTGCCACTTGCCGATGCACATCGTGGCGTAGCCCTGTCCCTTCAGCAGCTCGGCGATGGTGATCTCGGAGGGGTTCAGGCCCTTCGTGGAGTTCGGGAAGAGCACGTGCTGGTGCAGGCCGATCCGCCGGGGGTAGCAGCCGGTCATCAGCGACGAGCGGGTCGGCGTGCAGACCGGGGCGGTGACGTAGAAGTCGGTGAACCGCATCCCTTCGGCCGCCATGCGGTCCCAGTTCGGCGTCTTGAGCTTCTTGGACCCGTAGCAGGCCATGTCGCCGTAGCCCTGGTCGTCGGCGTAGATGACGATGAAGTTGGGTTTGTCTTTGGCGGCCTTCTCGGCGGCGCGTGCGAGGCGCGGCGCCGCCAGGGCGGCGGCGCCGGCGCCGACCGCTCGGAGGAAGCTGCGTCGGTTCATCCTGGCGTTCATGTGGTTCTCCCGTAAGTGGCCAATGGAGTCGCGTGCGTGTCACTATATCAAACCGGTCGCCGCAGTCCAGGTGGCGGTGTGGGGCCAAGCCCAGGCATCCGGATGCCTGGGCTTCGGGGGTCGGATGCCTGGGCTTCGGGGGTCGGATGCCTGGGCTTCGGGGACTGAACCGATGGGCTTCGGGGGTCGGATGCCCGGGCTTCCGGGGCTTGTATCTGCGGGGTGCGTCGGGGAAACTCGGCGGACCGGGAGCGTATCCCGGTCGGGAAGGGGACCGCATGAACGCGATCGAGCGGCTTCGCGCGACATACGAGCTCCAGCCGGTGGACCGCATGGTCCGACGGGAGTTCTACATCTGGCCGGAAGCCATCGAGCGGTGGACGCGCGAGGGCATGGACGCGGACGCTGCCCAGGCGGAGCTGTTCGGCTTCGACGAGCCGGCCCGAAGCGGTGTGGGCATGCTCGGCTGGTGCGAGCCGGCCTTCGTGCCCGCCATGGAGGAGATCGTCCTCGAAGAGACCGACGCGTACCAGATCGTGCGCGACGATGCGGGTCGGCACGTGAAGGTCTTCAAGGGCCGGCGGCACGGATTCATGCCGACCTATGTCCAGCACGCCGTGACGTGCGACGCCGACTGGCAGGGCGACGTCCTGCCGCTGCTGTCGCCCGAGGCGCCCGGGCGGTGGGACGGCTTCGACGAGACGCTCGGCAGGCTCCGCGAGGCCGACGGCGAGGGCAAGATGATCGTCCTCGACGCCGTCGGCGGGTACATGTACCTGCGCGCGCTCGTCGGGCCGGAGGAGATCTGCCTCCTGCTCGTCGACAACCCCGCCCTCGTCCACCGGATGATGCGGGCGTGGCTGGAGCTGGCCGATGCCGTCGCCGAACGCGTCCAGCAGGCCGTCGAGATCGACGAGGTCTTCCTCGCCGAGGACATCTGCTACAATCACGGGCTGCTGATCAGCCCGAAGATGGTGCGGGAGTTCCTCTTCCCGTACTACCGGCGGCTGCTGGCGAACGTTCGCGGCCGGCAACGCCGCAAGAAGCTCTACTTCCAGGTGGACACGGACGGCAACTGCGACGAGATGATCGGCCTGTACCGCGAGGTCGGCATCAACGTCCTGTCCCCGCTGGAGGTGGCCGCCGACAACGATGTGGTCGCCATCGGCCGGAAGTACCCCGACCTGGTGCTCCTCGGCGGCATCGACAAGCGGGTCCTGGCGGCCGGGCGCGACGCGATCGACGCGCACCTGGAGCACGTCGTACCGGCCATGGCCGCCCGCGGCGGCTACGTGCCCACCTGCGACCACGGCGTGCCCGACAACGTCTCCTACGACAGCTACCTGCACTACCGGCGGCGAATCATGGAGATGGACCATTAGGTTCCGCGCCGCCGCGGGATACGCCCCGGGGCGGTCCGGCTCGCGCGGGCGGGCTGCGTGCCGGCTTTCGGCCTCCGACGGAAGAACGGGTAGAGCTGGCGCTGGCCCGCATGCCCTTGCCCGGACCACTGGACCCCGTGCTCGCCTTCGGCCGGCAGTTGCCCCGTCATGACGTGGCCATAGAGCATCAATCCCCGCAGACCGACGCCGAGTTTCGTGCCCACGGGTCGGCCGGAATCCTTCAGCAGCGTTACGGCCGTCCCCCAGGCCAGCGCCGCTTGGAGTTCCTTGTTCTTTTTCGGGAGCCGGCGCAGGTCCGGGACGTACACCAGGAAGGCACAGCGGCCCTCACGGAGTTCGCAATGGGTGATGTACTCCCCCTTCGTTGGCTGGAACCGGGACGTGCGCACCCCTTCGGTCAAGGGCTTGTGGCCGACCTTGAGTATCCGGGCGAACTCCGCCGCCAGCTTCCGGGCCTCGTCGGTGTTGCCGAAGGCGATCTTTCCCTTGTGGGTGTCGAGCCGAGCGCTGGCCTCATCGAACTCGATCATTCCCGTTGCGGACGGTCCGGAAGGCACGACGGGCTTCGGCAAGGAGTCAGCCAACCGGCCCAACAGGTGCTTGATCCCGAACCCAAGGACTGCAACCAAGGCGACGATCCCCAAACTGAACCCAACCCACTTCAGCGTCTTCATTTTCCTTGGTCTCCAACTCCGGACAGGATCCCTATTGCTTCAGCCCTATCAGGGCCTAATGTAGAGGAGGTCGGTCTTTCGCACAAGGCCGCATCCGGAGAGGGACCGTTACGGTCAGGGAAGGTCGGCCTTGCCGCCGGCGGGCGGCGGGGCGCTTCGTAAGGACACTGTCGATGGATGCATACAACCTTGTCAGTCTTGCCGGCCTGTTTGTGCTGATGGCCTTCGCCTGGCTGCTTTCGGCCGACCGCAGACGGATGAACTTCCGCGCGATCGCCTGGGGCGTGGGCATTCAGTTGGCGCTGGGGATGCTGGTGTTCTGGGCGCCCGGCAGCCGGGCCGTGTTCCGATGGCTCAATGACGCGGTGCTGGCCGTTCTCGGTGCGGCCCAGGCGGGGCAGAAGTTCCTCTTCGGCCCGCTGGCCGAGGCCGACCAGTCGGGCGGCTTCGTGCTGGCGATCCAGGCCCTGCCCGTCATCATCTTCTTCGCCGCCGTGATGAGCCTGCTGTACCACTGGCGGATCATGCCCGCGATCATTCGCGGCTTCGCATACGTCTTCACCCGCCTGATGCGGATCAGCGGCGCCGAGAGCCTCTGCGCGGCCAGCAACATCTTCGTGGGGATCGAGTCCGCCACGACGGTGCGCCCGTTCCTGGCCCGCATGACCCGCTCGGAGCTCTGCACGATCCTGACGGCGGGGATGGCGACGGTGGCCTCCAGCACGCTGGCGGTCTACGTGGGGTTCCTGAAGGACACGTTCGAGGGCATTGCCGGGCACCTCATCTCGGCGTCGATCCTCTCGGCCCCCGCGGCGATCGTCTTCTCGAAGGTCCTGCTGCCGGAGGACGGCCGGCCGGTCACGCTGGGCAGGGCGGTGCGGCCGGAGATCGAACGCCACTCCGGCGCGATGGAGGCCATCATCGCCGGCGCGATGGCCGGCGTGAAGCTGGTCGTCGGGATCTGCGCCCTGCTGATCGCGTTCCTGGGCATCATCGCGCTGATCGACCTGGCGCTGGGCGGCCTGGGGGGCCGGATGGCAAAAGACCTCGGGTGCCGCTGGGCCAAGGACCTCTCGTTGAGCTGGCTGCTGGGCTGGGTCTTCCGCCCGGTCGCGTGGATCATCGGCGTGCCCTGGTCCGACGCCCAACTGGCGGGGCAGATGCTCGGCAAGCGGATGGTGGTCACGGAGATCCCGGCGTACTCAGACCTGGCCGCCGCGATGGGGGCCGGGGCCTTCCAGCACCCGCGCAGCCCGGTGGTGATCGCCTACGCCCTGTGCGGCTTCGCGCACGTGGCGTCGCTGGCGATCTTCGT
>CAYRVX010000186.1:0-9328 GCA_964427875.1 uncultured Planctomycetaceae bacterium
AGGTGATGTACCGCGTCTCCTTGACCAGCGTGATGTCCTCGGAGTTGTAGATGGTCAGTTGCACGCTCTGGCGGGCGGGCAGCGTGACGAGGTCCACGTTCTTTCCCGCCGCGGCGGCCGCGACGGCAAGGAGAAGCGCCGCTGTGGTGATTCCGCGTTTCATGGCTTCTCCTCTCGCTCACCAGAGGTTCTTGATGGTGAAGTGGAACTTGACGGTCTTCTTCTGGACCTTCTTGTCCTTGTCCTTGGGCCGGGCGGCGAGCTTGACGCTCAGCATGGGCGTCGCCCCGCCGAACTCGTAGGAGAACTTGATCTCCTTGGACGTCTGGCCCCCGCGCTCCCACTCGACGTCGCCCTTCGGCGGCCGGCCGTACTCCCGGGCCACGCGGTTGAGCTGCTCGACGATGTCCAGCGTGGCGGGCTTGTCCTTGAAGTTCTCGATCTCGTACTTGAGGATCAGCTCCTGGTGGAAGAGGTTGCCGCGGACGGCGTGGCGCTGGTTCTTCTCGACGATTCGTGTGCAGACGATGTCCCTGGCCTCGCCGAGGTAGAGCCTCATCTTCCCGTCGAGCGGAGTGAGCTTAGCCCAGTCCTCGCCGAGGAAGGCCTCGCCGCCGCGCCCGTCGTCGATGAAGATCCTCACCTTGCCCGGCTGGAGGGGGAACTCGCCGAGCCCGCTCTTCTTGTCGTTTATCAGGCGGTAGTGCATGAGCACCTTGCTGGCCAGCGGCTTGGCGGGGTTCAGCGGCCCGTGGCTGTACCAGTCGAACGTGAAGGTCTTCTGGACCTTCACCTTCTCGAACCTGTGGAGGAGCATCTTGATCTCCTCCTGCTGGCCGACGGGCTTGAGGAACTTGGGCCCGAAGCCCGCCCACACGCCGGCGGAGCCGAAGTCCTCGCCCGAGTAGTTCCGCAGCCTGATGAATTTGCGGAGGACGATGACGGTCTCGAGCTTGTTGGCCAGCGCCCGGTAGCTGAAGGTCCGCGTGAGGTTGTTGATGAGGTAGCTCACGCGCACCTTCACCGCGCAGGCCTCGGCGGCGTAGACCTCCCAGACGAGGGCGTTCTCGTTCGGCGGGTAGGCCACGTTGATCACGGAGACCTCCTCCTGGTCGCCGTCGCCGAGCTTCTTGATCGGGCGGAACCGATCGCCCTCCCGCACGGCCAGCGGGCGGAACTGGATCGAGTTCTTGTCGATCTGCGTGTTGGACCAACTGAAGTCGATCATGTTGTTGCCGGTCTGGGCCGCCGACTTCAGGAGCGGGACGATCCGCTCCTCCTCGACGAGGGTGTACCGCCCGTTGTCGAGCTGGATCTCCACCCGCTCGCGCTGGGGCAGGGCCGCCAGCTTGATCCTTCCCAATGAGGTCGCCGGCCCGGAGAACACCGCGGCCGCCAGCGCCAATACCACCGCCGTTCTGCGTGTCATGATTCCTGTCCTTTCTGCTTGGACTGTGATGAACGGGAGTATGCTTCGAGTCTTCACTGCCGCAATAGACGCCCCGCCGGCGCGGAAGTTCCCGGTTGGTTGCGGAAGAAGAGTTTGCAGGGATGCAGGGGATTCTCTACTGGTTGAGGCAAGGCTACTTCGAGGCCTTCCGGAGCTGTTCGGTGACCCAGGCGTCGCGCTTGGCCTGGTACTTGCGGTCGTCCGGCTCCATGAGCATGAAGACGGTCTTGTTCGGCAGCAGGATCGTCCCTCTGCCCCGCAGGGCCCGCTCCCGGTTGACCTTGAAGAAGCTCAGCAGCGCCTCCCGCCAGGCCTTGTCCTCGGCGATGGTCCAGGTCGGCTCGACGTTCTGGAAGGCGTGGATGCTCGTCTTCTCCTCGACCCGGGCGTCCGGCACGCTGGGGGGAAGGTTCACGCTGGGCCACTTCGACGGATCGGCCAGCACCTTCGTCAGGAACAACGCCGAGATCGCCCGACAGGCGCGGAGGTACCCCTCGGCCGATCCCCTCGCCTTCATCTCGCTGGCGTATATCAGCATGGCCGTCCGCCGGGCCTTCGGACTGCAATGGTACATGCTCGTGAGGTGGCCGTAGAAGTACAGCAGGTGCCAGTATATGTGCTTGTGGTTGTTGTGGAGCTCCACGACCGTCATCAGGGGCAGACACTCGGTCATGTAGCTGCACCCGATCTGCTGCCAGACCATCACCTCCCCCAGATCGCCCTCCGTGACGCCGTGCTTGGCTGCAAGAGACCCTCCCTTGGCCGCGGTGTTGTCCACCAGGCTCGGGTTCCACGAGAGCTTGAGTGCCACCTTCCCGCGCCGCTGATCGACCCACGGCAGGATGGTCGGCCTGTCGGAGGGCGTGTAGTCGATCATCATGCTCCGGCCCCAGATGGTGGCGCGGAACTTCACCTGCTTGGTGCTCTTGCACGCCTTCCACCAGGGCGGACGAAACGCCGGCGCCGTCTTGCGGACGTACACCAGGTCGCCGCGCTGCTGGGCCGTCATGTGCGTCACATGGCGGCCGGCCGCCCGCTGGGCCTCTTTCAGCTCAGCCCAGCGGCTGTTCATATACGCGTTGGCCACCTTCCGGTAGGCCGCCGTCGCCTCCTGCTTCCCGGCCGCAGCGGCCTGCGGCGCGGCGAGGGCGAGGGCAGGCATCCAAAGCACGCCGAGAACCGCCGACGCCGGGGCCCGCGACCCGCATCCCATGAGTCATCTCCTCATTCCCGAAGTGCCCTTTACGTCGGCCCGGCCCCTCCAAGCATCCTGAAGGCGGATTCTATGCCCCTCGCGGAAATCGTGTCAAGATTCGTTGCGGCGGCGGCTGCGTTGTGCGTATTGTGGCCGCTGTTCTTCGCAAGAGAGGCCAAGCAAGACAGGCAAGAGGAGCGAGCATGCAGGCGATTCGGTTTCTTACTGTCATGGTCATGCTGGCCGGTGCGGCCGGCGGCGCCAAGGGCGGCGAGCCGCCAAAGCCCAACCGATGGGAGAAGACGATCCGGGCCTTTGAGGAGCGGGACCGCAAGGACCCGCCGCCGAAGAACGCCATCGTCTTCGTCGGCAGCTCGAGCATCCGCGCCTGGAATACGAAGAAGTGGTTCCCGAAGCTTCCGACCGTCCAGCGCGGCTTCGGCGGCTCGCACGTCTCCGACAGCCTCCACTTCGCCGGGCGGATCGTGCTGCCGTACGCCCCGCGGATCGTCGTGGTGTACGCGGGGGACAACGACATAGCCGCCGGCAAGACGCCCCGGCGAGTCCTCGACGACTACAAGGCGTTCGCAAGAAGCGTCCACGACGCGCTGCCGAAGACGCGGATCGTCTATATCGCCATCAAGCCGAGCATCGCCCGCTGGAAACTCATCGGCCAGATGCGACAGGCCAACGCGCTCATCGCGGCCTTCACGAAGACCGACGGCCGCCTGCGATACGTCGACGTGGACCGGCCGATGATCGGCCCCGACGGCAAGCCGCGCAGGGAGCTGTTCCGCTCCGACGGGCTCCACCTGAACGACGAAGGCTACCGCCTGTGGACGTCGCTGGTCGCGCCGCACCTGGAGCCGCCCGCCGCGGCCGGGCCGCGAGTGCAGGGGGACGCCGGTGAGCCGTTCGGCAGGCTGCCGCTGGTTGACGAGGTGATCTGCGGCGACCCGAACGACGCGCACCCTCTTCTCGAAGACCCCAAGGGCGCCAGCCGCGTCGAGACCATCCTCTCCCGCCCGTGCCGCGTGCTGGGCAACGACGGCGGCGCGAGGTTCTTCGGGTACCTCATCGGCAGGGGCAAGCACCTGACCGCCGGGGCCGCGTACCTGCTGAGCGTCGAGTTCCCCGAGGATGTCCCCCGCACGATGTTCGTCGTCAACCGCGGCTGCGAGACGGCCCGCGGCTTCTGCACGGGCGCCGCGCTGGGCGACGTGCTCTACACCTACACGAACAACAACGTCGAGTCGCTGAAGGTCCCGCTCTCGCGGAAGTACCGCACGTGGCGGATGCTCTTCTTCCTGCACGACCGCTTCCCCGACGTGAGCCAGCCGAGGGGCGTCGGCCCGCGCCCGTCGAGCCCGGCCGACGGCTTCCGCGTCTTCATCGCCCATTCCAGCCGCAAGAACGCGCCGCTGTCCCACGGCCCGGCCGTGTCGCGCATCCGGCTGCTTGAGGTGCCCGATCCCGCGAAGCTCTACCTCAAACTCAACCTGCCGCCGGCGCCCCTGCCCCGCCGGGGGGTGTTCTTCCGCGAGGAGATGTCCGACGGCGTCATCGCCGGCCTGAAGGACACCGAACGCGGCGTGCGGAACGACGCTAACTGGTACGAGCACAAGGCCCGGCTGATGAAGCTCCTCGGCATGAACGTGTTCTGCAAGGACCTGCTGGAGTTCGGCCACAACCAGGGCTGGGACGCCTCCGACGGCGGCGGCAACGACTGGTACTGGGCCAACAAGCACCCGCAGCGCTGGCGGGGCATCCTCGATATGCTGGGCAAGTACGACTTCAAGGTGCTGCCGTACTACGAATGGGCCGGCAGCGTGGGCCGGCGCGGGCTGGGCCGGACGAAGAAGTGCCTCTCGCTCAACGGCCAGAAGACCTACACGCACATCACCTGGAGCGAGAAGTTCAACGCCGACATTACCGATCCCGAGGCGCTCGCCGACGCGATCAAGCTGCTCGACGCCACCATCGTGCGGCACAAGGACAAGGCGAAGTTCCTCGGCGCGTGGTTCCGCACCCGCCCGAGCCACGTCCCCATGAGCTTCTCCGACCGCTGCCTGGGGCTCTTCGAGAAGGAGACCCGCATCGGCCGAAAGGTCACCCGCCAGGCCATCAAGGACCACCCGCTGCTGCGCGGGAAGTACTACGACTGGTGGTTCGAGAAGCGAAAGGCGTTCCTGACGGCGCTGCGCGACCACCTCCGCGCGAAGGTGCACGACGAGGCGATCGTGCTGTTCACGCCCGAGGCCGCCGAGCCGGGGCCGCCCATCCACGGCTTCAAGGCACGCGTGGTCACCGACGACGTGGAGACCTGGACGAAGGTCCTCTCGCAGCCGGAGCACGGCAAGATGACGGCGTACGACGTGAAGGCGGCCATCGCCGGCAACGAGCACCTCGCGGCGGTGCTCCGGGCCCGGGCGACCTGGGGCAAGTGGGAATGGCAGCACTCGATCCCCCAGGCCGACCCGCAGCGGTACGCCGAGACGCCCGGCGTGCTGCTGACCCTGCCCTTCAACCGCGCGTACACCGTATCGGGCGCCAAGGCGTTCGACACCTTCCGCGGGCCGTCGGGGCTCGCCATCGTCAGGCACTACCCGCTGAACGAAAACGTCATGGACAAGAAGCTCGGCTACTTCGTCTGCGACGTGGAGCGCGCCGGGCCGTACTGCATGCTCGCCGAGGCCCGCGCGATGGCCTACGGCAACCCGCGATACATCGGCTATCTCGCGGCCGCGAGCTTCAATCGCGGCTTCCCCGAGCACGTCCGGGCCTTCAACGCCGCCTTCCTGGCCCTGCCCTGCCTGCCCGCCGAGACGCTGAAGGACGCCTCCTCCGACGGCGACGTGGTGGTCCGGGCCATCGCGACGCGGCGCCACGGCACGTACCTCGCCGTCGTCAACGTCGCGCTGGCGGCGAAGAAGGACGTGACGATCACGCTGCCCAAGCACGCCCGCATCACCGACGCGGCCACGGGCACAGCGCTGGAGTTCCCCGGCCGAAAGCTGCGCCTGTCCCTTGGCCCCTGCCAGTTGCGGGCGTTCCACGCGCGGTGAGGAGGTTGGCTCGACGGTTTGTGTCTACGCGGGAAACGGCACCGCGGCGATACGCCGCGGCTCCGCCAAGTTCGCGAGAGGAAGCACGTGGGTAAACCGCCGGCCGGCTCTCTCCGCATTCGGGCACAGCGGCGGCGTGTCGCCGCCGTGCCTTTTCGGCCTGGTTCAGATGCAGGTAACACTGCGCCGCCGTTTCGCGCACACGCCGCGGCGCTGCCCGGAGGCAGGCCCGAAGGGCCGAAAGGTTTTGGCCGGCGGCGTGAGCCGCCGGAAGCCGGCCTGCTCCCATCCGGAGCCCCGAAGGGGCGTAAGGAACTTGCGTAATGTCACTTATCTTTCGCCCCTCCGGGGCTCTGTGTTGGGGGGGGCGGGGGCGGCCTTCCGTGGGCTCACGCCCACGGCCAAAACCTTTCGGCCCTCCGGGCCTTCTCCCGAAACTCGTGCACTCGCGACATTCCCCTGCACTGTTACGTCCGAGCTATCGTTTCTGAACCAGGCGGCCTTTTCGTCCTCGGGCCCACATCCCCCTCACGCCGTCCCGATCACCACCTTGACGCTGCCCTCGGCGAGGAGCTTGGCGTGCCTTTCCTGCCCTCGCGCCAGTCGCGCATCGCATTGGCGGCCGCGACCTTCACCGACAGCGAGGGGTCCCCCAGCAGCGGCTCGACGGCCGCGGTGGCCTTGGCGATGGACTGGGCGTCCCGGCAGCCCAGGTGCAGGCCGACCACCGCCCAGTAGCGCACAGGGCCATCCTTGTCGGAGAGGGCCTTGAGGAACGTCGGCACCGCCTCGGCGTACCGGCCGTCGAATTCCTTGATAGCCAGCAGGCGTTCGAGGAGGTCGGACTTGTCGAGCTTCTCGCGCCACAGCGGGCCGGTGTCGGCGACTTTCTCCGGCGCCGCGGGCTTCTCGCCGTAGCGATACGTCGCCACCGGGCTGGGCTTGTACCCCAGCCGCCAGGCCTGGGCGCGGATGCTCTGGCCGGGCGCCAGCTCGATGGGCCTGCTGTAAAGCAGCCACGGCCGGCCTCCGTCCCCGCCGCGGGCGCCGCGCTTTGCGCCCCTGCGGCCTTTCCCGCCGCTGGCGATACTCTCGCCGGCGGGAAGGTCCTTTCCGCCGATCACCAAGGCGGCGACGTTCCCGAGCCGGCCTTCCACCTGCCTGGTGGGCTTGATGCTGACGGTGTACTTGCCCGCCTTGGCGACCTCGACCTCTCCGACCTTCACGTAGACGTAGTCGTCCCAGTCCGCCGTGTGGCGGATCGTGCCGGTGAGTTTGCTTTCGCCGACGGCCAGCTCGAACTGCGAGCCCCCGCGGCCGGCGTTGGCCTGGAGGACGTGTAAGCTGAACCGCCCTGCCTCGGCGATCTCGACGTCCCAACTGGCCCACGTGCTCTTGCCCCGCCACGCGATGATGGCGTCGCCGTGCTTCCTGGCGCCGGTGCCGTGGATCTCGGCGTCCCGTGCGCGGAGGAACGTGCCCGACGCCTTGCCGGCGGGCTCGACTGACCCCTTCGCGCCTGCCGGCCCGGCCGCGGCGGCCTTGACGACCTGGTACGTGATAGACGCGCCGGGCGTGGGGCAGGAGATGGTGACGGTGGCGGGTCTCCCCTCGCCGGCCGGGGCGACCGAGAAGGCCGGTGCGGCCGCCGTGCCGCCGCCTTTCATCGCGTCGAAGTCCGGCTCGGGAATCAGCCCGACGTCGCCGATATCCAGCATGAACTGCTTCAACGCCTTGTTCATGCGCTCGAGCACGTCCTTGTGTTTCGCCTCGCCGGCGAGGTTGTTCACCTCGTGCGGGTCGGCGACGGTGTCGTAGAGCTCGTGAACGGGCTTGGTGGGCTCGAAGTACTGCATCTGGGGGCCCGGCTTGAGCTTTCCCGCGGCGTGGAGGCGGCGCATCTCCTGGAGGATCGGCGTGCGGTCCATGTAGGCGATGTGCTGCCCGCGGGTGACGTAGGGCATAAAGTTGCGGATGTACTTGAACCGCTTGTCCCGCAGGCAGCGTATGCAGTCGTAGGTCTCGTCCATGCGGTCGCGGGCGCCGAAGATGTACTGGCGGGGCCTGGTCGCCTTCTGCGGCCCGAGGAAGGCCTGGCCCTGCATGTGCGGCGGGATCTTCACGCCCGCCAGGCTGAGCACAGTGGGCGCGAAGTCGATGAAGGAGACCAGCTCCTTTTCGACGGTGCCGGGCGCGACGGCCTTCGCGTCGCGGCCGCCGGCCCAGGCGCGCAGCTTCTTCGGCACGCGGACCATCAACGGCACGCGCAGGCCGGAATCGTATATCCACCGCTTGCCCCGGGTCAGCCCCCAGCCGTGGTCGCCCCAGAACCACACGATGGTGTTCTCGGCCAGGCCGTCCGCCTCCAGCTCGTCCAGCACGCGCTGGATCTGCGAGTCCAGTTGGCTCATCTTGTCGTAGTAGCAGGCGATGTTCTGCCGGACGATCGGCGTGTCGGGGTAGTACGGCGGCAGCGGCGCCTTGGCCGGGTCGTGCTCCTGCTTGCCCGGCGTCCAGCGGCGCGTGCTCGACTCGTGCGTGACGCCCAGGTTGAACACGGCGAAGAACGGCTGATCCTTGTCCGGCCGCTTGCGAAAGTGCGCCCTGCCGCTGGACTCGTCCCACGCCGACCGCGGCGGGGCGAACTGGTAGTCCGTCTTGCTGCTGTTGGTGCAGTAGTACCCCGCGGCCCGGAGGTACTCGGGGAAGCACCTGGCCTCAACGGGCGGCACGCCCCTACAGCGCATCCACGTCGTGCCGATGCGCGTCGGGTACATCCCCGTGATGATGCCCGACCTGGCCGGCGCGCACACGGGCGCGTGCGTGAACGCCGCGTCGTAGCGAACGCCCTCGGAAGCGAACTCATCGAGGTTCGGCGTCGTGGCGTACTTGTCGCCGTAACAGCCGATGGTCGGGCTGATGTCCTCGGCGCTGATCCAGACGACGTTCGGGCGGGGGCTGGGCTCCCCGGCCGGTCTGGCCGCGCCGCGGACTTGGCGGGGCATGGCCGCCGCCGCCGCACCGATGCCGATGGCCTTCAGGAACTCGCGCCGCTGGATGTTCTGTGCTCTCATGGTCTCTCTCTCGCCAAACATGGTTTCGATTCGCGTTTCCCGACCCGCACGTGCACGAGTATAAGGTTTCCAGCGCCGCGGCGGTAGGCATCTTCCGACAGGCCGCGCCCGGGGGTGCACGTCACGTTTGTAGGTGGTTTCTCACTCACCCCCTCGGCCTCCATTCCTGCCGGACCCGAAATGATCCCCTGTCAGGCCTGCCCCAGGCACCTGGCCCCACCTGCTTGAAGCCCGAAGGGCTGCCCGGAGGTTGGCCGGAGGCGCCAGCCTCCGGAACGGGTCAGCAAGAGGCACAGAACCCCGAAGGGGTGGCCGGAACTGCGCAGCGTTGGGCGTCCTGCCGCCCTTCCAGGGCTCGTGTTCTGGGGGGATCGTCACCGGGGGCTGGCGCTCTTGTCTTTACCCACATTTCCTCAACGTCCTGACGGAGACGCTCTCTTGGGCCGAGGCCACCACGGGGCTTGCCCCCGTGGGGCCATGATTGGTGAGCTACCAGGCCGACTCTCCCCAACCCAGGCCACCACGGGGCTTGCCCCCGTGGGGC
>CAYRVX010000187.1:0-9149 GCA_964427875.1 uncultured Planctomycetaceae bacterium
TCGTGGGTTCCCGAGACTCGCAGGCACTGTTACGTGGGAACTATCGTTTCTGAACCAGGCCGAAAATGGCCGGGCCGAGGGCCCCCATGCTACATGTAGCATGAAATCTGCGGCGGCGGCGGGAGGGCGACTTCCGGAGCGGATGGGACCCGGGGAGGCCTTCGCGGTCACCCGCCAAGACGATGGCGGCCCAGCCGAGTACGCAAGAACCGGATGAGCCGTAATAAGTCGTCGTGGTTTGCGCTTCTTGCCGGCCTACTGTCCAGCCGCGGCAAGACAGATGACCTTCCCGTTCTTAAGCGAGACGAACAGGCGTCCCCGCGCGACGGCCAGGCCGTTGAACACGGGCGGAGAGGCGAGCTTGCGTTCCTCGATCGTTCCGCCGTGAGCCGTGGACAGAAGCCGAAGCCGGCCGCCCTTGCGGGCCTCGAAGGCGCCAAGAGGATCGGCGGGATCGACGATGTCCGGCGGGCCGCACACGACCAGGCGGTCGGGTGTCGCCGCCATGGCCGTCACCCGAACGGGTACGCGATGGGACCACGTGGGCTGTCCCTCTCCGGGGGGCACCTTGAAGATGAGGTAGCCCTCCCTGCCGGGAACGAAGTAGTTGTTCGCGTTGAGCAGCTTCATGGAATCGAACATCCGCATCCCATACAAGGCCGTGTCGTCCTGGACCAGCAATTGCCCCAGCGCGATGGCCATCTGCTCCTTGGTGATACGGGGCCTGGCCATCGCATGGTACAGGCCCCTGGTCATGGGCGGACCGTAGTACCAGTAGTAGCGTTTGAAGTAAGTGTCGTCGAGGAAGCCGCCCATCGGCTGCAGGTGGGGCGGGGCCGGTTCTTTGCTGACCTTGAGTTCGCGATCGAAGGCCCGGTTCCGCATGCAGATGAGCGAGCCGTTGAGTTGGAGGACGTCCGGCAGGGCCCCCCGCCCGCCGACATCGTTGTAGTCCCCGAACCAGTCGGCTTTCGTCAGGTCGATCTCGGGGCCCTCGATGTGGGCGCGGCAGCGGGGGCGACCGGTGCCAAGATCGAGGCCGTAGAGATAGATCCCCCCGTCCAGGTAGGACGACCGCCCGGCGACGCAGTAGACCGTATCGTCAAGGACCAGCACGCTGCCATGCACCGGCCAGGCCGATTCCAACTGCCCGAACGCGCCGACGAGCCGATCATTCGGGGCAGCCTGGTAACGCCAAGCCACTGCACCGTCGGAGGCCCGAAGGCACGTGACCCAGCCGTCGGCCGACCCGAAGACGACCTTGCCCTTGGCGTACGTGGGCGGGGAGTCCACGCGTCCGCCGGCCGTGTGATGCCACAGGTTCTTCCCGCTGGCGGCGTCGAGTGCGTAGACGGTGTGGGCATCGACCTCGGCGACGAACACCTGACCGCCGACTGCCGTTGGTGCACTGATTGGGCCTGCCAGAGCCGTCTCCCACGCCGGTTTCAGGCGTTTCGGGAGGCGTGCCTTGGTGGCCCCCGACCGTGCGGCGTCGGCGCGGAAGGTGCTCCAGTCTTCCGGACCGGCCGCGACGCCGTCGGCGTGCCCGCTGGCGGGACCCGCCACCGGCTTGGCGGCGGCATCCGCCGCGGCGGCGCGTGGTGCTCCCGGCCGACCCGACGCCAGTGCGCAGAAATCGCTGAGCCGCTCGTACCAGTAGCACTTGCACGGCTCGGGCGGGGCGTACAGCAGGCCGTTAGCGGGCATCATGCCCAGGTGACAGGTTCCCCGGACCCAGTTGTTCACCGAGTGCGGGCCGCCCTCGAGGTCGACGAATTCCGCGCCGCGGCGGCTGGCGATGATGAACCTCGACGTCGCCTTGTTGCGGTAGCAGCGGTGGTGGTGGTCGACCTTGAAGATGTTCCCCACGGGCACGCGCTTGATCACCTTCCCTGTCTTCAGGTCGAGGCCTTGGGCTTCAGAGACCCCTCGTCTGCTCGCGCCCGGGCCCCACGTCCACACCAGCCCATCAACAACGTACACGTCCTTCCGGGAAAACCACAGCCCGCCGGGCATTCTCTCCTGACGTGTCCACAAGGTGGCGCCGTCCTTCGTGGACAGCGCGATCAGGATGTTCTGCTCGGCGTAGAGGACCACGCCGTTACTGAGGATCAGCGTTCCCGCCCATAGGTCCGGGCCCTTGGCCTGGGGCTTGTTGCGCCACCGCGGGCGGCCGGTGCGCCGGTCCAGGCAGACGATCTCGGCGCCGTCCATGAAGCAGACCGCCTCGTCGTCCGCGGCTGCGTTGAGGACCGGCTTCTTTCGGATCTTCAGCCTTCCGGTCTCCCTCGCCGTGCCCGGGTATTCGCTCCCGGTCGCCCAGACCGTCTTGCCGGTCTCGGCGTTCAGGACAACCACGCCAAGTGCGGTCTTGCCCGGTACGGTCAGGATCAACTGGCCGTTGTGATAGAGAATCTCGCGGGTGCCCTCCGTGCCGGCGTAGCGGTGGAGGACCTTGCCTGTGGCAGCGTCGAGCCGGCTGACCGGCGCTCCCATCCCGAGGGTCGCGTACACGCTGTCGGCCGTGGCAACGACGCGCCGGTGCACGTTCACGGGGATAATATCGTGTCGGGTGCGATAGTGCGTGTTCTTGTACTCGCGCCAGCCCCACTTCTTCACGGACACCTTCCATAGTTCGATGCCGTTGAACGCGTCGCGGGCGGCGAGCAGCCATTTGTCGGGCAGCCCGTTGGCGCCTGGCAGGGAGATGGGGGCTTCATCGACCATGTAGAACATACGGCCGCCGGCGCTGACGAGGGCGTTGATGCTGGCGTCGGTGTCGTGGGCACGTTGCCACTTGGGCCCGGCAAGCCACTGCATCTGCCGCGGCGGGCCCACGAGCCGGTCGGCGGTCACGGGATTCCCGTCGGCGCCATGGACGTGGTGCGACCATTGGCCCATCTCCGCCGGGCGGGGCTTGACCGTCTTCGACCATCGTGGCTCGGCGTTTCCACGCTGGGCCTGCTTGACGTACGCTACACCGTTCGGCACGAGCACGCGGAGGACCTCGGCCGCGGTCACCGGGCCGAGGTCCTCCGCCACTACCAGATTCACGAGATTGTCCGCGTACGGGAGGCGCCCGCCACGGAGCCGGTCGGCCGAGACCGCCCCGTACAGGCCCTGCGACCGGATGGCCGCCCGGGCCCTGGCGACGTTGGCGGGATCCGCATCCAGCCCGTGCACGAGGTAGCTGTCGTTGGCATGCAGAGCGGTCGTGAGCCTGCCGTCACCACAGCCGACGTGAACCACGAGCCCGCCCTGGACGCCGGTTGCGCGGAGGATCTCGCCGGCCGATTCGGCGCCGCCGGCAGCGCGGGCCGCCGGCGGCCCCCCACAAGCCCAGCCGAGCAGGATCGTCACGAATGCACCGACAAGCGTCCCGATGTGTCTTTGCGGCCTCATGGTCATTTCCTTTCCTTGCCCTCCAGCGGGGCGGAGTCCGACTGAGCGTGGCATCGTACCATACCGCCGCGTCCGCCTGTACCGCCTGATTCCGTCACGGCCGCACCCCACGGGCGGGCTGTCCCTCCAGGAGGTCGCCGCGAGGCGATGCTCCGGGGGCGTTGTGCGCTGTTGACCGCGGGCGGCCGGGGGGGGACAATGCGCGGCCGATGGGAAGTGCGAGAGAGAGATCATGCTGGAAGAGCTGAAACAGCGCGTCTGCGAGGCGAACAGGAAGCTCGTCGAGCAAGGGCTGGTGGTCCAGACGTTCGGCAACGTCAGCGGGCTGGACCGCGACGGCGGGCACGTGGTGATCAAGCCCAGCGGCGTGGCCTATGACGAGCTGACGGCCGGGCGCATGGTCGTCGTGTCGCTGGAAGGCGGCGAGGTCGTCGAGGGCGACCTTCGCCCCAGCAGCGACACGCCGACGCACCGGGTGCTGTACCGCCAGCTCGAGGGCATCGGCGGGATCGTGCACACGCACAGCCTGTATGCCACCGCGTGGGCCCAGGCGAGGCGCGAGATCCCGCCGTTCGGCACGACGCAGGCCGACTACTTCTACGGCTCCGTGCCGTGCACGCGAGTCATGACCGACGAGGAGATCGCGGGCGATTACGAGGCCAACACCGGCAAGATCATCGCCGAGCGCTTCGCCGACCTGGACCCGTCGAGCCTGCCGGGCGTGCTCGTGGCCAGTCACGGCCCGTTCGCCTGGGGCCCGTCGGTGGAGGAGGCCGTCGGTAACGCCGCCGTCCTGGAGCACCTCGCCCGCCTGGCCAGCGAGACGGTGGCCATCGACCCCTACCCGAGGATCGTCTCGCTCAAACTGCTGGAAAAGCACTATCTCCGCAAGCACGGAGACGGGGCGTACTACGGGCAGGAATGAGCCGGCTTCGCCCGGCGCATCGGAAACAGGCTCCGGGAGAACGAACATGGTGCACTTGGGCGTGAACATCGATCACGTGGCCACGGTCCGTCAGGCCCGGCGAACCATCGAGCCGGACCCGGTCTGGGCCGCGGTCGAGGCCGAGCTGGCCGGGGCCGACTGCATCACCTTCCACCTGCGGAAGGACCGCCGGCACATCAACGATCGCGACGCGAAGCTGCTGCGCCGGACCGTCAAGTGCAAGCTCAACATGGAAATGTCCATGGAGGAGGAGATCGTCCGGATCGCCCTCGACCTTCGCTGCGACCAGGCGACCCTCGTGCCGGAGAATCGCCAGGAGGTGACGACGGAGGGCGGCCTGGACGTGATCGCCAACGCCGAGCGCACGGCCGAGGTGACGAAGGCGCTTCGGGGCGCCGGCGTGGTGGTCAGCGCGTTTATCGATCCCGTCGGCGAGCAGATCGACGCGGCCCGCGAGGCCGGCTGCCAGGCGATCGAGCTGCACACCGGCACGTACGCCAACGCGTGCCTGGAGGGCTTCTCGCGCGGGCCCCGGGAGAAGGCCGCCGCGGCGCTGGACGAGCTTCGCGAGGGCCTGGCCGCCGGCCTGGGCGCGGGGCTGGTCGTCCACGCCGGCCACGGACTGACCTACAACAACGTCGCGCCCGTGGCGGCCATGGAAGGCTTCTCGGAGTTCAACATCGGCCACTCGATCGTCGCCCGCGCCGTCTTCGTCGGCCTGCGCGAGGCCGTCGCCGAGATGAAACGCCTGCTGAAATGACCGCAGAGACGGCCGGATCGTGGACCGCCAGGGAAGCCCTCGGCCTATTCGGCGATTCGTGAGCCCTCTTTTCCGTGCGCCTTCAGGAGCCGATCGACCCGCTCGCGGGCGTAGCGGCAGACGCGGTAGAGCGCCTGCGGACGCCCGTTCCTGCGCCTGTCCGGCGTGATGAACTCCCAGACGATCCGGCCGCCGCGCGTCACCTCGAACGCCCGGCCGGAGTCGGACTCGGCGATCAACGTGTTGCCGTTGGCAAGGCGCTCGTTGGAGCCGCGGGACGGGGAGTAGAAGCTCTTCGGCGGGTCGGCCTTGTACTGCCACACGATCTTCTTGCGGATCGGCTCGATCTCCAGCACGCGGGTGTAGCCGCGGACGCGTCTCGAGGCGTTCTGCCCGTTGTCGTAGACGAGGATGTGCCCGTTGGGCAGCATGGTGGGCATGTGCGGCCCGAGCAGCTCGCCGGGGCCCCAGGCCCAGACCACCTCGTCCGTGTCGCGGTCGATCACCCAGATCGTGTCGATGTGCCGCCCGCAGATCAGCAGGTTTCCCGCCCGGAACCGCTTGTCCTTCTTCGCGGCCGGGCCGTCGGGCAGGACCTCGATCGTGTTGACGTGCGGAAAGTCCCGAAACTTCTTCGACGGCGGGATCATGAGCTTGACGCGCCCGGCCAGCTCGTCGGCGTGCTCCTCCACCTTCCACTGCCAGACGGTCTCGTTCTTCGGCGTGAGCTCGACGAGGATATCGCACGCGAGCTTGCCGGTCTTCGTCCACGGGTTGGTCATGGCGCGTCGGGACACGACGAGCGTGTTGCCGTTGGGCAGGCGGGCGAAGTCGTGGTGGGCCCGCATCTCGGACTTCCAGACGAGCTTGCCGCGCCAATCGAGCTCCAGGATCATGACGTCCTTGACGATGGCGACGAGGTTGCCGTTGGGCTGCATCTCGGCGTAATGCCACGTCTTGCCCTGCGGGTAAGCCCACTTGTGGACCTCCCGCCCGTCGAGGTCGATCAGGTGGGCCGCCTCGGTCTGCCGGCTCGAATAGAGCCGGTAGCCCCCGTCGCACTTGTCTCGCTTCAGGACCGTCACGCCCGCTGCGTCCGCGTCCTTCGCGGCCTTTGCCTCTTTGGCCATAACACTCTCCGCGCCGAATGCGCCAAGACAGATCGCACCCAGCAGCGCCGCTGCGATCGCCGAGCTCGACTTGACCCACATCATCGGGATCTCTCCTGTTTAGCGGGCGACGGCACGTCGCCCGAAAGCTCACTTAACGCCCTGAAGCTTCCGAATCGCCGCCGGCCCCAGCGCCCCGCGGGCGCCGATGCGACTCCCGTAGATCGCGATGCCGCGAATCCGCCCGCGGAACTGGCGATCCAGGCCGTGCCCGTGAATCGTCGTGTTGTAGTTGCCGACCGTCAACGGCCCGGAGCCCGCGCCGGTCGCTCCGCGGGAGTACGTGGTGGCCCGGTCCAGCCCGGCCGGCGTGTCTCGATCGCCGAAGTACCACCGCACGTTGTCCTTCGCCTTCGTCGCGTCGTAGGTGACGGCGAAGAAGACCCACTTGCCCACGACGATCCTGCCGGGCGAGCTGTCGTTCCGGGCGCGGTCGGGCCATTCATTGACGGCCAGCCGCAGGCGCCCGTCGCGGAGCTGGACCAGGTCGAAGCCGCCGCGGTTGTAGTTCAGGTTGAAGGCGATCCGGTTGCCGCCGCTGCCCATCTCGAGGCTGCCGGCCCTCACCCAGCCCAGGATCGTGAAGCTCCGCAGGCCCTCCAACGCTTCGATGGGCCCCTCGCCGACGGAGACCCATTTCCACGGCGCCCTCTCGCCGAGGTCGAAGGAACCGTCCTTGGGCCGCTTGATCTTGCCGTGGAGCTTGACGGCCGGGCTGTCGTTGTCGGGAAAGCCGACCCGCACGATGGGCACGCCGGGGCCCTCGGAGGATTCCACGGCGATGACGAGGCCGGCGGCGGCCGTCTGGCCCGACTTGCCCGTCACCGTGAGCGTGACGTTGTAGATGCCGGGTCTCTTGTAGGTGTGAACGCTCCCGGCCCCGCCGGCCTTCGACCCGTCGCCGAAGTCCCATCGGTACTTCGCCCCGCCGCCGCCGGTGAACTTCACCTCCAGCGGCGCGACGCCCTCCGTGACGCTCGCCCCGGCGGTCGCCTCGGGGCGCATCGCCTCGCCCGGCTCGTACGCCGCCAGGCGCAGGAGCCACTGCCCTTTCGGCGGCGTGAAGGCATACTTCGGCCCCCGCACCGTCCCCAGCGGGGTGACCTTCATCTCCCACGTGTCGATGCCGTCGGCCTTGAAGGCCTTCCCGGCCGGCAGGTCGATGACGGACCGCCCGCCCTGGAGGCAGTAGACCAGGTACCGCCGGCCGGGCTTGCGGAGGACGTAGTTGCCGGGCGAGACCTGGCGGTCGGGCGCCATCTGCTCGTACGGCTCGGCCTGCATGATCTCCTTGAGGAACGCGATCCTCGGCGGGCTCTGCCCGTGGAGCACGCCGCCCTTGGACCACCAGAGGATGTCCTTGGGGTGCTTGTACGTCTCGCCGTGGCCGACGTAGCAGCCGCTGCACGTGCCCATCCAGAAGCGGTGCACCATCTGGCCGGCGGAGATGTTCCCCCAGCCCTGCGGGATGTTCCCCTCGTACTTGCACTCGTCGTAGATGACGGGCTTGTTGTACTTCGTTCGCAGGTCGGCGGCGTTTCTAAAGTTCGAGCTCTGGACGCTCGCGTGCGTGACGAGCGGGCGGGTGTGGTCGTACCACGTGCGGCAGTTGTGGATGCCGCGCCAGTGGCCGTACGGGTCGCTCTCGGCGATGACGCGGAAGAACCGGTCCCAGTCCGACATCCGCTTGCTCTTGATCTTCAGCATCAGGTCGAACTCGTTGGCCAGCGACCACCACACGTTGCGATACGCCGCCAGGCGGGCGACGAGGTAGCGCAGGTAGCGGTCGTCGTCCTCGCGGGACATGCTCTTGAAGCCCCAGCGGTCGTAGGGATGAAACACGATCAGGTCCGCCTCGATCCCGAGTGTCATCAGGTCCTCGACTCGCTTCTCGAAGTGCCGGAAGAACTCCGGGTCCAAGCGGGTGAAGTCCCAGCTCTTCGGCGGCTTGCCGGAGAACGGGTAGTGTTTCGGCTCGTTCTGGTTGTACGAGTAGCTCTTGGGGAACACGCACATGCGGAGCTTGTTGAACGGCGCCTTGGCGAGCGTCGCGAGCGTCTGCTGCTCCAGCTCGTCGCCCTGGTGCGCCCAGGCGTAGCAGGTCGTGCCGACCTGGAAGTACGGCGTCCCGTCGGCGTAGGCGAAGTGGTGCGTGTTGCGGACGACGACCGGGCCGTGGTTGCCCTCCCCCGGCGGGCCGCACTCGAACGAGCCGCTCTGTCCGTCCAGGCGCGGATCGTTCGACTGCGTCGTGTACGTCCACTTGCCCTCCGCCGGCGGCATGAAACGGACCTTCCACGTCTTCCCGCCGTCGTGGAAGCCCCCGACGGTGAACGTCTTTGCGCCCCGGGCGAACCGGCACGAGAGCCGCACCTCGGTGAACGGGTTCCCGTAGCTCTTCGCCGCCGAGTGAGTCCACTCGAACCGCCCCCAGCGCTCCACCACCCCGCCGGCGGCCGAGGCGCACGCCGCGGCCACAAGCACAACAGACGCCGCCAGCCACGATCCGTTCATGAGGGCCCTTTCTCCATTCTCACGCCGTCCCTCGAACCAGGCGCCGAGGATAGCCGCCGTGCCTCGGGCGGGCAATGATTTCTCAGTGCTCTCTCTAACACAATCCCCAAAGATCATCGCCTTTGAGATGATGTTCCTTCCGCCCCGCCGGGGCTCGTTTCCTAACACATACATTCCGGGGGCTCGCGCCCTTGTCATTACCCACATTTCCTGGACAGCTCCCGCCCCCACCGGCCTTGTGCCGGTGGGGCGATGATTGACGAACTCCAGGCGGTCGTGGTGGTTCAATCACGGCTCCACCGGGATGGCCTGGGTTGGGGAGAGTCGGCCTGGTAGCTCACCAATCATGGCCCCACGG
>CAYRVX010000188.1:0-9108 GCA_964427875.1 uncultured Planctomycetaceae bacterium
CCGCGTGTTGAGGTCGCGGACGTTGGCGTTGTAGAACCGCCGGGCGGCCTGGATGCGGTCCTCCGTGTTGGAAAGCTCCGCCTGGAGGTCGAGGAAGTTGCGGCTGGCCTTCAGCTCGGGGTAGCCCTCGGCCACGGCGAACAGCCGGCGCATCGCGCCGATGAGTGCGTTCTCGTCGACGGCCTGCTCGGCCGGCGAGCCGGTGGAGGCGACGGCCCGGCCGCGGGCCTCGACCACCGCCTGGAGCACCTCGCGCTCGTGTTTGGCGTAGCCCTTGACCGTCTCGACGAGGTTGGGGATCAGGTTGTAACGCCGCTTCAGCTCGGTGTCGATGCCCGACCACGACTCGCGGCAGTGCTGCCGCAGGCGGACCAGCGAGTTGTAGTTGCCGATGATCCAGATCAGGACCAGCAGCACGATCACGCCGGCGGCGATTAATCCGGGCATCGTCGGCTCCTGCTCGTCAGGTCGGCCCGGCCTGCTGCTGGATTACGTAATCCGGCAGGCGGTCGAGGATCCCCTCGGCCAGGCCGACCGCCGCGGTGAACTCGCTGATCGAGAACCTGTGCGAATGGTACACGATCACGTGGGCGGCGTCGAACTGGATGCTGTACCGCGGCCCGGCCAGCAGGAACTCCATCGTGCGGGCGTGGATCACGTCGTAGGCCCATTTGCGGTCGGGGCTCTTGACGTAGAACCGGCGGCTGAACTCGGCCGACTCGAAGTCGATGTCGTCGAAGCCCAGAAACCCCGCCATCTTGTCGAACAGGCCCTCCGGGCGGATGACCAGGGGTTTGAGCGGCACGTTGGCCGCCAGCATGACGCCGGAGAAGTGGTGCGTCCTGCGGTTCTTGCCCGAGCCGGTCACGTAGCGGTAGTCGAACAGCAGGCAGTCCCGCCCGCCCCAGTCGCCGAAGATCCGGTTGCTGGCGCAACGCCCCCGGCCGCGATGCAGGCACTTGAACGCAGGAAAGCGGTCGTCCAGCCCGTAGTACTTGTCCGGGTCGAACATCATCCCCCGGCCCTGCGCGAAGCGCATCATCTCCTTCCGCCGCGCCTGCTGCTGGAGATACCCCAACACCCCCACGACCACAAAGGCGATCACGAATATGACGATGATAAACGGCATGAACTCAGGCATCGTCGAGCCTCAAAGAATCGCCGGGCGTCCCAGGCAAGTGCGGACACAGTTATCGTGACAGCGCTCGTTCGTTAACTCGTTGATTCGTCAACTGGGTATCTGGATAGAGCTTCCGCCTCTCACCAGGGCGCTCTGACTCGAAAGGTGCTTCGCGCGGCTGTCCAACACAGCCCTCTTCACAATGACGACTTAACGAGTCAACGGATCAACCGGGTAGCGCTGTGGTATTATCCCCACCTCCTGTCTCCCGTCAACCCTTCGCCGAATATCCGCATGAGAGGCAATTCTCGCTTGACAAACTCCCCCGCCGTGGTATGATTTTGGCTGCTCTAGCCAGCTCAGGGAGCGGCTAGCTACGCTCAAATGTCAGAACACGGGCAGGAGCGAACCTCGCTCACTCGTCCCTTCCTGCCCAGGCCGCCCGGCCGAGTTCCCAAACGGTGAGAGCCTGTTTGTGCAGGTCGAGCCGCCTACGAGGGGAAGTGCTCTCTGGGCTTGTCAGTTCCGGTCATGGCCGAAGGTGTACGCCCAATGAGAAAGGAGACTGCGATGAAGGCGAAATGGGCTGCGACGGCGGGCATTCTGACAACTGCTGCTCTTGCCGGCTTGGGTCGTGCTGAGTCTGACGCTCCTTGCTGCTCACCGAGGGTGGCGGTTATCTGCGCCTCAAGCGGTGGGAACATTGAGCGGGTTGGGGTCAGACCTTGATTAGAGCGGGTTGGGGTCAGACCTTGATTAGTGATTAGGGGAACCGGGTCGCGGTCGTCGAGAGTATCAAAATAGGGACAGTCACCTATTTATGATTGCGAAATAGGTGACTGTCCCTATTTTTGCCCTATTTTTGCCGACGCACGGGCAAGATGCCCGTCCCGCCATTGAGCGCTTGGCGTTTGCTGCTCGGAGTAGCACTTGCGCACGGCCCTTGACAGCGGAGGCGAGGGCCAATAGAAGGGCGGGATGAGCGATACTGCTGGCAAGCGTTGAGGGCCGGGCATGGGCGAAGCGAAGAAAGCGAAGGACCTTCTCGTGTTCCTTGTCCGCCGCGACACGGAGTGCGGCGAATGCGGCGAGGAGCTGCCGAGCGGCTCGATGATCACGCTGGAGGAAGGCCGCGGCGCCCTGTGCCTGTCGTGTGCCGACCTCGACCACCTCGACTACCTGCCCCGCGGGGATGCGGCGCTGACGCGGCGATCGAGGAAGCACTCGCGCCTCAGCGCGGTCGTCCTCGAGTGGAGCAGGACGCGGAAGCAATACGAGCGGCAGGGCATCCTGGCCGAGCCCGAGGCCATCGACCGGGCCGAAGCGGAATGCCTCGGCGACGCCGAGCAGCGGGCCAGACGGCGCGAGCGCGGGCGGATCAAGCGCGAGGTCGCCGACCGGCAGTACGTGGCCGATTTCGGGCGGGAGATCCGCCGGTTGTATCCCCGCTGCCCGGCCGCGGCGGCCGGGAAGATCGGCGCGCACGCCTGCCGGAAACACAGCGGGCGCGTGGGCCGGTCCGCCGCCGCCAAGCGGCTCGATCCGGATGCGATCGACCTTGCCGTCGCCGCGTGGGTCCGCCACAACAAGACCAACTACGATGACCTGCTCGGCGCTCTCTACGATCGCCACGAGGCCAGGGCGATAGTCCGCGGCGCCGTGGAGAGGGTCCTCTCGGAGTGGGCGGGGCGGTAGCGAGGGCGCACAAGCGGTGCACTCGCGGCAACAGGAGCAGGGGTCATTGGTGAGAGACAGGCTGACCCCTTCACCGGGCATGGCGGCGCCGCGGGGTACGTGGTAGACACGTGTGCGCGAAATGCGCACAACTGTGCGCAATATGGCAACAAAGAAGCAGACAATCGACTGGCTGTTTCCGCAGGTCCGCAAGCGGGTGCTGTCTCTCCTGTTGATGAGCCCGGAGGAGCGGTGGTATCTGCGCGACATCGCCCGACGGACGGGATGTGAAAACAGGGACAGTCACCAATGGCCCTTAGATAAGCATTCGCAGCCTGAAGGGCTGCAAGCCGAAAGCCCAGGGCAACGCCCTGGGTTGTGGGCGGTTGCATACCGACAAGCCCTGTAGGGGCGGCAGAAATCGCTCGAAAACAGCACTTGTTTCGCCCTTACAGGGCTCGTTCTAGAAACGGCAACCATGTCCCAGGGCGTCGCCCTGGGCTGACGAATTCGAGCCCTTCAGGCTCGCGGAACACCCGATCGGCCGCTTATCTTAGGGCCATTGGTGACTGTCCCTATATTCGAAGCGGCGGTCCATCGGATAGGGCTTGATGCGGATCTGCCCGTCGTGCTTGTAGATGAACTCGTCGGCTCGGGCGGGTGCGACGAGCATGCAGACGGCCGCCGCGAACGAGGCGACCCGTGGGCGAGTCACCATCGTCGGTCTGGCGGGTCAGTAGACGAGGTAGTCGTATTGCGTTCTGCCGGCGTCGGCCCACCATTGCCGGACGGAGGCGATGCCGTCGGCGCCGCGGGCGAAGTCCTCGCCGAGGATCTTCCCGATGGCCTCGGCGGCGGCGGCCCGCAGCTCGAAGTTGGTGATCTCGTCGTCGCTGTCGCCGATGCTGACCTGCTGGGCGAGGTAGTAGACCGGGCGCGTGTCGCCCAGCCGCCCGAGCTGCTCGACGACCAGCATCTTCAGGGCCAGCGCGTCGGGCATGCCGTCGGGCTTGCGGTAGCTCTCCAGGATGCGGACGAGCGGCTTGACGGCGCAGGCCCCGAGGTCGCCCAGGGCCGCCAGGCGCTTCCTGCGCGCGGCGCCGTCCCATTGGGCGAAGCTCTTGTAGATCTCCTCGGTGACGGCCGCGAGCTTGATGTCGTCCATCTCCGGCGGCCCGGAGCACTCGGCGATCATCTCGTCGACCCTGCCCGTTCGGACGCCGATATGGCTGGCGACCTTGCGGAGCGTGCGTCCCTCGGCCGGGGCTATCTGCCCATCCGCGGCGGCGAGCTCGACCAGCATGGCCATGGCCTCGACGGCCTCGTCGGCGGTCTTGGGCAGGAGGATGCGCTTGTCACCCTCGGTGACCTGCTGGCAGAGCCGGGCGAACTCGGCTCGGTCGATGCCGAGCGAGTCCCGCAGCGCCTCGATGTGGGCCTTCTCCTCGCTGGAGAGCCGCCCGTCCACGAGTGCGAGCACAAGCACGTTGTGGAGGTTTCGCGGGGCGGCTTCCGCGTCGTGGGCAGTGCCCTGGTCTGGATCGTTCGGCGTGTTCTCGGCCATTGTTGCTCTCCTGAGTGAGCCGAATCGGCCTCGAGGGCCAAAGCCGATAGGGAGAACCATAGCGCCCCGCGGCATCGTGCTGCCGGCTTGTCAAGCGCAAGGCGGTGCTACTTCGGTGACTCCCGGCGCTTCTGTGGTCTTTCCTTCCTGGCGGTCTCCTTTTCCACGATATCACTGGTCTTGCCGAAGTTGGGCGTGCGTGCCCCCTCCTCCGGCAGCGGGGCCTTCTGGCGCGGGTCCTTGTAGAGGTGGACGTTGTCCCACTTGTACGTGCCCGGCGGCCAGTAGCAGTAGACCTGGAGCTGGAGCCACTCGACGTTGGCGGGCAGCCCGCCCCGGGGCGGCACGGGGGCGGCGAGATGGTCCCACTGTCCGTCCTTGCCCCGGCAGTTGAGGTACCAGCGATAACACTCTCTCAGGAACAGCTTCGGCTGGCGCTTGGCGGCCTCGGCGATCAGCTTCTTCCGCCGGGCCTCCGGAAGCTCGGCGAACTGCTTGGGCGTCACGGCCATCCGGGCCAGGACGCCCTCCGGCAGGCCGTCCAGGGCGAACTGGGTCTTCTGGAAGCCCTTGAGAAAGACCTTCGGCGTGCCGCCGGCCTTGTTGAAGTCGGCCGTCACCCAGTACCGCTGGCCGGGCGCGGCCTTGATCCATTCGCCCTTGAAGTGCACTCCCTCGAAGCCGCCGAGGCAGCTATATCCGCCCTGGGTCGCGATCTTCGGCGGGTTGTCCGGGCTGGCCCTGCCCATGCGGATCGCGCGGATGTAGTTGATGTAGGGCCAGCGCTGGAGATTGGTCCGAATGCGGAGGATCCTCCCGCGCCCGGCCGGGCCGGGCTCGATGAAGCTCGCCACGTTGTCGGGACGCTGCCAGCCGACGTGCCCGCCCGCGTCGAAGCCGCCGTTCGCGTTGAGGGGCTTGCCGAAGGTCTTCGGCTCCTCCTCGTCGCCGTATTGGGGCGGGACCCATTCGGGCTTGCCGGTGACGGCCTCGACGGCCGCCTTGCTGATCACCGCCTCCGGCCGCTGCGTGTTGTCGCGGAACTGCTTCTTCCAGGTCTTCGGCTTGCCGGGCGTGCGGAGATCGATCCCGCGCAGCTCCAGCCGCACGTCGCGGCCGCTGCGGGTCACCGTGCCGTACACGGCGATGTTGACGGCGAGCTGATCGCCCATCATCTTGATGACCTTCGCGGGGTCGGTTCCGGCCGGCAGGGGCGGCGAGACCTCGCCGGTCGTGAGGCGATCGACGACCTCCAGCTCCTTGTGGCGGGCCAGGCGCATGCGGATCGCGTTGGCCAGCTTCCTGCCGTACTCCTCGTTGGGGGGGCAGAAGAAGTCGAAGACGATCGCGTAGCCTTCCTTCCCGGCCTTCGGAGGCGCGTCCGCCGGGCGCACGGTCCCCGCGCAGGCGGCCAACGCGGCAAGAACGACCATTCCACGCGCTGCCATTCAAGTCTCTCCTCTCGCCTCGGACCACAAGGCCCTCAACTCCCGCCAAGCCCATTATACCAGCTCACCCGTGGTTCATTAAGACGTTTGGGGAGGCGCCCGGTCATCTGGCTCGCTAAAGGATTCCCGGCCGTCGGGACGATAGAAGGAGTCCCGGACGGCGCGCTGCGCCCCGGGCGGAAGGAGTTTGATGATGAAGGCATGGATGTGTGTCGTTGTGGCTCTGCCGGCAGGATTGCTCTTTCTTCCCGGGTGCTGGGACTCCGAGGGGCGCATCACGATGGCGTCGATCCAGGAGTTCTGGGCGAGCGTGGATCGCCAGTGCCGCGCCGACCTCCAGCGGCTGGGGCTGCTGCCTCCGCCTTCGCCGACCTTGTGGGGCCCGGCCGGTCGGCCGAGGGTCGACGGACCGCCTTTCGGCACGCTCTTCGCCAGCCGGCAGGAGGACCTCGTCGTGGTGGAGGTCAATATCGCCAACGTCCCCGAGAAGGCCAAGACACTGGCGACGGGCCTGAAACTGCCCGACGGCACGGTCGTTCAGCCGAAGACGATCCGCTTCGTCAGGGAGACGGTGCGGTATGACGATACGGTGCCGCGGGTGGAGTTCGACTTCGGCCCCGGCCGGCCGCCGGGCGCCGAGCCGGACGAGGCCGGCCTGTTCCTTCGCGTGGCCTACGAACTGGACCGCAAGACCTCCGTGGACGGCGGCACGTTCACGCTGGTCCTGGGTGAGGCGCAGTGCGGCGCGGCGTGCGCGATGGGCATCACCGCGGCGATGTCGATTGAGGACGGCGGGCCGACGCTGACCCAATGCGTCGTGCTGCCCCGCGACGACGCCGAGGGCGGACCGCCGGCTCCCCCCGCCCCGGAGGCCGGCGCGCCGACAATCTCCTTCCTCTTCAAGGAGGACGCGAAGGGCGCAACCGACCCGGTCGTATGGATCACGCCCGCCGTCGCCTCCGTCTATCCCCGGGGCCTGCCGCGCAAGACGCTGACGGCCCGGGCGGACATGGCCGGAAAGACCCCGTAAAGGCGACGAAGGCCCCCAGCCCCGCGGGCTCCGTGTCTGACTGCCGATTTCGGCGGCATCCGTGGTGGCACGGGCATCTTGCCCGTGCGTCCCACGACCGTCTCGGTCGTGGAGTCGACCGGAAGCGCAGGGCCGGGACGGCCCTGCCACGCACGGGCGGGACGCCCGTGCCACGAAATCCTATCGCGCGGCGGGTTCTACTCGGCCGGCTTCGCCGCCCCGGCCAGGCGACGCAGACGTTTGACCGTGCCGAGCAGCGCGCGGACGTTGTGATACGCCGCCTTCCAGACGCTTGCCTTGTCCTTGCTCGTCGGCTGCCCCTCGCGAGTGGTCGTGGCGTGCCAGCCCCCGTGAACGTGATCCGTCATGTGCGTGTCGATGAACTCCCACTGCTTGAGGAAGGCCTTGTAGTAGCGGTCGGTCTGCCCGCCGAAGCGCTCGTGCATCAGGAGCAGGGCGTTGAGCCCCTCGGCCTGGACCCACCAGATCTTGTGGAGGTTCCGGCCGGAGGACGTGGCCGTGCCCTCGTCGTAGAAGCCCCCGTGGCGGTCGTCCCAGCCGTAGTCCAGGGCGTGATCGACGAGCTGTCTTGCCACTTGGAGCGTGCGGCGGTCGGCATGCCGCCCGAGGGCCTCGGCCGCCTCAATCAGGAGAAACGCCGTCTCGATGTCGTGCCCGAACGAGTCGCCGTACGGCAGCGCGCGCCAGTCCGGCGTGAAGAACAGGTTGAGGCAGCCGGGCTCGACGGTGATCTTGTCACGGACGACGGCGAGCATCTCCTCCAGGCGTTCCTTGACGGCCGCGCCGGGCTCAACGCGGTACAGCTCGGTCAGCGCCTCCAGCATGTGGATGTGGGCGTTCATGGACTTGTAGCCGTAGAGCGCCCCGACCGCGCTGGTGCGGCGGTTGAGCGGTAAGTCGGGGTCGTAAAGGATGGGTCGACCGTCTCGCGTCAGGGCCTCGAAGTAGCCGCCGTGGGCCGGGTCGTGAGCGTGGCTGTCCCACCACTGGAAGGTCCTGACGGCAAGCTTGCGGGCCGCCTCGTCGCCGGTGGCCCGGTGGGCCCTCGCCAGGGCGTAGATCGCGAACGCGTTGCCGTAGAGGTGCTTCTCCTCGTCGCGGCGCGAGGGCTTCTCGACGGTGTCGCTCAATTGCCAGAAGAACCCGCCGTGCTTCTCGTCCCAGAGCTCCTCTCTCAGGAAGGCCGTTCCATGCCGGGCGTATTCGCGGTATGTCGCCGCGAGGTCCGGGTACGCCATCGCCATCGTCGCGGCCACCCAGGTCTGCCTCGCCTGGTACACGACCGACTTGGGATTGCCCTCGCCCCGGCGCCAGTCGCCGCCGAACGTCGCGTAGAAGCCGCCGGCGCGATCGACGCAGCGCGGGAACCAGGCCGGAAGGACGTTCTCCAGGAGCCGCTTCTCGATGTCGTCGGCCAGACGCCTGCATTCCGCAGGCGCCGGCGAAGTCGCCCGGAGGTCATGCGCCCGCGGCGTGCCGCAGCCCTGCACCACACCGGCCAACACGGTCACCACCATGAATCGAAACGTCGCCATGTTGCACCTCGCTCGGCAGCGGCGGCCCGCCCGGGCCCGTCAGCGAAGCTTCTCGATGATGGCCCGGCAGAAGGCGGGAAGGTCGTCCGGTTTGCGGGCCGTGATCACGTTGCCGTCCACGACGCACTCTGCGTCCACCCAGTCGGCGCCCGCGTTGATCATGTCGTGCTTGATGGCGACGAAGCTCGTGGCCTTCCTTCCCCGCAGCGCGTCGGTGCAGCAGAGCATCCAGCCGCCGTGGCAGATGGCCGCCAGGATGATCCCCGCCTCGGCGCACTGCCGGATGAAGTGGATCATGGACTCGTCGCGGCGCATGAAGTCGGGGCACCAGCCGCCGGGGATGATGACGGCGTGGAAGTCCCCGCCCTTGACGTCCCGGGCGGCGGCGTCCGAAACGCACGGGTAGCCCAGCTTCGAGGGGTACGTCACACCCTCTGCGGGGGCGACGAACGCCGCCTTGGCGCCTTCCTCGATCAGGCGATAGTAGGGATACCAGACCTCCAGCTCCTGGTATTCCTGGTCGATCATGATGGCGACGTTCTTGCCGGCCAGTTCCATGAAATGCTCCTGTTGAACAATGCGTCAGGGCCGACAGGGACCCGGGACGAACGAAGGAGCGCACATTTGCCCTTCGACTCGCTGCGCTCGCTCAGGACATTCGACTCGCGGGGCGATGCCCCCGCGAGTCGAATGGAGATGAGGGGACTCGAACCCCT
>CAYRVX010000189.1:0-8584 GCA_964427875.1 uncultured Planctomycetaceae bacterium
GCGCCGATGAGGTTCTTGCCCGCCGGGTGGTCCACGCCCGTCTTGCCGCCGACGGAGGCGTCCACGTCGGCCAGCAGCGTGGTGGGGCACTGGAGGAACCGCAGCCCCCGCAGGGCCGTCGCGGCCACGAAACCGCCGAGGTCGCCCGGCACGCCCCCGCCGAGCGTCACGATCAGGCTCGACCGATCGATCGGCGGGGTGAGGGCGAAAAGCTCATCCAGCACCGTCGAGACCGTCTCCAGCGTCTTGTTGGCCTCGCCGGCCGCGAACGCGATCAGCCGGCTCGTCACGCCCGCCGCGGCGAGCGAATCCGTCGCTCGCCGGCCGTACAGCTCTCTCACCGTCGTCTCGGAGATCACCGCGGCGGAGGTCACGTCCTCCACGCCGGCGGCGGCCTCGCCCAGTGCATCCAACAGCCCCGGGCCCACTCGGACGTCGTAGCTTCGCTCGCCCAGGTCAACCGCGATGGTCTGTTCCGCTCTCGCCATCCTCCCGTTCCTTCTTCTGGAGGAACTCCTCCACGGCTGCGGTCAGTTCGGGGTCGACCGGGCCTCCGGCGAGGTCGGCGGCCTCGTCCCGGTCGGTCGTCCGGGCCGATGTGCCGGATGCGTCCTCATCGGTCTGGTATCTCAACGAGCGGCGTCTCGACCCCATGCCGCGATCGGCCTGCCTGAGCTTCGCCAGGCGGCGCCGCGTGAAGTAGAACGCGGCGGCCAGGAGGATCACGAGGAGCAGGACGGGGGCAAGCTGCAACAGCCCTCCGGCGTCCCACCGGCCCACGCTACGCCAGTCGACGGTCCGGCTGAGCTGCCACGCCATCATCATAGGGTACGCGCGTGGCTGGCGGTTCAATTCCTGCCGGGCCATGATCACCTTGTAGAACAGCGCGGCGATCCGTATCTGTCTTCCGGGGTCGTACTTCATTCGGTTGTGCGGCCCGACCTCGTCCGGCCGGCCGATCAGGGGGGTCGGGTCCACCAGGGAGTACACGCGAAGGGGCTTCTCTTTCAGGTGCGGTTCTTCGGCCCAGTAGCAGTCCATCTCCCAGACGGGCTTGTCCTTCGACCAGAAGGGGGAGAATCTCAGTCCGGCTCCGCTCTGGAGCTTCGAGACGTACCCCACCCGGACTTTGGCCCGCAGTGGCGTTGCGCGGTAGCGGGCCGGGTCGGCCAGGAGGCTCGCGTATGCCGGGCGGTCGAGGTCGTGCCACTGCATCGCGCTCATTTCCGGCGCCCGGGCGGCGAGGCCCAGCATCACGTACAGCCCGGTCTCGTCGAACTGCCACGTCCTGTCCCGGACGTCGTCCAGGACCGTCTTCTCCATCTTCGTCGGGGCGATGCGGCCGGCGATCGTGCGAGTCTCCGCCGGGCGGGTCGCCGGCAGCGAAATGGTGACGTTCGGGTCGGCCGCTGCCGGCTCGCCGGCCTGAGCCCGCGCCGCAGCGCACCCGGCGGCCGCCGCCAGCCAGATCGCCAGGAAGCCCGTCCGGGAGGGGATTGTTCGACTCGAACGGGAGGTTGTCGCGCCCGGCTGCATCGTGGCCATGAGAGCAATTCTACGGCCTGCCGGCCCCGCCTGTCAAAAGCAAGCCCGCGGCGCCGGGCGGCGGTGGCGATCGGACGGTTCGTCCGGGCTATTTCCGCTCGTACCGCGCCGGCGTCTGCTGCTCTCCTGCGGGCAGGGCCCTTCCGGAGAAGGCCGGCAGCAGGAACGTGTCGATGACGCTGATGGGTTTCTCCTGGCCTTGGTAGTCGAAGACGCCCTGGACGAGGTAGATGTTGTCTCCCATCACGCCGACGGAGGGCCGGCGCTTGAACTGGACGTGCATATCGAGGTACAGGACGTTCTGGCCCATGCGCCCGTGGTTGTCGCTGACGGCGGCGCGGACCCGATCGGCCCGGAACCGCCCTTCGGCGAACACCGGGGTGCTGTCGGCGAGAATGGCCATGCTCGCCTTGAGGTCCGACAGCCGGCGGTCCTCGATCCAGAGCCCTTTTGCCCCGAGGGAGTACTGGTACGAATAGCTGATACACTCGGCGTCGGGGAAGTCCGTCATGCCGGCCTGGACGACGAAGGAATCGCCCCCGACGGCGGGACACTGGAACGTCGGCGGCTCCACGTGACCCGTCTTGACCAATAGGAACAGGCCGGTGGAGTTGCTGACGGCCGGCTGGCTCGTCGTCGCGAGCCACCGATCACCCGATCCGCCGGCGCCGGGCAGGTACCCGCCGTTCCTGCTGGCGTACGTCAACAGGGCGGATCCCATCTTGGCCTCCTGCGAGGCGCACTGGGTGAGGTCCTTGCGCCGCCTGGCCTGGCGGTAGGAGACGCCGAAGATGCTGACCAGCAGGAGCACCACGCCGGCGACGGCCCCCAGCTCGCGAAGCGAGAAGGTCGGTCGGATCACGTCCCGCCGCCCGAGCTGCTCCCGGGCCAGCAGGGCGTCCGTCTGGCGGGCGGAGCGGATCCGGGCCATTGTCTGGGCGACCAGCGTCTCCGGCGGCTCGTGCTCCACGGCCAGGTCCAGCGCGGCGAACGTGTTCCGCAGATCCTCGTGCATGCGTGCCAGCGGTTCCTCCCGCTCGATGCGCCGTCGGATCTCCCGCGCCTGCGGTCCGTCGCACCGGCCGAGGATCAAGTCGATCAGCATGGCTTCATCATTGGCTCTGCTTTCCGCCATGGCCCGATCTCGCTGCGAAAGCCTTCCACTGTTTGGCGAAGTACCCGACCGCCGCGTGGAGCCGGCTCTTGACCGTCCCGAGCGGCACGTCCAGGATCTCCGCTATCTCCTTGTACGGAAACTCGTTGAAGTAGCTCAACAGCAGCACCGTCCGAAGGTTCTCCGGCATCTGCTGTATGATGTTCTGTACGGCCTGGCGGGTCTCGAGGTTCAGCAAAGATTCATCCGGCGCGGGGATATCCGAGGGCATCAGATCGGCGTAGGTGGTTGCCTCGTCGCTGCTGCCGGCCACCGTTGCATCCAGCGGGGCCGCCCGGCGGCGGTAGCTCTTGCGCATCGCGTCGCGGGCCTTGTTGGCCGCAATCGTGAACAGCCAGGGCTTCAGGCGACGCGACGTGTCGAACGTCGCCGCCGATATGTGGAGCTGGAGGAAGGTCTCCTGGAAGACGTCCTCGGCCATCGCCGGGCTCCCCGTGAACCGCGCCAGGAAGTTGAACAGCTCGCGCCGAAACCGCCGGACGAGCGCGCCGAACGCCTCCGGGTTGCCGTCGAGATGATGCTGGAGCAGTTCGGTGTCACTGACGAGCCGGTCGGTATCTGGGGGATCGGTTGCCAAACGGGGATTTCCTTTCGGTCGATGCGGCCGCCGCCCGCAGAATGATATGACCGCACGCGCGTGAGGTCCAACCCTTTCTCCATCCGTGCCGTGAGACAGCGATGCCTGCGCCATGGGCCAGTCCCTTGCTGGAGGAGGATGTCCGTACTTTCCCATTAGATATCGGCCGGGCGGGGCTCTGGCGTGAAGGCCCCCCGGCGGCGGAAGGCGCCCGAGGACCTGGCGGCCTCGCTTCTGGCCACGGACCCCTGCAACGACCTGCTGGCGGACCTGATCGTCCAGGGGATCGGTGGAAACCGCCGAGACGCAGAGGACGCCGAGGCGGACGGAACGGGGGACCGGGAACCGGGGGCCGGGAACGCGAGCCCCAAGGTGGCAGGCGAGAAGTCCCGGCACTGCCTCTCCGTCGGCTGCTGGAAGGTCTACAAGACCGCCGACCGCATCCGCTACGTCAAGTGCACCGCCTGCGGGCGGACGGACCAGACGGCGGTGTAGGGCTTCACCGCAGAGGGGTGGGGGCGCGGAGTGCAGCGCGCCCGGGGCGCCGCTCCTGGAGTCCAGCGATGGCGCACAAGGAAAACGGCATGGCGAAGATGATCAGCGCGGCATTGAGCTCGCGGCTGACCAAAGGCGCATACGGGTAACGTGGTGCGTTTCTACATTCCTCGCCGGCGTCGTCGCATGAAGGCAACGATGGCGCTGAGCCCCATCCCGCACGCCGCCATTTCCAACGGGCCAGGAAGAGGTACCACAGTGGCAGGAGGCAACGGAACAACGGGAGGTATTCCGGGAGGGAGAGGAATCCCGGGTGGATTGGGTGGCAGTTGCTCCGCCGCAAGAGCCGCCCTAATATAGACCACTGCTGCAGTAGCCATTACGCCTGTGCAGGCTCCGTAAAACACGCCTCCCACTTTGTTCTTCCAACCATCCTCGGCGGCCACGCCGCCAACAATCCCGCCAAACAGCGCCTCCCCGCCAACTACCCAGGCCCATATTGGTAGGTTGCCCACTTGAGTGAGTTGTTCATGTTCCATAGACGCGTACGCATCCAAAACGGGATCGAAGAACCACGTGGCATTGCCTTGAACCGTGATAGCTTCGGGACCCCAATGGCCTGTGGCCGCGAACGACATGAGGATGTTCTGCCCGAGCGTCCCTGTCAGGGTTCCGGCATAGTTGATGTTTAAGTCTCTCCCACCCAGCACGGCGGTTGTGGAGCAGGCCCAACCGGATTCATCGAAGGAGCCGGACCACGGAATAAGCGGGCCACCGCGGACGCCGGATGCCTGAAATGTGCCCAGACCGCCCCCTGTGCCGTTGGCGAAACTGCCGGTCATGACATATCCGTTCTGGTCCCCGTCCAGGTAAGTAGCAGCAAAATCACCGACCCCATCCACCCAGGTGGTGATTGCGCCGGGGAGCGTGTCTTCGTATCCTGGGACTGCCCCATCCGCTAGTGGCAAACTCCTAATGCAAGAAGATGCGGCTTCTAACATTCCGGCAGCATTCATCGCCTCACGGATCGTCAGACTTCCACCCAACGCCTCTACGGCGAAGGATGTGACCATCACCAGGAAGGCCACAGACACGGAAGGTAGTCTCTTGCACATGGCGCGTCTCCTTATGAGGGGAAAGAGCCTTTTTTGGCGACTGCTCGCCAGGGCACGGCACTCAACACACCCACCGGCAGGACGGGGAATCGCGGCGGCCGATCCGCAAGAAGGTTCCTGACCCTTCCTTTTCTGTCCTCGGTTGCATTGACGGTTGTCCTTCCCTAGTCTGGCGACAGTCACGGAAGACCTGCCGGACATATGCTTCACTGGAACGGATCAATACCCCAATTCTGTTCGTCTGTTCAAAGTCTTCGCAGGATTCGTAGCCCCGGCAATGGGGACATTCACTGATTTCTTGCCGGGGATTCTACTCACCCGCCTTGAAGGTGCGCAAGCTGTACTTCTCCCAGGCGATCATCTAGGTGAAGGAGCACCCGGTTCTCATGCGCAAGCACTTCATGGGCAACCACGAGTGGTGCTTCTACGGCGGAAGGGGTCGGCCCGCAGGTTCTTCGGCCCGCCGAACGCCACCGACGTCTGGTCGGTCAAGAAGGTCAAGCCCGGCAGCATGGTCCACCTGACGGAGAAGCGGGTCGAGCTGGCGGTTGGGGCCATCACCTATTCATCGCGGGCCGGCGAGAACGTCCTGGACCTCTTTGGCGGCAGCGGTTCGACGCTGATCGGCTGTCAGAAGACCGGCCGCCGGTGCTTCATGATGGAGACGGATCGGCTGTACGCGGATGTCATCGTGCAGCCCTGGAAGCAGTTCACAGGCTAGAAGGGGACAAAAGAACGCCCCGCTGAAAGCGGGGCTTAGTATCTAAGCGCAACACCCACTGGCATTGCGATTGTGTGCGCTGGCGGGAATCGAACCCGCAACGACCGCTTCGTCAGAACGGTGCTCTATCCGATTGAGCTACAGCGATAATAACAGATTGCCAACATGACCACTCAGATGCAAGCAGAAAACGGAGTTTTTCCAGGAACGAGAGGCCGAAGAATGGCCCGATCCCGTGGGGATCGGGCCGTCGGAGGGGGGTGATAGGCGCTACGCGTTCAGCGCGAACTTGCCGCGGTCGACCTTGCGGAAGCGGGCCTTGTCGGCAAGATTCTCCTCGGAGGACATCTGGCCTGATGAGACACGGTACCAGTAGCCGCCGGGTAGGCTTAGGGACTTGTTTACACGCCATGTAAACAACCCCCCTTCCCGGCCGCCGGCGGCGGGCTCGGTTCCCATGCTGCGGTCTCCTTTCGGGAGTTCATCGTATCGCCCGCTTCGGCGGGCGACAAGACGGGATGAAGGCCAGCTCTGGGCCTCTGCGGCTCTGCGGCAACCACCCAAAAACCGGCTCCGGAGTTGTTACGACGCCGTGGTAAGGACCCCCTGGTCGGCCGCCGGCGGCGGAGCTGGAACGGGCCGGGGCGGCAAAGGCCTCTTGCGTTTTGCCGGGGCGGGTCCTATAAGACACGCATGAGACGCGGGATCCTGGCCAGTCGCCAAGAGCTGCATTCGCTTCGTCAGCGGATCGGGCGCAAGGCGTTCGTCGGCGTGTACGACGCCCTTCGGAGGCGCTGCGCGTTGATTCTGGAGTCGGCGCCGATGACGGAGGCCCGCTGGCGGGCGCTGTGGGCCCAGGGGCATTGGGGCTCGGCCCTACAGGCGGCCCGCGCCGTTCAAGGGCGCGTGCTGGACCTGCTGATCGCGCATCACATCGACCCCAACACCGCCTACCGCGACCGGTCGATCGAGGAGCTCAAGGGCCTGGCAAGCTGGAGCGCGTGGGTCGATCCGTGTCACAACCACGTTCCGGCGGACCTCTGCACGGCCGAGGCGGCGGTGGCGGTGGCCGTCGGGCTCGACTGGCTCTGGGAGGACCTGGCCGCCGGCGATCGCAAGCGGATGCTGCTGGCGGTCTCGACCAAGGCCATCGGCCCGTACCTTCAGGGCGTCAAGCAGGGCGCGTTCTGGTCGAACTGCTATCACCACTGGAACGCCGTGGTCAACGGCGGGATCGCCCTGGCCGCCCTGGCGCTGGCGGATAGGGACCGCGACGCCCGCAAGGCCTACCGGCTCGCGCGGAGGAACCTCGAGCGGTTTTTCGCCGCCCTCGGCCGCCACGGCGGCTGGGACGAGGGGACCGGGTACTGGGGCTACGGCATGCGATACGTCCTGCTGCTGGCCGAGGCGGCCCGCCGGCTGGACGACGACCAGACGCTCCTGCACAGCCGGGGCATGGACGCGACCGGGCTGTTCCCGATCTACTTCACGCCGAACGGCCAGTCGGCCAGCTTCGGCGACTTCGCCTCCGTGCCGCTGCTGGGGACGTTCTACCTGCTGTCGGAGCATTTCGGCCGGCGGGAGGTGACGTGGTGGCTCGACACGTACGCCTTTCACCACGACGTGAGCACGATGGGCTGGTCGGCGGCGGGCCTGGCCATGCTGTTCCGCCCGCCGCGGGCGCGAACGCCCCGCAAGCCCGACCTCAGGTGCGTGAAGGTCTTCCCGGACGTCGGGTGGGCGGCGCTGGCGGACCGCTGGCCGCGCCCGACGCTCTACGTCGCCGTCAAGACCGGCGACCTGTCCGCCAACCACTCTCAGCGCGACATGAACTCGATCCAGCTCCAGGTGGACGGCGAGATGCTCCTGATGCACCTCGGGCACGCGCCGTACTCCCGGGAGTATCTCTCGTCGGCCCGGGGCGAGTTCTACGAGGTGCAGGCCTGCGCGCACAATACCGTGGTGGTGGCCGAGTCCGACCACCACATCGACGCCCAGGGCAGGATCGTCGACTCGAAGAACACGCGCGACTTCCGATACGTCGCCTGCGACGCCGAAGGCGCCTGCGGCGAGAACACCCAGTTCGTCCGGCACGTGGTGATGGCCGTCGATCCCGCCTCGCAGATCGGCACGATGCTCCTCGTCCTGGACGACCTGACCAACGGCGTGCCGGAGAGGGTCGAGACCTTCTGGCACACGCCCGGAAAGATCGACCTGGACGCCCGGGCGCTGAAGGGCACCATGGTGGGGCGCGGCGCCGCCGTGCACTTCGCGATGGGCTCGACGGTCAAGACGGCCGCCTCCGCCAGCTCCTATCCGGTCAATCACCGCCGGAGAGACAACGTCCTGCGGCTCTCCGCCGGCGTCATCGGGCGGGCGCTGACCGCCAGCGTGTTCTCCCGCCGCAAGATTTCCGGCCGGGTGGCCATCACCGAGGATGTCTCGGGGCTGGTTTGCGTCACCGCCGGCCGCTTCGAAGCAATATTCGCCCAACCCGGACGGTACATGAGACTTCGTTCCGTCCGCGTCGGGCAGCCGCCTGCCCCGCTGGCGGGGGCTAAATAGCCTTGACCCCTGCGGCTGTATCCGTATACTACGATCAGCAGCTTGAGCGGCCGGCACGCGGAACGTGCGTGGCCGGGCCCGCGAAGGGAGGTGCGACGCGGGATGTTCCAGCGCCAACACAGCGCGCTTGACAGCAGCGTCCTGGTGCTGAACAAGCACTATGCGGCGGTCCGGGTGATCTCCGCGCGCCGGGCGTTCTGCATGCTCTTCAAGGAGATCGCGGAGATCGTCTCCGTCGAGGACAGCCAGTACCTGTCGTACGACTTCGACTCCTGGCGCGAGCTGAGCGAGCTGCGCGCCAAGTACGAGCGGGAGGATCACGAGTGGGTCCGCTGCGTGCGGTTCGAGCTGGCCGTGCCGCGGATCATCCGCCTGCTGTTCTACGACCGCCT
>CAYRVX010000190.1:0-8484 GCA_964427875.1 uncultured Planctomycetaceae bacterium
TCAGGGCTCGCTGCGCACCATTCACCTCGCCCTCCGCGTAGAGGCTCGCCACGCCATTGGCTTGAACGACCATTATTCCTTTGCCGCTTGCCAGGACGGACCACGTTCCCACGTAGGGCGGGAAGACGCGAGCCTTGTTCGCACTCGCCTGTTCTTTCGCGTGGCGGCGAATGTCCTCCTCCATCTGGGGGCCGATCCGGCTCAGGGCTTCGATCAATGACTGCGCGGTTTTCAGATCGCCGGCCTTCAGGGCCTTCTCCGCCGCTCGGATCTGCCCGATTCCCGCCTCAACCGTCGGCGCGATTGGCGTGCCCTTGACCGTCGCCTTGAACTTGTTGAACTGCGGCATGGCCGTTTGCAGAATCTTCAAGCCCGCCGCGGCGTCCTTCTTTTCCACCACGGCATGGTGCAACGCCCCGAACATCGCCTTCATCGGCTCGAGCATCGCGAGCGACGCATCGAGGCCGGCCGGTTTATGTCGCGTCTTGTTACCCGTCGCCGGCAGATCGGTAGTTGCGGATTCGGCAATGCGTCGAGACGTTAATGCACCAACGATCATTTGAGCGAAGCCGTCCTTGGCCCGCCCGAAGTTCTTCAGGGCGACAACCGCCGCGGCGTGGTCCTTCTTCTTCAAGGCCAGTTCCACCGCGTCGACAAACGGCTTCATCTGCGTATTGATCCATCCTGTTCCAGCCGCATCCATCAGTTGATATAAGCTCTCGATCGTTCCCTTGCCCTGCAAGTAGAGCTTGTATCCCGCCTCCACGTCCTTCCTGTCGATGACTTCATCGGAAACCTGTGTGAACAGAAGCTCCAGGGCGGGGCCCAAGGAGTCATTCATGATGGCCATGGCTTCCGCCGGATCAATCCGAGGGACGTTGGGCATCGGGGCATTTGACGCCGCGCCGTTGGTCTTGTCGCGGTTGAACACCGCCACGACCGGGCCGTGCGCCTCCTTCCACGTCATCACATCGGCCTGAACTGTCACGGAGAAGTCCTGCGAACCCCAGTAGCCCGAAACGGTCAGTTTCTTGTTCTTGAGGGCCAGTCGATCGTTGAAGGTCTTGGCGCCACTTCCATCCGCGGCAGATTCATAACGGATGCACGAACCGTCGGCCCCGATCTGAAGACGCCGGATATTGCCCGCATCCTTGGACCGCCGCGCGTCGATCACCCACCGGCCGGCCATCTGTTGCAGCGTGGCGTATTCGCCGGCGTCGCCGGTTTGGCCGAGCGGATGCGCCGATGCGCCGCGGTCGGGGCCGAGCAGGCCCAGGGGCAGTACGATGGCCGTAAAGACGACGCCGATAGCCACACTGATCCATCCTGCCAAGCGTGCACGGTTGCGCTTCTCATCCAGTACGCACATGAGTCTTCCTTCCAGTGTTGATTTCCGCGCCATGGCGATGGCCGCATGGGGTGTCCGGAACTTGCCTTGGAGATTCACGGCAATGTTCAACAACTGCTCGGCGTAGTCGGCCGGCTGCTTGTCGACGGTCACCACCAGATCGTCACAAGCCTGTTCGCGCTCCAGGAGCATCTGTCGATTGATGATCCAGACCAGCGGGTTGAACCAGTGCAATGCCCGTACGCATTGCGTGATGCATTGTGTGAGATTGTCGTGCCGGATTATGTGTGCCAGCTCATGCAGCATGACAATACGCAGTCGAGGGCCATTCCACTGTCGCACTTCAAGGGGCAGCAGCACGGTCGGACGCCAGATGCCCCAGGTCATGGGCATCGTATGGCGATCACTGAGCAGAATGCGCGGCATCCACTCGAGGCTCAAATCCGCCGCCGCTTGCTTCATGGCATCAAACACGGCTCCCTCACGCACGACCGGCAGCCTGGCTCCCGCACGCCAGGCCGCCACTACACCCATCGCGATCCACAACATCAACCCTCCGGCCCCAATCAACCATGCCGAGACGATCCCGACACGCCAGTTGAATCGATCCCAGGTTGTTGCAGCCGTGGTATCTTCGCTTGCCTTCGACTCCGCCCGGTTACCGGCCTGATCGTGTCCTGCCGGCGGCGCTGAAAAGGGGGCCGAATCCTTGAATTGTGATGGCGGGGTTGTGCCCGGCGCCGACGATGATGTGTCGGCGGCGACCCGTGGGCCATTCCACTGCGACGCATCCAACCAGCTCGGAAGCACACGCCATCGCGGCGCAGAGGAAAAGACGGGCAACACCAACACACCGATGATCGTTACGCCCAACACCGAGTAGCGAATGCTGGAAGATGAGCGGCGCAGTGCGGCACATATCAATAATCCGATCGCCGCCAGCACGGCGCCCTTGATTGCCGCGTCAATCAGAATCGGCGCGATCGCATCGCCGACGAGGGCCGATGCCGTGTGCAGGAAATGAATCATGCGTCACCCCTCCGCTTACGCGCTTCGGCGATCAGTCGAGACAGACGATCCAAGTCGTCCTTGGATACTCGTGCTCTTGGGTTCGCGAGGTAGTTGGCCATCGCCCGCCCCACGGAGCCGTCGAAGAACGTATCAACCACGCGATTCAAGGCGGATCGTCCCACCTTCGCTTTGGCCCGCGTTGGCCGATAGACATATTCCCGCCCCTCGGTGACGTGCGTGAGGAATCCCTTTGTCTCGAGAATGCGCAGCAACGTGCGCACGGTCGTGCGCGTGGGCCTGTCGGGAAGGTCCTCGAGCACATCACCGGCCGTCGCTTTGCCCCTGGCGTAAACGATGTCCATGATCTGGCGTTCGCGTCGGCTCAACTGTGCCTCTGCGTCCATTGCAGCGTCTCCTTGAGGGCGAACCAGGTAACGCTAAAAAATTAACGCAAAGGCCGGGTCGCGTCAAGAGCGTTTTCAAAAAAAACTTCGATAGGGAATGTGATTCAAACTGACCGCTCTCACGCCGCGAGCAGGTTCTCGTGGCGGCGGATGACGGGCTTGTCGCGGCTGTGCTTGACGACGTCGTTACTCGTCTCTCGCCAAGCCACTCGACGCGTCCGGGTCTTCAGGTGGTCGATCGGCCACAAACGCAGCACGTTCATTTTCTTCTTGGGGCCTTGTGCACGCTGGCCCTTCAGGCCCCGCGGCAAGGCCGCGTTGTGAATCGCCAGCGCGGCCAGGTGCAGGCGAAGCGTTAAGCGCAGTGCCTCTCGGTCCGTCATCATATCACCTGAACGGGCATTCCACCGGCGCCTCCCGCGCCACGCCAGGGCCCGCCTGACGTGCCGGGCGCAGACGCCCGGGCAGGGGGGGCGGCCCCCGGAGGTCTCCTATCGCCTTGTCCAGCCGGTTGCCGCACGGTACACTTCCGTTCGGTGGGGAGCTTACCGTGCGGCCGGGGCCGACCAAGGCTCAGCGATCGTGAAGGAAGGTGCTGCTATGAGGCGATTGTCAAAGACGTTCGCGCCGCTGGCCGTGGCGTGGGCGGCGATGGGTCTAAGCGGCTGCGCGCCCCAGAGCGGCGGCGGTCGGATCGATTTCCAGAAGATCATCGCCACGGCCAAGCGGAAGGTCTACCCCGCGTTGGTCTTCGTCAAGCCGATCCGCGAGACGTTTCTCAGCGGCGAGCGCCGGCGGGCGGAGATGTTCGGCTCGGGGGTCATCATCTCGCCGGACGGCTACGTGGTCAGCAACAGCCACGTCTGCGAGAAGGCCATCGAGGTGAACTGCGTCCTGGGCGACCGCGAGCAGGTGCCCGCGACGGTGGTCGGCCTGGACCCCGAGACGGACCTGGCGCTGCTGAAGTTGAAGGTTGACCCCAATCGCGGGGAGCTGCCGATGGCGGACTTTGCCGACAGCGACGAGGTCGAGGCCGGCGAGTTCGTCATGGCCTTGGGCTCGCCGTTCGGTTTCACGCGGAGCATCTCGCTGGGCATCATCTCCAACACGCGGCGCTACATCGGTTTCACGACGCAGTACGGCTACAACCTCTGGCTTCAGACGGACGCGGCGATCAACCCGGGCAACTCCGGCGGGCCGCTGGTGGACACGGACGGCAAGGTCATCGGCATCAACACGCTGCGCAGCGACCTGGCGGAGAACATCGGCTTCGCCATCCCGTCGAACGTTGTCTCCGACGTGATGCGGCGCCTGAAGGCCACCGCGGCCCGGGCCGCCTGCCAGCAGTGGCCGGTCAAGGTCCGCCGGGCCTATACGGGCCTCCAGCTCCAGGCACTCAACGACTTCAAGACCAACACGTTCTCGGACAGCCGACGGGGCGTGCTGATCCAGAGCGTGGACGGCGGCTCGCCCGCGGCGGCGGGCGGCGTGAAGGACGGGGACATCCTGCTGGCCGTCAACGGCAAGGCGGTCGACGGCCTCTACGTGGAGGACCTGCCGATGCTTCGCGTGCTGCTGGCGGACCTGGCCGCCGACGAAGAGTCGCGGTTCCTCATCGCCCGCCGGAATCCGGCCTCGGGCGGCAAGGAGCCGCCGGAAGCCTACGCCGGCAAGCTGGGCGGGCGGAAGGTGCTCGCCGTCGAGCTCGAGCCCGTCACGCGGGGCAAGTTCGAGGGCGAGGACTTCGACTGCCGGCGATGGAACCTGACCGTCAAGGAGATCACCAAGTTCTCCAACCCGCGGCTGTACTTCCTCCAGCCCACCGGCGGCGTGTTCGTCCAGGGCGTCCGCTCGCGCGGCAACGCCGCCGACGCGGGCCTTCGCACCAACGACATCCTCCTCAAGATCGACCGGTGGGACCTCAAGACCATCGAGGACGTCCGCAAGGCCTACGAGACCCTCGTCCAGGACACCAGACGGGTCGATAAGAAGGCCCTGGTCACGATCAAGCGAGACGGCTTTCTCGACTGGAAGCCGCTCAGTTGGCAAAAGGACTACCTCCAGGAGGACTGACAATGAAGCGGACGACGAGACATGCCCTGGCGCTGGCGGCGGCGTTCCTGGCCGCCGGCGGGCACCTGGTGGCGGGCGAGGGCGCCGCGACGAGGCCCGCCTCGGCCCCGGCTGCACGTTCGACCCGCGCGAAGCCTCACAAGCCCGGCGACGATGAGGCCGTCCCGAAGGCCCTCATCGACGCGGCCAGGCGGAGCTTCGTCATCGTGAAGTTCCACTTCCAGAAGGACACCTCCGAGACGCCGGCCGCGGCCGAACGCGACTACCGCATCGCCCGCCTCTACGAGCAGTACGTGGACAAGAAGAGGCCCGCCGAGGCGCCCGGAATCGTCCTGGACGAGAAGGGCCACGTCCTTGTCGTGGACGGCGGGCTGGAGGACCGCTTCATCCAGCGCATCGAGGTCGAGGCGGGCGGCAAGACCTACCCCGCCAGGCGAGCGAAGCTGCTGTTCGACGCGCCCGGCACGATCCTGAAGGTCAACGAGTCGGCGATCGGCAAGCTCAAGTGCGTCCGATTCGCGAAGCTCGCGGACGAGGGCGTCGATACGTCTCTCCTCCAGGCGGCGCTGTATAAGGCCGACGACGAGTGGAGGCTGCGATTCACGCCGCTTCGTCCGTCGCTGGGGTTCGATCGGCGCGACGAGAAGAACGTCTTCTTCGGGTATCGCTCCCCTCTGCGATACAGTTCTCCATTCGCGGAGAGGTACGCCGCCGCCGGCGCGAGTTACGCGATGGGCCTGATCGCCGACGCCAACGGCTCGCCCGTCGGCTGCGCGTTGACCTCGTTCATCGATCTCCAACAGGCCGAGGTCCTCTGGAAGGGCCGCGACCTTCTTGCGGCCAAGGGCATCGAGTGGGCCAAGCTCACCCGGGCGGAGCAGTCCTGCCGGCGCCGCCTCGTTGAGGCGATGCACGAGGTGGTGCTCGTTCTCCGCAAGGGCGCCCGGGATGAGACGTCGTACCGCTATCGTTCCTCGAGCGGGGCGGCGGGTCGTGAGATCAGCACGTACGGCCTGGCGACCGGTGCGCGGGAGATCGTGGTCCTGAGCCCGATCGACAGCAAGATGGCCCGGGAGATCGAGAAGATCTACATCAAGCACTCTCCGACGCGGCGGGAGGACGTCGAGTTCGTCGGGGCGTACAAGGAGATCGGCGCCTTCGTGGTGAGGCTCACGGGCGGGAAGCTGCCCGCGCAGGTTCGCCTGGCCTCGGCCGATCCGCCGCGGATGAGGCCGTTCTGGATGGCTCGCCTCCGGAAGCGCCACGGCGGGAAGCACGTGGACCTTTCGACCAATCGCCTTTACGGCAAGGTGCGAGGCTACAAGGGCGAGTATCACTGGTACGCCGGTCGAGCGATTCGGTCGAGCACTTTCCTCGTGGACCTGTCCGGGCGGCTCGTCGGCGCGCACGTCCACGAACGGATGGAGCACGAAGAGGAACGCCGCCTGGAGGCGACTCGCACCTACCGCACGGCTTCGGCGAATTACCGGATCTTCGCCGTCTCGGAGCTTCGCGGGCTGCTCACGTCGCCGGAGGCCCACATGGACCCCAAGGTCAAGGTCCGCCCGAGGACCCTCGCCAAGCGGCGAGCCTGGTTGGGCGTGGAGTTCGTGCCGATGACCGGCAAGCTGGCCGAAATGCTCCAGCTCGAAACACCGACGAAGGACGGCCAACTGGGTTTCCTGATCAACGCGGTGTACGCCGGCAGCCCGGCCGAGAAAACCGGGCTGCGGGTCGGCGACATCCTGCTGAGGCTCCAGGCGCCCGGAGTTCCGTATCCGATCGACCTCGCCAGCCGCCTGGCCGCCGACCGCTATGGCCGGTCCGGCTCGTGGCGTTCTTCCTTCGGCACCGACGAGGGCGGGCCCGTCGCGCCGACCTGGAAGGGCCGCCGCAACTTCCTCACCGCCGCGTTCGATGCCATCGGCGTGGGGAAGACCGTTCGCCTGACGTACTTCCACCCGACCGTGCAGGGCAAGGGCAAGACCGCGGCCGTGGACTACAAGATCGAGATGGCCCCGCCGGACCTGGAATCGGCGCCGAAGTGGAGGAACCGCAAGCTCGGCCTGACGGTCAAGGACGTGACGTATGAGGTCCGCCACGCCCTGAACCTCAAGGACCCCGCCGGCGTGATCGTCGCCAAGGTCGAGAGCGGCTCGCCGACCCTCATCGCGAGGATCTTCCCGAACGAGATCATCACCCGGCTGGACGACAGGCAGCTCGGCTCGGCCAGGAAGATGCGAGACCTCATCGCCGCCGCCCGGAAGGCGGGCCGGGAGAAGGTCCGGCTGAACGTGCTGCGGCTCGGGAAGACGCGCCTGGCGGACCTGGCCATCGGCGAGTACGACCCGGCCGACGACGAGGGAATCGACGGGCCCGGATAGGGCCAGGTCAGCCCGGGCAAAATCTTGCGACGGGGCCCATAAGTGCCACTTTTACAAGGCTTTATAGACGATCTCGCCGAAAATGGGTTTGTTTCGTAATTTTGCCTAATCCACCGCCGTTCTCTTCCGTATGATCCCCCCCCGTAGCAGGCATATACATCTCGCAGGCCCTTTTGCACAACGAAAACCGGCAGATTTGCAGAAAAACTGCGGGATGGCTCAAACGCTGCTGCCCACGTTTGAACCATGCGCTTTCTCCGTCGGCGGCGAAGCGAGAATGTCGCCTGGACGCGTAGGATATCGACGGTCAGGCGGTTTTCAGCTGCGAGGGCCATGGTTATCGGCCGCGAGTGTCCGCGAAAGCCCGTGACTTCGCCCTTGCGGCCGTGTAGGATGAGCAGCCCGGGACCGCCGGGCGAGCCGGCGGAGAAGCGTTCGGCAGACGACACGAGGAACTTCATGGCCAAATCGAGACGCCGCAGGAAGATCGGCTCCAAGAAACGCCGCGAGCGAAGGAACCGCCGCAAGAGGAAGTAGCCGCTTCGACCTCGCCGCCGCGCGTGCGCCGAGAAGGACGTGTGCGCGGCTATTCATGCGCCGCGGCGGCTCACTGCCGCGTCCAGACGCCCTGGATCTTCTCGCCGCACTTGCCGCACGCCCCGTCGGCCAGGTAGTTCCCGAGAATCGTGTAGCCCCTGCGGTCGATCAGCAGCTCGCGGCAGGCGGGGCAGTACGTCCGCTCATCGGCGTGGCCGGGGACGTTGCCGCTGTAGATGTGCCGCAGTCCCGCCTCGGCGCCGATCCGGCAGGCCCGCTCCAGCGTCTCGATCGGGGTGGAGGGGTGATTGGCCATCTTGTGGTTGCCGTGGAAGCGGCTGACGTGCCACGGCACGCTGGGGCCGAGCTCCTCGGAGATGAACCGCGCGATGTCGCCAAGCTCGGCGTCGGAGTCGTTCATGTCCGGCACGACCAGCGTGGTCACCTCCACCCACACGCCGGCGGCCACCAGGGCCTTGAGCGCCGTCAGCACCGGCTCGAGGCGGCCCTTCATGACCCGCCGGTACGTCTCGTCGCGGAAGGCCTTGAGGTCCACGTTGATCGCATCGAGGTACGGCGCGATCGTCTCCACCGCCCGCGGGGTCATGAAGCCGTTGGAGACGAAGCAGTTGCCGATGCCCCGGTCGCGGGCGAGGCGGGCCGTGTCGTAGGCCATCTCGAAGAACACCGTCGGCTCGGTGTACGTGTAGCTGATCGACGCGCAGTC
>CAYRVX010000191.1:0-8458 GCA_964427875.1 uncultured Planctomycetaceae bacterium
GCTCGGCCCACTGGAGCGTCAGCTCGGCCGAGTTGCGGTGCGTGGCCCCGTTGACGGCCCAGGCAGCGCCGCCGTCGCCCCTGCTCAAAGGCGCCGGGACCTTCCCGTCCACGACCCGCTCGGCCCCGAAGCCCCTGCTGTATTCGGACGTGGCGGAGGCCTTGGCCTTCAGCGCGAAGTTCTCGGGCCGAAGGTCGGCCGCGCCGGAGCTGGCCCCACCCGCCGAGACGCAAAGGGACATGCAGGTCAGAATGAAGACAAACAGGTGCGTTCTCACGGCGGTCCTTCGGGTTTTCTCGCTTGCGGGGGCCGGGCACCCATGGCCATCGTCGCCACACCATTATAACCGACCGCGGCGGCCAGGAGACCCGTGCCTTCCGCACGGGGCAGGCGCCCGGCGGACCGCTCCGTCATCGGCCGGCCTCCTGCGTTGCGGCGGATGTGGGTCCCCGGCGCGCCAGTTCCCAGGCGGCCAGAGCCGCCATCCTGCGGACGCTCAGGCACGGGTCGCCCCTGGCCGCGTCGCGCATCGGGGCCAGAGCGCGTGGGTCCCCTATCTCCGTGAGCAGGCGGACGGCCAGCCGTCGCACACGGCGCTCGGGGTCGTTCTTCAGTCGATCCATCAGCAGGTTGCCGGTTCGCGCGTCTGCCATGCGGTGGAGCATCTGCATGATCTGCGCTCGGATCGCGAAGTCCGGCTCGCTCCGCAGGATCCGGACCAGCGCCGTCCTTCTTCCCGGGGTGTCCGTCTTGCCCAGCCGCCGGACGATCGCCCAACGCGCGGTCGCGGGCAGCTCGCCCATCGTCGACACCACCTTCTCAACCGCCGGCTGGGAGGCGCTTTGGGCCAAGGCAAGGGCCGCAGCGATCCGAATGAACTCGTCCGCATCTTCCAGGGCGCCCAGGAGGAAATCCTCGCCCGGATCTCCCAGCTCCATCAGCGAGTCCGAGAGATTCAAGAGGAGCCTGGCCTCGGTGATTCGGCCTGTGACGAGCCTGGCGAGCACCCACTCGTCCTCGATGAATGTGACAGACCACCCAGTTGCCGCAGGCGAGCCGCTTGCCTTCGCTCGGAACTCGTTCGCCGTCTCGGACCATGCTTTCTTGAGCGGCTCCAGCGCGCGGGAATCCCCCAGTCGAGCGAGGGCGCCGCCGGCGGCACACACCACGTCGGCCTCCTTGTCCGCCAGGGCCGTTAGCAGCGGGTCCGCCGCTTTGCGGTCGCCCAGCTTTCCGAGGGCCCACGCGGCCCCTTCCCGAACATACGGCGAGGAGTCTTCGAGGGCCTTCATGAGGGGCGCCAAGGCGAGAGCGTCTCCGACGTGACCCAGTGCTCGAGCGGCTTGCGCACGGGCGTCGGGTTCCGCGTCGCTGGTGAGGATCTCCAGGAGCGGCTCGACCGCGGGGCGGCCGATCGCCGCCAGCGCATCTACCAGCTCCCCCCCATAGCAGCTTCCCTTCCTCAACTCACGAGCCAGTTGGGGCAGGGCGCGCGCATCGCCTCTCCGGGCCAACGCACGGGCAACAAGCCATCGGAGGCTCGGAGTCGGGTGGGCCAGGTGCCGCTCGAGGTGCGCGACGTCAACGCCGTCATCCCGTCGTACCAGCAGTTCGGCTGCCGCGCGCCAGACGTCTGGGCGATCCTCGGCCGCGGCCCCCAGCAGCGCATCCGCCGCTCGGGCGCCGCCGGCCGCAAACAGGCCGTCCGCGGCCGCCTCGCGAACCTGAGGCAGGTCGTGCTCAAGGAAGGCGGGCAACCGCCCGATCGCCTGCGGATCGCCCCAACCCGCGAGCACACCTGCCGCGTGGGATGCAACGAGGGCGTTGGCATCCTCCCGCACTTCGGCCAGCACGCGCCGGAACCGGGCCGTCCTCCACGCAAGGGAGGGATCGGACCACAGCGATTCTTCCACGGCCTCCTGGCGGGCCAGCAGACGCCTCCGCGCGTTCGTTCTGGGCCAATCGTAGCCCTCCCAAGGCCGGGGCAACTTACCCCAACGGGCCCGAATGACCTCGCGCGCCAGCAGTGGACGAAGAACCAGAACGCGCGTCGAGTCGTGGCCGTGGGTGAGGAGCTCCGCGCAGCGCTCGACAGCGGGTCCGGCCATCTGGATCAGCGCCTTGGCTGCGGCCTCGCGGACCTCCGGCTTGTCCTGCCGGTCACAGAGAACGTTCCGCAGGGGGCCGATGGCCTGCTCGTGGCCGGCGTACCCCAGGACCCACGCCGCCTTCTTTCGGACGGCCGGGTCGCCATCGCGAAGGGCTTCCAGCATGGGACCGGTCGCCTGGCGGTGCCCCATGCGCGCCAGCGCCCAGGCCGCCAGGTCGCCTACCGCGGAGCATGGATCGGACATCGCCTCGACCAGCGGGTCGATTCCCGCCTGGCCGATCTCCATCAAGGCGTCGGCGGCGCTGCGCTCGCAGATGGAGGTGTGGTGGTGCCGGGGCTCCCAGTCCCCCAGGAACTGCTCCTTACGGACATCGCCTGAAGGACGACCCGGTAAGAGCGTTTCGCGGACCCGTCTCGTGAGCCAGGATTGCCCCCCGACAGGCTGTGTCGTCGGCTCGATGTATGGTTCGGCCAGCAGCGCGGCCAGGAACGGCGCCGCCGGTGCGGCATCCCGGGCGAGGTTGGCCAATCGGTCGGCCGCCCAGGCGCGTTCGAACTGAGAAGGAGAGTACAGCCGCTCGATAGCCTCGCGCACCTCCGGCCGCAGGCCTACGGGAATCCGGAAGTGAGCCGGCATCCGCTCGCGGACGTTGGGAGGCAGTTCGCACAGATAGTGCCATTCTCGCAGGGACAGCCACCCTGCCAGCAGCAGAACAACCAACGTCGCCAGGAATGTCAGCTTCCTGCGCGCCCGCTTCATCCCCTGTTCCTTCCCCGGCGGGGCCGGCTAGATGCCCTCTATCATATCCATTCGCGGCTGCTTCTTCAGCAGTTCCGCGATGGGCTGGAAGGTCCCGAGGATGGCCTGGTAGTCCGCGTCGTCGGTGGAATCGAAGATCACCTTTCCGCAGGCCTCGGTGCCGCCGTGGGTCTTGGCCAGCGGGGCGAGGAGGAAGCTGTTCTTCCGGGGATTGGTGATCCGCACCCACTGCTTGCGGGGGATGCGCCCGGCCTTGTGGCAGGAGGCGCAGCGGCGCTTGGCGACGTCGGCGAGGACCTTCTCGAGGTCGTCGGGCACCATCCGCCGGCAGCCCTGGCGCGTGTAGTAGTTCGACAGGCTCGTGCCGTAGTAGGGCACGTTGAGGTCTATCCACGCGAAGATTCGCCGCCGCCCGGCGTCGTCCATCTTCACCTTCGGCTTACCGTCCTCGTCCGGGTGGCCGGAGCGGATCACCTCGGCGAGCTTGCTGGCGGGCGAGCCCCAGTGCTTCGGCGTGATTTCGAGGATGTTGGCCTCGTGCCCGTTGTATGTGGGGATCCATCGGACGTAGGGGCTGCCGCTGCGGCCCTGGCCGTCGCGGGCGAGGTGCTCGTAGGAGACGTTGAAGAAGTCGGTCCTGTCGCCCGTCAGCTCCAGTCCCTTGGGCGGATCGTCGGCGTTGTGGCACCGGACGCAGTGCTTGTCCAGCACCGGCTGGACGATGCGCGCGTAGCTGAAGCCCACCGCGCCCCACTCGGGCGGGGTGAGCTCCTGCACCTCGCGGCTAAAGGCCGACGGGTGGGCCGCGCGGCGGGCATTCTGGCTCCGCGGCTCGTGGCAGCCGACACACCCCTGCACCTCGCCGGGCATCAGGTGGGTGAAGCTTCGCATTCGCTGGAGTGCCCGGCCTTCGGCGTCGAGGGCCATAAAGTAGATCGGCACGCCGGCGGGCACCTTGAAGGCGGCCGAGCCGTCGGCGGCGACCTCCGCGAAGCCCCAGTGCTTCTTCGGGGCGTACGTCGCACCGCAGGAGACCACCGGGAACTGGAAGCCGAACGCGCGGTAGCGGGTCTGGGCGAGCCGGCTCTTCTCGATCTCCTGCACGACGGCGACCTGCTTGATCTCGCCCGGCTTGACGTGAGGCCCGAGCCCGTTGTAGACGTCCTGGAGGTACATCGTCGCCCAGTTGTCGCTTCTTTCCGGCAGGTTGCTCGGGCGGACCGGCGGGCGCGGGCGCGGGCGGATCGGCTGGGCGAAGTAGAAGCCCATGCCGTCTCGCGGCCCCAGCACGGTGACCTGCCTCGTGCCGTCGTAGTCGCGCAGGAGGATCGTCCCGGCGCGGGAGACGAGGAACAGCTCGCCGTCGAGCGGGTAGGGGCTCTCGTACGGCCCGCGGACGTGGTTGCCGCTACCGCGATCGACCTGGCCGATGTTCACCTCGGGCGTGAGGTTGCGGATCGACGCCTGCGCGTTGTCGCCGTGGACCGGATCGACGATGCCGATCGCCCCGCGGCACGGGCCGTTGTGGGCCGTCATCGTGCACAGGATCGCGCGGGAGCCGGGGATGGAGCGGGCCTCCATGAACGTCGCCGGGCTCAGCACGCGGTTGCCGTAGAACACGGCCAGGCCGGTGCCGTCGGGGTTGATCGTCCAGAGGCCCTGGATCGGGATGGCCGGGCGGTCCACGTACTCCCACCGCCCGTAGATGATCCGCCCGTCGTGCGTGACGGTGGGCGTGAAGTCGTTGAGGTAGTTGGCCGAGATGCGGCGGACGTTCGACCCGTCGTGGCTCACCCGGTGAAGGATGCCCACCGGCGACGTCCAGCAGTAGGCGAACTGGCTCTTTCGCGTGGAGAGGAAGACGATCTCGCCGTCCGGCAGCCAGGAGGCGTTGTAGTTGTGGTGCTCCCCGCGGGTGAGCTGCTTCGGCTCGCCGCCGGAGACGCCGACGGTGAAGAGCTGGTACGCCTCCCCGCTGCTCTTTCGCCAACTGAAAAGCACCGTGTTGGCGTCGTGGGAGAGGTCGTAATCGATGATCTGCCCGGCGGAGGCGTCGACGAGCTTGCGCAACTGGCCGTCGGCGAGGTCGTAGACGAACAGCCCGCCGCCGGCGCGAAAGCCCTCGACGTGATACGTGTAGACGTGGGTCGGGTTGAGCACCTGCCGCTGGATCACGAGCAGCCTGTCGAAGCCGAGCTTGCCGGCCTTGAGCTTCGCCGCCAGCTCGGGCGACTCGGGGACCTCCCGCACGACGACGCGCGGGCGCCCGCGCCGCGCGGGCTTCGCCGGCGGGCTGGCCATGAACTTGCCGAGCACCTTCTCCGGCGGGCTCACCGAGTAGGCCCGGATCTCCGACGCGCCGGGGTTGCTGCCGCCGTAGGAGCTGAGGAACTTCAGCGTGATCTTCCGCACCATGGACGGGGCCTTCAGCTTGATCCGCTGCGGGCCGTGCCCGGGCTTCAACCGGCCCTTGACCGCCGCCTTCTTGCCGTCGTCCAGGTAGACTTCGTAGTCCTTCCAGTTCTCGACCCACTGGAAAGCCGTTCGTCCGTAGTAGACGATCTCCGCGACGACAACGGCCTCGGGCCACTCGAGCCAGAACTCCGCCTTGTCGGGATGGGTGTTGCCGTTAACGGCCCAGGCCTTGCCGACGTCGGCGCTGGACATGGCCGCGGGGATCTGCCCGTCGATGGCGTAGTGAGGGCGGTACTGGCTGCTGTATTGCGAGGTCGCGCCGGCCTTGGCCTTCGGCGCCAGGTTCTCGGGCGGCGCGGCCGACGCCGCGGACACCAGGATCGCTGCTATCAGTCCGTATAGTGTCACGGCCATCCTCCAGCAGGTTCACTTGACCGGCCGATACCAGAAGGACCCCCAGTACGCCCGGTCCGTCTCGTAGACGTCGATCGGGTCCTCTGCGAGGTTAAACGTCTTCGGCAGGACGCCGTAGCGTTTCATCTCGCGGACGTAGTGCACGTTCGGCCGGAAGCCCGGCATGTCGAAGCGCTTGATCTGATCGAGGTCCCGCCTGCCCTGCTCGATCGCCGCCAGGAGCCTGCGGTAGTCCGGATCGTCCTTCGTCTCAAAGACCACCTCATGTCCGACGGGCGGAGCCGCGGCGTGCCGCCGCGGTGCCGTCTGCTTCCGCGCCTTACCGGCCTGTGCCGCCGCCGTCGCCCAGCCGCCCGCGCTCTTGGCCAGCGGCGTCAGCAGAACGGGCGACTTCGCGGGCCGAGTGAGGTTCACGAGCATGTGCGCCCCGCGTCTCGCGGCGGGGGGGTACTTGCCGATCCAGCGTTCGTGGGGCGCTCCGCCGGGGCGGCGCGGGTGGTGCTCGGCCGGCAGGGCGACCTTGCCCTTGGGCGGCTTTTTTCCCCGCTGGGGCGGGTAGTGGCACCGTGCGCAGCGGCGCTGCATGGCCCCGCCGGCGCCCCACGGCGAGACGTGCGTCGCGCCGCAGCCCAGCGAGGCGTACGTGCCCGAGTACGTCGCGCCGCTCTCGAGCCAGAGCCAGATCATCCGCCATTCTCGCGGCGTGAGCTTCACTTGGTTGTGCGATCCGTCGATCTTCCTCATCAGCTTGCTGGCCGACGAGCCCATCGACCGCGGGGCCGTGTTGCCGAACGCGTTGCGCCCGTCGGCGATCTGCCCCTGGGCGAAGAGGTTCCAGAAGCTGTGGGAGTATCGCGGCCCGCGGTCGCCGCAGAGGACCACCCCGCCGGTGTGCTTCTCGTAGTTGTGGCACCGGACGCAGTGGCGATCGAGGATCGGCTGAACGTCCCGGGGGAAGTCGATCACGTCGGGGAAGTCCTCGAAGGGCCGGATCCGGCTGGGCCGCCGCCGCAGGGCGGCCAGGTTGCCCCGGAACCGCGCCGTTTCGTTTCGCTGCTCGTGGCAGCCGACGCAGCCGGTCGTCTCGCCCGGGCAGACGGACACGAAGCTGTGCATCCGCTTGACCGACATGTCCTTGGCGTCCAGCGCGACGAAGAAGACCGGGCGGTTGGCCGGGAGCTCGAAGTAAGCCGAGCCGTCCGCCTCAACCGGCACCGTGCCGAGGATGCGCTCCAGCGTGAACGTGCCCAGGTAGCTCAGCGGCTCGGGCCCGCCGGAGAAGTTCACCGGCTTGGGCAGCGACTCCAGCACGAGCAGCTTCTTGACCTCGCCCGCCCGGACGCCGGGCATGTTCCGCCCGTGGGTGATGTCGGTCAGGACGAGCAAGCCCGTCGGCCGGGCGGAATCGGACCGGTCGGCGAGGATCTTCTCTCGCGGCCGCCGGCGGATCGCCCGCGGCTCGTGCAGCTCCAGGCCGCGCTTGCGCAGCTCCTGCGGCAGCTCGTAGACCACCTGCGACCGCCCGGCGGCGGCGTCCACCAGCAGCAACTGGTGCTTCCTGGCCACCAGGAAGCAGTCCTCGCTGAACGGGCAGGGATCGCGCACCGATTTCGGGCAGCCCCTCACCGGCCGGGCGCTGCCCTGGACGTCCGGGCCGGTGTCCGGGTCGATGAGCTTCAGCTCACCGACGTGCTCGCGTCGCCCGTGGCCGGGACAGACGATCGCCGCGACGCGGTCCGAGCGGCCCCGCCCCGAGCCCGGTCGAGGAGGCACGGGCACCGCGTCGATGACCAGCGTCCGCGGGTGCATGTTGCCGAAGAAGGTCATCTGCCCCGTGCCGTCGGGGTTGATCGTCCAGAGGTGGTGGAAATCGACCTGGCTGCGGTCCACGTACTCCCAGCGGGTGTAGAGGATTCGCCCGTCGGGCAGCACGGCCGGGGTGTTGTCGTGCTCGACGTTGCTGGAGATCGGCCGGGCCTCGCCGCCATCGGCGTTGGCTCGGTAGAGGATCGCCACCTGCGTGTGCCAGCACTGCACCCACCGGTTGCAGCGCGACGAGCAGAAGACGATGTCGCCGCCGGGCAGGTACGTCGGCTCGATGTCGTCGAAGGGCCCGTCGGTGATCCGCCGCAGCTTGCGGCCGGCGAGGTCCATCTCGTACAGGTTGTAGTACCGGCTGGGGCCCTTGCGGTAGGAGAACAGCACCTTCTCGCCGTCGTAGTGCACGCGGGGGTCGCGAATGCTGCCGCGGGGATCGTCCAGCAGGACGGTGAGCTTCTTGGTCCTGAGGTTCAGCCGGCACAGCCGCGCCCCGCCGCCGCCATACATCATGCGTTGGGGTTCCGAGCTCCAGTGCCCGAAGTTGGCGTACCAGTGCGGGTCCTGCCCGGCGGATCGCACCGCAAAGACGACCTCCTCGCACCCCTTCATCGCGCCGGCGAGGCTCTTCTTCAGAAGGTCCGCCCCGGGTCCACGCGGCTTGGGCCGCGGCGCCGCCGCCCACAGGAGGCCCCCGCCGACGACCGACATCGCAGCCGCGATCCGGAGGACCCGCCGATCCATCCTGCCTGACTCGCTACGCATCACACTCAATGCCCCGCTGCTCGCCTGACGGAGAGGGACAATCCAGACGCCGCTCCGGGCGTGGCATGGGCGTCCCGCCCATGTGTCCCAGGGCCGTCCCGGCCCTGCGAAGCGCCCATGAGCACGGCCAGGATGGCCGTGCCACGCACGGGCAAGATGCCCGTGCCACCGCGGAA
>CAYRVX010000192.1:0-8421 GCA_964427875.1 uncultured Planctomycetaceae bacterium
TCCTGGCGTTCCTCAACGAGTGGAGCCTGTTCGCCGAGCGCAACGGCGTGGACCTGATCAAGGTGATCCGGGCGATCAAGGTGCGCCCCACGCACAGCAATATCATCTTTCCAGGACCGGGCATCGGCGGCTACTGCCTGCCCAAGGACGGCGGGCTGGGATACTGGGCGTACAAGCACATCCTGGGCTTCGAGGACCAGGACACCGTCTTCAAGATCACGCCGGAGGCGATCGACACGAACGACACCCGCGGCCTGCACGTGGCCGAGCTGACGCGGGACGCCCTGCGGAACATGGGCCGCTACATCGCCGGCGCCGACGTGCTCATCTGCGGCGCCAGCTACCGCCAGGACGTCGGCGACACGCGCTACAGCGGCTCGGAAATGGTCGTCCGCAAGCTCACCGAGATGGGCGCCGAGATGCGCGTCCACGACCCCTACGTCGAGCACTGGTACGAGCTGGAGAAGCAGGACGTCTACCCCGCTGAGGGCCATTCCTGGAGCCGGTTCTTCCGCAACCAGGAGGGGCTGGTGAACACGGTCGTGCGCAAGGACCTGCCCGCCGCGCTGAAGGGCGCAGAGGCCGTCATCCTCGCCGTCCCCCACTCGCCGTACCTCCAGCTTGACCCCGACGACGTGGTCAAGTGGGCCGGGGCCCCGCTGGCCGTCATCGACTGCTTCGGCATCCTCACCGACGAGAAGATCCGCCGCTACTTCGACCTGGGCTGCGAGGTGAAGGCCCTCGGCCGCGGCCACATCCAGCGGATCAAGGAAGAGGTGCGAAAGGCGAAGCGATGAAGCCGATCCGGCTCAGCGCTCATGCGCGCCATACCATCGGACTTCGGGGGGCCGACGAGGCGGAAGTCGCGCAGACCATAGGAGCATGCCCGTGGAGTCCGGCGAGAGGAGAACGGCTGGAGTGCCGCAAAGATTTCGCATATGGACAGGACTGGAATGGTAGAATATACGAGACAAAACAGATTCGGCCGATATTCATTGAAGAGGCCGACGAGATCGTTGTCGTGACAGTCTACGTCTACTACTTCTGACGAGGAGGCACGGGCTGTGAAGATTACTTACGATGCCGAAGTCGATGCTCTCTATATCCGTTTCCTGGACAGCACGGTGACTACGCAGCACGTAGCCGACGGAATATCCGTTGATTACGCCGAAGACGACAGAATCGCCGGGATCGAGATCCTCGACGCCCGGAAACGCTTTGGCGATCCGGAGGTCTTTCGACGCGTGGTGTTGGAGGATATCGGGTTGGGCAAGGCCGCTGCCGCCCCTTGAGGTTGGCCGCTGAGGTTGGCCGCGGGCACATCCAGCGGATCAAGGAAGAGGTGCGCAAAGGCAGGAGGTGATCGGCCGGCCCGACGCCGTTCCTGCGTGAGATCGGATAGTGACCGTCTTCGTCTTCCTGCTGATCCTGCTGTCTGCCTCCCTGCATGTTGTCTGGAACGCGCTGATCAAGCAGGCCGACAACAAAGGACCGTTCCTCTGGCTGACGATCGTGGCCTCGACGGCCATGCTGGCGCCGGCGTTCGTGTTCCTTCGCGTGCTGAGTCCCGGGCCGCTCGACGGGGACGTGCTGGCATGGGCGGGGCTCTCGGGGCTGATCGAGTCCGGCTACATCATCCTGCTGCTCGGGGCCTACGAGAGGGCCGACCTGTCCGTCGCCTACCCGCTGTCGCGCGGCGTAGCGCCGCTCGTGACGCTTGCGGCGGCCGGCTGGCTGATCGGCGACGTCGTCGGCCTGTGGCACGGGCTGGCCGTCCTTGTCGTTGTCGCCGGCGTGGCGGCGGTGAGCTTCTCGACGGGAAGCGCCTCGAAGGGCGAGCGTGGCTTTGCGGGCCCGGTGTTCGCCGTGGGGGCCGGCGTGCTGATCGCCGGGTACCATCTCGTGGATCGGCACGTGCTCAGCCGGCCGAACGGGCCCGACCCGATCGAGTACATCTTCCTCATGCACATTCCCCTGACCGCGCTGGTCACCGCCTGGGTCGTCCTGCGCCGGCGCCTTCGGGCCAACGCGCTGGCGGCGTGGCACACGGGCCGCAGGGGCATCGTCATCGTGGGCGCACTGGGGCCGCTGGCGTATCTCCTGATCCTGCTGGCGATGGCGCAGGCGGAGGGCAACGTCACGTACGTGACGGCCGGGCGGAACGTCGGCATCGTCGTCAGCGCGATCGTCGGCGCCCTGTTCCTGCGAGAGCGCGTCCGGTGGCGGCGAGCCATCGGCGCCGGGCTGATCACCCTTGGCGTGATCGCGCTGGTCCTGCTCGACGCCGGCCACTAGGGGGCGGGCCGGGCGCACCGGCGCTTGACAGGATGCCTGCGATCTGGAATGAATCGCACGGCGCCCGCGGCGGATTCGCCGGGCACGAGGAGCGTTTCATGACACCGCGCGAGGTGGTCACACGGGCCGTCGAGTTTCGCCGTCCCCCGCGCCTGGCGATTCGCGGGTACGGCGAGGCGAGCGACTTCGACGGGATCGGCTACGAGCACCCCAAGCCGCCCGAGGCGGCCGACGACGACCATGTGGACCAATGGCTCTGTCGATGGGCCAAGACCGACGAGCCGAACATGGGCCAGGTCAAGGGTCACCCGCTGGAGGACCTGGCCGCCATGAAGGACTACCCCTGGCCCGACGGCGACGACCCGAGGCGATATGAGAGCGTGCCCGAGCGGCTCGCGGAGCTGCGGGCCGACGCCGCACGCCGCGACAAGTACATCACCACGGGCATCTTCATGATCCTCTGGGAGCGTATGCACAGCCTGCACGGCTTCGAGAACTGCATGCTCGACCTGATGGACGACGCGCCGGCCATCCATGAGCTGGCCGACCGCATCCTCGAGTACGACCTGGCCATCGTGCGAAACATGCACCGCCTCTGCGGCCAGAGCATCCAGGGCTTCAGCTTCAGCGAGGACTGGGGCACCCAGATCGACCTGCACATCTCGCCGCGGCTCTGGCGGCGGTTCTTCTTCCCGCGCTACAGGAGGCTGTTCTCCGCGATACACGAGTGCGGCTGGCACGTATGGATGCACTCCTGCGGGAAGATCAACAAGGCTCTGCCGGGGCTGATCGAGGCCGGGCTGGACGTGATCAACATGCAGCAGCCGCGGACGAACGGCATCGAGGAGATTGGCCGCCGGTTCGCCGGCGAGATCTGCTTCGAGACGCTCTGCGACATTCAGAAGACGCTGCCGGTGGGGGATCGCGGGCGGATCACCGCCGAGGCCGAGGCCCTCCTGCGAAGCTGGGGCACGCCCGACGGCGGCTTCGTGCTCGGCGACTACGGCGATCACACGGCCATCGGCACGGCCGCCGAGACGAAGGAGTTCATGCTGGCCGAGTTCCGCCGCCTGGACCCGTACCGCAGCGGCTGGGACGCCTGAGAAGCCCCCCCCGCATGCCCGCGCGCCCCGGCGCTTCACCTGCCGTGCTTCTTCTCGTAGTCCTGGATCAGCTTCTGGAGCTTCTGGCGGCACTCCACGTGGGCCCGGTCCTTCGATCCCTTGTCGATCCTGTTCTCGAGGCAGTCCTTCAGGGCGGCCATGAGAGGCTTGGCGTCGGGGCCCAGGTCCTCGGCGACCTTGATCAGGCCGAGCTGCCACTTGCTGCCCGTGATCAGCCAACCGCTGTGCTGGTAATCCGGCGTCCAGGTCTTGAGGTACTTGATGAAGTCGTCGAGGATCAGCCCGTAGACCGGGGGGTCGAAGTGCTTGAGGATCATCATGGTCCGGTGTGTCGCCTCGTGCTTGGCGGCCGTGCCGTAGCCGTCGACGACGAGTGCGCTGTGGACCGTCCAGCCCAGGGCCTTGGCCGCCTTCGCCCGGCTGGCCGCGTCGAGCTTCACCTTGTCGCCCTGCAAGAGGAAGCGGAATCCCGCGTCGAAGGAGCTGCGGGCGAAGACGTGCCTCTCGGCGGCGTACATGTCGGCGAGGAACTCGAACTCCTCGCCGGCGATCGCCTGGTGCAGTCCGACGACGGCCCAGAACGCCGCCTCGCGCAGGTACCAGTCCTTATGCCTGGCGAACCTCCGCACCAGAGGCATGTTTCTGCGGATGTCTGCCGGCTCGGCGCGCCCGAGGGCCCACAGGGCGCCGTCGATCTCCCACCAGGCGGCATTGGGGTCCTTCAGGATCTTCACGATCATGGGGAGGCACCTGGCGGACACGACCGGCGGCGGGATCTTTCCGCGGACCCTTCCCGGCGAGGTGGGCCGGCCCCAGTTGTCGTAGCCGGAGATGCCGTCGCAGGCGGCGCGCCGGACGCGGGCGTCCGGATGACGCAGCGCCTCGACGATCGCCTTCACCGAGGCGTCGTCGGCCTTCTCGGCGAGCTTGCGGGCGGCCCACGTGCGGACCATCGGGCTGTAGTGGCGCATCATCTTCGCGCAGAGCTCGACCGGCGCGTCGCCCTTGCCGCGAAGGACCGCGTGGATTTCGTGCGGCTGGCGCTCTTCGGCGCCGAAGCCCTCGCAGTGGTCCGTGCGGAGGAACTCCATGTCCGCGGGGCAGCCCCAGGGCAGCGGGGGGGGCTTCGTCTTGACGCTGAACTTCGTGCGCGGCGCGCCGGTGATCCGCAGCGTCTTGAGGGGCGCGGTGTACGTCAGGCCGACGGCGCCGGTGCCCCACGCCGCGCCGCAGTACCGTGTTGTGGTCGGCGGGCTCGGCAGCATGCTGAACCCGCCGCCGCGCAGGCGGCAGAGGTCGTAGTACCAGGCGAGCCGGTCCATCTGCCGACGGTGGCTCGCCCGCCTGTCGGCCGGCACGTGGACCGTGCCCGGGCCGCGCCACATCACGTTGAAGCCGCCGCCGGTGTGGCCGAACTCCGGGGCGTAGTAGGAATCCGCCATGAGCAGGGCCAGGTGCTGCGCGGCCATCCGGTAGCGCTTCGCGTCAAGCAGCGACAGCCCGCAGGCGAGCATGCCGTTCCTGCCGTTGGTGTTCGGGAACAGCTCGCTGCGGTGGTCGCCGTAGCACACGCAGCCGTGCCCCGCCATGCGATAGAAAAACCACAGCGCCCGGGCGAGCGCCACCTCGGGGACCCGGACGCCGCACTCCCTCGCGAGGATGAGCGTCGTGAGGACCGGAACGCCGGCGGAGTTCATCAGGCCGCTCTGCACGTACCCGGGGTTCACGCCGGCCCCGTGGCCCCAGGCGCCCGCGGCCTGCGTAAGGGCCGCCTGGTCGCAGAGGGCCTTCAAGCCGCCAAGCACCTTCCTGTCGCCGGTCCGGAGGTAGTACTCGCCCAGGAGGATGCCCTGGCAGCCCAGGTGCCAGCTACTGCCCGTGGGGTGCTCGATGACCTTTGCGGCCAGCCCCCGCGCCTGGCGCCTGACGTTCGGCAGGTACTTCTCCTCGCCGGTCGACAGCAGGAAGAGACCGGTCATGCACGCGGCGAGGCCGTCGCGGTCCGGCCGGCGGCCGAGCCTGTACGCGCCGTCCGGCTGCTGGGCCTTGCTCACGAACTCGGCCGTCTGCCGGACGATCTTCCTCGACTTGGCGCAGTCCAACGGCCAGGTCTTGCTGTAGGCCCCCAGGACCGGGATCGTGACAGTCACTTTCTGCTCGCGGCCGCCGCGCTTCACCGTGAGGACCAACCTGCCGGTGGCCTCGGCGGCGCCGAGGGCCTCGCCCAGTGGGACGCGGGGGTCTTCTGCCTTCACGGGCCGGCCGGCGGCGGTGAGGATGACGTCGCCCTTGTTGAGCTTCCCCGCCGCGGGCGAGCCCGGCTCGGCGCCGTCGACGGTAACGGCCAGGCCCTTCTCTATCGTCGCGTAGATGCCGGTAACACCGACCTGGAAGCGGGGGTATGCGCGCTTCGGGTCGATGCGGCTACCGGGGGCCTGCGCAGCGATCACGAAGCAGCAGAGCAGAACCAGCAGTGGGTGTCTCATCCGATGTCTCCAAAACGGTTGTCCGACGACGCCGGGCGTCGGCCGGGGAACGACATTATTCGCCGACATCGGCGTCCCGACAAGCATGCTTTTGCGGCTCGTGCCTCCTTTGCCGCCCGGCGGAGGAGTCGCTCCGCACCGGCCGGTGAGGTGTGGTAAACTGCCCTCATGCCTACTTCACTGACCCACGCGTTCATCCCGCTCGCGCTCGGCAGGGGCGTCGTCCGCGGGAAGCCCCCGTTCGGCCTCGGCCTGGTGTCGATGGGCCTGGCCGTCCTGCCCGACCTGGACACGATCGGGCTGCGCCTGGGGATCCCCTACGGGCACTTCTGGGGCCATCGCGGCGTGATGCACTCCCTGCCGTTCGCGCTGGTCACGAGCACCGCAGCCGCGCTGCTGACGCACAGGTTCTTCTCGGCGGCCTTCAGGACTCGCTGGCGGCTGTGGCTGTTCTACGTCGTCGTGGCAGCCACCCATCCCCTCCTGGACGCCATGACCAGCGGAGGGCTGGGCGTCGCCCTGTTCTCGCCGTTCGAGAACTCCCGCTACTTCCTCCCGTGGCGGCCGATCCGGGTCGCCCCGATCGGCCTGCGCTACATGTTCAGCCGGTGGGGCCTGGAGGTGATCCTCAGCGAGCTGCTGTGGGTCTGGCTGCCGGTGACCGCCCTGGTCGTGGGCTGCCGGGTGCTGTCGTCCATCCTCCATCGCCGCAGGCAGCGCCGAGCCTCCGCAGGTCCCCAATAGCGGCAAGCCCAGCCATCCGGATGGCTGGGCTTCTTGTTCTGCACCCCCCGCTGCGGCCCCGTGACTTCCTCCTTGCAGGAGCCCCCCTTGCAGCGGAGAATGGCGTGAAGAGGTCACCGTGAAGGAGCTGACAGCGGAAACACTGGAAGAGATCGTGCGGCGCCTGGTCGAGGCGCTGGATCCCGTGGGGATCTACCTCTTCGGTTCCCACGCCGAGGGCAGTCCGCACGGGGACAGCGACGTGGATCTTCTCGTCGTCGTGGAGAACTCGGAAGTTCCGAACTGGGAGCTGGCGCACCGCGGGCAAATGAGCCTTTGGGGCCTGTGCATTCCCACCGACATCATCGTGTGTACCACAAGCGAAATGGACAAGTGGTCTCAGGTGCCATGCAATCTCCTGCACACTGTTGCCGAGAAGGGACGGCTGGTCTATGCAGCCGGAGGATGAACTGATCCTGGACTGGCTCAAGAAGGCCGATGACGATCTTCGGATGGCGGAAATGTCGCTCTCGGCCTCTCCTGCCATCCCTTGGATTGCGGCCTTCCATGCCCAGCAGGCGGCCGAGAAGGCATTGAAGGCTTTGCTGACATTCCACCGAATCGAGTTCGAGCAGAGCCACGATATCGGCTATCTACTGCAACTTTGTGCGGCAGCCGAACCCGGCGTGAACAGTCTGGCAGGGAGGGCGACGAGGCTGACACGCTATGCCGTGCAGTTGCGGTATCCCCTGCCCGAGGCCGAGCCGACAGAGGCCGAGGCCGCGGCGGCTCTTGAGCAGGCAAGGGAGGTGCGACGCGTCGTGCGGGAGGCGCTGCCGCCGGAGCTGCGGAACAGCCAGGTCGATGCCTGAATCGCGTCATACCGGCCATTGGGAGCTGTGATGGGCAATGCCAAACTCCAAGTCGCACTGGACTTCGTTGATCTGCCGCGTGCGTTGAAGGTGGCCGAGGCCGCCGTGGCGGGCGGGGCGGATTACGTCGAGGCCGGCACGCCGCTCATCAAGAGCGAAGGGCTCGACGCCGTCCGCAGGCTCCGCGAGATGTTCCCCGACCGGACGATCGTCGCGGACATGAAGACGATGGACGCGGGCAAGATCGAGGCGGAGGCGGCCGCCAAGGCCGGGGCCAACGTGATGACGGTGTGCGGCACCGCCGCCGAGAGCACGATCCGCGAGTGCGTCGAGAGCGCGCGGCACTACGGCATCGACGTGGCGGTCGATCTGCTGGGCGTGGCCGACGCCGCGGCCCTGGCGAGCGCGTGCGAGGAGATCGGCGTCGCCTGGCTGGGCGTGCATTGCCCGATCGACGCCCAGATGCACGGCGAGGACCCGCTGGGCGAGCTGCGTGAGCTGCGCGGCCGGACGGGCCTGACGCTTGCGGTGGCGGGCGGGCTGAACAGCGAGACGGCCGCCGCGGCCGCCGAGGCCGGCGCCGACGTCGTCATCGTCGGCGGGGCGATCACGAAGGCCGTCGATCCCCGCCAGGCCGCCGCCGATATCCGCGAGGCCATCGACACCCGCCGAGCCGTCGCCACCGAGCTGTTCAAGCGGACCGGAAGGCAGGGTCTCCGCGAACTGCTCCGCACGGTGCGCACGAGCAACGTCTCCGACGGCGCCCACCGCCTGCCCTGCCTGGCCGGGCTGCGCCCGCTGGCCGAGGGCATGAGCGCGTGCGGGCCGGCCGTCACCGTCCGCACCGTGCCCGGCGACTGGGCCAAGCCCGTCGAGGCCATCGACGTGGCGGCCGAAGGCGACGTGATCGTGATCGACGCG
>CAYRVX010000193.1:0-8366 GCA_964427875.1 uncultured Planctomycetaceae bacterium
ACGTCATCCTTCAGTTGCCGGCGGCCAGCTCGAGCGAAACGTCGTCGATCCAGAGTTCGCCGTAAGCGGTCGTGTAGATGAAGACGTAGACGGCGACGGTACCGTCGGGCGCGGCCTTGCGCTTGCCGCGCGGCGGCTTGACCGTCACCTCGCCGGACACCTCGGTCCAGCCATAGTCGCTGCCGCCCGGCAGATCGATCTTCGCCCATCCGTCGCCCGGGTCGCCCTCGAAGTTGATCCAGCAGCGACCCCGCGCGGCAACGGCCTTGAAGTGCCCGCGGAACCGCAGCTTCGTGCCGACCTTCACACGGATGGCCCGCGTGCAGAGGCCGCCCCGGCCCCGCTTGCGGCAGACCAGCCGGCCGCACAGCTTGCCCGTGCGCCCCTTGCCCAGCTTGATGTCGTAGTCGCCCCCGTCCCAGAAGCCGCTGTAGCCCCAATCGGCGAACGGGCTCCGCGCAACGCCGTCGAGCGGCCCGTAGCCCCACGGCTCGACGGGGTACGGCTTGCGCGGCCCGCTGCGTAGCTCAAGCGACCCGTTGCGGATCAGGTTGACCGGCGGGCGCGGCTTCGTCGTCGGCGCCTTGCGGGCCCCGCCCGGCTTCGGGGCCGCCCCGAACGCCGACATCAGCAGCACGCCCGCCGTCAACAGCACCACACGAATCGGTCCCATGGCTGTCATCTCTCACCCACCAGCATCCTGAGCGCGACGATCGCGCCGGCCAACTTCCGGCGGAAGGCGAAGTACGCGTCTTCGCCCGCGACGATCGAGCCGTCATCGGTGATCAGCTCGTCCAATCCGAGCACGAGCCGCGCAGCCCGCACCTCCGCCGCGCCGCCGCGCCCCGCCGCCTCCGCCTTGCGCACCAGCCGGCCCAGCAGCCACATCGCCTCGTGGTCCTCGAAGCCGTCCCGCAACGCCTTCAGCCGGATCGACGGATACGGCACGCCGTCGGGGCCGGGGTATAGCAGGTATCCGTCGCCGTTGTAGCGGCCGAACGTGTTCGGATTCCAGGCCGCCGCGGGCCACTGGTGCGGCGGCTTCTTGCGCCAGTTCGGCCCCCACGAGTTCGGGGACCAATACTCGAACCCCCTGGCGCCGTACTTCCAGCAGAACATGGGGATGATCCGCGCGTCGAGCAGCGGGTACTCGATGAACAGGTTGGGCCGGTCCATCGGGTAGCAGCAGACGGCCAGCCAGGCCTCCGTGCCGCGCCGCTGAAGCTGCGCGACGCCGGACCTGTGGTACTGCGTCACGTAGACGTCGAAGACGTCGATGGCCCCGGCGAGCGCCTTGACGCCCTCGGGCTGGTTGAGGCACTGGAGGATTCGCAACTCGGGCGCAACGGCCCGGATGGCCTTGGAGATCTTCCGCACCTCCGGCCAGGCCGACCGCGGCGCCTCGTCGTACGTGTAGACGTAGGCCCTGTCGATCCACCCCTTCTCGCGGAGGTGGTCGCCGTAGGCCTTGAGCCGCTCGGTGAACTCGGCGATGAACGCCGGCGTGTACTCGGTCTTGCCGGCCCGCTTGAGATTCGGGGCCGTGCCCATGATGAACGCGTTCATCCCCTTGCCCAGCAGCCGCTCGAGGCTCGCGTCGACGCGGGAGAAGTCGTACCTGCCCGTCTTGCGGTCCTTTCGGACGTGGGCGGCCACCTCGCCGCCGGGCCCCAAACGGTGGGCCAGCAGGATGTCCTGGTACCGGTGGATCGTCTCGGCGTGCTTGCGGTTGTCCTCGGCCGACCACTTCAGCCCGTAGAACGCGCGGATGACGCCCGTGCCCAGCCAGGTCAGCGTCCGCAGGTGCGTCTCGTCCGGCAGGGCGAAGTCCCACACCGTCACGGTCAACGGCACGGCCGCCGGCTTCAGGCCCTTCGGAACGATCCGGATCGTGCCCCGGTAGACGCCGGCCGGCGTGTCCGCAGCGGTCCTGACGCTGACCCACACCGGCACCCGCCCCAGCCGCTCGACGGTGAACGGGCCCGGCGGCATGAGCGGGTCCGGATACAGCCCCACGCGCGGGACCGGGTATGGCGGCGTGAAGGCCGTCTCGACGAACGCCACGCGGCGCCAGCTCAGCGCGCCGGCCGGGATCGTCGCCCCGCCGGACGACCGCAGGGCCGACAACTCGACGCGATCGACCGTCACGTCCCGCCAGGGCGACTCGACGACGACCTGGACGGCCTCGTGCTCGTTGCGGGCCAGCGACATCGCCGCCCGGGCGCTCGTCCGCGCGGCGAAGTCGGCCTCGGGCGCAACCTTCCGCAACGCCGACGCGACGTCCACACGGTAGCCGATCGAGCCGTCCGGCTCGGGGATCTCCTTCGGCATCGGTTCCGTCAGAGCCGGCTCGTCCGGCGACTCGGCCATCTCGTTGACGTCGACGGTCTCGACCGACACGTCGTCGACCCAGATCGTCCCGCCGGCCTTGGTGTAGAGGAAGACCATCAGCGTCTGCCCGTCGGCCCGCGCGTGGCGGACGGGCACGACGCAACGCTTGGTGACCTTCGTCCAGTCGTACGTTCCGCGCTTGAGGTCCAGGCCGGCCCAGCCGTCGCCGGGCGTGCCCTCGTAGTTCAGGAAGACGCGGCCGGCGGCGTCGCGGGCCTTGATCCAGAGCGTCACCTTCAGGATCGTGCCCGGCCGGAGCTTGAACGGGCTCGACGCGATGCCGCCCCGGCCCTTCTTCTCGCAGCGGATCTCGCAGCACCGCCGGCCCGTGTGGGCCTGGTCGGATACGTGAACGGTATATCGCCCCCCTTCCCAGCCGCCGCCGAAGAGCCAGCCCTCCAGCGGCGACTGCTTCGCCCCACCGTAGAAACGCCGGACCTCCGCGGGCAGCTTCGCGAGCAGATCCGTCTTCCTGAACTGCTCGAAGCCGCCGTTGACGATCAGGTTGCCGCCGCCCGCCTGCGAGGCGACAACGTGCAGAACGACGGCCAAGCCGGGCAGGACTTTCCTCATAGCCGTACTCCTCGAAGCCGAACGAAACGTCCCCGACGATTCTCCCCCGCCGACACGCCTTGTCAACCGAGATTTCCCGGATGGCCTCCAGCCGACGACCTTCGTCGGCCTTTCTGGCGATCCGCGTTCGCCACGTCGGCCTGAGCCCCGAGGAGTACTACGTCATCGGCACCTGGGCCGACGAGTTCGGGCTCGACGCCAGGACCCTCAAGGCCGTCGAGCTGGGCGACGACGACGTGGACTTCGCCGCCGCCAATCGCACCTTCCCGTACTGCGACCGGACGAACTGGCCCTACAGCCCCCGCGGCGGCGAGCACGACTCCAACCGCAAGCTCATGGAGCTGATCGGGCGCGTCCGCATCGCGATGCGCCGCCGCGAGCCCGCCCGCATCGAGGCGTGGAAGGTCGAGCTGGCCCGCGAGCTGATCCGGCGGTACTGGCTTCGCAAGTACGTCCGCTGGCTCTATGACGGCGGCATCGTGACCCTCGACGGCGCCGACGAGGCGGTGCGGAAGAGGTTTCCCGGCAAGGTCCAGGGCCGCGACTGGGCCACGTTCCTCGCCGTCAAGGGCAACCCCACGATGATGCCGAAGACGTGGACCGCCCCCGACGATGACGTCCGCGCGGTGATGGGCCTGGACCGCTACGGCCTGGGCTACGAGGTGCACGCCCGGACGAAGTACTCCACGCACTGCTGCACGTTCGCCGTGATGGACGGCATGTTCCCCGAGGCGGCGAGGTTCTTCCGCGACCACATGCTCGATGAGGCCGGGCGCTTCTTCCGGCGCCTGGACTACCGTTCCCCCGACTGGTACTTCGCCTACACGCCGAACCAGGAGTACGTCTCCACGGAGGGCACGACCTTCCCGCCGCAATCGGCCCACGACCTGTTCCTGGCCCGAGCGTGGATCCTGCGCGAACCGCCCGCCAGGCTGCGGTCCCTGCTCAGCGAGCCGTGGGACCACGCCGACCTGGACTTCGTCGACAAGCTCCGAGCGACGCTCGACGCGGCCGCCGGCTGGAAGTGGGCGCCTCTCCTTGCGCAAGCTGATGCGAATAATTGACTTGACACGATGCTGCAGATGAATGTACCATAAGGCTGCTGCCTGGGGGCCCAAGGGAGTCCCCGAGCGCAGAAAGCATCCCGGATCATCATGACAGAGAGCGAAGCAGGAGGATTTACTTCGCTTTTTGTTGCGCTCAAGGCGGCCGCTTCTCCGGGCCGCCTTTTTCTGTCGAATTCAACGCACTCCCTGCGGCAGCGGCCTGACGACCACGCCGTTTGCCGACGCAGCCGCCATCTGCGGCCGGGCAGATCGCCCGCGCGGCCTCAGAGGAGGAGCTTCGCCAGCGTCAGGCCGCCGAGGACGGTTGTCAGCCCCCCGATCGCCAGCTTCAGACCGGCGGCCTTTACCTTCCTCACCGTCAGGGCCGACAGGGGCACGGAAAGCAGCGCCCCGATGCAGAGGCAGGGAAACAGACGCCAATCGGCGATCCGGCCGGTCAGCAGGTATGCCGTGAAGCCGACCGCACAGACAAGCCCCTCGGCCAGGGACGTGATGGCGACCGCCTTCTTGCCGTCGACCCCGGAGAGGATCTGGCCTCCGCAGACGAGGGGTCCGTATCCGCCGCCGCTGAGGCCCTTGTTGAAGGCTGCAAGCAGGCCGATCCCGGTAATCCGCTTCCAGGAGAAACGCGGGCGCTCCTTGCGGCGCAGCAGGATCATCGCGCCGATGGAGAGGACCATGATCCCAATGTAGAGCTTGAGGTAGAAGCGGCTGACGGTCACGGCCGCGGCCACGGCCACCACGGTGCCCACGACGCTGCACGCGGCGATCACGAGGACGATCCGCAGGTCCCGCGGCAGGCCCCGACGGAGGGTCTCTGCCAGTCCCAGTTCCTTCACCTTCGCCGCGATCGTCCCGAGGCCCGCTCTCTTTGGGCGGAAGTTCGCGTTGCCCGCGCTGTGGTGCGCCAGGCCCGCCAGGAGCCCCGTGAACAGCTCGCTCAACAGGACAGCGGGAACCACCTGCATCGGCTCGTAGCCGAACGCCAACAGCGCCGGCGTCAGCGTGGTCCCGTACCCCATTCCGAGCGTCGAGTCCACGTATTCGGCCACGAACGCCAACAGCGCGATCCATATCCCGACCGTCAGAAGCTCCTCCAGAACCATCCCAGCCTCCTTTCGGACGAAGCTCTAGCGATCCGTGAACTGCTTCGCCCCGTTGCAGACGGCGATCCCCAAGGTCCCGAGCCGATCAAGGCGGCGGCGGAGGTGCCTGTTGGCCTGGGCGATCCGCCTGCTCTTCGTCCATCCGTCATCGAACGTGGAGAAACGGCCGCAGACCTCCTCGCACGCCGCCTCCAGGGACGGAAACCGCCAGAGATATCGTGCGACGAGCTCGGTCACCACCGTCTGATCGGCCACGAAGTCATCGGCCGTCAGGTCCAGCACGACCTCGCTGGGCGCCTGCCTTCCGCATAGATCGAGCCAGTCGTCGATCTTGACCGGTTTGCCTGTGATGAGATACCGAATGCTCCTCATTCCTCGGTCGCCTATATGCGAGTAGGGCAAGTATTTTACCCAAGTTGAGCAAGTTAGTCAAGAAGTTTCTCCCAAATTCCCCCAAGTGGTCAGCCAGCCGAGGCGCCCACCCGCCCCCGGCGGCGCCGCGAGGCGGCAGGCTAACGCTCATCAGGCCCCCTAATACTACATACTACAAGGCTATGTAGGCAGTTACGGAACTCCTGTGGCAAGCTCTCAGCCGCCAGCTATCAGCTCGTGCCTACCGGGGCTGTCGATTTAGTCGACAAAGCCCTCTTCCGGGAACGGTAATACAGGACTTACAGCAATGCGGATTTCCATAAGTCCTTGTTCTTCGCTCGGGGTGCCGACTAAATCGACACGCCCTACCGCCAGGCAGGTTCAGCAAGACAAGATGCCGGCAACGGGCTTCTGACCTCTTGGAGCTGATGGCTGACAGCGGATAGCTGACAGCCCATGGTCGATGTAAGAAGCGGTGAGACGGAATAGCTTGGACGCTGATGGATTCCACGTAGCGTTGTAGTACTAACACGACAGCGCCACTTAGGCCGTGACGAATGTTCTGTGATGAGCTATCAGCTTTCAGCTATCAGCCTTCAGGAAGAGCAGAAAGCCCCGGGGATCTGTAGCTGATAGCTGAGAGCTGATGGCTGACAGCTTGCGGTCGATGCAACATCTGATCGTGGCTGCCGTTAACTGCGTGGCGCATCGCTAAGTGGCGCTGTAGTGCTAAACCAGGTCTTGAAAGGTCGTCTGCTCGAGCTTCTTGGCGACATGATTCCGGATCTCCGTGAAAAGGCGGACGAGCTTGGCGCTCTTCTCGATCGGGGTATGGTCGTAGAAGAAGCGGCTCACCGATTCCACCGGCGCCAGGGCGCCGTCCATCAGCCGAACGATCTCGGCGACAGAGATCTCCTTGGGAGCTTTGGCCAGCTTGTATCCCCCGGCCGCGCCCCGCCCGCTCATGACATAGCCAGCCGTCTTGAGTCGAAGAAGAATCTGCACGAGGAACTCCCGCGGAATCTCCTGCCGCTCCGCCATCTCACGGATCTTCACGTACCCATGCCCGTATCTCCTGGCCAATTCGACCAGGGCCAGGCACGCGTACTCGCTTCTCCGCGACAATCGCATAGACCGCCTCCCGCCGAGAAGGGCATTCGCCCGGAGGATAAGTCGGGCAAGGGTTCCGTGTCAAGACCGGTCATCGGCACCGCCGATGTCGCCGCCCAGTGGAGCCCCCGGCGCGTCCCCAGCCAGGACGTCCAGCAGGTCCACGTCCAGGCTTGACGGGGCGGGGGCGGGATCGGCGTCTTCGGCTTCGCCCTCGGTCGGCACGGCCAACGCGTCCACCGGCGCCGGGGAGGCCGGGATGACCGAAAGGAGATCGGCGACCGTCGGGGGCGGCGGCGAGGAAACACCCGTGTCCGCCGGCTGCGCGGCTGGGGAGGCTGCGGAGGCGGACGTGGCTTGCTGCGCCGTCAGCCACAGCGCTGCGGCGGCGTCCAACGCCCCCCCAGACGCACCCGCGCCGCCCGGCTTGTCGGGAAGCACCGGGTCCAAGACCTCCTGCATGTTCCCTCCACGCCTCGGCCACGCCGCCGACAGGTCGATCGCGTTCACGCGGCCGTCACCCGTCACGTCGCTCCGCGTCTGCTCGACCGTCACGCCGTCGATCTGGTTCGTCCGACGCGGCCAGATGTACGACAGGTCGATCGCGTTCACCCGAAGGTCGCCGCTCGCGTCGCCCACCAGCGCCGTGAAGATCCGGTTGTTGTCGCCCGACAGCGGATTGCCGGCCGCGTCCGTGACGCCCTCGATCTGAACCAGGTACCTCACCACGTCCGGCAGCGCCCCGGCGAAGTCGATCACACCAAACGTGTCGCCGCCCGACGTGGACGTGCCGATGCCGATGCCCGACAGGTCCACCGCCTGGCCGTTCGTGTCGTTGCCCGCCAGACGGACCGACGTCGGCGCGAGGCTCCCCGGGTCGATCGGCTCGGAGAACTCGATGACCAGCCGGGCCACGCCGGCCATCCTCGCCTCGCTGAAGCCCCCGTCGTCCGCGATCTCCAGGAGCAACTCCCCCGCGCTGCCGTGGGCGGCTGCGCTGAACCACGCGTCGGCCGTGGGCGGCTGCAAGTCCGCCGTCCAGGTCTCCGATGCGTCGCCCGCCAGGGCGTTGCCCGCGGTGTCCTCGATGCCCGACCCAACGGCCGTCAGCGTCAGCGCGTATACCCCGCTCTCGCCGGTCAGGCCGCTCAGGCCGCTCAGCGTCCACGTGACGTCGTCCGCCGTGGTCAGCGACTGGCCGCTGGTCAGCAGGTTCTCTCCGCCGTCACGCGCGAGGCTCAGGTCGGGCAGGTCAAAGCCCGTGACCGCCTCGTCGAAGACGATCTCGATCTCCTCGACGGCCGAGTCGCGCGGGTCGGGAGCGACGTCGACAACGTCGGCCGTCGGCCCGTGCGTGTCGGTGACCCACCTGTCGGAGGCATCCAGTTGCATCGCGTTGCCGACGGCGTCCTGGATGTCCGACCCGCCTGCCACCAGCGTCAGTGTGTACGTGCCGCTCGTGCCGGTCAGCGGGATCAGGTCGTCGAGCCTCCAGCTCACGCCGTCGGCCGTATGGAGGTCCTCCCCGCCGGTCAGCAGGTTGTCCCCACCATCCCGGGTAAGACGCAGATCGCTCACGTCGAAGTCGCTGATGGCCTCGTCGAAGACGATGTCAATCTGGTCCACGGCCAGGTTCCGCGGGTCGGGGGAGACGTCGATGATGTCCGCCGTCGGCGGCTCCATGTCGGCAGCCCACGTCTCCGACGCGTCGTCCGCCAGGGCGTGGCCGAGGGTGTCCACGATGCCC
>CAYRVX010000194.1:0-8353 GCA_964427875.1 uncultured Planctomycetaceae bacterium
CGGAACCCGGAACTCGGAACCCGGAACCCGGAACTCGGAACTCGGAACCCGGAACGCGGGAGCCAGGCGGGCGGGAGTAGCGGCCGCTGAACTTGGTTCGCGACGGAAGCACTGGATGAGTGCGAGGTATGGACACAGTCCGTTCGGCTTTGAGGATCTGGACGTCTACCAAGCCGCCCGCGCTTTCCGGAATAGGATCTACGAACTTACGGAGCTTCTCCCCAAGGAGGAGAGGTTCGCTCTAGTGTCACAGATGCGCAAGGCAGCGGTGTCCCTCACAAACAACATCGCCGAAGGGTATGGTCGCTTTACCTGGCAGGACACGACACACTTCTGTCGGCAGTCCAGAGGCTCCCTGATGGAACTGATCGATCATATCAATGTCTGCGCAGACCAGGGCTACGCAAAACAGGATGCCCTGGAGAACCTGAGAAGCGACGCCGAGAGAGTGCTCCGGTTGCTGAACGGCTATATTGCATACCTTCAACGAAACAGGTTGAGCGAGAAGCGTCAGCCCCCACAACGTGGCTGACCGTCCGAGACCGTGACGAAGGACGGGTTCCGGGCTCCGGGTTCCGGGTTCCGGAATACGATTCAGAGACGATGGCTAGAGAAAAGATCATATCCTCGCAGAGCATCGGGCCGGAGGACGAGCGGTTTAACCTGGCGCTTCGCCCGGAGAGGCTCGACGACTGCATCGGAGTGGGCGACCTGCTGGAGAAGCTGCGGATCTCGATCGCGGCCGCCCGGAAGCGCCACGAGCCCATGGAGCACGTGCTCCTGCACGGGCCGCCCGGGCTCGGCTAGACGACGCTGGCGTACGTGATCGCCCACGAGATGCACTCGACCATCAAGGTCACTTCCGGCCCCGCACTGACGCGGCCGAGCGACCTCATCGGCATCCTCACCAACCTCGAAGAGCGCGACGTCCTGTTCGTCGACGAGATCCACCGCCTCCCCGCCGCCGTGGAGGAGTACATCTACCCCGCGATGGAGGACTACAAGGTGGACTTCGTGGTGGACTCGGGAATGCACAGCCGAACGATCAACCTGCCGCTGAGGCCCTTCACGCTGATCGGCGCGACGACGCGGGCCGGCCTGCTCACCCCGCCCCTGCGGACGCGGTTCGGCATCACGCACCACATCGACTTCTGGTCGGCGGAGGACCTGCTGGCCCGCTGCCGGATGTCGGCGACGATGCTCAGGATCCCCTTCGACGAGGCGGCGCTGGAGATGCTCGCCGGGCGGGCGCGCGGCACGCCGCGGATCGCCAACCGCCTGATCCGCCGCTGCCGCGACTACGCCCAGGTCAAGGGCGACGGGCACCTGGGCGTCGAGGCGGTCGAGGCCGCCCTGAAGCTCGAGGCCATCGACACGCTCGGGCTGGACGACCTCGACCGGCGGTTCCTGCGAACCATCATCGACACCTACGGCGGCGGCCCGGTGGGCATCGAGGCCGTCGCCGCCACGCTCGGCGAGGAGACCGACACGCTCGTGGACGTCGTCGAGCCGTTCCTGCTCCAGGCCGGGCTGCTGGCACGCACCCGCCGCGGGCGCCTGGCCACCACCAGGGCCTACCAGCACCTCGGCGAAACGCCGCCGGGGGACGGCGCACCGGATACGCCCTTATTCAATACGGAATAGCGCCCTTCGGACGCGAGCCTATACTATGGAATCGCCGCCATGGTGAACATCCAGAAACAGGTCGAACACTGGCGAGACGGAGCACGGGAAGACTGGGAAGTGGGCGCGGAGCTCGTGCGCGAGGGGCGGATACGTCACGGCTTGTTTTTCGTCCACCTGGCCATGGAAAAGGCGCTCAAGGCCCACGTCTGTCGGGCGACGCAGGATCTGGCCCCCAGAAACCACGACCTGCCATACCTCGCCCGGGCGGGCCAGGTGACTCTCGATGAAGAGAAACTTCGGACGCTCGCCGAGGTCAACACGTTCAATATCGAAGGACGCTATCCCCACGGCCTGCCCGCGCCCCCACAGGGCGACGCCGCGAGGGAATTGCTCCATCGCGCAACGGAAGTCTTCGAATGGTTGATTCAGCTATTGTAGAAGCCGTCCGGCTCTATCTCCGGAAGGTGCAGCAGCGCGGCGTCGAAGTGCGATTCGGCGTCATCTTCGGTTCGTGGGCCAAGGGCACGGCCGACCGCTGGAGTGACATCGACCTGCTGGTGGTCTCGCCTCGATTCGACCGGGAGCTCACTCGGAAGGACATCAACCTCCTCTGGTACATCGCCGGCGAAGACGCCAGCCGGATCCAGCCCATCCCCTGCGGTGAGAAGCAGTGGCAGGAAGACGACGCGTCTCACATCATCGAGATCGGCCGACGGGAGGGGCAGAAGATCCTGCTGTGACCGTCCCCGCCGACGGGCGGGCGGCCGGACTGGCCACCACCAAGGCCTACCAGCACCTCGGCGAAACGCCGCCGGGCGGGAGCCCGCAGACGGGCCCGCTGTTCGACGAAGCATGACGAAGAACCCCTACGAACGCGAAGAAGCAGGTGCCGGCCGCGTCGTGTACCACACCGCGCGGTGAAAACTGGTCCTCGGGCTGATCGGCTCGGGGCGCTCGGGCGTCACTGGCCGCGGCAGGCCCAAAGGCGCGAAGGGCCTTGGCCGGCGGCGTGATCCGTGGCACCGCGCGATCAGCCGATCAGCCAGACCGGGCTGCTCCACGCCTGGGCCCCCGAGGCGCACGTGACGCGGACGTAGTAGTAGACGAAGCGGCCAAGGTGCTTCGACTCCAGCCAGAGGCCGCCCAGGTCGGCGGCGTCGGTGAAGCCCGCGCCGCCGTACCAGTTTCCCACGGGATGCGAGTGGATTGTCTCGCCGTTGCGGACGACGTCGATCCGTTCGACGTCGCTTCGGCCGGCGGCGGCCACCTCGATCGCCCGCTCGGCGGCTGCGTCCGGCCAGGGCAGCGACTGCCCCATCGCGGCGCCGGCGACCGTCACGTCAAGGTAGATCCGCTCGATGCTGGCGGCGTAGCAGCTTCGCCGGCGGATGGCGTGATAGATCGCCGGCCTCGTCAGCTCGTCGGCCAGCACGGCCGTCATGCCGGGCGGGCGGTCGAGGTGCTCGCGGCCGAGGCCCGCCGGCATGGTCGCGTGACTGTCCGTGCCCCCGACGAAGCCCATCCGCAGGCCGCGGTTCAGCAGGTCGACCACGCAGCTCGGGCCCGGATGGACCTCGCGCAGCGGATTGGGGTTGCCGCGATACTCGCTCGTGCCCCACTTGGAGTGGATCTCCACGACGGGCATGAGCTCCTCGCCGGGGTAGATCTCGTCGGGGATCTCCCCGTGCTTGCCCACCCGGGTGGTGTGGTGCGGCACGACGAAGAACTCCTCGCCGCCGGCGAGCTTCTCGGCGAGCTTCCGGCACATCGTCCTGACGGAGCCGTCGTCGTAGTCCTCGACGAAGAGGTCCGGCCAGCGGATCATGTAGACGTTGTTGTCGCCGCCGCAGCCGCCCTTGAACGACGCCTCGTAGCCGGGCAGCGTGACGAACGCCGGCGGGTCGTTGCAGGCGTCGCTGAGCGCGGCCGATTCCTTCCACCGCGCCAGCTCGCACCGCCCGTTCGAGACGTGGTCGGTTGCGGAGGCCCAGTCCAGCCCCTCGAAGTGCCGTGCGGCTGCGAAACAGAACATCACCGACCGGCACAGGTCGGGGTGGCAGTCGCTCAGGACGGTGTGCACGTGGGGATCGCCCCAGTAGATTCGCGGCCCGCCGCCGGTGCGGCAGCGTATCGGGTTGCTGTGGAACACCTGCCCGTTCAGCTCCGTCGCGAACCTAAAGAGCCCTTCCGCGGCGATCGTCACGCCGGTCGCGGCGGCCACCGCGGGCCGGCCCTTCTCGAACGCCACGTCGACGGCCGGCGGCGAAGCGAAATCCCCGCGAACCGTCACGACCCCGCCGAACTCGACGGACGGGTAGCCCGTCTCGTCGGCCAGGGCGACCTTGACGGCAAACGGCTCGCCCGGGGCCGTGATGGTCGGGACGACCAGTTGGGCCCGTGCCGGCGGGCCCCCGGGGGCCTCGGCGGCCAGCACCCGCTGCTCGAAGTCCGACGGGTAGGTTACCTCAGCCATCTCGCGGGACTCGCTCGGGGGGTCGCGGGCGGCTTCCCGGCCTTTCGCCGCGATGGGAGACATCGCCGCTCAAGACGGGGCGTTTGCCTGACAGGTCGGGGGCAAGGAGGCAAACCGCACGCCGGCGCGCCACGGGTTGATCCGCAATCGGCATTTCGGAATCCGCGATCGCTACAGGTTCCACGCCTTGGCGAAGGCGGCGAAGCTGCGGTCGTAGGTCTTCTCGGCCTCCGGCGGGAAGCAGCAGCCGGGCAACTGCCGCATCCTCAGGTGGTACTGGATGCATTCGCAGCACATGCCCTTCTTGTCGCACGAGCTATAGGTGCAGCCGCAGTCGGCGAGGTTCTCTTCCTTCCTGCATTCCATCTCGAATGACCTCTCCAAACCAGGATAGACGTCCCAAGGACCGCCCCATCCTAGTGAAACCGACTCCGCCAGGCAAGTGGACGTGCCGCGTCGACGAGGGGCGCCGAGAAAAAGCAAAAAAACTTGAACCTTCGGCCGATATACGGCAAAGTACTTTGTGTAGCAAAGTATAATCCCGGCTCCCCTTCGGAGGCACCGGTCATGGACAGAGACAAGGCCGCAGAAGAGCTGAAGGTCATACGGGAGTTGATGGAGCGCCCGGTTCGCTACTCGACGCAGAGCGGGCTGGCGGGCATCCTGGCGGGCCTGGCCGCGGTCGCCGGCTGCGCCGCCGACTGGCACATCAGCCAGCGCCGGGCGCCGCAGGAGGCGTTCTGGATCAACCTCGGCGTCTGGGGCGCGGTGTTCGTCGTGGCCTTCACTTCGGTGGTGGTCCTCACACGCCTCCGCGAGCGCAAGAGAGGCATGCCGTTCTGGTCGAGCATCAAGAAACGCATCCTGCTGACGATCCTGCCGCCCTTCTTCGGAGGCGCGGGCCTGACGCTGGCCATCGCGTTTCGATGGTACTACCGCGTCGGGCCGAACATGTGGGGAATCATCCCGCCCGTCTGGATGACCTTCTACGGCGTGACCTGCTGGCAGGTGGGCGAGCTGAGCATCCGCGAGCTGCGGGTGATGGGCGCGGCCTTCGTCGCCTCGGGGCTGATCGTCGCGTGCCTGCTCCCCGCGAAGCTGATCGCGGCCGCCGGCGGCGTGCTGGACTACGAGCCCTACTGGACGATCGGAATCACATTCGGGGGGTTCCATATACTCTACGGCGTGATCGTCTGGATCCGCTACGGCGGATAGCTGCGAGTGAGCACCGACAGGCCCCACAACCTGCTCGACGAGACGATACACCAGCGGACGCGCCTGGCGATCATGGCGACGCTGGCGCCCGTGCCGTCGCTGGACTTCAACGAGCTGAAGGCCCAGCTCGGCCTGACCGACGGCAATCTCTCGACGCACCTCAGCTCGCTCGAGCGAGCCGGGTACGTGAGGATCACGAAATCGTTCCGCGGCAAAAAGCCCCTGACCACCGTCGCCCAGACGGCCAAGGGGCGAAAGGCACTTACCCAATACGTCAGCCTGCTCCAGGGGATCCTGGAGAAGGCCGGCCCAGGAGAGGAAGGAGAGAGGCAATGAGCGCTTCACGTTTCCTTGCGATCGGGTTGATCTTTGTGGCCGTCTCGGCCGCGTGGTGGATCCTCGGCACGACGGTGCACGTGCGGACGAGCCAGTTGGACGATTCGCTCTCGGCGGAGATGGCCAGCCTGTGGGGCCCCAAGGTGCTCGCCCAGGCCTCGCCGTACTGCCCGTCGTCCGCCGGCGCCAAGCGCGGCGAGGCCGGGGCCATCCGCCCGGCGGCCAGCACCATCACCGCCGACATCCGCCACGAGCATCGCTACAAGGGCCTCCTGTGGTACAGCACCTTCGACGTCGATTTCACCGGCGAGTACAGTCTCCCGGCGGCCGCGGGCGAGGAGAAGGCCGACGCCAACGGCTTCTTCGTCTTCCCCCTGCCCAGCGGGGCCAGCACGTATCACGCCCTGTCCGCCGCGGTGGACGGGAACGACGCGCCCATCGCGCCCGGGGACATCCTGGCCGGGCGGATCGCCCTGCCGATCAGCCGCGACGTCGAGCACACCGTCACCGTCCACTACGTCACCGGCGGGCGGGACATCTGGCTGTATTCGCCCGGCGAGGTCCCCTCCATCGACGACCGCCGGGACGCGCCGGCCGTGCCCGCCGCCGAGCGGCTCAACGAGCTCCGCGACTTCGCCCTGACCGTCACCACCGACTTCGGCGAGATCGACTACCCCCGCGGCACGCTGAGCCCGTCCATGCGCGCCGCGCCCACCGCCGGCGGCGGCATGCAGGCCCAGTGGAAGTACCCCAACCTGATCACGCGACAGGCGATCGGCATCGCCATGCCCAAGCGCCCCAACGCCGGGCCGATCGCCGCGAGGATGAGCTACTTCGCGCCCGTCAGCCTGCTGTTCTTCTTCACGGTGCTCTTCGCCGTGGTCGTGCTCAAGGGCATCAAGCTGCATCCCATGCATTACCTGTTCGTCGCGGCGGGCTTCTTCGCGTTCCACATCCTCATGGCCTACCTGGCCGACATCATCAACATCCACCCGGCGTTCTGGATCTCCGCGTCGGTCAGCGTGCTGCTGGTGGTGACGTACATGCGCCTGGTGGCCGGCGTGAGGTTCGCGCTCATCTACACGGGCCTGGCCCAACTGGTCTACCTGGTGGGCTTCTCCTACGCCTTCTTCTGGGTCGGGCGGACCGGGCTGACCATCACCATCTGCGCGATCGTCACCCTGTTCGCCCTGATGCAGGCCACCGGGCGGGTCAACTGGCACGAGCTCTTCCGCCGCCCGGCCGGGCCCGTCGTCATCCCGCCCCTGACAACCGGCACCGCCGTGCCCGACCGCAGCCCCTGACATAAACCTGGGGACGCTAACCATGTTTTTAACATGGGGACGCTAACCATGTTTTTGCCCAAGAAACCCACTTGGCGTCCCTGTATTAAGGCGGCGGGGCCGGGCGATCGGCCCCCATGGAATTCAGGAGCACACTCATGCACGACGTAGCGATCATCGGCGCCGGCCCGGCCGGGGCGACGCTTGCCCGCCTGCTCGCCGGCGCGTTCGACGTCCTCCTGCTGGACAGGCGCCGCCTGGACGAGCCGCCCGGCCCGCCGCGGCGCGTCAAGTGCTGCGGCGGCCTGCTGGCGCCGGACGCGCAAAGGGCCCTCGCCTCCCTGCACCTGGACCTGCCCCAGGAGGTCCTCGTCGCCCGCCAACTCTTCGCCGTGCGGGTCATCGACGTGCCCACCGGGCTACAGCGGCATTACCCGAGGCACTACGTCAACGTCGACCGCGGCAGATTGCAGGACTACCTCACGTCGCTCATCCCCGCCGGCGTGGACGTGCGGCCGGGCTGCGCGTTCAAGTCGGCCGCACGCGAATCGACGGGCTTTAGGATCACGTGCGCCGCCGCCGGCGGGCCGATCACCGAGCGCGCGCGGATCCTCGTGGCCGCGGACGGGGCGAACTCGGCGGTCCGCAGGCAGTTGACCGGCCGGCGGCCCTGGCCGAAAACGTACCTGGCCATCCAGGAATGGTTCGAGGCGCCCCGCCCGGCGCCGTACTTCGCCGCCGTCTTCGACCCCGACGTCACGGACTACTACTGCTGGGCCATTCCCAAGGACGACCGCCTCATCGTGGGGGCGGCCCTGTGGCCGGCGCGATCCGCGCTGCGGCGCTTCGAGCTGCTCAAGAGCAGGCTCGGCGGGTTTGGCATCCAGCTTGGCCGGAGCATTCGGAGAGAAGCAGGGCTTCTCCTGCGGCCGACGTCAACGGAGCAGCTCTGCCCCTGGGCCGACGGCGTCGCCCTGATCGGCGAGGCGGCCGGCTGGGTCAGCCCCAGCAGCGGGGAAGGCATCAGCTACGCCCTGCGAAGTGCGGCCATCCTCGCCGAGGCCATCCGCGAGAGCCCCGGCGACTTCGCTCCCGGGTACCTGGCGAGATGCCGTTCGCTGCGTGCCGACATTCGCCGCAAGCTCCTGAAGTGCGCCCTTCTCTACCGCCCGCCGCTCCGCGCCGCCCTCCTCCGCAGCGGCCTGGGCGCCATGCGAATGACGCCCGCCCCCGCCGAGCCCCTCCCCGCGAACCCCCGCTTCGTGCTCCCCTAGGCTCCAGCATCAACATGCCATCAACATGGGGACGCTAACCATATTATCGCCCAAGAAACCCGGTTAGCGTCCCCATATTAATTCCTACTAATCCTTAAACAAGCGATCTCTGAAGGCCGTATTGGCCCGGGGCGGGCCGGTTCGCG
>CAYRVX010000195.1:0-8232 GCA_964427875.1 uncultured Planctomycetaceae bacterium
GGTCACGCAGACGATGCCCCCCGGCGGGAATCGAACGTCGATGCCCTTGAGGTTGTTCTCCCCGCAGCCGCGGACCTCGACGCAGCGGCGGACGGAGAGCCGGCGGCGGCGCCGCGGCGTCTCGATGCGAAGCTGGCGCGAGAGGTACTTGCCCGTGACCGACTCGGCGGCGTCGAGGATGTCGTCGATCGTGCCCTGGCCGACGATCCGCCCGCCGTGCCGCCCGGCGCCCGGGCCCATGTCGAGGATCTCGTCCGCCGAGCGGATCGTCGCCTCGTCGTGCTCCACGACGATCACCGTGTTGCCCATGTCGCGGAGGTGCGCCAGCGTGCGGAGCAGGCGGGCGTTGTCCCGCTGGTGCAGCCCGATCGTCGGCTCGTCCAGCACGTAGCAGACGCCGACCAGGCCGCTGCCGACCTGCGTGGCCAGGCGAATCCGCTGGGCCTCGCCGCCCGAGAGCGTCGCGGACGTGCGGTCCAGCGTGATGTAGTCCAGCCCCACGTCGGCGAGGAACCGCAGCCGGTGACGGATCTCGCGGAGGATCGTCTCGGCGATCTGCGACTTCTCGGCGTCGAGGTCCAGTTCCGCGAAGAACTCCAGGGCCTCGGAGATGCCCATCCGCGTGACGTCGTGGATGTTCCTGCCGTCGACGGTCACGGCCAGCGACGCGGCCTTGAGGCGCGCCCCGCCGCACCCGCGGCACGGCTGCTCGGAGAGGAACGAGTGCAGCCGGGCCTTGACGTACTCGCTGTCGGTCTTCTTCCAGCGGCGGGTGAGGTTGGGAATCACCCCCTCGAAGCGCGTCTTGGCATCGCCGTACAGCAGCGCCTTGCGGGTGGCCTTGCTGAGCTCCTGGAAGGGCGTGTTGGCCGAGACGCCCTGCTCCCGGCAGAACCGGCGGACCTGGCGGTTGTAGAAGATGTTCATCCGCTTGCCGCCGTGGCGCCAGGCGTCCACGGCCCCCTGGCAGAGGGCCAGCGACGGATCGGGCACGATCAGCTCGGGGTCGAACTCCAGGATCGTCCCCAGCCCGTCGCAACTGTCGCACGCCCCGTAGGGCGAGTTGAAGCTGAACATCCGCGGCGAGAGCTCCGGGAGGTTGGCCTCCGGGTGGCCGGGGCAGGCGTAGGTGGCCGAGAAGACCCGGTCCCGCCAGTGCCCGTTCTGCGTCCCGGCCGGGTCGCCCGAATCGTCCGGCTTGGCGGGGTCCTCGAAGGTGATCAGCACGATGCCGCCGGCCAGCTCCAGCGCCGTCTCGAGGCTGTCGGAGAGGCGGATCCGCACCGAGTCCTTCAGGATCAGCCGATCGACCACCACCTCGATCGAGTGCTTCTTGTAGCGGTTCAGCTCCGGGACGTTCTTGAGGTCGTAGATCTCCCCGTCGATGCGGACGCGAACGAACCCCTCCCGCCGCACGTGTCGCAGGGCCTCGAGGTGCTGGCCCTTCTGCCCGCGGACGATCGGCGCCAGAATCATGAACCGCGTGCCCTCGGGGAGCGTGAAGATCGCGTCGACCATCTGGGCGACGGTCTGCGACGTGATGGCCCGGCCACAGATCCAGCAGTGCGGCTCGCCCACGCGGGCGAACAGGAGGCGAAGGTAGTCGTAGATCTCCGTGGTCGTCGCGACGGTCGAGCGGGGGTTGGCCCCCCCGCCCCGCTGCTCGATGGCCACCGTCGGCGGCAGGCCCTCGATGTGCTCCACGTCCGGCTTGGAGAGCTGCTCCAGGAACTGGCGGGCGTAGGCCGAGAGGCTCTCGACGTACTTCCGCTGACCCTCGGCGTAGATCGTGTCGAACGCCAGCGAGCTCTTGCCCGACCCGCTCAGGCCCGTGACGACCACCAGCTTGTCGCGGGGGATGCGGACGTCGATGTTCTGGAGGTTGTGCTCCTTGGCGCCGAGGATGACGATCTCGCGGGGCGGCGAATCGCCTCTCGCCGGGGGCGTTTCGACCGCCGCCTTCGCGGCCGGGCGCTTCGAGCCCGCCCGCCGTTTCCCGGCGCCCTTTGCGGGGGAGGTTGTCTTCTTGCGTCTGGCCATGGTAACGCGAGCCTTACAGTGTACAGCCCCCGACGCCACACGACAAGGACCGGTTTTTCCGCTTGCCCTTTGGGCGGAATGGCTTATATTGAACCGTTCCGCCGAGAGCATTGGGGAGTGCCTGTGGCCGTGTCGCGGCCGGGCGCGGGCCTCGGATGAATGATTCAGAAATGCCTGGAGACGATGATGCCGGCTTCGAAACCGCAGGATATTCGCAACATCGTGTTTCTCGGTCACGGCGGGGCGGGAAAGACCTCGCTGGGCGAGGCCGTGCTGTACGCCGCGAAGGTCGCCACCCGGCTCGGCTCGGTGGACGACGGCAGCAGCCTCCTGGACCACACCGACATCGAGAAGGAGCGCAAGCACTCGGTGGATCCGGCCGCGGCCCATCTGGAGCACAAGGGCAGGACGATCAACCTGATCGACGCGCCGGGCTATCCGGACTTCATCGGCGGGGCGATCGGCACGATGGGCGGGGCGGACACGGCCGTCGTGGTCATCTCCGCAGCCGCGGGGATTGAGGTCAACACGCGTCGTCTGTTCAAGGCCGCCCAGCAGGCCGGAATGCCCATCGCGATCGTCGTCAACAAGATCGACGGCGAGAACGTGGACATCGAGCGCCTGCTGAGCGACGTGGGCGAGTCGTTCGGCATGGCCTGCAAGCCGATGAACCTGCCGGCCGACGGGGGCAAGGCCGTCACCGACTGCTTTTCCGGCGATGCCGGCTCGGCGGACGTGGGCGACGTGCCCGATGCGCACACGCAGCTCATCGAGAACATCATCGAGGCCGACGAGGGGCTCATGGAGGCCTATCTCGGCGGCGAGGAGATTCCGCAGGAGAAGCTCTCGGCGGCCTTCGCCCAGGCGATGGTGGAAGGCACGGTCATTCCGGTGCTGTTCACGGCCGCCAGGTCCCAGGTCGGCGTGGCGGAGTTCCTGGACGCGGCGGCCGACTACTTCCCCTCGCCCGCGGACGTCAGGCTCACCCCGGCAAGGGCTGGCGAGGGCACCGACGCCGGGGCGATCGAGCTCCTCGCCGACCCGGACAGGCCATTCGTCGGCCAGGCGTTCAAGATCGCGACCGACCCCTTCGTGGGCAAGCTGGCGTGGGTCCGCGTGCTCCAGGGCACGGTGACGGGCGAGACGAGCTACCAGCTCCGCGACGAGAAGAAGGCCGCGAAGATCGGCCACCTGTTCAAGATACAGGGCAAGGAGACGGTCGAGGTCGACAAGGCCGTCGCCGGCGACATCATCGCCCTGGCGAAGGTCGAGGAGATCCGGCGCGGCGACGTCCTGCACGCCGAGGCGGCGGCGATCTTCCGCGACGTTGCGGCCTGCCCGACGCCGATGTACTCCCTGGCCGTCGCGCCCAAGAGCCGCGGCGACGAGCAGAAGATCTCCGGCGCGCTCAGCAAGCTGGCCGACGAAGACCCCACCTTCCTGGCCACGCGCGATTCGCAGACCAACGAGACGGTCATCTCCGGCGTCGGCGACCTGCACCTGCGGATCATGCTCACCAAGATGAAGCAGCGATTCGACCTGGAGGTGGACACCAAGCCGCCGAAGATCCCATACCGCGAGACCGTCACCGTCAACGCCGACGGCCATTACCGCCACAAGAAGCAGACCGGCGGGGCCGGGCAGTTCGGCGAAGTGTACCTGCGAATCGAGCCGCTCGAGCGCGACGGCGGATTCGAGTTCGTCAACGATCTGTTCGGCGAGTCCGTCCCGCGCCAGTTCCTTCCGGCCATCGAAAAGGGCATCCACGACGTCCTCGCGGTCGGACCCGTCGCCGGATACCCCATGCAGGACGTCAAGGTCAGCGTCTACGACGGCAAGAGCCATCCGGTGGACTCGAAGGAGGTGGCCTTCCGCACGGCCGGCAAGTACGCCTTCATCGACGCCGTGAACCACGCCAAACCCGCCCTGCTCGAGCCGATCGTGGACATGGAGGTGGCGATCCCGGCGAGCTACATGGGGGACATCGCCAGCGACCTGTCCGGCCGCCGGGGCCGGATCCAGGGCCAGGAAATGCTGCCCGGCAACATGTGCGTCGTCAAGGCGCAGGCCCCGCTGGCCGAGGTCATGCAGTACAACAGCCAGTTGCGCTCCGTCACCGGCGGGCAGGGAAGCTACACCATGGAGCTGAGCCACTACGAGGCCGTGCCGGCCAACGTGCAGCAGCAGATCGTCGCCGCCGCCAAGGCCGCCAAGCAGGAAGAACAGAAGTAAGGGAGCGTCAGGAAACAAGTTCAGCAATTGGAGCTCTGAATGACGAATGAAAAATGCCGAATGCCGAATAAAAGGAGGCCGATTCGCTCGGAGAACGCAGCTATTGCCGGCGTTCGTCATTCGTCATTTGGCATTCGTCATTGGACATCTGCTTAGTTTATTCGTTGACGGTTACTAAGGGAGCGATCAGCATTCAGCTATCAGCTCTCGGCGAACGATAGAAGAGAAGAGATCGCCTTGTTTCGCGGGCGCGCGGTTCCTATACTGCCCGGTCCCGTTCCCGCGCGAGCGAAGGCAGGAGTGACGAACGATGCCTCGGAAGTGCCCTTTTACAGGCAAGAAGACCCGCAGCGGGCGGAAGTACGCCCACCGCGGCAAGGCCAAGTACCTCGGCGGCATCGGGATCAAGACGACCGGAAAGACCAAGCGGAAGTTCAAGGCGAACATGCAGCGCGTCCGCGCCGTCATCGACGGCGGGGTCAAGCGGATCAACGTGTCGGCCAAGGCGATCCGCAACGGCCTGATCGTCAAGCCCCCGAAGCGCGACTACACGCCGCCGGAAGAACAGTAGCGTCGCCCCCGGGCTCGCTCCGCAAAGCCGCCACGGGCTGGATGCCTCTCTCTTGTGCGCCGAGGCGCCGCCCTTGAAAGCGATCTGTCTGTGCCTGTAACGTGTTCGAGGGACCCCCTGAATCCCGGTAAAGGAAGGACCGTGACAGGATCGCTGCTGACGCGCATCGCCTCGGGTCTGGCCTGTGCCGCCGCCGGTGCGGCCGGTCGGCCCGGGACCGTGAAAAACCCCATCGGGATCCAGCTCGTTGAGATCCCGGCCGGCACCTTCCTGATGGGCCGGGCCGACGGCTGCTGGGACCGGAAGCCCGCCCACAAGGTCACCATCACCAGGTCGTTCCGGATGTCCGTCACGGAAGTGACGGTCGAGCAGTACAAGGCATTTCGGCCGGACGCCGCGGTTGACGGCAAGGGCGCCGACGCGGCGACCGGCGTGAGCTGGCGCGACGCCGCGGCCTTTTGCCGATGGCTCAGCCGCAAGGACGGCAGGCCCTATCGCCTCCCGACGGAAGCGGAATGGGAATACGCCTGCCGCGCCGGGACGAAGACGGCCTTCTGGTCCGGCAGCAAGCCGCCGAAGCCGGGTCAGGCGAACCCGTGGGGCCTGAAGGGCATGCACTCCGGCCCGCTGGAATGGTGCGCGGACTTCTACGGCGATTACCCGGGGGCCGACCAGGTCGACCCGGTCGGCCGGGCAGGCGGCTTCGCCCGCGTCGTTCGCGGCGGGGGGCTGGACTCAGGCGAGCCCGGCTATGCGGCCTCGGCCAGCCGTGCCGGAATCGCGCCCGGCTTCGGGATACCCGCCGCGCCCGCTGGGACCCCGAAGGCCCGGCCACGCTCGCCGGTGAAGCCGAAGGAAGGCACGAAGCCCGGCCTCGTCGGCACGTGGTTCGGCAACGGCAACCTGACCCGCCCGAAGAGCCGGGACGTGCTTGCCCGGACCGACAAGGACTGGAGCCGCGACACCGAAAGGGGCAGGGACTGGTCGGCCCGCTGGCGCGGCCGCATCGAGGCGCCCTTCAGCGGCGAGGTCACGTTCCTCGTCGAGGCCGACGGCGGCGTGGAGTTGAAGGTCGCCGGCCGGACGGTGATCGGCGGCTGGAAGGACAGCACCATACGCTCCGGCAAGCTGTCCATGGTCAAGGGCAGGAAGTACCCGATCGAGCTGTCATACTCCCACCGGGGCGGGCGGTCCCACCTGCGCCTGTATTGGAGCCGGCCCGGCCGGGACAAGGTGATGGTTCCCCCGGGGACCCTCTCGCACACGGGCGCCGATGAGCGTCTGGCGGAGAAGGTCGCACCTCCGGCCCGGACGCAGGCGGGCACGGGTGGGCATCACGCCATCGGCTTCCGCGTCGTGCAGGCGCCCGCGCCGGCGAGCAGGCCCGCGGCGTACCGGCCGTTCTTCGTTCAGCAGGGGATCAGGCGGACGAGTGCGGACGTCAGGAGAGGCCCGGACCCGGCCAAACCGTACTTTCGAAAGCGCTACCTCCTGCCGACGCCGCCGGAGAACGCGTCGCGGGAGGCGATCGACGCGGCCGGCCTGCACCCGTCGTTCCGCGGCCACAATCACAGCCCGGCCCTGGAGGTCTGCCCCAACGGCGACGTGCTGATGGTCATCTACACGTCGTATCACGAGTACGAGCCGGAGGTCTCCCTGATGGCGACGCGCCTGCGTTTCGGGGCCGATCAGTGGGACATGCCGTCGCGGCTGTTCGACTTCCCCGGCGCCAACGACCACGCCCCGCTGCTGTGGAACGACGCCGGCACGCTGCACTTCTTCTGGGGCAGCCCGCGCCTGCGGCGGGGGGCGTTTCCGTTTCAGTGGACCAGCTCGACGGACAGCGGCGCGACCTGGGGGGAGGTCCGGTTCCCCGCCTTCAAGGGGCGCGTCGGCTCTCATTCCCGCCAGCCCGTCAACACGGCCTTCCGCGATTCCCAGGGCACGATGTACGTCGCCAGCGACGGCGCCGGCGGGCAGTCCGTGCTGTGGGCCAGCAGGGATGACGGCCGGACCTGGTACGACACCGGCGGCCGCAGCGGCGGGCGGCACACGACCTACGTGCCCCTGAAGGACGGCAGCATCCTGGGAATGGGCGGCAAGAACACGAACATCGACGGGTACATGCCGAAGAGCATCTCCACCGACGGCGGAAAGACCTGGAAGGTCAGCAGGACGCGCTTCGCCGCGCTCGGCAGCAATCAGCGCCCGAGCGTCCTGCGGCTCGCCAGCGGGCGGATCCTCTTCGCGGGCGACTATCAGCACATCAGCGGCAGGCAGCCCAAGGCGATCGCGGATCGAGGCGCTTACGTTGCCCTCTCCGAAGACGAGGGCCTCACGTGGCGCGTCAGGAAGCTCGTCGGCACCCAGCGGCACGAGAGCCCCTCGCGGCACGGCGGGGCCGCGACGATCGGCTACTCCGTCGCCCGGCAGGCGCCCAACGGCCTCATCCACCTGATCACCACGATGAACCGCCCGTGCCTGCACTTCGAGATGAACGAGGCGTGGATCCTCTCGGACGCTCCCGATAAGCGAACCGACGCCAAGCTGATGGCTCCCACCGCCACGAAGATCCGAAGCGTCAGCGGGCGCGAGGAGAAGCACCCCAACGGCAACGTCCGGATCGCCTGGAGCGCCGGCGTCGGCGACGACGGGCGGTACCTGCTCCACGGCATGGAGAGGCGCTCCTGCGCCGACGGCCGCAAGCAATATGAGGTCACGTATCGCCTCGGCAGGAAGATCGGCACCGAAACGCTCTGGCGCCCGGACGGCAGCGTCGAATGGCAATGGCGGCACGACGAGAACGGCCCCAGCCTATGGACGCAGTACTGGCCGAACGGCCGGAAGAAGGCCGAGTCGGCGTGGCGCAACTTCCACTGTCACGGCCATGCCACGCGATGGGACCGATCCGGCAAGGCCATCTCCAACGTCACGTTCCAGAACGGCAAACCGAGATGAGACGCAGCCATTTGCTGACGTCCGCCCTGGTGCTCTGGCTTCCGTCGCTCCTGATCGCAGCCGAGCCGGTCCACGGCAACGTCGTCCTCGTCCTGGAAGGCGGCCTGGCCCGCGACGACCGCAGGATGGACATCGTTCTGGAGCTGCCGTGCCGCAACGGCGCCTGGCCAGAGAAGTGCTGGGGCTACGCCGTGCGCTACAACCGCGGCTATCACGAAGGCGTCGTGACCGGCTGCGACCTGGCCGGCGGCGCGAAAATATGGGGACGCTGACCGGGTCTCTTCGCAGAACAAAACGGTTAGCGTCTCCTGTTAAACGATGAAGGAGGCCGGGCCCCAAAGGCGTATTCGAGGCTTACATCCCCCAAGAAACACAGGAAACATAGGGACGCTAACCAGGTTTCTGCGCAGAAAAACATGGTTAGCGTCCCT
>CAYRVX010000196.1:0-8216 GCA_964427875.1 uncultured Planctomycetaceae bacterium
TGGCCCCACGGGGGCAAGCCCCGTGGGGGCCTCGGCCCAAGAGAGCGTCTCCGTCCGGACGTTCAGCAAATGTGGGTAATGACAAGGGCGCGAGCCGGTGGTATGCGGGCCGTTATCAGCCCAGCCCCCGCATGGGGGCGTTTGAGGGCATCACTCGCCCCCGTGCGGGGGCTCTCTATTATGGGTACTCCAGCTCCATGGGCTCGCGCCGTTCGGCTGAGCTCACGACCGAAGGGCGAGGCTACCGGCAGTCGGGCCTGCGGCCCTCCAGAAGCGACTGCTTGCCCAACACGCTTATGCTCCCGATGCGAAGGTTGGCTTGAAGGTTGTTGGCGCGGGCCGGGGGCGGCTAAACTGATCGCCATGTCGAGTGCCGACCCTGACAGCCCGCTGGCGTTCTCGCGCTCGCTGCCGCCGGGTCTCCAGCCGGCGCGGGAGATGCTCGAGCTGCCGGACGGCTGCCGGACGGCCGTGTACGTCTACTCGCCGCCGGAGGGCCTCTCCCGCCGCCTGCCCGTGCTGTACCTGCACGGAATCCAGTCGCATCCGGGGTGGTTCTGCGGCTCGGCGGCTGCCCTGGCGAAAGCGGGGCATGCGGTCTTGCAGCCGACGCGCCGCGGCAGCGGGGAAAGCCGCGACGACCGCGGGCACGCGGCCTCGGCAGGGCAGTTGCTCGCGGACGTCGCGGCGGCCGCCCGGCTCGCGCTGGCCCGCGCCGAAGCCGCCCGCCTTCACCTCGTCGGCGTCAGTTGGGGCGGCAAGCTCGCGGCCGCCTTCGCGGCGAATCGCCCCGAAGGCTTCGACATGGCCTCGCTGACGCTGGTGGCGCCGGGGATCGCGCCGCGGGTGGACGTCTCGCGGGGAACGAAGCTCGCCGTTGGGCTCTCGCTGCTCTTCCGGCCGCGCAGGCTGTTCGATATCCCGCTCAACGACGAGAAGCTCTTCACCGACAACGAGGAGATGCGGCAGTACCTCCGGGCCGACGCCTTCGGCCTGCACCGGGCGACGGCGAGCCTCCTGTACGCCAGCCGGCGCGTGGACGGGATGCTCCGGAGAGCCGGGCGGGGGAGCTTGACGATGCCCACGACGCTCATCCTGGCGGCCCGCGACCGGATCATCGACAACGCCGCCACGAGGCGAATCGTCGAGCGCCTGACGGCCGGGCGGTGCACGGTGGAGGAGCTCGACGCCGCCCACACGCTGGAGTTCGAGCCCGACCCGCGCCCTTTCTACAACTCCCTCCGGGCCGCCGCGGCAAGAGCAGACAAATAACCCCAGAGGGCAAAGCAATTTGACAAAGCCCCCGGCAGCCCCCCCCTCTGTGGGCCGTGGACCTTCGCCCTTATCCCGCCTTTCCGTTGAGGCTGTTGGTCAGTGAAGAAAATTGTATAGAATATTCTGAAATAATTGATGACATCCTGGCCCTCGATGTATATAATAGGAATGGCAGGGAGTATCGCGGGGCCATTGGGGCAGCGGCGGCAAAAGCCTCGGCAAGCGGACGTAAGTGTTTTTACGAAACAAACCCATTTTTCCCAAAATCAGCCATAACCTACTTCATTGCAAAGAGTTACAGAGGTCCGGCGCGGATTTTGCCCCCGGCGGAACTCCCCGCTCAGGGCTGTCTTGCGTAGCTGGTGTCCTTCCAGACGACCTTCGCCCCGCGGCGGAGCTTGGTCAGCGAGCCGATCAGGGCCAGCGTCGCCACGAGACAGCCGATGGGGTACGTCCAGAAGAGCCCCGGCCGCGCGCCGATGAGGCGGTAGTAGCGGAGGATCACGCTCAGTTGCACTGCCGCCGCCGCCCAGCCGGCGGCGCCCAGGGTCCACCACGGCCAGGCGGGTCTCGCGCCGGCGGCGGCCATGGCCGGCCCGAGCCCGGCGGCCACGTACGGCAGCAGGCCCATGACCGCCATCACGGCCAGCGAGATGCTCAGCCGCCGCAGCGTGCCGAACGTGCCGTAGAAGATCCGGCTCCAGCCGCGGACGATCTCCCTCAGCGAGGTGTACATGCGGACGAGGTAGAGCCCGTCGCTTCGGACGACCTTCAGGTTCAGCCCGGCCTGCTTGACCAGGCGGGCCATGTGCATGTCCTCGTTGAAGCAGTCCTTGACGGCCTCGTGCGTGCCGATGGCGTCGTACGTCCGGCGGCGGATCAGGATGAACGCCCCGTTGGCATAGGCGTTGGCCTTCGCGGGGTCGTTGACCTTGTCGGGGTGGAACCAGATCATCATCACCCCGCTGCACACCGGCTGGACGACGTGCTCCCAGAAGCTTCGCATCTCGAGCCTCGGCAGGACGCTGAGCAGGTCGCATTGGTTGTCGAGTGCGTACTGGATGGCCGTCGAAAGCGTCCGCCGGGAGACCTGGCGGCAGTCGGCGTCGCTCATGCAGATCCATTCGCTGTCGGTCGTGGCGATGCCGTGCTGCATGGCGTGGTTCTTGCCGCACCAGCCGTCGGGCAGGTGGTCGACGTTCATCAGGCGGAGGCGCCCGTCCTCGCCGGCGAGACGCTGCACGATGGCGGGCGTGTCGTCCGTCGAGCGGTCGTTGCAGACCACCAGCTCGAAGTCGGGATAGTCCTGGAGCAGCATGGTCCGCACGCACGTCTCGATGCACTCGGCCTCGTTCCTCGCGGCGATCATCACGCTGACCGACGGCGCACCGTTCGGCGGGCCGGGGCAGTCGGGCTTCAGCAGGAACCCCCGGCGCATCTCCCTGCGGATCATGAGGTGGCGAGTGGACCAGACGAGGGCGGCGGCCGCGACGATCGCCGTCAATGTGATTGCCAGGACGGTCATTGGCCCTTCGCTTGCCGGTACGTCGCCAGGGCCGCACCCAGCACCTCCTTGACGGAGACGCCGTGGGCCTCGGCGGCCCGGCGGCAGTCCTCGAACTCCGCGGCCGCGGTCATCGTCTCGCCGCCGCGGCGGGCGACCTTCACCCGGATGGGCCCGTAGGCGGTCTCGACGGTCTCGTGGCGCCGCTGGAGCTTCGTTCGCTGGCAGACGCGCCGGCGGACGCCGAACGTGGTCGTCTCGGCGAAGAGGATCCGCTCGGCCTCGGCTGCGTCCTGGGGGCGGCACAGGGCCGAGAGCAGCCAGGCGGGGCGCGACTTCTTCATGACGACCGGCGCGGCCCAGGCGTCCAGGCACCCGGCGGCCAGGAGGGCGGCAATGGCCGCACCGATCATCTCCCCGGTGCAGTCGTCGAGATTCACCGAGAGCTCCACGACGGTGTCGATCTGCCCGTCGTCCTCCCTGCGGCCGAGGAACACCCGCAGCACGTTCGGCAGCGGGCCGGTCTCGCGCGTGCCGGCGCCGCAGCCGACGGCGGAAACGGTCATGGCCGGCGGGGGCCCGTAGGCCTCGGCCAACGTGGTGAGGACGGCTGCGCCGGTAGGGGTGATGGCCTCGCCGACGATCCCGCTTCCCCGCGTCTCAGCGCCGATCAGCAACTGCGCCGTTGCCGGGGCGGGCAGAGGCAGCTCCCCGTGCTCGGTCGTTACCGTCCCGCTGCCCAGCGGGATCGACGAGCACAGCACGCGCTCGACGTCCAGCAGCTCCATCGCCACGCACGCGGCCACGATGTCCACGACGCTGTCCACCGCGCCGACCTCGTGGAAGTGGACCTCCTCGACGCCGACGCCGTGGACCTTCGCCTCGGCCTCGCCGAGGCGCGTGAAGATGCGCCGGGCGCGGTCGGCGGCGCGATCGGCCAGGCTCGCGGCGTCGATCATGCCGAGGATGTCGCCCAGGTGGCGATGCGGATGGTGGCCTTCATGATCGCCGGACGGCTCGCGGACCCGGAAGTGCAGGGCGGCCATTCCGTTCCGGCGGACCCTCTCGGCCTCGAGGCGCACGTCGCCCAGCTCGAACTTGGCGATCTCCGCGCGAATGGCGTCGAGGTCGGCGCCGGCGTCGATGAGCGAGCCGACGATCATGTCGCCGGCGGCGCCTGCGAAGCAGTCGAAATAGGCCACTGTCATGATGCGTGTCCTGCGGCGTTTCCCGGTCGCCGCCGCGAGTGTAGACGCCCCGAGCCGCCAATGCAAGCGGCTGGCTCCCCTCTGGCGCCCGAGGACGGAGTGTGGTCGGTTTTCGCCGGCAATACTCGCTGGCTTGGCCACCGCCGGGTTTATCCCGGCGGGGCCGTGAGTGACGTCCAGCACGCAGGCTGCTGCTGCATCAGGCCACCGTCGGGCCTGCCCCGGCGGGGCCGTGAGTTGTCAACCGAGCACAACCGGCCGCGGGCCAGTCATCGTCCCGCCGGGCCAAGCCCGACGGAGACGTGGATGACCGGCAATCCCTGCTGGACGCCAGTCATCGTCCCGCCGGGCCGAGCCCGACGGTGATGCCAAGGTCGCACCGGCCACCACCAGCCGACCGTACGCCGCTGGGGCCGGGCGGAGAAATGCCCTCTCTTTGGGGGGCGGGTGGGTGTATACTCGCAAGCTCGACGCGTCCGGTGTTTTGCGGGCCCCGCGGCTCGCCCGGAGCGTGTCGCGCCCCGCCGGGTCGGCCCGCCCGGCGGGGTCGGACGGCACAGGGCGGTTCACGTCGGCCGGCGAGGCCGGCGCGAGGGAGCATGGACCCGTCGCAGCGGTTCTCGTATCGTTCGCTGGAGGAGCTTGTTGAGGCCGTCCGGGGCCGCGGGCTCGACCTGCCTGTCTGCGAGGACTTGTCCGTGCTGGCCGAGGAGGTTCGCTGGGGGCGGCTCGTCGTGCCCAACCGCTTGGTCGTTCAGCCGATGGAGGGGTGCGACGGCACGGACGAGGGCGCCCCGACGGACCTGACGATTCGGCGATACCGCCGCTTCGCAGCCGGCGGGGCCGGGCTCATCTGGTGGGAGGCCACCGCCGTCGCCGCCGAGGCCAGGGCCAATCCGCGACAGCTCCATCTCCACGCCGGCACGGTGGAGGGCTTCGCCGAGATGGTCCGCGCCGCCAGGGCGGCCGCCCGCGAAGGCGTCGGCTGCGAGCCCGTCTGCATCCTGCAAATGGCTCACTCGGGGCGCTACAGCCGGCCGGGCGCAGAGCCCGCGCCGATCATCGCGCACCACTCGGCCGTGCTGGAGGCGGCCGGGGGGATCGCGCCGGGGCATCCAGTGATCTCCGACGAGGAGCTGGACGCACTTCAGGACGCCTACGTCGAGACGGCCCGGCTGGCGGCCGAGGCCGGGTTCGACGCCGTGGACGTCAAGAGCTGCCACCGCTACCTCGTCAGCGAGCTGCTCGCCTCGTTCACCCGCGAGAACAGCCGCTATGGCGGCGGCTACGACAACCGGACCCGCTTTCTCCGCGAGACGGCCGCCAAGATCCGCGACGCGCTCGGCGAGAGCATCGAGGTCACCTGCCGCCTGAACGTCTACGACGGGATCGCCCGGCCTTACGGGTGGGGCGCGGACGCTCGGGACGCAGGCAGGTGCGACCTCACCGAGCCGATCCGCCTCGTCGGCGAGCTGAAGGCCGCGGGGTTCGGCGGCGTCAACATCACGGTCGGAAACCCGTACTGGAACCCGCACGTCAACCGCCCGGCCGACTGGATGATCGCCGACTGGCCCGACCCGCCGGAAGAGCCGCTGGTCGGCGTGGCGAGGATCCTCCACGTGGTGCGCGACGTTCAGCAGGCGCACCCGGACCTGCCGGTGGTGGGCTCGGGGTACACGTGGCTGCGTCAGTATGTTCCGCAGTTTGCGGCGGGCGCGATCTCGGCGGGTTGGGCGAGCCTGGTGGGCCTCGGCCGCGGGGCGCTGGCGTATCCGGACTTCGCCAGGGACATCCTCCGGAAAGGCGCGATGGACCCGCACAAGGTCTGCGTGCTGTGCAGCTCGTGCACGCAGATCATGCGGGACGGCGGGCGAAGCGGCTGCGTCGTCCGCGACCACGAGGTCTACGCGCCCGTCTTCCGCGAGGGGCGCCGCAGGGACATCAAGGTGCTTCGGGAGCGGGCCGCACAGTGCCGCCGCTGCCCGGACGCGATGTGCGTCGCCGGCTGCCCCGCGGGCGTGGACATCCCGGGCTTTCTCGGCGCCCTGGCCGACGGGCAGGAGGAGAAGGCCTACCGGATCCTGCGGGCGGGAAACGTCCTGCCGGCGATCTGCGGGGCCGTCTGCCCCGTCGAGGTCCAGTGCCAGGCCGCCTGCATCCGGAACTACATCGCCGACGGGCCCGTACCCATCGGCGAGATCCAGCGGTACCTCTCCGAGCGGGCCGTCGAGGCCGGCTGGGCCGCGCTCGCCGTGCCCGAGGACTGCTCCGGACGGCGGGTGGCGGTGATCGGCGCGGGACCGGCCGGGTTGTCCGCGGCCGCCGAGCTGCTCCGGCGAGGCCACTGCGTGACCGTCTTTGAGGCGGCCGGGCAAGTCGGCGGCAAGCTTGGCAGCGTCATTCCGGCCGCTCGCCTGGCCGCCGAACGGGCCCGCGCGGAGATCCACGCCGTCTTCGGTTCGGTCCCGCCCGACCGGCTCGCCTGGCGGCTGGATACGCCTCTTGGCGACCGCTTTACGCTCGATGATCTCCTGGCGGAGGGCTACGGCGCGGCCGTGCTGGCCATGGGGCTTTCCGCCGGGGCGTCGCTCCTGGACGCCGGGGCGCCCAGGCCTGCCGGCGTCCTGGAGGCGGGCGACTTCCTGCGACAGATGAACCGCCGGGGCGAGCATCGCTGCCCGCGGCGCGTGGCCGTGCTCGGCGGGGGCAACACGGCCGTGGACGCCGCCGTCTGCGCAGCCGGGCGGGGGGCCGAGGACGTGTACCTCGTTTACCGCCGCAGTTACCGCCAGATGCCCGCCTGGCCGAACGAGCGCGACGAGCTGCTGGACGCGGGCGTGCATCTGATGCTCCTCTGTCAGCCCGTACGGTATGCAGTCAGCGACGCCGGCCGCGTCACCGGCGTGGTCCTCGTGCGGACCCGGCTGGGCGCCCCCGACGCGTCGGGACGGCGCCGTCCGGTCGAGGTGCCCGGCAGCGAGTTCGTCCTTGACGTCGAGATGGCCGTGGAGGCGATAGGGGAGATGCCCGACCGGCAGTTGGCCGCGGCCCTGCCCGGTGTGGGGCTGACGGGCGACGGGTTGGTGAAAGTGGACCAAGCCCTGGCGACCACCCGGCCCGGCGTCTGGGCGGCCGGGGACCTGGCGAATGGCGGCGCGACGGTGGTCCAGGCGGTCGCCGAGGGGCGGCGCGCCGCTGAGCAGATCGATGTCCACTTTGCCGGCGGGGCGTCGCGGGAAATCTGAGAAAAGCCGCAGGGGGCGGGCAGTTCGCATCCGCCAAGAAACCATAACCTTGCGCACAGGCCCCGTCGAGCCGGCGGCTCCGCGAGCGTTTTTGGCCTGTCAAGGAGCAGTCCGCCGGCTCGGCGATGCTATAATACGTGTGGCGTATGGAGGAGGGCGTGAGGGACACGTCGCCTGGGGCTGCGCGCATGGCGGCGCGATAGGGCTTGGCCGTTCCGCAGTGCTGGAAGTGAGTCGGCATTCGGCTGCTTGCATTTCTTGGCTGAGGAGAATTGTAACCCGTTTGGTTTTTGGGTTTTGCGCACAGGGCCGACCGGCAGCACGTTGCTCCCGGCGAGAGCTTTTCTGGGATTGGAAGTTAAGTTCGCCGTCCCCGGCTCCGATATGGATTGCGGCCCGGGGAGCGAATAGACGGGACCTTCGGCACGTCAAACAGGCAGGCGGCGATTCATGGTGAACTGCGAGGAAGACAACGGATGGTAACAGTTAAGGATGACTGGGTCGAGTTCTGCTTCTTCAGACCCTCCGCCGCCAAGGTGCATTTGGCCGGCGACTTCAATGATTGGCGCATCGGTGATCTGAGGATGGTCTGTTCGGAGGAGGGGTACTGGACGGCACGGATGAAGCTGCCTCCGGGGGAGTTTCGCTTCCGCTACTGTGCCGACGGCGAGTGGTTTGCGGACTACGCCGCCTTCGGGGTCGAGCCGGGACGGTTCGGCCTGGACAGCATCGTTCGCGTGCCGCTCAAGCCCATCGCCGTGATCCAACCCGCCACGAGCACGACCGGAGTGGCCGCCGCGTGACCGGCGGCGAGATGACGTTGGCAATAAGCCCTGTCTGCGAGCCGACCGGCGGAGACGAATCCTCGCCGGTCGGTTGCTTTTTGCGAGGCCTCGTCGACCTGATCGCCGGGCGCGGCCGAGGCTAGAGCTATGTCAATATCCAAACTGTGGGTGGCAGTACGTCCTGTGATGTCGCCGCAGA
>CAYRVX010000197.1:0-8209 GCA_964427875.1 uncultured Planctomycetaceae bacterium
CCGGTTCCGAGAGGGCCTCGGAGCGGCAACGTGCTGAGGCTACTCGACAATGGCCGAAAGCCAACCGAGCAGCGGTCTCACGGAAAAAACGGCCGAGGACGCTTCGACAAGCTCAGGGCAGGCGAGCACGAGCACGATTGCCGGACAGGGCCTGAGGGTCTTGCCCTACGACCCATGGCCTACGACCTATGACCTACGACCTTCAGCCTACGCCGGCCCTTGCCGGCGGGGGGGGGGCCGGAAGTTTTTCTGCAATCTGCCGATTTTCGTTGTGCAAAAGGGCCTGCGAGATGTATATGCCTGCTACGGGGGGACCATGATCACAAGGAAAAGCAGGGCGGCGGATTACATAAAAAATGCGAAACGAACCCAAACGCGGATTATTCCGAGTTCGACCCGTGGGGCGGGGAGAAGACCATGGCCCGGACTATTTGCCACAGAGAGCACAGAGAGCACAGAGGTTATTATTTTGCAAGTGGTTACGACGGAAACGCTGGGGGCTGTGAGAGAACACTCTGCCTGTCGCGCGTTTGCAGTCGTCGCTGAATGGAGTAGTGGTAAAGCATTCTGTTTCAATACCTTATCTACCCCGTGACCTCCGTGACTTCCGTGACCTCTGTGACCTCTGTGGTTGCGAATGATCCGGGATAAGTCTTTTTACGAAACAAAGCCATTTTTCCCGGGATCGGCCAGAAGTCCTTTATTTAAAGGCGCTTGTGGTGATTGCTCCCGGATTTTGCCGGCGTGGTGTGCGGGACCGGCTCGGCGTTGCCGCGGATGCTCGCCCGCAGCCTCCGGGCGGCTTCGGACGGCGTCCGGTGCGCGCCGGTTCGCTTGCCCCCCGAGCGTGCCGGCGGTATGCTCACCGGGTGTTGACCTGACCGGAGAGCGAATCATGAGGATCGAGGAACTCAACGGCCGATTCGGCATTCCCGGCGCGGTCGCCTTCGAGGAGGGCCAGGGGGGGCTGACGCGGATGTCGATTGCCGCGGCCGGGGCCGAGGCCGAGATCTACCTGCTCGGCGGGCACGTCACGGGCTTCCGGCCCGCCGGCTGTGAGCCCGTCCTGTGGGTCAGCAGCCGAAGCCCCTTCGCGATCGGCCAGCCGATCCGCGGCGGCGTGCCGGTCTGCCACCCGTGGTTCGCCGAGAAGGCCGACGGCCCCGCCGGGCCGCTGCACGGGTACGTTCGCCTGATGGAGTTCGACGTGGAGTCGGTCGCCCAGGAGGCCGACGGCGGCGTGACGGTCGTGCTCTGCACGAAGTTCAGCGTGGGCAACGCGAACTGGCCGGGGAACTTCGAGCTGCGGAACCGCGTCACGGTGGGCCAGGGGCTCTCGATGGCACTGCAGACGCTCAACTGCGGCCAGGAGGACCTCACGATCACCGAGGCGCTGCACAGCTACTTCCGCGTGTCGGACGTGAGGGAGGTGTCCATCACCGGCCTGGGCGGGTGCGAGTGCCTCAGCAAGGTCGCCGGCGGCGAGAAGCGGCTCCAGGGAGATGAGCCGATCACGTTCGCCGGGGAGACGGACAGCGTGTATCTCAACACGCAGGCCGAGTGCATCCTGGACGACCCGGGCATGGGCCGGAGGATTCACATCGCCAAGTCCGGATCGGACTCGACGGTCCTCTGGAACCCCTGGATCGACAAGGCGCGCAGGATGGCGGACTTCGGCGACGACGAATGGCGGGAGATGGTCTGCATCGAGACGGCCAACGCGCTGGACAATGCGGTGACGATCCGGCCGGGCGAGTCTCACACGATGGCGGCGCGGATCTGGGTGGAGGCGGCCGGCGGCGCGAGGCGGCCGGCGGCCCGTGAGGCCCGGCGCATCCCCGCGCCCGCCGGCGAGCGCGAAGGGCCGGAGTGGTCGAGGCTCACGGCCCGCATATGCGTCAGGGCCCATCCGGCGAGGGTGTTCGAGGCCTGGGCTGCCGGGGCGGGGCTCTGCCGGTGGCTCCTGGAGTCGGCGGCGTTTCGTGCCCCCGCAGAGCAGGTCCCGCGGCCGGACGCGGCTGCCAGGGCCGGCGACGAGTACCGATGGACGTGGCAGGCCGGCGGCCGCGTGGCTCAAGGGCAGGTCGTGGCTGCCGACTGGCCGGAACGGCTCGAGCTCACCTTCGGCCGGGCCGGGAAGCTCGCGGTCTCCCTCAGGCCCGACGGCGAGCTGACCGTCGTGGAGGTCGTGCAGACCGATGTGCCGGACGCCGCGACGTACCTGGAGTGGTCGGGCGCCTGGACGTTCTACCTGACGAACCTCAAGAGCGTTCTGGAAGGGGGCCCGGACCTGCGCGAGGCCGACCCGGGCCGGCAGGACGTGGTCAACCGGTAGCCGCGCCGAGGCCCGAGGCGGCCGACCGGCGGAGAACCGGGCACGATCGGGGGAGGGGATTCAGGCAGGTTCAAGGCTTGTCGCGTCTTGGGGTCTTGACGGCGTCGGGCAGGGGCATGATGCGTCCCTGGCGGTCGACGCAGGCGAGGGTCGTCTCGGCCGTGCAGAGGAGCTTGTCGTCGCTCTTGCGCCTGAGCTCGTAGGCGTGGTCGATGCGTGCGGCGCCGGTCTTGACGATGCGGGTGGTAAGGGCCAGGACCTCGTCGTATCGCGCGGGCGCAAGGAAACGGGCGGAGCACCTGGCCACCACGAAGAGGGCCCCGTCGCTCTCGAGGTGAGCGTATGCAATCCCTTGCTGACGAAGCAGTTCGGTGCGTCCCATCTCGAAGTAGACCCAGTACCTGCTGTGGTGGACGACGCCCATCTGGTCCACCTCGGCGTACCGGATGCGGATGTCGATTTCGCAGGATTCCACCGGTTCGGCCATGTGCGGGCTCCTTTTATCCTGTTCTCAGCGAGAGGTTTATGCGAACGGGCGGCTCCTGTCAAGCTCCTTTGCTCTCCGGGGGGCGTTGCAGGAGAGGCGTTGGGGGCCGGTGGGCCTCTGCCGTCCCGTCGGCGCGCGGGACGCCGGAATGTTGCCTGCGGGGCTGAAAATGGCTTGCAGGCGACCGGCCCATCCGAATATAAGAAGGTACGATGGCGGGCGGGGAAAGACTGAAAGGAACAAGTGATCTCAGGATGATCAAGGTCAAGGCCAGAGGCGACGAGTCGGTTGGTCAGATGATCAAGCGATTCAAGAAGATGTGCGAGAAGGAAGGCCTGACAAGAGACATCAGGCGCAACAGCTACTACGAGAAGCCTTCCGAACGGCGCCGCCGGCGGATGCGCAAGAGCCTGAGGCGTGCTTCTCCCCTGGGCCAGTGAGCATGGAGGATCGCGCATCGAGCCGGCCGCCTGGTCTCAGCCCCCCCCGGGGCCGATCGCTCATGAATGTGAACGGAATCACGGCGTCGCGGAGCGAGGCGGGGACGATCCCGCAAGGACGTGATCCGGCCCGGTCCCTGTTGCGATGTCCCCCGTTGTTCCGTCCAAAGCAGAAAGGAACCGCAACGTGAAACCCCTGTCGGACCTGTGGAAGAAGAGCCCGAAGATGATCGTGACGTTCGGCGTCGCGGCCGCGTTGATCGTCGTGCTGATCATTGTGGCCTATGTGTCGCGCCGAGAGCTGTATATCCCGCCGATCTGGTGGGTGGCGCCGCTGGGCGCCCTGACGGCCCTGGCCTTCGCGTGGGTCTTCTTCCGCCAGGTGGCCGCCGCCGATGAGGGCGACGAGAAGATGAAGGAGATCGCCGCCCACGTCAGCACGGGCGCGATGGCCTATCTCAAGCGCCAGTACAAGGTGGTGGCCATCTTCTTCGTGGTGGCCGCGATCATCCTCCTGGTCATGGGCATTATCGGCGTCCAGCACAACATCGTCTTCGTGGCGTTCCTGACGGGGGGCTTCCTTTCCGGCCTGTGCGGCTGGTTGGGCATGAAGACGGCCACCATGGCCTCCAATCGAACCGCCCAGGGCGCCAAAGAGAGCATGAACCGCGGCCTGACCGTCGCGTTTCGCGCCGGGGCGGTCATGGGGCTGGTGGTGGTGGGCTTCGGGCTGCTGTTCATCACGGTGTGGTTCCTGATCCTCAGCAAGATCGCGCCGATCTTCGGGGTCCGCATGGACCTGATCGAGATCGCCGCCGTGATGGTGACGTTCGGCATGGGCGCCTCTTCGCAGGCGCTCTTTGCCCGAGTGGGCGGGGGCATCTACACCAAGGCCGCCGACGTCGGGGCCGACCTGGTCGGGAAGGTCGAGAGCGGCATACCCGAGGACGACCCGCGCAACCCCGCCACCATCGCCGATAACGTCGGCGACAACGTCGGCGACGTCGCCGGAATGGGGGCCGACCTCTTCGAGAGCTACTGCTGCTCCATCCTCGCCGCGGGCGCCTTGGGCGTGGCCGCGGCGATGGCCCTGTTCACCGATCCTCAGGCCCAGATGGGCGCCGGCATGCGCCTGCTGGCCGCCCCGATGGTGCTCGCCGGGGTCGGTACGGTTTTGAGCGTCCTGGGGATCTACCTGGTCCGAACTAAGCAGGACGCCACGATGAAGGACCTCATGTGGGCCCTCAGCAAGGGCGTCAACGGCTCCAGCGTGCTGATCGTCATCGTGGCGGCCGTCGTATGCTGGCTGCTGCTGGACGGCATCCATCCCAAGATCAGTTGGCTGGGGGTGTGGGGCTCCATTGTCAGCGGGCTGGCCGCGGGAGTGGTCATAGGCAAGGCCACCGAGTACTACACGAGCTACGACTTCAAGCCGACCCGGCGGGTATCGAACAGCGCCGAGACGGGCCCGGCGACGGTCATCATCTCGGGCATCGCGCTGGGCATGAAGTCCACGTGGACGGCCGTGGGAACCGTGATCCTCGCGATCCTCGCGGCGTTTGCGTTCGCCGGGGGCTTCCGCGAGACCCTGCTGGGGCTCTACGGCGTGGGCGTCGCCGCCGTCGGCATGCTCGCCACGCTGGGCATCACGCTGGCGACCGATGCGTACGGGCCCATCGCCGACAACGCCGGCGGCAACGCCGAGATGACCGGGCAGGAGCCGGAGGTCCGCAAGCGCACCGATGCACTGGACTCGCTGGGCAACACGACGGCGGCGGTGGGCAAGGGCTTCGCGATCGGCTCGGCCGCCCTGACGGCCCTGGCGCTGCTGGCCGCCTACGTCGAGCAGGTCCGCGTCGGCCAGAATCGACAGGCCGAAAACGCCATCGTCGCCAGGTACGTCGAGCCCCTCGTCCTGCCCTCCGACGAGAAAGGCGCGGAGAAGCAGAAGGCGCAAGCCGGCTACGGAAAGCTGGTCAACCTCGGCCACGGCAAGCTGGCCGTGAAGGTCCGCAAGGACACCAAACACTCCGCCTATGCCGGTGCGATGGCCCTTACCCGGCTGCCCGATGACCTGCCGGCGATCGGGGAGGAAGTGCCGTTCGTGCCCGTCGCGGCCGGGCCGGCTGCGCCGCCACCGGCGGGCGCTGCCGAGGCCGCCACCCGGGCTGCCGAGGCCCATCCGCTCGGCAGGCGGGACGAGGAGAAGGTCTATCGCCTCAGCGTCAGCGGCCGGGAAGTGCAGGTCGTCCTTGCGCCCGACGCCTCGCTGCGGCAGTACATGTCCTTCTACGACGTGACGCTGATGAACCCGAAGGTCCTGTGCGGCATGTTCGCCGGCGTGCTTCTGGTGTTTCTGTTCAGTGCGATGACGATGGAGGCGGTGGGTCGGGCCGCCGGGGCCATGGTCAACGAGGTGCGGCGTCAGTTCCGGGAGATCCCCGGCATCATGGAGGGCACGGGCCAGCCGGACTACGCGCGCTGCGTGAGCATCTCGACGGCCGGGGCCCAGAAGGCGATGATCATCCCGTCCCTGCTGGCGCTGATCGCTCCGGTGGTGGTGGGGCTGCTGCTGGACGTCGCGGGTGTGCTGGGGCTGCTGGCGGGCGGTCTGGCCTGCGGGTTCGCGATGGCCATCTTCATGGCCAACGCCGGCGGCGCGTGGGACAACGCCAAGAAGTACATCGAGACCGGGGCGATGGGCGGCAAGGGCAGCGAGAACCACAAGGCCACCGTCACCGGCGACACCGTCGGCGATCCGTTCAAGGACACCTCCGGTCCCAGCCTGAATATCCTGATCAAGTTGATGAGCACGGTGTCGGTCGTCTTCGCCGGTCTGATCGTGAAGTTCGCCCCGATCATCGGCGGCTGGCTGGGCCTGAACTGAGGATCTTCGGCCACAAAGGTCACAAAGCATACAAAGGGAATCATGAAAGACGATCAGCAAGGTGTTTTGGGTGGTTCGGACGCTTCGTGCTCTTTGTGCCCTTTGTGGCCGGTGGGCCTTTCTGGGGATCTTCGGCCACAAAGGTCACAAAGCACACAAAGGGAATCATGAAAGACGATCAGCAAGGTGTTTTGGGTGGTTCGGACGCTTCGTGGTCTTTGTGCCCTTTGTGGCCAGTGGGCCTTTCTGGCTAGCAGGAGCTCGCGTTGGCCCGGTCGGCCCGCACAAAGGATTTGCCGAGGAGCTTCGCCGTCGCCGCGGCCGGGCTCGCCCACGACGATAACTGCCGGGAGATCGTCGTGCTGGACCTGCGCGGGATCAGCCCCGTGACGGATTACTTCGTCATCGCCACGGGCAGCAGCGACCGCCAGATGCGGTCGGTGGCCGAGGACGTCAAGCGGCACGGGGCGACCGTCGGGCAGAAGGTCTGGCACGTCGCCGGGCGCGAGGCCGCCGACTGGATCGTCATGGACTTCGTCGACGTGGTGGTCCATCTGTTCGACGAGGAGCATCGGCGATACTACGACCTGGAGCTCATCTGGGGCGAGGCGCCGAGCGTCAATTGGCGTGCCGCGGCCCGAAAGGCCGGAAAGCGCCGCACATGAACGTGCGAGCAGAGCTCGACTCCCGTATCGCCGCCGCCCTCGCCGCCGCCGGCGCGCCGGCCGGCAGCCCCGCGCTCGTGGCGCCCGCGGCCAGGCCGGAGTTCGGCGACTACCAGGCCAACGGCGTCATGCCCGCCGCCAAGAAGCTCAAGACCAACCCCCGCCAACTGGCCGAGAAGGTCGTCGCCGCGGCCGACCTGGGCCACCTGGCCGAGAGCGTCGAGGTCGCCGGGCCCGGCTTCATCAACATCCGGCTGCGAGACGACTGGCTCGCCGCCGAGCTGACCGGCCGAGCCGCTGCCGACCGCCTCGGCGTGCCCGCTGCGGGGCGGTGCGAGACGGTCGTCGTGGACTACTCTCACCCGAATCTCGCCAAGGAGATGCACGTCGGGCACCTGCGGAGCACGATCATCGGCGACGCCATCGTCCGCACGCTGGAGTTCCTCGCCCACACGGTCATCCGCCAGAACCACGTCGGCGACTGGGGCACGCAGTTCGGAATGCTCGTGGCGTATCTGAAAGACGAGTTGATGTCCGGTCCACAAACGCAGCCGGACCTGAGCGACCTGGAGGACTTCTACCGCAAGGCCAAGGCGAAGTTCGACGCGAATCCGGGCTTTGCGGACTCCGCCCGCGAGGAAGTCGTGCGGCTTCAGTCCGGCCAGCCGGAAACCCGCAGGACGTGGGAGGGGTTCTGCGAGGCGTCGCTGCGCCACTGCGAGCAGGTGTACGAGGAGTTGAACGTCACGCTGCGCCGGGAGGACGTTCGCGGCGAGAGTGCCTACAACGACGACCTGGCGAAGGTCGTCGAAGACCTCGACGCAGCCGGCCTGCTCACGGAGAGCCAGGGCGCCCGGTGTGTGTTCCTGGAGGAGCTGGGGGGCAAGGACGGCGAGATCACGCCGGTGATCGTGCAGAAGTCCGACGGCGGGTATCTCTACGCGACGACCGACCTGGCGGCCGTGCGGTACCGGGCGAACGTGCTCGAGGCCGACCGCGTCCTTTACGTCGTGGACGCCCGCCAGACGCTGCACCTGAAGCAGGTCTTCGCGGTCGCGCGGGCGGCGAGCTTCTGCGGCGAGTCGTGCTCGCTGGAGCATCACGCCTTCGGCACGATGATGGGCACCGACGGACGGCCGTTCAAGACGCGCGAAGGGGGCACGGTCAAGCTCATGGACCTGCTCGACGAAGCAGAGGACCGAGCCTTCGCGCTGGTCAGCGAGAAGAACCCCGACCTGCCGGAGGATCGGCGCCGCGAGATCGCCCGCGTCGTGGGCATCGGGGCCGTCAAGTACGCCGACCTCGCCCAGAACCGCACCAGCGACTACGTCTTCTCGTGGGACAAGATGCTCTCGCTGGAGGGCAACACCGCCCCGTACATGCAGTACGCCTACG
>CAYRVX010000198.1:0-7986 GCA_964427875.1 uncultured Planctomycetaceae bacterium
ACCCGGTCGTGGACGCCGGGTATCACGACGCCTGGGCCCGCCGGATCGCCGCGGGCGACCTGTTCGGCCACGGGCCGGACGACGTCTTCAAGCCGCCCGTCTATCCCTGGATGCTCGCCGGTCTGTACTGGCTGTTCGGTCGGCACGTCGCGATGGTGCAGTGGGTGCAGTTCGTCCTGGGCGCCTGTTCGTGCGTGCTGCTGGCGGTGCTGGCGGGCCGCCTGCTGGGGCGCTGGTGCGGCCGCGTCGCGGGCCTGGCCGCCGCGCTGTATGCGCCCTTCGTCTTCTTCGAACTGCAACTGCTGACGCCCGCGGCGAGCATCTTCCTCAACACGGCCGGGCTTTGTATGCTCCTTCGCGGATGGGACGGGCGGCGCACCGGCTGGCTTCTGGCGGCCGGAGCGGTGCTGGGCCTCTCGGCCGGCGTGCGGCCGGACGTCATCCTGCCGGGCTTCCTGCTGGTTGCGTGTCTCATCTGGCGTGACCGTGGCGTGCGGTGGCGGCGGCGGGCCGCGAAGGCCGCCCTCGTCGCCGCCGGGGGCGGGGCAATCGTCGCGGGCATCGCGATGCGCAATTACCACATCACGGGCCAGCTCATCCCGATCTCCAGCAACGCGGGGATCAACCTCTACGTCGGCAACGTCGCCGGGGACGGAACGTCGGCCGTGCCCGTCGGGCTGCACTGGGAGAGGCTCATCTGCCGCGTTCCGCAGGAGGTCCTCGAGAGGCCCGCCTCGGCGAGCCGCTGGTGGGCGCAGCGGACCTGGCGGGAGGCCCGGCGGCAGCCGTGGGCCGTGCTGGGGCGGATCGGGCGCAAGGCGCTGGCCTTCTTCAGCGGCCGCGAGTTCAGGAACAACATCTCGTATCACTTCATGCAGACGCTCGCCTGGCCGCTGCGCCCGCCGTTCCTCCAGTGCGCGTTGATCCTGCCGCTGGCGGTGTGCGGCCTGGTGTGCCTGGTGCGGGGCGGCGGGGCCGAGCGCAGGGCGGGGCTGGTCTGCACGTTGTGGGTGGGCGGCTACTGGGCGGCGGGCGTCGTGTTCTTCGTTACGGCGCGGTTCAGGCTGCCGGCCGTGCCGCTGCTCATCCTGCCGGCAAGCTGGGCCGTCGTCCGCGCCGTCGAGGCCGTCCGACAACGCAGCAGGACGACGCTGCTCGCGCACGCCGGCATCCTCCTGGCCGTCGGCGCGTTGGCCTGGCCGATGTGGCTCGGCCGCCCGGAAGACGGGTGGGTCAGAGACTACGTCAACCTCGGCACGAGCCTCAGGACCGCGGGCGACCTGCCCGGCGCCGAGCGGGCGTATCGAGACGCCCTGGCCCGCAGGGGCGACGATCCCGACGCGAACTACCTGCTGGGCCGGCTGCTGCTGCCGCGCGATCCGGCGGCCGGGCTGGAGCGCCTCGAACGGGCGCGGGAGGTGCTGCCCGACTCGCCCGACGTGCTCCTGACGCTGGGGCAGGGGTATCTTTCGGCCAGGCAGCCCGCCCGGGCGCGAAAGGCGCTGACGGAGCTGCTGGCCCTTGCGGGCAAGTGCAACCTGTGGCCGAAGCGGGGGGCGTGGGCGACGGCGCACGTGATCCTGGCGGAGCTGGAGGCATCCTCGTCGCAGCCGCACTGGCGTGAGGCGTGGTCGATCGACGCCCGGACGGCCGCCGAGGCGGCGTTCCTGAAGCGCAGGGAGCTGCCGCGGGTCCTGGAGACGTTCCGCGCCGAGGCGGGCAAGCAGCCGTGGGACTGGTACAGCCAGGCGAACTACGGCATGGTCCTGCTGGAGATGGGGCGAGCCGGCGAGGCCGAGGCGCCGCTTCGGGCCGCGGCTCGCCTGGAGCCGCAGCGGGAGGCGTTGCGCTTCGACCTTGCCCGGGCCCTGCTGGCGTCCGGCAGGGAGGCCGAGGCCCGGCGCCTGCTCGATGACCTGCTTCGCGAGCTGCCGGATTGCCCGCTCCGCAGGCAGGTCCAAGGGCTGCGAGCGCAGGGAACGAATCCCGGATAATCGACCTCACGCGCCGTAGAAAAAAGCGCATTCGCACGGTTTTGTTCTTGCGGTACAGCGTCTCTTCGGATAGAATACGCCATCCTTGAGGAGGGTCGGGGGCGCAAGCCCCCACCAAAGGAGTTTCGTCTCACCCGGGGTGCTCACCGGTTGTTGTACCTTGCTCATTTGTGGCCATGTCAGTGTGGCAGGGCCGAGCGAGCCTAGGTGCGCGTTGGGCGCGGACGGACCATCGGGTGCGTCTGAGATACCAACGTGGCCGAAGGCTCAAAAAGGAGAACCAGAGCAAAGGAGAGGGAGATGAGACGAGGAGCCACCACGAGGGTTGCGTGTATGTGTCTGGCGTTCGCGAGCCTGGCGTTGGTCGCGAGCGTATGTCTTGGAGACGAAGGGGATTACACCGCCGCCCGGAGCGACGGCCCCATACCCATCATGGGGGGCAATCCGCTGTCCAACGTCCCGGAGTACTGCTGGTGGTACGGCTGTAGCCCGACGTCCGGCGGCATGATGGTCGCCTTTTGGGACAGCGTCGCCGGCCGGGCGAATCTCTACAAGAAGGGCGACGCCCAGGTTTGGGGCGGCAGCGGCGCATCGGGCACGAAGCGAATCGTGGCCAGCACCCAGCACATCGTCGCCGGCAGCGATAACGGCCACACCTATGGCGACTGGCACAACTCCGCGTCCTACCCGAACCACGAGGCCAACCCGGACTGCCTGGCCGACTTCATGAAGACCGTCGATGGCGGGTCGTGGTCCAGCGACATTCGATCGGGCCTGGAAGCCTACTGCCGGTGGGACGATACCAGCGCCTACGACATCAAGGACGGCTACGCGGACTTCAACGCCACACTCGACCAGGTGCCCTTCTATGGAGGCACGTACTGCTACCAGGACCTGAAAGACGAGATCGACGCCGGGCGGCCGGTCCTGCTGGATGTGGTCACCATACCGTACCAGGACGCTGATGCGATCGGGCACAGCGTCGTGGCGTACGGCTACCAGGACAACATGTTTTGGCTCAAGGATCCGGCCACCAGTGCTGCCGTCACGGTTGGCGGCTACGCCGTCAGGGACACCTGGTGCACCGGCGATTCACAGCAGAGCGAATGGGTGGACCCCGACTTCAACCTCGTCCCGGCGGTCATTGACGGCCAGGGCGTGGAATGGTGGCCGTTCCTGGAGTTCAAGGGCTCCAGTTGGGTATACACGAACCCCCCACCGCTCGGGCCGTACGACTGGATGGTGGTCGAGGGCATCGAGCTCACGCCCGAGCCGATGAGCCTCTCGCTGCTCGGGTTTATGGGGCTTGTGCTGCTGCGGCGCCGCCGCAGGGCCTGAGCCGGGGGCACTGAAATCGCCAACGGGCGGAAGGGCACGAGCCGCCGGTGGGACCGGCCTCGTGCCCTTCCGCCATGCGCTGTCGGCGCGCCGGTTCACGCCCGCTCATTTATTTTGCAGTCGATCATTGACCGGCGCGCGTTTGCGGGGTATAATCCGCGCGGCTGGACAGTGTCGCGCGGTTACGTTTGCGCGCCCACGTACGAATGCTAGAGGAGGAAAGGTACTGCGAGAATGAGGACAGGAATGTTCATTGCGATGGCGGTGCTGGTTCTCGCTGCGCCGGTGGCCGCCGCGCCGGAGGACTTCGAGGCGGTCCCCTACGAGGGGGACATACCGCCCATGGGCGACGGACCAGCCTTGGACGGCTATGGCGGCAGCCCGCCTCCGCCCCCGGTACCTGAGCCGACTGTCCTGGTCATGCTGGGCATCGGTGCCTGCGCGCTGTTGAAGCGCAGACGCTGCGGACACTGATTCGGGGCTTGGCATTCCCCAAGCGGTGACCGGCCCGCGGGCGAGGTCGTCGATCCGCACGGGCACCAGCAGACGAGGACCGGAGCGGGGAGGGCCGACGGGGCCCTGGGCCCCAAAGGCCCGGGGAGACCTCAGAGCGGCCCGGCCGCACTATCGACCGTCCCGCTTCTTCGACTGGAACACCGGCAGGTCGGACTCGATCCACGCCCGCATGCCCCCGTCGATGACGGCCACGTTCTTGTAGCCGTTCTTCAGCAGGACCTTGCCGGCAAGCTCGGAGAACGTCGGAACGACCGGGCAGATGCAGGGCTTCCACCAGCAGTAGCAGATGATCCGCTGGTCCTTGCGGGGAATTCGGTGCCTGTTGATCTTGGGGTAGAAGTCGTTTCTCTCCAGGCCGGCCTTCAGGCCCATCACGGGGATCAGGACGCTGCCGGCAATGTGCCCGCGGTCGTACTGCTCCTTCGTGGCCACGCACAGGAGGAAGACGTCGCCGTCCTGCCGCAGCTCGCGCCGGGCCTCCTCGGGGGCCAGCCAGCGGATGCTCTCGCCGGGCCTGCGTTCGGGGCGGACCGTTTTGGGGGGGTACTCGTACAGCTTGGCGCGGGATGGATCATCCGGCCGGCAGCCTTCGCCGCAAGCCGCCGCCGCCAGCAGAATCACCATGCCTTTGCGGATCGCTCTCACCGCGGCTTCGTCCGTCCATCTCGCTCGGCACGCACGGGCATTCCTCGGCACTTCCGTCGGGCCTTCAACGCTCAGAAGATGCGAGCGATCTCCTCCAGGCTGGTTGCCCCGTCTCGGAGCTGTCGGGCGGCGAGCCGGGCCAGTCCGCCGGCCTGGGCGCCGCGGCAGGCGGCGGCCAGCGCGTCCGCGGGGCAGCGGCTGCGGATCAGGGCGATCAGCGCCGCGTCGGGGATCAGCACGCTGGTCAGCCGGATCGTCCCGGCGTAGCCGGTGTTCCCGCACCGCTCGCAGCCGACCGGCTCGTGAAGCCTCGGGCCCAACTGCTCGCGCGCGATGCCGATCTCCGCCGGCAGCTCGTCGGGCGTCTCGACGGCCTTGCGGCACTCGCCGCAGAGCCTCCGAACGCTTCGCACCGAGAGGACGGCCTTCAGGGCCGAGGCTAGAGGCCAGGGCTCGAGCTGCATCTCCGCCAGCAGCGCCAGGGCCGCCGGCGCCGTCGCGGCGCGAACGGCGCCGACCACCGTGCTGCCGGCCAGCGCCGCCTCCATGGCCGCCGTCGCCGTGATCGGGTCCCGCAACTGCTCGATGACGATCGCGTCGGCGTTCTGCCCGGCGAGTGCCCGCGCGGCGGCCGGGAAGCTCCAGCCCTCGAACGGATCGGTCCGCGACTGGCAGGCGCCGTCGATCTCCACGTCGCCCGCCGCCTCGACCGTCAGGACGCACCGCTGCGGGTCGCGCATCGCCACGGCCAGGGCGCGGAGCACCGGCCCGGCCGCGGCGAGGCCCGGCGCCGCCACGAGAATCAGCCCGCCTCCCTCGGCCGAAAGGACCTCCTGCAATTGCCGCCGGGCCTCCTCGGCCAGACCAAGCTGCCAGAGGCCGGGCAGGGGCACCTGGCGGTCGTGGACGGCGAGGACGAGTCTCGGCCCGGCGGTCGTCGGCAGGGCCGACAGGCCGAACGTCACCCGGCGCCCGTCGATGGTTTGGGTGAAGCGTCCGCAGCGGCCGCGGGCGGCGCCGGGGCCGGGCACGCCCGCCCATTGCAGGAGACGTTCGACGAGCCTCGGGCCCAGCCCTTCCGGCAGGCGCCGGTGGAAGTTCGGCTTGTCGCGCAGGAGCCCGTCGACTCGCAGTCGCAGCGCGAGTCCGTCGGCGCGGCTCTCCAGGTGGATGTGGCTGGCCGCCTGCGCGACGGCATCGGCCAGGATCGCCCCGGCCACCTGGGTGGCCTTGTCCGTCGCCGAGGCGTCCTCCACCGCCGCCTCGCCGGCCGGAACGGCCGCCGGTTCCTGAGTCATGTCCGCTTCCGGAGCGACCTTCGTTTCCACAGTCTCGTCGGCTTGCCGAGGAGCGGCCACTTCGTTCCGAGCGGCGGCGTCTTCGTCCCGAGGGGCGGCCACTTCAGTGGCCGCCTCTTCCTCCGTCCTCTCCGCCTCCGGCTCCCGCGCCTCGGGCCATTCGTCGCCCGGTCCCTCAGCAACCGCCTCGTCGCCATCCGGCGGATTGGCCGGCAGCGCCCGATCGCCCGTCAGCATCTCCCGGACGGCGGCATCATGGTCCGCCTGTCCCTGCGGATCGGTCGCGGGCGCCGCGTCGGTCGCCTGCCCGCCGGACGCGGCGGCCGGCTCGCCCGCGCCCGCCGCCGTCGAGACCACGAGCTGCCCGATGTCGATGCCCCGATCCTTCAGGAACCGCACCAGCGAGCGCTCGGAGATGCGGATCGGGCCGTCGGGAAGCTGCTGGGAATTCAGCCAGCCTCGCCGGATCCACTCGAGCACCTCGCGCGGGGTGGCGCCGAGGAGATCAGCGACCTGGTGAATCGTGAATAGCCTCTCCTGCATCGCCGGGGCCGCTCCATCTGATCCCACACAACGGCGGCGCCGGGCGTCCATACCCGGCGTACGGATCGGCCGCCATTGTGTCGCGCCCCGCTCGGGCGGTCAATCGCAAATCCAAGCCGGTTGCCCCCGCCGGCCGCCGACGATATCCTGTCGCTCTGCCGTCACTGACTTCAGACCGCCGGAGCGACTCACATGAGAATACTCTACATCGACATCGACACACTCCGGGCCGACCACCTCGGCTGCTACGGCTACCTGCGGGACACCTCGCCGAACATCGACCGCATCGCCGCCGAGGGCGTCCGCCTGGAAAACTGCTACGTCTCCGACGCGCCCTGCCTGCCCAGCCGGGCCAGCATGTTCATGGGACGCTTCGGCATCCACACCGGCGTGGTGAACCACGGCGGGCTGGCCGCCGACCTGCGGCCGATCGGGCGCGAGAGGGCCTTCCGCTGGATGCACCAGCGCCCGGGATTCATCTGGACCGTCCGCCAGCAGGGCGTCTACCCGGTCTCGGTCAGCCCGTTCGCCGAGCGCCACTCGGCCTGGTGGTTCTGCGACGGCTGGCGGGAGATGGTCAACACCGGCAAGGGCGGCGGCGAGTCCGCCGAGGAAGTCTTCCCCCACGCGCTGGACTGGCTCGAGCGAAACGCCGAGAGGGACGACTGGCTGCTGCACATCAACTGCTGGGACCCCCACACCACGTACCGCGCGCCGGAGGAGTTCGGCAACCCCTTCGCCGGAGAGCCCATCGAGACATGGTACACCGAGGAGCTCCGCCAACGGCAGTGGAACGGCTTCGGCCCGGGCAGCCCGCAGGAGCCGTGCGGGGCCTATGGCCGGCCCGTCAACTCGCCCCGCCAGCCGGACCAGGTCGCCTCCATGGACGACTACAAGCACTGGATGGACGGCTACGACTGCGGCGTCCGCTACGCCGACGAGTGGTGCGGCCGCGTGCTCGACACGCTCGCCGACAAGGGCGTACTCGACGACACCGTCGTCATCGTCACGTCCGATCACGGCGAGAACCTCGGCGAGCTGGGCGTCATCGGCGACCACTCGGTGGCCGACAACATCACCAGCCGCGTGCCGATGATCGTGCGCTGGCCGGGCGTCAGCCAGGCGGGGCGCGTGGAAAAGGCCCTGCATTACCAGACGGACGTGGCCGCCACGATCATCGAGCTGCTCGGCGGGGAGGTGCCCGAACACTGGGACGGGCGGAGCTTCGCCGGGGCCTTCCGCGCCGGCCGCGACGAGGGCCGCGAATGCCTCGTCGTCAGCCAGTGCTGCTGGTCCTGCATGCGCTCGGTGCGGTGGGAGGATCACCTCTTCTGCCGCAGCTACCACACCGGCCTGAAGAACCTGCCCGCCCGCATGCTGTTCAACGTCGCCGCCGACCCCCACGAGCTGCACGACCTGGCCGCCTCGCAGCCAGCCCTCGCCGATCACGCCCAGGCGCTCCTGGAGCAATGGACCGCCGAGATGATGGCCGCCGGCGAACACCGCGAGGACCCGCTCTGGACGGTCATGCGCGAGGGCGGCCCCTACCACACCCGCGACCGCCTCGCCGATTACTGCCGCCGCCTCCGCGACACCGGCCGCACCCAACACGCCGACTTCCTCGAAGCCCACCCCACCGGAATCCCCGATTG
>CAYRVX010000199.1:0-7822 GCA_964427875.1 uncultured Planctomycetaceae bacterium
AGTACGTCAATCATCGCCCCACCGGCACGAGGCCGGTGGGGGCGGGAGGGTAGAGAGCTGGCGTGGAGTACGTCAATCATCGCCCCACCGGCACGAGGCCGGTGGGGGCGGGAGGGTAGAGGGCTCGCCCGGAGTACGCCAATCATCGCCCCACCGGCACGAGGCCGGTGGGGGCGGGAGGCGCCGCTCACTCGTGGAGTCGTTAACTCTTGCCGCCCGGCGGCCGGCACCGGCCGCGCGGACCCGCGCACCTTCGCGCTTCCCGCCGGCGGGGAGGCTCACTGGTCGTTGGCGACCACGGACGACCATTGAACCATCTCGTCCAGTTCAGGGGCCTGGAGCATGACCGTCTGCACGAGGTCTGCGAACATGTTCAGGGCGGCCGGGTCGAGGTCGTTCTCCCGGACGTACCGGTCGAAGAGCCCGGCCACTGCCAGCCTCGCGGGCGTGTGGGCCACCCAGTGATGGTCCCTCGCCTCCTTGCGGCGGCGGACCGCAAGGACGTATCCCGGGGCCTCCGTCCGGAAGAGCTTCACGTTGAGCTCGTCCCGGCCGGCGCCGCCGTTCGAGGATGGCCTTCCGGCCGGCCGGTCTGCCTTCCCGAGCGTGCTGGCCGCGCGGGCGCCGCTGGTCTACAATCCCTCTCACCATGGCCGCTGCCGAACCAAGCCCACCGTCTGCTCGCCTGCCGCTGCGCCGCGTGCCGATGGTGCCGGTGGCCATCGCGATGGTCGCGGGGATTCTGGCCGGGCGCTTCGCGCCCCTGTCGGCCGAGGCGTGGGGCATCTGGGGCGGCGCGGCCCTTCTCGCCGCCGCCGCCTGCCTCCTTCGGAAGTGGCGCCTGGCAAGCGGCCTCTGCCTCGCCGCGGCGATCTTCGCCTGTGCGGCCGTCCACGTGCGCCTGACCTGCTTCCGACTGCCCGACGATCACGTCGTCACCTACACCGGCCTCTCGCCAACGCTCGCCACCATCCGCGGGCGGATCGCCGGCTCGCCCAGCGTGTACCGTTGGACCAGGACGATGGCCTACCCGCGCGAGCCGACGACGCGCTTCGACCTCCAGGCCGGCGGCATCCGCACCCGTGACGGCTGGCGCAGCGCACGCGGGCTCGTGCAGGTGAGCGTCTCGCAAGAGGCCCCGCGCCTGGCGAGAGGCCAGCAGGTCGAGCTGGCCGGGTGGATCTCGAGGGTCCGCGAGCCCGCCAATCCCGGCCAGCACGACCTCGCCGCCGCCGCCAGGAGAAGGCAGCGGCTCGTGGAGCTCCGCGTGCCGGTCGCCGAGGGCGTCAAGGTCCTCTCGGCCTCTTCGGGCCCGTGGCACCGCCGCCTGACCGACCGCGCGAGCACGTGGGCGAGGCGCCGCCTGGCCCGCTGCGCAAGCGGCACGCCCGGCCTGCTGCTCGAGGCGCTGATCCTCGGCCGGCGAGACCCGTCCCTCAAGCCGCTGCGCCGGACCATGGTCCGCGCCGGCATCGCGCACCTGCTGAGCATCTCCGGAATGCACCTCGGGATGTTCCTCGGCTTCGTCTACCTGCTGTGCAGGCTGGCGACGCTCGGCCCCCGGCGCTCGGCCGCGGCCGCGATGGTGTGCCTGTCCGGCTATCTCATCCTCGCCGAGCCACGCTCGCCCCTGCTGCGAAGCGCCATCATGGCCGCCGTGCTCTGCGCGGGCGCGATCGTTCACCGCCGGCACATGGTGCTGAACGCCCTGGCCGCGGCGGCCGTCCTGCTGCTCGTCGCCGACCCGCTCGATCTGTTCTCGCCGGGCTTTCAACTGAGCTTCACCATCGTCGCCGGCCTGATCGTCCTCTCGCCGCCGCTTCGCGGCCTGCTGTTCGGGCGATGGATTCGCGAGCGGGGACTGATGGTCTTCCGCGGCGACCGGCGAGTCCGACGCTGGCTGTACTTCACCGCCGCCGACTGGGCGATGGGGGCCGTGACCATGTCGCTCCTCGCCTGGCTGCTGGCGGCGCCGCTCGTGGCGTATCACTTCGGCCTCTTCAGCCCCTACGGGGCGCCCTTGACGATGCTCTCCGCGCCGCTGGTGGTGGCCGCCATCGTTCCCGGGTACGTCTCGCTCGCGCTGGGCGGGCTGGTGCCGAACCTGGCGCACGCGATCGGCCGGGCCGGCGGGGCGTCCGCCGCGGGGCTCGCCTGGCTGGTGGACGGCTTCCGCTACCTGCCGGGGCTTCATTTCGAGCTCCAGCCAGTCGGCCTCGTGTGGGTCGCGGCGTGCTATGCGGCCGTCGTGCTCTGCGTATTCCACCGGTCTCTGCGCCGCGGGCGCGCGTGGGCGGCCGCGGCGGCCGCGCTCGTGCTGGCGCTCACCGTCTGGAGCCAGCGGCCCGCCTCGCCGCCCCAGGCCGCCCAGCTCGACGTCCTCGCCGTCGGCGCCGGCCAGTGCGCCGTCCTGAGGGCCCCCGACGGAAAGACCTGCATCCTCGACGCCGGCAGCCTCGCCAGGGCCGACTGCGGCGAGCAGGTCCTCGTGCCGTTCATCCTGCACGAGCGTCTCCCGCGGCCGGGCGCGGCCGTCATCTCCCACGCCAACGCCGACCACTACAACGCACTGCCCGCCCTGCTGCGTCGCGGATGGATCGAGACGGTCTACCTCAACGAGTACTTCGGCATCGACGAGAAGGGCCCCGGCGCCGACGCGGTCAACGAGCTGATGGGCATGATCCGCCAGGCGGGCATCGAGACGGTCCGCCTGCGCCCGGGGCGCAGGCTCGAACTGGACGGCCGCACGGCGATCGAGGTCCTCTGGCCGCCGCCGGGCCGCAGCGACCTCTCGACCAACGACACCTCGCTGGTGCTGAGGATCACCTGCGACGGCCGCAGCGTGCTCGTGACGGGCGATCTCGAGGAGGTCGGCCAGGCCGCCCTGTCCGCCGCGGGCCGGTCGCTGAAGTCCGACGTGCTGATCATGCCCCACCACGGCGCCTGGGAAGAGACGCTGCCGGCCTTCGTCGCCGCCGTCTCGCCGGAGTTCGTCATCGTCAGCGGCTCCCACGAGCCATCCGCCCCCGTCCAGGCCGGCCCGGCCGCCCGCAGGTTCTACGAGCGCCTCGCCACCGACTACAAGTACTACTGCACGCTTCGAGACGGCTGGGTCCGCATCCGCTTCGGCAAGCAGGGCATCACCATCCGCACGATGCGGCAGTAACCGCCTTGCCCGGCCCGCCGGCCCGGGCCCTTCTGGCTGCCCCCTACAGGATACCGCCTACGGATGGCTCAAACGCTGCTACCCGGCAAAACTCAACACTGTCCGATATAACTCATTACTTCACCGGAGGATATGTCAGATCCTCGGAAAAATGGCTTTGTTTCGTAAAAGGACTTATCCCGGACCATTCGCAACCACAGAGGTCACAGGGGTCACGGAGCAGTTAAGTAAGGTATTGAAACAGCATGCGTTACCAATACCGCATTCAGCGACGACTGCAAACGCCCAACAGGCAGATCGTCCTCTCACGGCCCCGGACGTTTCCGTCGTAACCATTTGTGAAATAATAACCTCTGTGTTCTCTGTGCTCTTTGTGGCGAATAATCCGCGTTTGGCTTCGTTTCGTATTTTTCCCTTTATCCGTGGTCCCACCTTTCCTTGTGATCATGATCCCCCCGTAGCAGGCATATACATCTCGACGCCCCATTTGCACAACGATTCTCGGCATTTTCTCAGCTTTTTTCGCGGCAGGGCATCGCAGGCACTGTAAGTCCTGCTCCTGCGTCGCCTCGGTCCCCGGTGCCGGCCGTGTTCCACCTCATCGCGGCCCTGCCGGGAGCCGAATGGTGCGGTGGAACATCGGCAGCCCCTCCTGGTCGCAAACCTTTACCTGGCCGTGCCTTGCGTTCATGTCGGCACCTCCTGCATCCAAAAAAGCACGGCGTAAGTTCTTTGTCAATAGCCGCTTACATTGGTGACGGTCGCCGGGGAAGTGGCTGTCAGATGGGAGGGCCAGGACGCGCTGCTGTTCGGCTTTTCCTAGCTGGGCTTGGCGTCCCGTGATACCATGACCGTCACTTCCAGATGGGGAGGAGTGCACATGGCGATTGACAGATCTCTCCTTGGGGTAGCCGGCGAATTCGCGGTCGCGGCAGAGCTGTGTCGTCGGAGTATCTACGCCCAGTTGACTTTCGGCTACCAGAAGCGAATGGACCTCCTGATGGTAAGCGAGACAGGTACCTTGTCGAGGGTCGAGGTCAAGGCAAAGCAGGGGCGCGAGTGGCCGAACTGTCAAGGCATCTCAGCACAGGATTCACTCATCGTATTTGTGGACTTCGCGGGCAAGGAGGACACAGAGCGGCCCGATTTCTACGTTCTCACTGCTCGGGAATGGCATGCTGTTGCCACGGCAGCAAGAGATCGGTACCTAGCCAAGCATCCAGAACGACGCGCTGAAGTCACGGAGGGAGGTGTTCTCGTCCTGCTGGATGAAGTCAATGCTGCCGGGATACCCTATCGAGGCGTGGGAGTCCGACCAGAGCATATCCCGGGTCACCGTGAGGCCTGGGATAAGTTCACCGATCTTGCCGGAGGGCAGATGCCATGATGACCCGCACGCAACTCCCGCCGTTGGACGGAGAGCCGTTCCTCGCCAACCTGGAAGAGGCCCAGGCCGAGGGCGACGCCGACTTCGTGGAGGCCGACATGTCCCGGGTGGAGCGGTTGGGCATTCGGTTTCGCCCCTAACGATCGCCGCTGCCGGGGTGTCTTACTGTGTGGAGCCGATGGTTTGAGAGTCGGCGGTCCCGATGGGCCGTGGCAGAGGAAACCAGCCATGGGCGGCACACGGAACATACCACGCATTCGGGTCCGGGACGAGTCGCGCAAGCGCCCGATCAAGGTCCCGGTCCGTGTCGGGCCGCGTCGAGCTTCCGTGAGCGTGCGCGGCCGCAAGGCCCACACCGGGCGGGGAATCCGCCGTCCGTCAGGGCAGACGCCTCGCGCCGACAGACGTGCCGGGTGATGGCGATCCCAGCGGAAGGGATAGCCGGCTCGTCGCGCCGCGCGCCTGAACCTCTGCCAGAGCGCATTCCGGATGTGACGGGTGGTGCAGCCGCTCGATGCTGCGAGGCGCGGCCGCGGCGGCGGGCTTTGTGGCGGGGGGGCGGTACGCCTTCTTGAGGTATTCCTCGGCGCGGCGGATGGCGGAGTTGGTGCCGGCGGCGACTTCCTCGGGGGCCGGCTCGACGACCGCGTCCGGGTCGATGCCGTTGTACTCGATCGGCTTGCGGTCGGCCCGCCAGCGGCTGCGCTGCGAGAAGCTCACGGCCGCGATGCCGGAGGGGAACTTCCAGTGGCGCTTGGACGAGGAGGAGCCGGCCGACTTCGTGCCGAACAGCCGCGCGCCGGCGTAGGTGCGGAAGTCGCGGGCGAGCGTCTCGCCGGCGGAGATGCACCCGGCGTCGATCAGGACGGCCACCGGGCGGGGCATGGCCTTGATGGCGTTGATGAGGGCGGCGTCGTACCCGCCCCCGCCGTTGCCGCGGAGATCGGCGATCCAGCCCTTCGCGCCCGGGTGCTTCTTCATCGCCTGGCGGATGCCGGGCTCGCTGCTGTCGTCGACGCGGCGGATGTACATGTAGCCCGCCCCGCCAGGCAGCCTGGTGTGCCAGAACGACCGCCCGACGCGCGTCAGGCCCTTCGGCATGTTGTACGAATGCGGCCAGCCTCCCGGCGCGACGTCGGCCGTCAGCGCGACCTCGCGCTCGGCCTTGCCGTCGAGGCAGGTGATCGTGTGCCGCCGGCCCTTCTCGCCGCGCAGGGGAATGCGGTACTCGAACAGCCGGGCGCGCTGCGGGCTGGAGAAGAAGCCCCCCTTCTCCCACGCCTTCTTCGCCCGCCCCTGGAGGACCGTTCGGGCGTCGCGGCCGTCGATCTTCGTCACGACGGTCCCGGTCTTGAGCCGGCCCTGGTGCTCCCTGGGGGGATACATGACCACGACGCGGCTGCCCGTCGCCGGCATGAAGCTGATTCCCGGATAGTACTCCCGCGGAGGGGCGGGGAACTTGGCCTTCGTCTCCCCGATTCGCAGATGCCCGTCGCGGAGACAGCGGGCGGCGTCGATGACGAGCCCCAGGAACTCGCTGTCGGACTTGCAGGCCTTCGCCTTCTCCGCGAGCCGCTGCTTGCTGACGACCCAGTCCAGGCGGATTCCCTTGAGGTCGAAGAACGGGTACGTCTCGTCCACCACGGCGAAGAAGGCCGCAAGGTCCCTCTCGTATGTCGAGCCCGATGCGGCCTCGCCGGCCGCGGGGCGCGTGGCCGCGGCGACCTTGATCGCCTTGGCCTTGCCCTCCCGGACCACGTCGACGGTGAGCTTCTCGCCCTTGGCCGAGCCGATCACCCTGGCCTGGCCGTCGAGCGTCAGGACGATGGCCTTGACTCGCTCCTGCATCTGGGGCGAGGCCACCACGATGATGGAGTTGGTCCTCGCATCGGCCACCAGCTTGGCCAGCCGCGCCGCCGGCGAGCGTTCCCGGACGGTCTTCAGCATTCTCTCGACGGCCTGCACGACGAAGCCGACGTCGTTTCGCCGAAGCCGGATGACCTGGATCTCCACGCCCCCGCGGCGGCGTACCTTCGCGGCCGGTGGCGCCGGCTGCGACGCCGGCCGGGACGCCGCCTCTCGCTCGTGCCCCGCCGGGGCCGTGGACGCAGCCACGACCGCAAGCAGGGCGACGGTGCCCATTTTCTTAAGCATGCCTGCGCCCATCCTCGTGTCGGCCATCCGCACGTACCCCGGGAGTTTCCAGCCGACTCCAGCTTAGCACGGCGAGGTCGCCTTGGCCAGGGGCGACTTCTCGTTGTTCTACACATCTTCCCGGCATGGTAGGAGTCACCGGCGAAGCGGCGTTTGCGGTGGGCAACGCTGCTGTTTTGCAAAGCCAAAGCGGCCTCGTTGCCGCCGCACTCCATAGGGCTCCGCCATCGCGAGGGCCTCCAGGACTTGTGTAGAACAACGAGGCGTCTCGCCCATGCGTCGCAGGGCCGGGACGCCCCTGCGCTTCCGGGCACGGGCAGGATGCCCGTGCCACCATGGGCGCCGCCACAATCGCCGGTCACACACTTCCGCAAAGACACGGCCGAATTCACTTGACGCATTCGCCTTCCGTGGTATGATACACGCGTGGGGAAGGCACCGCTCTACGTTCCCGCCTTCGGAGGATTCGTTCCGCTTATCGGGCTCATGGTGGACGGTGTGTGCACGCTGGATAGAAAAGGAGACTTCGTGATGAGGGCTACGAGGAAATCTCCGGGGCGTTGGCGTGTACTTGGAAGTCGATGGCTGGTGCTGACGGTTCTGATCGGCGGCCCCTTGGGTCCGACGACTTATGCAGCGGGTGACCCGAACTACGTTGTCGTTGATCTTAGGAATCGCGCAGGAATAACCTGAACGGGCCTGCAATGACGAACCTGCCTGCCGGCAGGCAGGTTCGTCATTCGGCATTCCCGGGATCGACTGCTTGAGTTATTCCTGCGCGATTGCTAAGCATTTGGTTGCGGCCGGAGGCTGCGCTGCGGCCTCTGCGGTGAAGAATCCGGGTAAGGCACTTCCGCCGCGAGTTGGCGGGGGAGTAGCCTGGGCCGTCGGGCCGCCGCAGAGGCGATGACGCATGGCGCGGGCTTCGCCCGGGACCCGGAGCCCATCGCGGATTGCCCAGACCCGAAGGGTCGAAAGGGTTTGCCCGGGGGCGCGAGCCCTTGTCATTACCCACATTTCCTCAACGTCCGGACGGAGACGCTATCTTGGGCCCAGGCCCCCACGGGGCTTGCCCCCGTGGGGCCATGATTGGTGAGCTACCAGGCCGACTCTCC
>CAYRVX010000200.1:0-7594 GCA_964427875.1 uncultured Planctomycetaceae bacterium
CGCCCACCGCCACGGCGGCGATGAAGAGGACGGTCACCTCACCCAGCGTGTCGAACCCCCGGTAGGCGACGACCACGGAGGTGACGATGTTGGCGGCCCCGGTCTCCCTCGCCCCGTTCCGCATGTAGTGGTTGGCCACGTCCACCTTGTCCTCGCCGAAGGGGACGTTCGCGAGCACGGCACAGAATCCCGCGCCCACAACGAGCACCAGCAGAAAGGCCACCGCGTTCCGCATATTCCTACTCTTCGTATCTCTTGGTTTTGCTCACCGCCACGACGAACATCGCGGTGGTGAGCCCCGCGCCGATGGCGGCCTCGGCCATGGCCACGTCAGGCGCATCGAGAAGGTAGAACAGAAGCGAGGCAAGCAAACTCACCGCCGCGCACGTGACCACCGCGCTGATCAGGTCCCGGAAGACGCTCGTCGCGACCGCGGCGACAAGCATGAACAGGATCAGGATCGCTTCAATGACACTCATTCTTCGTCGCCCACGGTCCGCTCAGGGCCGCTCCCTGCGTTTCCTGCTTCCTTGCACTCGCCGAACTCCCGGCACTTGTCCACGACGGTCCCGTCGTAGGGACGGACCGCGCTCTTGTAGCTCGCCCTGGCCAGGGCGTGCGCGCTGATCGGGTTCGTCAGGAGGATGAAGACCGCCACGATCAGGGCCTTGAAGATCCACTCCGGCTCCGCTATCCCCACGCCCACAATCGCGCAGAACGCGCCCAGGGTGGTACATTTCGTCCCCGCCTGGAGCCTGTTATACACGTCCGGGAGGCGCAGGATCCCCAAGGCGCCGAGGAAGAGGAAGATCACGCCAAAGCCTATGACCAACGCGCCTGCAATGGCCGTTATCATTATAGTCCCCTCTCCAGGTAGCGCGCGACCGCGATCACGCCCACGAACGCAAGCACGGCGTACACCAGGGCCACGTCGATGTATATTCGTCTTCCCAGAAAGAGCCCCAACAGGACCATCAACGCCGTGGTGATGGTGATCATGCCGTCCACCGCGACGAGCCTGTCCGAGGCAGTGGGCCCCCGAAGGGCACGGATCACGCACAGCAGCACCGCCCCGGCCCCGATGCTGAAGAAAACGATGTACAGGGCGTGGCTCATTCGCATATCGCCTTCAGGTGCTTCTCGAACCGGCCGCTTATCATCTCCGAGGCCTTCTCCACGTCGTCGTCCTTCACGTTGATCCAGTGAATGAACAGATACTCTCCCTGCACTTCCAGGGTCAGCGTCCCCGGGGTGAGCGTGATGGAGTTGGCGAGAAAAAGCTTGCCGATGTCGCTCTTCAGTTCCGTCTTGATGGCCACGATCCCGGGCCTGATCGGCATCCGCGGGTGGACCACCCTGTAGGCTACGTCGAAGTTTGCCTTGATCATCTCCCAGAAGAAGACCGGCAGGTAGATCAACAGATGCATCAGGCGCCGCGGGGAGAAGATGCCGAGGCCGCGCCTCGTGAAGCCCTTGTACCCCAACGCCGCGACGAGCAGCGCCAGGACCGCTCCCGCCACCACCTCCTGGACGTTGCTCGTCGACGTCAAGAGCAGCCACAAGCAGAATAGCGCGCCGGCCGTCGCTACATACCTACTTACGTGTTTCAGCATCGCTGCCTTCCGAACACAGCCGCTCCAGGCTGACCGACTCCCCGGCAAGCCTGGACGGCGCGAGCGGCACCATGCCAACGCCCGGCGCTCGCCCGCCGGAGGAGCTTCGTTCGCCTCTGCTCCAGGCACGGACCCATGGATCTCCATGGCCCCAGCCCGCGCGAATCTTCTGCTACCGCCGAGCCTTCTGCTCCTGGGCGCGGCGGAACTTCTTTCGGACCTCGTCTGAGCTGACCATCGGATAATGGCTTTCGAGCAGCCGGAAGATGGCCCGGACCTGGGCGGGCTTCGGCAGGTAATAGCACCGAAAGGCGCCGTCCCGGTTGAAGCCCACAAGACCGCCGTGTTTGAGTACCGACAAGTGCTGTGAAACGTTCGGCTGGCGAACCTTCAGCAACTCGCGAATGGCGGTGACGCATTTCGGGCCTTCGAGAAGCTCGGCCAGGATCATCAGCCGGACCGGATGGGCCACCGCCTTGAGCATCTCCGCCCACTCAGGTATCTTCTCGAAATCCATTTTCGCGGCTGTTGCCACCGACGGTACACCGTATAAGAATCAAAGCTCATGCGAATCTTCGAAGGTCCCACTATAAGGACGTCCGCCAGGCTATCAAGTGAATTCTCACCTAAGGCTGGACCAGAGCCCAAGTTTCGGGCAGGGCTCCCAGCGGGTCTCCTGGAGGGGGCACCCCCGGGCACCAGGAGCACCGCGTGTTTCCAAGCTGCTTCTGAAAAAAAGTTTACAAACCCGCCTCGGGGCCCGGAAGGCCTGAGGCACCTGGAACTGAACGGTGCCAAGTCTTGGCGATCGGGCAGCCGAAGGAAAAAAATCGTGGGGCGAATCTTTTGGTTCATGTCCCATTGCCGGGGAAGGCGGCTCGGACCTTCAGGTTCTGATCCTGTCACTTTTCCGCACGGCGCGCAGAAGTTGGCAAGGGTTCATGCGGCAAGGCGGCCGACCTCCGCCTCGTACGTCTCCGGTCTGGGTCGTCTCTTGGCCGTGCTCTTGTCCTTTCGCTCGCGGGCCCGGCCCACCCGGGCCCGGGCGTTGGGGGCCCCATGGGGCCCTCGCGTTCGGGTCCGGCTACTCGGCGTGGAGGGCGATGATCGTCCGCGGCGTGTAGCCGCAGCGGCGTGCCTCGGCGTTGATGGACTTGCGGACGGCGCTGCCGGGCACCGCAGCCGAGCTGGCTATCATGTCGGCGACGGGAAGGACGGCGACCTGCTGCGCTATGCCGCTTGGCTTCTCGACACGCTGGAGGAGCGCGACTGCTCACCAGCGGACCCGCTGTGCTGCACGGTAAGCCATAATCTTGGGCCTGATTCAGAAGGAGTTGTTATACAATAGGGCTCGGGAACAATGCGATGAGGAATCAACACACAGCGATCAGATTCTGCATGTTGGGCTTCTGCGGTATAATGCTTGCTTCGAGGGTCGCAGCCGGGCAAGGAGGAAAGTACCTGGGCCCATGCGCGCTGGGCGCATCCAAGGACAGCAAAACACTCTATATCGCCAACGCCGGCGCTAAACAGATCGTCTTCCTCGACCTCCGGAGTGGCCAGATCACCCATTCGATCGATCTGTCGAGCGAACCGACCGGCTTGGCGCTGAGTCCCGACAAAACGGAGCTGTATGTAACCTGCGCTGGTGCGCCAAGCACGATCCTCATCATGGATGCTGCATCAGGGAAGGTGGATGCGAAGATCCCGGCTGGCCACACGGCGTGCGGTCCTGCGGTTGCTCCCGACGGGAAACGGCTGTACGTCTGCAACCGGTTTGATAACAACGTCTCAGTGATCGACCTGGGGACCGGCAAGGAACTGACCCGGCTGCCCGCCGTCCGCGAGCCGCTTGCCGCGGCCCTTGCGCCCGACGGCGGGTTGTTGCTGGTGATCAACCACCTGCCGGCTGACCGTGCGGACGCGCCCGACGTGGCGGCGGCGGTAACGATCATCGATACGCGCACGAGCCGGACGGCCACGATTCGCCTTCCCAACGGCGCCTTCGGCCTGCGGGGCGTCTGCCTCTCTCCCGGCGGCAAGTACGCCTGCGTGACACACCTTATAGCCCGCTACGAACTGCCCGCCATACAGGTGGACTACGGATGGATGAACGCCAATGCACTTAGCGTTATCGACACCAGGAAGGAGAAGCTGGTTGGCACCGTGCTATTGGACGACAAGAACTTGGGTGCAGCCAATCCATGGGGCGTAGCCTGCACGGCCGACGGGAAATGGATCTGCGTGAGCCATGCGGGGACCGGCGAGCTGAGTGTGATCGACGCGCCGGCCCTCCTGAAGAAGCTGGCGGCGATGCCCGAGCGGCCAGCGGCGAGCGAGGTGGGAGAAGTCCTATACGACGATCGCAACGAGCTATTGGACTATTTCCGCCGGCTCCGGGCCGCTCTGAGGGGCAAGGAGGCGGATGGCCGCGAACTCTATACCTTGGGCTCCGCCGCCGGCGTATCTAACGACTTGACCTTCCTGGCCGGTTTACGTCGGCGGATCAAGCTGAAGGGCAAGGGACCACGCGGACTGGCCGTCGTTGGCTCCAAAGCTTATGTAGCCGAGTACTTCAGCGATACGTTGGGTGTAGTTGAGCTTGAACCCAAATCCGGCAAGGAGGTTTACAGCCTTGCGCTTGGACCCAAGCCGCAATTGACCATTCGGCGGCGTGGCGAGATGCTCTTCAACGACGGGGAATTGTGCTTCCAGCACTGGCAGAGCTGTGCCAGTTGCCATCCGGATGCTCGCATGGACGGCCTGAATTGGGACTTGACCAACGACGGCATGGGCAACCTGAAAAACACCAAGAGCCTGCTGCTGGCTCACAAGACCCTGCCGGCGATGAGCTCGGGGGTTCGCGCTTCGGCCGAAGTGGCGGTTCGCGCAGGGATCAGGCATATTCTCTTCACCAAGCGGTCCGAGGAGGATGCCGTGGCCATCGACACGTACCTGAAGTCGCTCCAACCGGTCCCCAGCCCATACCTCCTGGACGGTCGGCTCAGCCCGGCGGCCCGGCGAGGGAAGAAGCTGTTCTTCAGTAAGCAGGTCGGCTGCTCCAAGTGCCATCCCCGTTGGCTGTACACGGACAAGCGGATGTACAACGTGGGTTCGAAAAGCCCGTGTGACCGGCGCTGGAAGTTCGACACCCCGGCCCTGATTGAAGTCTGGCGGACCGCCCCTTACTTGCACGACGGGCGGTACACCACCGTCAAGGAGTTGATTACGAAGGGCAAGCACGGCAAGAAATACAGCAGTCTCGAACTCACTGAGCAGGAGATCAATGACCTGGTTGAGTTCGTCTTGTCATTGTAGCAAGCGGCTCGAACTGCCCAACCGGCACCTGCCCGCTTGGATGAGAGAACCCCGAAGGGGTCCCTATCGAAAGCATTGAGAGCGCACTTGCGTGATCTCAGGCGTTTCCTGCCGGGCCATCTGGGCGGAGGGCTTCCGGGCAGCGTATGATCGACAGGGCCCTCCGGAGAGAACGAGGAAGTGCTACATGGCCGAGACGATCGTGGTTGTTGGCGGCGTAGCGGGTGGCGCATCGTTTGCGGCCCGCGCGAGGCGTCTGGATGAATCGGCGACGATCGTGATGTTGGAGCGGGGAGATCATATCTCGTTCGCGAACTGCGGCCTTCCCTGTTTTGTCAGCGGCGAGATCGGGAAACGAGACAAGCTGCTCCTCCAGACGACCGATGAGAACATCTACGCGACAGGAGACGTGATAGAGACCGAAGACCGTGTTCTCGGCGGACGGCGGCTGGTTGCCTTGGCGGGTCTGGCCAACAAACAGGGACGGCTTGCGGCCGACCACATCTTCGGGAAGGACGTCTCGTTTCCGGGCGCTTTCGGCACGAACATTGTCCGCGTCTTCGATCTTTCCGTGGCCTCGACCGGCGCAAACGAGAAAGCCCTCAAGGCCAACGGCATGGCTTATCAGAAGTCGTACACGCACCCGGCCTCGCACGCCGGTTACTACCCCGGCGCGACGCCGATGGTGATGAAGCTGTTGTTCTCGCCGGAGAGCGGGCGGGTCCTGGGCGTTCAGATTGTCGGCATTGACGGGGTGGACAAGCGAATCGACGTTCTGGCGACTGCCCTTCATGCCGGGATGACCGTCCATGGCTTGACCAAGCTCGAACTGGCGTACGCTCCGCAGTACGGCACCGGGAAGGACGCTGTAAACCTCGCCGGTTATGTCGCCGACAATATCGTTGAGGGCGACGTGGAGGTATTCCACGCAGACGAGATTGACGGGCTTATCGAAGACGGTGGGTTTCTCCTCGACGTGCGGATGGCGGGCGAGTTTCGTCGCGGGCACATTCAAGGCGCGGTCAACGTCCCGATTGACGAGGTCCGCGATCGGCTCGGAGAGCTGCCCCGGGGCCGGACGCTTCTGGTCCATTGCCTGACGGGCATTCGCAGCTACTACGTGTGCCGGACCCTAACCCAGCTCGGGTATCGCGCCTTGAACCTCAGCGGCGGATACGTCGTGTACTGTGCCATGCACCCGTCGAGATGCAGAAGCATTCCCGGGCTGAGCCGCTGGAAACGGGGCCAGGCACTGGGAACCTCTTCTTCGGGCCTGGTTCAGAAACGATAGTTCCCACGTAACAGTGCCTGCGAGTCTCGGGAGCCCACGAGTCTACAGACGAGGCCCGGCGGGCCGTGTGTGAGAATGTTTCCTGGCGGTCCGTAACGATTGGTTCTGTAATCTGTTAGCTCCGGAGGAGCGGACGTTGATAGCCCAGGGCGCCGCGGCGCTGTTTGCCGCAAGCCCTGGGTTTGCAGGGCGTGTATTTCGCGGAACCCCGGCAGGGGTGACCGTACCTCACGGTCGCCCCATACGAGGCTCCGCACAAAGGGTGACGCGTACCCAGGGCTCCCTCCGGTCGCCCTGGGCTACCCACGTATCGCCCCATACGGGGCGAAGAGGAAAGCTCCCCGGATTTGTCCTCGCACACGGCGGGCCGAAAGGACCTGCCTGCCGGCAGGCAGATCCTTCCGGCCCTTGCTACTCTGCGAAGCAGTACTTTGCTGCGAAGCACGAGTTGGGCCTCCCCCGGGCGGCGCCGCGGCCTGCGGGCGAAGCGGCGGCGGAATGTTACCCGGATCTGAACCAGGCCCTTCTTCGGCGCGACGTCAAAAGGAGGCCCCGCGTCAGGAGAACTGATCTGTCCTTGATTCTTGTCACCAGGCCGGACCCGTCAGAAGTACATCCTGTCGGTGCCCTGGCAATCCGACGGTTCGACCAGCTTGGTTGATGTAACGTCAGAATCGATTGTAGCTTGGCCATCGTGAGTTGATTCGCCATCCGTTGGCTCCTTCCGCTTCGATCTCTATCGACGCGGCGGAGTCTACCGTCTGGCTCACCTCTTCAAGCGGCCACTTTTCACCCGCCCCTCAGTGGGCCATCTTGCTTGCCCCTTGAGACCCTTCTCGATGCGCACTGCGCAACGACCGAAGGTGCCTGGCACTACAGCGCCACTTGCGATTGCGCCAGCGACGTAACATGCTTCGATCACAGAAGCCATACGCGTGGAAAGCTGTCAGCGATCAGCCGTCAGCCACAGCCGGACGTGCGTTGCTTTTTCTGCTGAACCTGCCTGCCGGTAGGCAGGAGCTGACAGCTGAAAGCTCGTCGCTGGCCGCCGTTCCGGCGTAAGCGGCGCTGTCGTGGTAGCCTGTCGTAACCCGGCCGCTTCCGCCCGCAGCCCGAGCAGATCGGCCGACTGCCCAAGGGCTATGTCTATCGCCTGCCCACTGAAGCCGAATGGGAATACGCCTGCCGGGCCGGCTCCAAGGGCCCGTATAACGTGAAAGGGGTATCCACTTCCCTCTCGTAGGCGCATTGCGGGCCTCGGGCGCAACCAAGGATTGCAGTGACGAGGGCCCCGTGCCTTTAGCCGCGGAGCGGCTTTGGAGTGAATATATGAAAAACGCGGCTCCCGCCGTCAGGTACACTGGCGGCGTCA
>CAYRVX010000201.1:0-7580 GCA_964427875.1 uncultured Planctomycetaceae bacterium
GAAGCCCGTCTCTCGATGATACTGTTGAAGCGGTCGAGCTCCCTGTCTTTCTCAATACGGAACGCGTAGAGTCGTTTAAGATGCTGAGTGAGGGCCGAGAGGACAGAGTGGCCCCCATCGCGGTCAAGGATGGCGATCTCAGTAATCGCCTGCACCACTGCGTGGTCGCAGTTCATCTCCACGTACCAGACTGCTCGTCTGTACGCCTCCTTTCTTTTTCCCAGGACCTCCGAGTACGCGCGTTCACGATGGATGGCTTCCTCGCTGGGGAACTCGGAGGGCAAACACCTTCTCATTGTCGGGGAGCACTCAATGAAGGGGAAATCGAGCCAAACGGGATCAGAGGCGCTGGTCCCTCGGAGTATCCCATTCACGAAGACGCATGTGAAGCACGCGCCACGCCAGGAATCAGCGAGACGGAGACCCCATGGGTCGGTATCCGCGATCAGCCAGACGGCATCCAGTGTCCTCCTAGCGGGGTCACCCGAGACAACCATGACGTGTTCGAACTCTGTTCGTGGCAAATCGACAAGCTGACGGACCTCCTTGATCTCTGGGAGAATCTCATATTGCAGCCCCAAGGAGCATCGGTTGAGGGCCGCCAAGTCGAAAGCTCCCGTACCCATCACAGATGATCGGACGAATTCTCTTACCGGCGCAAAGTCGTCGTGGCGGGTAAACCGCCTTTCGGTGTCCCGGAGCAGATGGTCAAAGGTCAGCAGGAGGGACTTGAGAACACCGACCTCCGTCTCGGGCGTGAAGAAGGGACACGGCTTCATTGTCATTGGGCCCACGGGTGCGGCAGCGGCTCTGCCTAAAGGTCTCGTGAGTGTCGTCTGAGTGATCTGCTCAACCTTGCGCCGGACTCTCTCAGCATTCTCGCCTTGGATCGTGACAGGTGTGCCGTTCTCATCCTTGATTACCTTCGTCCCTCTGAAGCCATGGCGGCCCTCGCCGTCGAGCACGTACTTGTTGCCCGTCGCCGGGTCAACCACGTCGATTCCGCCGGTTCGGTGTTCGACGGCCAGTGCGGGGCCCAAGCGGCACATCAGCGCAGCATAGGGCTCGTACAGACGGGGATCGACCTTGCTGCCGCAGGCGTTGTTGAACGCATTGCTGGAGACAACCCTCGACTTGACTCGCCCCCCGAGGGACCGCGGGATCGTGTGTTCCTCTCGAGTGGTTTCCGAAAGCGGCTCATTCGTGAACAGACAGCTCCCCATCGTGTCTCCTATCCCGCAGAAACCATCGAGCATCCACCTGATCTCTGCTGCTGGGCATTGGCGAGCGGAGCTTCGCCCTCACGGATCAACTCCTCGAATCGGCCGAGGCACTTTGCCCGAAGCGCTGGCCGCAAAGGCATCGTGTTGTCTCCTGCGGGTCCGCTTTCTGCCGAACACCGGCCCGGACAGCCCGTTCGCCAAGGGTGCCATCGGTGCCGTCGCCGCCGGAGCCGGTGACGGAATCGGTGACGTCCTGGCGGCACCGGTGACGGACAGTAGTCCACTGGTGGCACTTGCTGTCACTGATTGCGTATCCGTGGACACCATACACAATTCCCGATGGTCGCACCGCGTTCCGTGGTGTCCTCGGGGCCGTCACTGCCCCAGCGACCGCAGAACCCTCTTGAGATCCGCGATCAGCGGCGGAAGATCCGTTTGGACGATCTGCCAGAGAACGTCCAGGTCCACCTTGTCGTAGCCGTGGATGAGGCGGTTCCGCAGACCGACGATCTCGCCCCACGGAATGCCCGGGTGTGCCTGTCTGAGAGGCTCCGACACGTGGGCGGCCGCCTCCCCGATGACCTCGACCACGTGGGTCAACGCGTGCCGCAACAGGCGGTCGGCGTCCAGGTCGCTTCGGCGGCGATTCTGAGCCAGACTTGCAGCTTCCTCGGCATAGTCCAGCATATGCCGAAGGCGCGTCCGATCGTCATGCCGCGTCATACTGGATCTCCGCCTCGGCCAACACCTCGTCGCGGAAGTAGTCGCTAAGGAACCCGGGGGTGTTAAGGTCCACGTTCCTGCCCAGCAGTTCGGACAGTTCTTTTTCCAAGCGGAAGAAGGCAAGGCCGGGCACATGGCCTGGCTCGAATTCCACCAGCACGTCCACGTCGCTGTCCTCGCGAAAATCGTCGCGGACAACCGAGCCGAACAGGGCCAGCCTCCTGATGTGGTTGGCCCGGCAGAATTCGGCGATCTTCGCCTTCGGAATGTCAATCCGCGCTCTGCCCATCGCTGCATCCTACATCCAACCCTCCGGAGCGTGACACAACAGCCAGCGGGGGGATTCGAACCCTCCTTCGCCTGCGGCTACGGAGGGCAGGCCTACAACCGCCGCTTTACAAAAGCGGTGCTCTACCGTTGAGCTACGCTGGCATGACTTCGACTGCGGCAGTCCATGCGAGACACCTGGCGGAACCGAGGACAAGGCCGCCTTCCTCGCGCCCGCCGACCATGACATGACAGAATACCAGCGCGGCAGGGCTTTGGCAATAGGCTGAGGCGAATCCGCCGGGGACGCGGAACGCGCGCCGCCGCGCCCGGGGGCCCCCTGGAACACAAAGGCTCAAGATCATCCTCTCTGCGATGATGTTCCTTCCGCCCCGCCGGGGCTGGTTATCTAATTACCCGCATTCCGGGGGCTCGCGCCCCCGGCCAAATCCTTTCGCCCCATTGGGGCTTCCTGGACGGCAGGCCGGAGCCCAGGTGCCCAGAAGCATTCGTCATCCGTCATTCGTCATTCGACATTCGTCATTCGTCATTCGTCATTGAGTATTGGACATTAAGCATTTGGTTGCGGCCGCAGGCTGCGCTGCGCCTTCCAGCCGATTCGCTTGCGATCATCCGCTGACGGCCGGCAGGACGGGCGGCACTTGTGCCACTGCGCCCAGGCGCCGGCGGCTATCGCGGCGGGAGCACGACCTCGAAGTCGGCGCCGCGGATCTTCCGCAGCTCGGCGTGGAGGTTCGGGATCCGCGGGTCGGGCGCGACGGAGATGGCCCATTCGATGCCGTTGTCGGCGACGAACATCCCGTACTTCTTCAGGCCCTTGAGGATGGCCTGAACCTCCGGCGAGAAGCCGGAGACCTTGAAGTCCCTCCGCAGCCGGATTCGCTCGCCCATCCGCGGGAAGTTACGGTCCTCGTGCCGGCTGGCGAAGTGCGTCGCCGGGGCCACGAACGCGCGGCGGGTCTTCCGTATCGTCACGCGCATCGCGTGCTCGACGATCCCGTGCTTCAGCTCGTCGTAGCGCACGACGGCCGGAAAGATGGGCAGCCCCGCGGCGTCGGCGGAAGTCCAGCCTCGCGGCCGCAGCTTGTTCGTCTTCAGGTCGAAGATCGACGCCTGCTGCGCCTGCCAGCCGGCGTCCGTTCGCCGCATCACGTAGAACTCGTACAGCATCCGGTTGACCGGATCGACGACGATGGCGTGCCGGTCGCCGCCCTGCTTGAGCCTGTCCCGCTGGACGTCTTCGAGCGTCAGGCCCTCGACCTTCCCGTGGCGCTGGTGGTAGATCGGCCAGCCCTCGATGGGGACGCTGTCGGGCACGGGGTAGGGGCCGGGGTCCGACTCGCCCGCATATCCGACGATCTTGACGTCGACCCGCTTCTGGCCGGGCGGCACGAGGATGAAGGCCATGTCCGGGTTGTACCGGAACGGCTTGTCGGCGCCGATCGACGCGATGATGTTCTTCGAGCTCGGGTGCAGCGGCCAGTCCTCGACGACGAGGTTCCACGGGTTGTCGGGCGGGAAGACCTCCAGCGCCGTGAGGATCGCGTCGGCCTCGGGCGTGTGGAACACCACGGGCCGGGTGATCTCGGGCATCCCGGCCGCGCGGATCCGGGCCAGGCGAGCCGGGTCGCTTGCCGGCGCCTTGGTCCGTGCCGACGCGCCCGCGACCAGGGGCGTGATGACGAGGTCCACGGGCATGTCGCCGATCTTGCCGATCACCCGGAAGGACCGGGCGAGGGCCGCGGCGGCGGGGCTGCTCGGCGCGGCCGGGCGGGCCTCGGCGTCGGCGCCGACCAGCCAGATGTCGCCGAAGTACACCGTCGGCGTCCGGCCCGACTCGCAGGCGATGTACCAGCGCTGGACGCTCCCGAGGTCCGGCTCGGTGCCGTTGACGTTTTGCAGCTCGTCGATCCCGAGGCGAATCGAGTTCTTGCCGGGCTTCAGCACGACGGGCGCGTCGACCCGCGTCTGGTAGCCGGTCGTTCGGGCGTGCTTGACGGTCAGCGTCAGCGAAACGTCCTGGCTGGCGGGGTTGAAGGCGTCGAACTCGAGCGTGATGAACTGCTTCCAGTCCTCCACGCGCGCGACGCGATCGCCGACGCTGTCCCCGGCGGCGTAGACCACCTTGAGGGCCCGGCCGCCCAGCTCGGGCAGCTTGTCCAACGTGAACTTCGTCTGCCCGTCGCTGCCGGTGTCCGTCGGCAGTTGCCCCTGGCTGACGTGCAGGAGCGCCTCCCGCCGCGCGTCGGCCTCGCCGGCCGACAGCACGATCCCCAACACCATCCAGCACGACCACGCAGTCAGGCTTCGGCGCATCATCGCAAGCTCCTTCTCTGCTGCTATTGCGAGTCTTGTTCCTCGCCCGGTGCAGTCAGCGCCCGGTCCTGCGGCCGCCGAGCGGCAGCACGAAACGGGTCGGCTTCAGCACGATCACCTTCTTGTCTTGCGCCTTGCCGCCGGGCGGCGTCCATCGGACGGTGATGGGCCCCTTGACCTCGGGGGCGAAGAACGCCTCGGCAGTGCCGCGGACGACGTTCCAGGCCCCGAGGCATCGTTTTGCCTGCCAGCCGGTGACCGTGACCGGCCCGGTGAGAGGCCCATCCGCCGGCAGGGCCACCGACAGCGAGGGCGCCGCCCCGGCGGGCGCCTGGCGGAAGAAGGCCCAGACCTCCCCGTCGGGCAGCACGACGACCATGTCCTGGGCGCCGTCCCGGTTGAGATCGGCGACCGCGGCGGCCCGCGTGCCCCCCTCCGCCTTGGCCAGCAGCTCGTTCTCCTGCACGTCCAGCCCGTGGGCGTGTCCGAAGCTGCGGAAGCCGCGGTTGAAGAAGACCTGCGGCGGGCGGTTGGCGTAGTGGACCAGGAAGTCCTGGCGGCCGTCGTTGTTGACGTCGCACGTCAGGCCGCCGAAGGCCATCGGCTTGGTGATGTACGCCGCCTCGCCGGAGAGGTGCATGGCCTCCTCGAACCGCAGCCGCCCGCGGTTCTGCCAGATGCCGCAGCCGCTCCGGCCGGCAATGAAGACGTCGAGCAGGCCGTCGGCATCGTAGTCGCCGGGGAACGCCGCGGCCCGGCCGCGGCCCGTGCCCACCTGCCCGCAGGCCACCGGACGGCCGAACCGGCCCGCCGACCGGGCGGGGAAGATCAGCGCCCCTTTCTCGAAGGGCTGGAGCACGTCGGCGGCATGGTCGCCGTCGAGGTCGGCCACGAGGCACCCGCCCGCCTTGCCCAGCGCCGCCCGCGCCTTGTCGTAGGCGGGCGCGTCGGCGGTCAGCGGCGCCTCGACCCAGCCGCCGCCGTCGCGCGGGCGCAGCAGGACCGGCACGCCCGGCGTGCTGATCAGCGCGCCGCAGCGGCCCCCGCCGCCGTCCAGGACCGCCAGGTGCAGGCACGGCCCTTTCGTGCGGACGGGCAGCGCCTTCGGCTGGAACGCGCCGGCCCGCGTCCGGGACCACAGCGTCCAGGCGGCCTGGTCCCAACTGAGCAGGTCCAGTCCGCCGCTGCCGGTGAAGTCGCCCCATGCCGCCGCCGCGGACCTCGACCTCAGATCGAGCCGGTCGGTCACGTCCGTGAGCTCGCCGTTCGGGGCGCAGCGCCAGAGGCGGTCGCCGCCCCGCGAGAGCACGAACACCATCGGCCGCCCGTCGCCGGCCAGGTCCACCGCGAGCGCGCCGTGCACCGTGCCGGCCACCCTGCCGATCCGCTGGGGCGCCTGCCAACCGACCCCGTCGGTCACCGGCACGGACGCCCTGGGATCGGTCAGGATGTAGTCCACCATCCGGCCGAGCATGTCGCTGCCGCCGGCGAAGCACGCTTCCATGCGGCTCTCCTCGGCGTCGAAGAGCCAGACGGCCTGCGGCTGGGGCTTGTAGAGCCGATACCACCGCCCGCAGACGTGGAGAAGGCCGGTGATGCCGTTCTCGCACTCGGCCTCGCCGCCCTCCTCCTGGTACCGGCCGCTGAACAGCAGCCCGGTGTGCTGCCGGCTGCCGATCGCCTTGCGAAGCGCCGCGGCGTGCGCCGGATCGGTCTTGGCGAGGTCGACGGCGAAGGCCTGCCTGGCGGCCTTGCCCTTGACGACCTTCAGCACCTCCACGTGCATGCGGGCGGCCTTGGCGACCGGGCTCAACCGCACCCGCAGGATGATCCCCGACTGCTCAACCAGGTGGACGGGCGTGAACTTGGGGTTGATCAACCCCGGCGCCGTGCGGGCCGCCAGCACCAGCAGGCTGGCGGTCAACAGGCCGGGCCCCAGCGTCCCCACGCGCCGTCGCCGCCGCCTGCACTGCATCGGCGGCTGGGCCTGCACTCGAAGGCCATTGAGCTTCCCGCCGCACGTCATCGCCTTCTCCTTCGGACAGGCCGCCGGTTGACCGAGATCTCCCCTGTGCGCCCCGAGCAGCCGGGAGCCGGTCGGCGGAAAGGACCAGCATACAGCGCCTACCAGGCGCGCCAAGGCCCGGCGAGAGATTCCCGCCCCCGACGCCCGCGCCAGGCGCGCCCCCGACGGAGAAACGCCCGAGGCAAAACTCGCGGTGTATCGCTCTAAGCCCCTATATTTCAGATGTTTATAGGCGAAACTCCGGAAAATGGCTTTGTTTCGTAAAAAGGCTTGCAGCGTTCTTCCGGCGCTTTTGCCTCTTGTGGCCGGGTCGCGGGTCGAGCTCGGAATAATCCGCGTTTGGGTTCGTTTCGCATTTTTTATGTAATCCGCCGCCCTGCTTTTCCTTGGGATCATGGTCCCCCCTTAGCAGGCATATACATCTCGAAGGCCCTTTTGCACAACGAAAACCGGCAGATTACAAAAAAACTGCCGGCCCGTGCCCGCCGACAAGGGCCGGAATCAGAAAGGAATCACGCCCGGGGTATGCCTGCGACCTACGGCGAGCTTTCAGCGGTCGGCTATCAGCGGTCGGCGGGAGGAGGAACGCTCGGCTGGCGGACCGACTTCCAGTGCGCCTTGCCGTAGGCGCGGAGGACGGCCGTGAGCTTCTCGATCTACTCGATGTCGCCGGCCCTGCACTGCGGCACGTCGAGGTACGTCCTCATCACGGGAGCTTCTCGCCGAGGACCATGGTCCTGGCGAACAAGATCGCGCCGCTCGTATACGGCGGATTAATATGGATTAATATGGGGACGCTAACCGGGTTTTTTGCACTTGCAGGGGCGGCAAAAACATGGGGACGCTAACCGGGTTTTTTACGCTTGCAGCGGCGGCGAAAACATGGGGACGCTAACCGGGTTTTTTGGGCTTGCGGGGGCGGCCGCCCTTCTTGGGGCGGAGGATCCGACCGAGCAGACGCTCCAGGCGCTCCACGAAGTGGCGCCCGCCGGCCGGGCGGCCGG
>CAYRVX010000202.1:0-7436 GCA_964427875.1 uncultured Planctomycetaceae bacterium
AAAAGACCGAAGTCATCATGACGCTGGCGAAGGAAACCAAGGGCACGTACGTCTACGAGGAGACGCTGGAAGCAGGCAAACCGCCGGTCGTCAGGACCCAGTACATCCAGAAATGGGTTATGGGTGCCGAGCCGCCGAAGAAGATCAAGGTGACTATCGAACCGGCCGGATAGTGCCTCGCGTACGACCGCCAGCCCCTCCGGGAAAAGGGGACAGATACCGAAATGTGAAGACAGGTAAGCTCTGCGGCGAGTCGGCGCGCCCTGTGGGTGGGCCTGTCCGGCGTTATCCTCGGGACGCCGGCGGGGATCCGGCGCAAGAAGAGATGGACACGCCCGGCGGGTGCGGTCTACGATGCGCTTCAAGGATGATGTGGACCGACACCAGTGGACGTATCAGGGAAGCCGACTCGTGCTGCGCAGCGAAGCGCCGCTTCGCACAGCAGTACCGGCGGCCGGTGGTCTCCCGCCCCCGGGGCCTCCCCCGCGGCGCCGCGTGGTGGGCCGGCATCCTCTGTGCCCTTCTCGCCGCCGGCTGCCGCAACAGCCCGTATCCCGACAGCGACGAGGGCAGGAACGTCCTCTACACCACCTTCACCGACGAGCCGAGGCACATGGACCCGGCCCAGTCGTACTCGTCGCTGGAGTCAATCATCACGTACAACATCCTCGAGCCCCTCTTCCAGTACCACTACCTCAAGCGGCCGTACGAGCTCGACGGCCTGACCGCCACGGAGGTCCCCAGGCCCGAGAGACGTAGCGTGATCTACCGGGGCAGGACGATCGAGGCGACGGTCTACACGGTCCGCCTCAAGCGGGGCATCCGCTACCAGGACCATCCATGCTTCGTCGAGCGCAACCGGCGGCTGGGCGAGCGGGACGTCCGCGGCGTTCGCGGCGTTCGGGAGCTGCCGGCGACGGCGACGCGTGAGGCGGTGGCGGGCGACTTCGTCCACGGCATCCGCCGGCTGGCCGATCCGCGGCTGGCCTGCCCCATCTACGACACGCTGGCGAGGAACCTCCTGGGAATGGACGGCTACCGCGACGCGCTGCAGGAGAGGATCGACCGCCGGCGGCGGCTCCGCAGGCAGGCCGCCGGGCCGCTGTACAACCAGGAGGCCGACGAGCAGCACAATCCGATCCGCATCGATTACGCCGCCGGCGCGGAGGCGTTCCCCTTCGTGCGGGAGATCGACTCGCACACGTTCGAGGTGGCCCTGAAGCATCCGTACCCGCAGATCCTCTACTGGATGGCGATGACGTTCTTCGCGCCCGTCCCGCCGGAGGCGATCGAGTTCTTCAACCAGCGCGTGCTGCTCGAGCGGAGCATCCTCTTCGACAAGAACCCCGTCGGCACGGGGCCGTACGTGCTCCGCGAGTTCGATCCGGCCAACCAGATCGTGCTGGTCAGGAACGGCAACTTCCGCGCGGAGCGATACCCGTCGCTGCCGCGTCCGGCCGGGGGCGATCCTGAGGCGCAGGCGCTCTACGCGGAGATGAAGGCCGCCGGGATGCTGGACGACGCCGGCAGGGCGCTGCCGATGACCGACCGCATCGTGTACCGCATGGAGAGGGAGTCGATCCCGCGGTGGAACAAGTTCCTCCAGGGCTACTACGATTCCTCGGCGATCCAATCGGACGTGTTCGACCAGGCGGTCACGCTGACGTCGCGGGGCGACTCGGCGTTGACGGACGAGCTGGCCCGCCGCGGCATCCGGCTGCTGACGAGCCATTCGGCGGCGTTCTACTTCTACGCGTTCAACATGGACGACGGCGTCGTCGGCGGCTTCGCCGAGCCGAAGCGCAAGCTCCGCCAGGCGATCAGCATCGCCTTCAACGTGGAGGAGGAGATCGCGATCTTCGACAACGGGCGGGGCGTCGCGGCACAAAGCCCCATCCCGCCGGGGATCTTCGGGCACGAGCCCGGGCAGGCCGGCATCAACCCCGTCGTGTATCGGTGGGACCCGCAGCGCAAACGCGCCGTCCGCCGGCCGCTGGAAGAGGCCAGGAGGCTCCTCGCCGAGGCGGGGTACCCGGGCGGCTATTCTCCGGACGGCCGGCCGTTGACACTCCGTTTCGCCACGACGTGGCGCTCGCCGGAGGGACGGACGCGGGTGAAGTTCATCCAGAAGCAGTTCGCCAAGCTGAACGTTCGCCTGGCCGTCGAGACGTACGACCACAACCGCTTCGGCGAGAAGGTCCGCTCGGGCAGCTACCAGATGGTCCGGTACGGCTGGGCCGGGGACTATCCCGATCCGGAGAACTTCCTGTTCCTCTTCCACGCGCCGGCGAGCACCGACGCGGACAAGCAGAACGTGCCGAGATACCGAAGCGACGAGTACGACAGGCTGTTCGTCCGGATGCGGAGCATGGAGAACTCGCCGCAGCGCCTGGCGATCATCCGCCAGATGCTGGCCGTCCTGCGGGCCGACGCGCCGGCGATCTTCGACTACCACCCGGTGGCGTACGGCCTGTATCACCGCTGGTACCACAACGCCTACCCCCACGCGATGGCGTCCCACGCGATGAAGTACGCCCGCATCGACGTGCCCGGGCGCCGGGCGTACCGAAGGCGCCACAACAAGCCGGTATGGTGGCCGGTGGCTGCGCTGGGCGCCCTGCTGGTGCTCTTCGGCCTCCCCGCCGCCCGCGTGGCCGCGAGGCACTTCCGGGAGGCGTGACAGTAGCTATCGGCCCGCTATGTCAATCGTCCACGAGCTGCCGGACTCCAGGCCATTGGGCGTGATCTGGACGTCATGGGGCACACGGCTGCGCGGCGAGCACGGTCTTGGGCAAGACCGTGTACGTGGGCCTACCCCGGGACCGACGATCTTACCGCTTGAGAGGAACGTCGGGCATGCAAGCCCATGGGCAAGGTCCCCCCGAGGCTGGCGGCGGCTTGGTATCAAGGCAGGTGAACCAGCCCGACGGCGTCAAGCCAGCCCCCTTTGCGCCCATAGATGCCGACCACGAATCCGCCCTTGCCGTCAAAGGATGTCTCCCGGCCTTCTCCCGTTCCACAATACCATTTGCTGTGGTAAGCCGTCTTGGGGTCGAGCCGTCCTTTTCCGATCTTCATGAAGATGACCCGAAAACCCTCCCCCAGGGCTGTCCCTCGTACGGCAACCGCGCCGATTCCATACCCGGGCTTGGCCACTACCTCGATGGGCCCATTCGACGAGCGGCCGTGAACGACGCCCATCTTCTTACCGGACGGCGTAACGAATATCGGCTGTACGGACATCACTTGCATGCTCTCGGGGGGGCGAGTCGTTGTCAGGCGCAAACCTATCAACAGGGCTCCCGGCTCGGGCACCTCCTGAAACGGCCCGCCGCCAGGCCCACCTGACATTTTCGTTTTCAAATACTTGCCGGAGTGCACCCCGGAGCAGATGATCGGCCACACGCTTGCAGGCACCAGATGATGGGGGCCGTACTTGAGCCGTTCTTTTGTGACCTTATCCAAGGCCACCAGGGCTTTACGGGACACAGCGGTCCCCGTTTTGCCCCGAAAAAGGACCTCCTCATAGTATCCCATCGCTCTCTGAAGCAGTGCGGGCTTGCTGGCCGCGATCGCGCTTCGGGCCAGCCCAGCGTACCAATCTCCCAACTCAAGGCAGGTCGTGTCGGGAAGTCCGTCGACTTTCTTCGTTGCGAGTGGAACGTAAGTCCGAAATCGCTGAGGGCTGTCGTTGTCCAGCCACTTGGCCGCTTCGGACGGGCAGTCCATCTCCAGAAGATAGAGCCTGAGGAGCACGCTTCTGGCGGGGCGATATTCTGGACGCTCTTCCACTTGCCGTTTCGCGATAGCGATGCGACTTTCGACATACTGGCGCCTCTCGGCCTTTTTCAGATTGGACGCGCATACGGACATCAGATAGGACTTTATCCCCTTCGCGATCGAGAGGGCCTCGGCGTATGACGCCTTTGCCTTTGCCCACTCGGCGGCCTCGGCATCCCGATCTCCGGCATGCAAGAGCTCCAGAAGGAGATGCTTTGCCGCGTGCAGCCTCGCGTCGCCTCTGCTGGTCCGGCACAGCGAACGGTAGAGCTCGAGCCTCTTGTCTTTCCAAATCCCCGACCGGTCCAGTTTCCGCTTGTTCACGAAATCGATCACCTCGAGAGCGACTGGGCACCCGTTGAGCCCCTTGCTGGCAAACTCATAGGCCTTGGCGCAGAAATACAGTTGAACATCGGGCTTGTTTTGGAGCGTGTGGGCGGTTTTCAGCACAGCCTTGGCGAATTGGAGGTCATCGTCCTTGTCCCTGGTTGCGGCGACCTTCTTCGCTTCCGGCCCGAACAGCTCGCGGAATATCCCTTCCGGATCCTGGGCGAGGCCAGCCTGTGAAAGAAGCAAAACCCACGCGAGACCCAACGTCGGCCTTTTCATCGTCGGTAGCCCTTGTTCTGAACCAAAGTTCCCCAGATGGCGTTGCGCCCACGACCATCGTGGGCCTTTCCGATGATCCTACCGCGGCTCCGGACATCCGCAAGCTCTTTCCCTGATTCCGGGGGAGGCATTGTCAAATCTTGTGCATGGCGGCGTGTGAGCTTGTTGAGGTGGCAGAACAGGACCTCTGGGAATACCCCGGTACCTCTGCGGCAAATCGAGAATGCGGCCCGGCCTACCGGAGGGGATAGGCGGCGGCCACGACGGTGACGTTCTAGTTCATGTGCCAAGCGATGGGTGCGATGAGCAGGCCAGTTCGGTGAAAGCTGATCGCCGCGGCCGCGCCGAGGCCGAATACGGGAACGATGGAGATGCACGGGGGGATGACCGCCAGGCGCTGTTGTCCACGAGGACGGCCCGGGAAGCCAGCGTTGCTCCAAAGGCCGACAAGGCAGAACTCGGCCGACCTGTGGACGTGGCCCGGGAGGGCGCCGTATATTGAGGGATCGGAAGACCACCATTGGATTGCCCAGAGGGCGCCCGCGATCTCTCGGGCTGAAACGGGAAGGTATGTCGGCATGCGATGCGCGCCTTCAATTCTCATCGTGCTGCTTACGCTGGTCGCCCGGGCCGCGGGGCCGTCGGCCGGTCGGCCGCGGATCGATCCCCTGCTCCGGGCGGTCGACCTCGACGTGGGCCAGTCGGCAAGCGTCAAGCTCAGCAGCGGCAAGGCCGTCACGGTGAAGCTGCTCGCCCTGAAGGAGCATCGCTGCGAGATGCGCAGCGCCGTGCGCAAGGCGGTCGTGACGGTCGAGGTCGACGGCCGGCGCGCCGAGCTGGTCTGCGCGACGTATCACCTTCCGAAGACGGTCGGCGGCGTGCAGATCGACTGTCCCGTGACGCGCGGATACGTCACCAGCCTGAACCGGACGCTCAACGTGTGGGCGCTCGACAAGGCCGCGCGGCTGCGGCTCTGGCCGGCCGGCTCGCCGTGGGTCCGCCCCGGCACGTTCGCATACCCGGTCAACCAGCGGTGGTTCGCCTCCGATACGCAGATGGCCAACGACCCGTGCTACGTCAACGCCTGCGATACCCCGGGCAAGACGAAGGTCTACTACCACTACGGGCTGGACTTCGGCGGCCCCGAGGGGATGGTCGACGTCCTGGCCGCCACCGGCGGCGTGGTGATATCGAGGGCCGGCAAGACGCTGCCGGGCGAGCACCCGCCGCAGGTCAAGGGCCGCCACGACGTGATCTACATCCGCGACGACCGCGGATGGTACTACCGCTACAGCCACCTGATGCGGATCGAGGATTCCGTCCGGCCCGGCCGGCGGGTGAAGATGGGCACCAAGATCGGCACGCTCGGGAAGGAAGGCGGCAGCGGCGGCTGGTCGCACCTGCACTTCGACATCGCCATGCCGCAGCCTTCCGGCCGCTACGGCATAGCCGACGGGTACGCGTTCATCTTCGACGCGTATCGGCGTCAGCACAATCCGAAGCTTCTCGCCGTGGCCCGGCCGCACCTGGTGGCGTGGGCGGGCCAGGCCGTGACGCTCGACGCGACGCGCTCGTGGCACGCCGCCGGGCCGCAGCACATCCGCCGGTACGAATGGCGCCTCACCGACGGCGCGGCCGCGACGGGCGCAGCCGTTCAGCGGACCTACGACAAGCCCGGCCACTACACGGAGGTGCTCAAGGTCACCGACGACGCGGGGCGCTTCGATTACGACTTCACGGTGGTGCAGGTGTTCGACAAGCGCAAGCCCCTTCCCGTTCCGCCGGCGATTCACGCGGCCTGCTGGCCGACCATGGGCATCCGGGTCGGCGACGAGGTCACGTTCAAGGTGCGCTCGTTCGGGATCAGGCCCGACGAGGGGCGCGAGACGTGGGACTTCGGCGACGGCACCAAGCCCGTGCACACGCGGTCCGACGGCAACGCCAGGCAGCACGCCAGGGACGGGTATGCGATCACGACACACCGCTACGCGAAGCCCGGGCGCTATATCGTCACCGTCCGGCGAACCGACGACCGCGGCCGGACCGCCACGGGACGGCTGCACCTTGCGGTCGCACCCGCGCCTGTTGAAGGGAGTCTGTGACGTGCTGATTCGCTGCTGGGGCTCTCGCGGCTCGATTCCCGTCTGCGGGCGGGAGTACCTCAAGTACGGCGGCGACACGACCTGCATCGAGGTCCGAACCAGCCGCGGCGACGTGATCGTGATCGACGCGGGCTCGGGCATTCGCAGGCTGGGCAGCCGGCTTCTCGCCGAGGGCGTCCGCCGGGCCCAGGTCCTCTTCACACACGCCCACTGGGACCACGTGCTGGGCTTTCCGTTCTTCGAGCTGCTCTACCAGGAGTCGGCCGAGATCGGCGTCTTCGGCTGCTCCTCCGCACAGAAGTCCATCCACCAGATGGTCTCCGAGACGATGGCCACGCCGAACTTCCCCGTCCCGCTCCAGGACGTCCGCGCGAACGTGGTCTTTCATGAGAGGGGCGACTGCGGCGAGCCCTTCGAGCTCGCGGGCCTGTCGATACTCCCGATCATCCTGAGCCACCCCGACCGGGGCCTGGGATACAGGCTCGTCGAGGACGACAGGTCGTTCGTGATCCTGACGGACAACGAGCTGGGCTATCGGCACGAGGGAGGCGGCGCCTTCGAGGACTACGCTCGGTTCTGCGAAGGGGCCGACCTGCTGATGCACGACGCCGTCTACACGCCCGACGAGTACGAGCACACCCGCTCGTGGGGGCACTCTACGTTCGTCGACGCGCTCGAGCTGGCGCTGCGTGCGCGGGTCAAGGCGCTCGGCCTGTTCCACCACCACCAGGATCGGACGGATGACGAGATCGACGCCCTGGTGGCCGCCTGCTCCGATCGCATCGCCCGGGAAGGGGCAGAGCTGGAGTGCTTCGCCGTCTCCGGCGAGACGCAGCGCCGCCTCTGAGCCCTTGTCCTTACCCACATTTCCTCGACGGCTCCCGCCCCCACCGGCCTCGTGCCGGTGGAGCGATGATTGGCGAACTCTACCCTCCCGCCCCCGCC
>CAYRVX010000203.1:0-7356 GCA_964427875.1 uncultured Planctomycetaceae bacterium
TGCGGTTCGAGCTGGCCGTGCCGCGGATCATCCGCCTGCTGTTCTACGACCGCCTGCCTCGCGTGAACGTGAGGTTCACCCGGCGGAACATCTACGCCCGCGACCGCAACCGCTGCCAGTACTGCGGCCGGCGGTTCCCCACGAGCGAGCTGAGCCTCGACCACATCGTGCCGCGAAGCATGGGCGGGCTGAGCGACTGGACGAACGTCGCCTGCTGCTGCACCACGTGCAACGTCCGCAAGGGCGGGCGGACGCCCAAGCAGGCCCACATGAAGCTCATCCGCGAGCCCGTCAAGCCCAAGCGCTCGCCCATCATCGTCCTGCGCCTGGGCAGCGAGAAGTACTCCTCCTGGAGGCAGTTCCTCGACGCGGCCTACTGGAACGTCGAGCTGAAGGACTAGGCCGAATCATGTTCCGGGCACGTGTGGAATCTGCCCTGCGCCCGGGGGCGGGGGCATGGATACTCCGGTGCTTTTTCGCGGCCGCGGCGGCCGGGCCCTGCGCGGAGGGATCATCTGTGGCACACCAACCGATCAAGCTGCACCCCCAGAACCCGCATTACTTCCTGTTTCGCGGCAAGGCGACCGTGCTGATCACCTCCGGCGAGCATTACGGCGCGGTGCTGAACCTGGATTTCGACCACCGCAAGTACCTCGCGGCGCTCGAGAAGCTGGGCTTCAATCTCACGCGGACGTTCAGCGGGGCCTACTGCGAGCCGGTCGGTGCGTTCAACATCCGGGAGAACACGCTGGCCCCGGGGAAGGGCAAGCTGATCTGCCCGTGGGCCCGCAGCCGGAAGGGCGGCTATCCCAACGGCGGAAACAGGTTCGACCTGAGCCGGTGGGACCCGGCATACTTCCGCCGCCTGCGCGACTTCGTCTCGCAGGCGTCGAAGCGCGGCGTGGTCGTCGAGCTGGTGCTGTTCTGCCCGTTCTACAAGGACGCGATGTGGGACCTCAGCCCGATGAACGCCGCCAACAACGTCAACGGCGTCGGCGGGATCAAGCGAACCAGCGCCTACACGCTCAAGAACGGCAAGCTCCTGACCGTGCAGGACGCGATGGTGCGGCGGATCGTCGCTGAGCTGAGGGACTTCGACAACCTGTACTACGAGATCTGCAACGAGCCGTACTTCGGCGGCGTGACGCTCGCCTGGCAGCAGCACATCGCCGAGACCATCGTCGCCGCCGAGAAGCCCTTCAAGGCCAGGCACCTCATCGCCCAGAACATCGCCAACGGATCGAAGAGAATCGTCAAGCCGAACCCGGCCGTGTCGATCTTCAACTTCCACTACGCCACGCCGCCGAAGACGGTGGCCCTCAACTATGGCCTCAACAAGGTCATCGGCGACGACGAGACGGGCTTCAAGGGCAGCGGCGACGGCCCGTACCGCATGGAGGGGTGGGATTTCATCCTCGCCGGCGGCGGCGTATACGACAACCTCGACTACTCCTTCACCTGCGGGCACGAGGACGGCACGGGAAAGAACAAGGCCCCCGGCGGGGGAGGGCGCAGCCTCCACGAGCAGTTGGGCATCCTCGCGGGGTTCATCAACGGCTTCGATTTCGTCCGCATGCGCCCCGACAACTCGGTCATCAAGGCCGGCGTGCCGACCAAGGCCACCGCCCGGGCGCTGGTGGAGCCCGGCAAGGCCTACGCCGTCTACGTCAGGGGCGCAGCGCACGTGGACCTGGCCGTCGAGCTGCCTGCCGGCTCCTACAAGGCCGAATGGCTGAATACGAAGACCGGCCGCATCGACAAGCGCGAGCAGTTCGACCACGGCGGCGGGCCGAAGACGCTGCACTCCCCGAAGTACACGGAGGACATCGCCCTGCGGATCGTCCGCGCTGCAAAGCCGTGATTCCCGCCACACCCCAAAAGCGGCGAGAATATTTCAACGGCGGTGTGGAATTCCGACGATCGAGGGGTTATTCAGGCCGCATGGCGACAGTGTTGGGAACGTTCCGGCAGCGACTCAGGAAAGGTCAGGCACAGATGGCAAAGAAGAAACTGCGTGTGGGAGTGATCGGGTGCGGGGCCGTCGGGCAGCGCCGGCATCTCCCGGAGTACGTCGCAAGGGACGACGTCGAGCTGGCGGGCGTGTGCGACATCAAGTTCCCGCGCGCGAAGGAGGCGGCCGGGAAGTTCGGCGCGCCAAAGGCCTTCAAAAACTACAAGGACCTGCTCAAGCTCGCTCTCGACGCCGTCAGCGTCTGCACGCCGAACTACCTGCACGCCCAGCAGTCCATCGACGCGCTGAGGGCCAGGTGCCACGTCCTGTGCGAGAAGCCGATGGCCGGGTCGGTCAGGGACGCGCGGGCCATGATCGCCGCCGCCAAGAAGGCCCGCCGCCAGCTCATGATCGGCCAGAACCAGCGCCTCGCGCCGGCCCACGTGCGGGGCAAGGAGATCTACCAGAGCGGCCAGGTCGGCAAGGCGCTGGGGTTTTCCACGAGCTTCGCTCACCCCGGCCCGGAGAGCTGGAGCATGGACGGCGAAGACGGTTTCTTCTTCAAGAAGCGCCAGGCGATCATCGGCGCCCTCGGCGACCTGGGCGTCCACAAGATCGACCTGGTCCGCTGGTTCCTGGAGGACGAGGTCGTGCTGGCCGCCGCGATGGCCGCCACCGTGGAGAAACAGAACTGCACGGTGGACGACACGGCCTACGGCGTGTTCACCATGGCCAGCGGGATCATCGGGCAGATGTTCGCCGGCTGGACGCTCAAGGCCGGCGAGGCCAACGGCACGACCATCTGCTGCGAGAAGGGGGTCATCAAGCTCTACGAGTCCCCGCAGTATACCGTCATCGTGCAGAAGTCCGGCGGCGAGAACGTGTACGTCGAGACCCCCGCGATGCAGACGAACGTGGAGGGCGGGCAGACGAACTCCGGCATCATCGACGCCTTCGTCGAGGCCGTCCGCGCCGGGCGGAAGGTCCCCATCCCCGGCGAGGAAGGCGCCCGCAGCCTCGCCGCCATCATGGCCTGCGTGGAGTCCGCCAAGACCCGGAGATTCGTCCGTCCGGCGAAGTTCTGACCGCTCGGCTCGCCGGGCAAACCGACCGAAGCACCGGGGCCTGGTCCTTCACGGGCGGGGCCCTTTGGTTTCTCCGGCGACCTCGGCGAGGCGGCGGGAGATCTTCTTCCAGTGCGTGCCGCGCCACAGCAGCTTGCCGCATCGCCCGCATCGCCAGAAGCGCTCGCAGTTGCGGAACGCCAGCGGCGGCGCCTCGGCCATCACCGTGTGCTTGGGGACCTCCGCCAGCTCGCCCCCGCACGCCATGCACCGCGGGTCGCCAAGCGGCAGGCTCAACTCGGTCAGCACGAAGCGAAGCGCCTCGACGTTGCCGAGCTGGCGGGGCACCTGGAGGGCCCGGACCTGCCCGCTCTTGATGACGTTCCGCTCGAACAGCGGCCCGTCGCAGCTCAGCAGGACGGCCCCGGCGGCCTCGGCGCGGGCCACCAGCTCGCCGTCGTCGATGCCGTACTCGAACGCCGCGTCGTAGCCGGCCGCTCGCAGCCACCGCGCCAGACCGCCCAGCATGGCGTCACAGCAGAAACTCGCGGATGGATCGTCCTGCCGACTCACGGGCACATCATACCGCGTGCGGACGATGCTCTGGAAGCGGTTCGACCCATGATTGCATCGCGGACCCCGAAGCCCAGGGATCCAAATCCCCGGGCTTTGACTTACCTGGGAATATGCGGTCCCCCCCACAATCCCCCGACACCGAAGGTCCTACGCACCGTTCTCCCCCCCCACGAGCCGCGGAAGGATCTCGCCGGCCTTGCCGTGAAGCGCCGCGTCCACCCGCCGCGTGACGGGCGTCGCTTCGAGGTTCACCTCGATGGTCTTCGCGCCGGCGCTGATGGCCCATTCGACCAGCCCGGCTGCGGGATACACCATCGCGCTGGTCCCGACGTTCATGAACACATCCGCCTCGCCGGCCGCCTCGACCGCCGCGGCGTACACGTCCTGCGGCAGCGCCTCGCCGAACCACACCACGGCCGGCCGGAGCCGCCGGCCACACCGCGGGCAGGCGGGCACGGCCTCGACGCGATCGGACGACATGGCCGTCTCGTACGTGCAGGCCTCGCAGCGCGCCTTTCGCAGCGAACCGTGCAGCTCGAGGACGTTCTCGCTGCCGGCGGCCTGGTGCAGGCCGTCGATGTTCTGCGTGGCCAGGACGAACGATCCGCCCCGCCGCCGGACGCTGCGCTCCAGTCGGGCCAGCGCGACGTGTGCGGCGTTCGGGCGGGCCTCGTCCAGTTCCTCGTGCCGGGCGGCGTACCAGTTCCACACGCCCAGCGGGTCGCGGGCGAAGCCCTCGGGCGTGGCGAAGTCCTCGACGCGCATCTGCTTCCAGACGCCCCCCGTGCCCCGGAACGTCGGGATGCCGCTCTCGGCGGAAATCCCCGACCCGGTCAGGACCGCCACCCGCCGGGCGCCGTCAAGGAGGTTTCGCGCCTCGCAGAGCCTCCGGTCGAAGTCCGTCGCGCCGCTCATGACCGCATCATAGCGACTTCCCCGGCGCGTCGCGAGAGGGACGTCCGCCCCCCCGTTCACCGGTCCCCGATCTCCCCCCGTTTAGCGGCCGCCGGGACGGCGGCCCCTCTTCCCGCGGACCACCCCCATCCCCCCGTCACTCACCCTTCTTCCTGCACTTCCTCCCGGCCTTGGCGAAGTGCCTCGCGAGCTTGGGGTCCATCCAGCGCTTCTCGACCAGCCGGCTGAAGGCGTCGGCCAGGGCTGCGTATGGGTAACTCGTGATCCTCTCGTCGTGGAACAGGATCGCGCCGGCGATCGCGGCGAAGTAGATCGTGATCGCCGCCCCGTGCTCGGCTTCGCAATCGTTGGCGGCCGCGAGCTGCTTGCCGTAGTCCTTGATCTTCCGGAGGACCTCCAGCGGCGTATCCGCATCCAGCAGCGCCCGGCCGACCGAGCCGCTGCCCAGCGGCAGCAACTGCCCGGCCAGGACCGGCAGGGCGTCCACCGCCGCCTTCTCCAGCGGCAGCGTTCCCGCCAGCCTTGCACGCAGAAGCGACTCCTTCTGCTCGTCGGGATGCGCCGGGCCCGGCGGCTCGGCCTCCAGGCCGATGTGCAGCAGGTCGGCCAACCGCTCGGGCCGGCCCGCCCGGGTTGTCTTCTTGTCTTCCTTGCTCATCGCCTTGGCCCTGCGGCACGGCCCCAGCCGCACCGGGGCGCCGCCGCGGCGCCTGCCGGACCGGTATTCGATACGCGGGGCGGCTCAGCTCCCTGCGCGGCTGCGGGAGAGAATTTCCATCAGGTCTCGGATTTCCGCCTCGACGTCGTCGTCGGATGCGACCGATTCGCGCACCCTCGCTCGCAGAACGGAGCGAAAACGCCGCTTGACGGTGACGTTCATGTTCGACGCCCTGCCAGGGCCCTCGATCCCCAATTCCTCACAGAGCTGCGAAAGCGCGGGCACCTCGGCGCCCGACAGGGCGGGCTCGGCCACCGTGCGGCGAAAGACCTCCCAGTGCTTCGCCTGCCCGGCCTGCCGGCAGGCCGCCTCCACGGCCTCGAGCACCTCCTCCAGCAACTGGAGGGCCCATGCGTGCGTGAACGCCTCGTCGGGCTTGGCGCTCTTCGCCGGCACGGGCGGCGGCCCGTCGGCCATCGCATCGAGGGCCAGCACGCCGCCTTCCGGCCGGCGGATGCCCGCGGCCTTCTTTCGGTGATCGCTCGTGATGAAGTGGTCCAGCGCCGTCAGCAGGAAGGTGCGAAACCGCCCCCTGGCCCGGTCGGCCCGCTGGATCAGCTCCCGCCCCAGCAGCACCTCCGCGAAGAAGCCCTGCGTGAGGTCCTTGGCCTCCTCGTTGCCCATCCCCTTCCGGCGGAGGTAGGCATACACCGGCTTCCAGTACCGTGCCATGACCTCCCCCACGGCCCTTCGCCGCCGATCCGCATCCATCGTCCGCGCGTCAAGGATCTCCGTCCACCGCGTCCGCTCGAACGCCTCCTTCGACCCGCCGATCTGTGTCTTGTCGGACTCCTTCATCTTGCCATGGGTCTCGTTGTGCTCGCCGGCGGCCCAGATCGCCTTCGATAGCCTTCGAGCCTCTCCCTCTCGAATTGCCCCCGCGACTTGGTCCAATCGAACGCTTCCCAGATCTTGACCGTCATGTCCTCGCTTCCCGAGGCCAGGCGCTTCCCGTCGGGCGAGAAGGCGACGCACCGGACCGCGTCTGAATGCCCCTTCAGCGTCAGCATTTCCCTGCCGGTGGCCGTGTCCCACAGCTTGATGCTCCTGTCACCGCTCCCCGAGGCGAGGCGCTTCCCGTCCGGCGAGAAGGCGACGGACCCCACCCAGCCCCAGCCTGAATGCCCCTTGAGCGTGAGCAATTCCCTGCCGCTGGCCGTGTCCCAGAGCTTGATGGTGGTGTCCCAGCTTCCCGAGGCCAGGCGCATGCCGTCCGGCGAGAAGACGACGGAACTCACCGAACCGGAATGCCCCTTCAGCGTGAGCAGTTGCCTGCCGGTGCCCCCCTCCCAGAGCTTGATGGTGTTGTCACCGCCTCCCCAGGCCAGGCACTTCCCGTCAGGCGAGAAGACGACGGAACTCACCGAACCGGAATGCCCCTTCAGCGTTTGCAGCTCCCTGCCGGTGGCCGTGTCCCAGAGCTTGATGGTCTTGTCGGCGCTGCCCGAGGCCAGGCGCTTCCCGTCGGGCGAGAAGGCGACGGAAGCCACCAAGCCTGAATGCCCCTTCAGCGTGAGCATTTCCTTGCCGGTGACCGTGTCCCAGAGCTTTATGGTCCTGTCATAGCTTCCCGAGGCCAGGCGCTTGCCGTCCGGCGACAAGGCGACGGAAAACACGTAGCCTGAATGCCCCCTCATCGTCAGCAGTTCCCCGCCGCTGGCCGTGTCCCAGAGCTTGATGGTATTTTCGGCGCTTCCCGAGGCCAGGCGATTCCCGTCCGGGCAGAAGGCGACGGAAGCCACCGCCCTTGAATGCCCCTTCAGCGTCAGCAGTTCGCTGCCGGTGGCCGCGTCCCAGAGCTTGATCGTGCTTTCACCGCCTCCGGAAGCCAGGCGCTTCCCCTCCAGCGAGAAGGCGACGGAAACCACCCGCCCTGAATGCCCCTCCATCGTGAGCATTTCCTCGCCGGTGGCCGTGTCCCACAGCTTGACGGTGCTGTCCCAGCCTCCCGAGGCCAGGCGCTTCCCGTCCGGCGAGAACGCGACGGAGCACACCCAGCCTGAATGCCCCTTCAGCGTGAGCATTTCCTTGCCCGTGGCCGTGTCCCAGAGCTTGATGGTCTTGTCTTGACTTCCCAAGGCCAGGCGCTTGCCGTCCGGGGAGAAGGCGACGGAAAACACGTAGCCTGAATC
>CAYRVX010000204.1:0-7294 GCA_964427875.1 uncultured Planctomycetaceae bacterium
GGGAGACGATTTCCAGCAGCGGCACGCCGGCGCGGTTGAGGTCCACGCCCGTGTGGGAGGGATGGTCGTGGACGTTCTTGCCCGCGTCTTCCTCCAGGTGGGCTCGCAGGATGCGGACCCGCTTGCTCGAGCCGTCCGGAAGCGGCACGTCCAGGTGGCCGTGGGAGCTCAGCGGCAGGTCATACTGGCTGATCTGGTAGTTCTTCGGCAGGTCCGGGTAGTAGTAGCTCTTGCGGTCCCACTTGGTGAGATCGGCGATCCGGCAGTTCAGGGCGATGCCCACCTTCATGGCGTACTCGACGGCCTTCCTGTTCATCACCGGCAGCACGCCGGGCATGCCGAGGCACACGGGGCAGACGTTCGTGTTCGGCGGGTCGCCGAAGCGGTTCCGGCAGCGGCAGAACATCTTCGTTTCGGTGGCCAGCTCGACGTGGATCTCCAGGCCGATGACGGCCTTCACGTCGTCCGCTGTATCGATCATCCGTTTCGATTCCCTGTCGCGTCGCCTTCTCGTTTCTTCTCTCGCCTTTCGGCGTCGTCCAGCAGGGCTTCCAGGTTCCGGAAGCCGTCTTCGCCGCGCCGGATCTCCTCGAGGGCCTCCGCGACGTCCTTGGGGCCCGCCTCGCCGCCCGCGGTGGTCATTTCCCAGAGGGCCTTGACGGCCTTTTCCTCGGGAGACCAGTCCGCCGGCGCCGCCGTGCCGGCCTCCCGGGCCGCGGCGCTCGCCGCGTCGACCGGCTTGCGGATCGGGGCGCGAAGCTCCTCCACGCTCACCATCATGGCCACGTAGCCGCAATCCAGGCAGACGGCGCCTTTCATTCTCAGGCTCAGGTCCTTGTCCGGCTGCTCGCCCGGCCGCGGGGCCTTGCGGCAGTACATGATCTGGTCCGGCCCCGCGAAGACGTCCCGGCCGAAGTCGAACCTCTTGCCTGAGCAGAACGGGCACTTCAGGCTTGGCCGCCTCTGCTCCGGCCGCGGTCGCCCTTCGGGATGTGCCGGCTGCTCTGCCATCGAACCACGCCCATCGCCCGACGCGGAGAGCTCCGTCCGAGAGGTTGCTACGGTCGCACCCGCACCGTGCTCCATTTCTCGTAGAGAAGGGAGAACACCAGCTCGATGTCCTCGTCGGCCAGCCGAATGCACCCGAGCGACTCCTCCCTGCCGATGCTGGCCGCGTCGTCCGTGCCGTGAAGGCCGTAGCCGGTGTGCATTCGGGTCTCCTCGTCGATTCCCTCCAGGCCCAACCAGTAGCCCCTTCTGCCGAGCGGGTAGTCCGGCTGACCCCAGGCGATGGACCTTCTAATCGGGCTGTTCGGCGGGGGGTTCCACGGCGCGCGGACGAGCTTCCTGCCCAGTCCGACGCGCCACAGGCCGAGCGGCGTCGTACCGTCCTTGCCCAGCCCGACTCGCATCCGCTTGACGAACACCGGCTCGCCGCCCTCGCGGTGGAGGTAGACGTCCATCGTGAAGTCGCCCTTGCAGACGACGGCGTGGAACGGCCCGAGGATGACCTTGAGGGTCTGGCCGGCGCGGATGCTGCGGGCGTCCCGGATGCCGTTGATCTTCATCAGGATCTGCGTCGGCACGTGGAGCCGGAGCTTCCGTTCGACCTTGGCGAGCACCTCGCGGGGCTGAAAGCTGTACTGCATCGCGTAGGCGTCGCCGTCGAAGACCCTGCGGGAGAAGAGCATCTTGTCGGCCAGCTCAGTCAGCGTCTTGCGGGCGGCGGCCGCGTTGGCGGGTGGCAGGGCGTCGGAGAGCACGGCCTTGGACAGCTCGGCCCGGCCTTCGGCGAGCTTCTTTCCGGCCAGCAGTTGGTTGCCCTTCTGCACGGCGGCGAGGGCCTCGGCCGCCGAGAGCTTTCGGAGCTTGAGGACTTCCCAGTCGGCGGGAGGCGCCGGCCTGGTTGCCCCGGCGCCGGGGGCGGTCGCCGTATTGGCGTCCGCTGCGTTGGCATCGACGGCGTTGGCGTCCGGGACGTTCGCGTCGGGGACGTTGGCGTCGCCCGGCGGCACCTGCCTCTCCGGCAGGAACCTCCAGGCGACGACGACCACCAGCACGACGAGCACTGCGGCGAGAAGCCAGCGTACCAGGCTGCGTTTCGTACCAGGTTTCACGGGCGGATCTCCTCCGCGGCGAGGCTGTCCCAGGCAGATCGCCGCCGTCGGTCAGTCGGAACACCTGTTTATACGCAAGACCTCCCTGTCGGTCACGACGATTTCCACGGGATAGTCGTGCGGCTCGGCCGGAAGCTCCTGAACCATCTGCCGCGCGAACGCCAGCCCGCAGGTCTTGGCCCGCAATCCGCCCCGGGCGAGAAAACGGTCGTAGAACCCCCCGCCGCGCCCGAGCCGGCGGCCCCTGCGATCGTACGCCACGGCCGGAACGACGATGAGATCGATGTCCTCGATCGGCCAGGCCTCGCCCGAGGCCGGCTCGCCGATCCCGAACGAGCCGACGAGCATCTCGTCCTCCGGCGACAGCCACCTCACCGGCACCATCCGCCGCTCGGCCAGAAGCACCTTCGGCAGCAGTACGGTCTTCTCGGTCCCCCAGGCCGCCCGGGCGATCGGCACGCAGTCCACCTCGCCGGGGATCGGGTTGTACAGCATGACCGCCCTCGCGTCGCGGAACTCCTCCAGCGCCACCAGCGCCGCGCAGGCCGCCCGGCTGCCAGCCCCCGCATCCTCCGCCGGCATCGCCCCCAACGCCGCCTTCATCTCCCTGCGCAGCTTGGCCTTCATGCGTGCCATTGGAAGCCCCCTTTGCGGCGCCGAGCAAGCAGAAAACCGCAGTCTTGCGTGTGCGCAGGAAGAAGCGGACAATCCCGCAAGGCAGCTTCTTCATCGACGGGGCGCGTCAATGGAAAGCACTCCAAGCCCTAATGGTCGCCGCGAGCGAATCCGGTGCTGGCCGTTGTCTCTGCTCGCCCTCCTGCCAGTAGTTTCCTTCCCGCTGGTGCTGGCCCTGCTGACGTGGAACCTGCGCCGGCACGTCGAGCTGTGCGGCGAGGTTATCGCACAAAGGAACCAGAAGGGCTACGCCTGGCGCATCCTACACCTGCTCCGGGAGAAGAACGAGCCGGGCCGGTTCGTGCGCATGGGCAGCGGGGCCCTCGCGGCCAAGCTGGACCGCGACCTCATGCCGAACACGCTCAGCCAGTCGATCAAGGCGTTGCGAAACAGGATCACCGAGGTGATGCGCGACCGGCTGGACCTGGCCTGCGGCCCGTTCGACGTCATCGACAATCGAGGCAAGGGATACCACCTACGCGACTCGATCGCCGTGGAGGTCTACGACGACGCCGGGGTTCTCACCTCAGGCGCCAAGTCGCTCGCCACGGGCAACGCCCCTAAGGGCGGCGACGACGGTGCGAGCGACCGCTTCAGCGAGCGCCAACGATGGATACTGGCCCAGCTGGCTGGGGATGGCAAACTCACCCGCCGACAGGTGGAGAAGAAGTTCGCGATCAGTTCGCGCACAGCGAAGCGCGAACTCAGCGGCCTGGTCGAGGCCGGGATGATCGAGTACGATCGAACGTCGCATCCGGGATTCTACCGGTTGAGATGACGAAGCAGGACGCTCGGGCCGCGGGGCGGCTGTTGAACGCGGCGGCAAAATGCCGAAGATAAGAGCCATGCGCGATCTGCAGGTCCGACAGGGAGACAGGACACCATCGCACCTACTGTAACCATTGATCGGGCAAGGGATCACTTATCGCTGTGCGGGTACAGCGGCCCCCTGGTACGCGCCGGTTTTCGATTCGGTGGAGATCGGGCTGTGCCCCTTGCGGCCTTTGCCCACGAGCCAACGGACGCGCGATCTGCATGCGTCGCCGTCATTCAGGCGGTTGCCGGGGACGTTCAGTCCCAGGTCTCTTCGTACCGTCAGCTCGGCGCCCCCGTTGTGATCGCGCTGAAGCCAGACGCGATCGAGTTCTGGAAGCAGCGGGAAGACAACGCGGAACTGGTTGAGGAGGTCGCTGCCGAGCAGGCAGAGGCGTACTTCCAGGCACACGCATCCGAGTTGGCTCCTGGAGCCGTCTTCCGCGCCAAGACTTGGGGCAGGCTTGATCGCCAGTTCCAGTTAAGTTTCGTTGACGCGGGTTTGATGCCCGTAGTTGAAGAGGAGATCGGACTGTCTCTGACCCAGTTGGTCGAGAGAGTCATCCACGGTCTTCGCCAATCCCTCTGGCCTGGGGAGTCCGAGGTGTCTTTGGCGGATGGCCATTGGCTCGTCAAGTCCGCTTTCTGGTTGCTCGCGGCCAAGGTCTTACGCGACAAGCGGGTGCCAGGCTTCATCACGCTTGATCTGGCTCGCGTCGAAGACGTTTTCACTAGGGTTGCCCGTCATTACGACTCCCGCAAGGGCATTCCAGTTGGCATCAAGATCAGGAACCGACGGCAACGAGATGCCTTGGAGGCTGCCGCGGACGCGATCGCCCGGTTTAGTCACTTGGGTCATGTAACGACTGAATCGCTTGCCTACGTGTACGAAAGCGCATTGATAACGAAGGAAACGCGCGCTTCTCTCGGGACACATAGTACGCCGCAGTACCTAGTCGACTACCTGGTGTGGAAGCTCGCACCATGGATCAACGAGATTCCCGAGAACGAACGGGACGTCTTCGAACCAGCGTGCGGCCATGCAGCGTTTCTCGTCGCTGCTATGCGTCTCTTGAAGGAGCTTCTTCCCGCTAGCAGGCAAGCCGACCGGAGGCAGTACCTGCGCGCCCGTCTCCATGGCGTGGAGATTGACTCATTCGCGATGGAGATCGCCCGGCTGTCGTTGACCCTTGCGGACATCCCGAATCCCAACGGGTGGGATCTCGTCTGCCATGATATGTTCAGCAAGTCGCTGTTGATCAAGAAGGCCCAGTCGGCTTCCGTTGTGCTGGGCAATCCGCCCTTCGAGAATTTCACGAAGCACGACCGGAAGGAGTATGCGAAGGCCGGTATCGCGATTCAGTATGTCAACAAGACGGCCGAAGTGCTCGTGCAGATCCTACCGCAGCTTCGTGTCGGAGGTGTCTTTGGCTTTGTCGTACCTCAGGGCATCTTGCACGGCGCCAATGCAAGCGAGCTCCGTCATCTCATCTGCCGGGACTTCGAAGTACGCGAGATATGTCGCTTTCCGGATAAGGTCTTTTCCTTTTCGGACGCCGAGTCGGCCATCATCTTGGGGAGGCGCATTCGATCTTCGGACACGCCAAGAGTCGTGTCATACCGTCGCGTCTACGATTCCGACATGGATGCGTTCCGCTTGGACTACGTGGTCTCCAGCAAGCGCGAGGTAACGCAGGATACGCTATGCCAGTCCCGGTACGCCAGCTTCATGCTGCCAAGCCTACCCGAGGTGTGGGAACAGATGAGTGCCCTACCCACGCTCGGGGACATCACGGAGGTAGGCGAGGGATTGTCCTTCCGCTCCAAGCTACCCGAGGGGATTCGCCGCTGGTCACACAGCGCGTTTCCGCGAGCCGTAAGAGGTTTTGTGCGGGTTGGCAGGTCGCTTCAGACGCATTCGCACCCTCGCGAGATATGGATGAACATTTCTGCGGAGGTTCTCGCCCCCGCCCGAAAGGGAGCGGACATGCTACCGCAGGTCTTGCTCAATCACGTGAGAGCCAGCCGTGGCCCATGGCGGATCAAAGCTTTCATGGACAGAGAGGGACACGCGTTCACGAACAACTACAATGCCGTTCGGCCCAAGAGCAAGGACGTCACGTTGGAATTCCTCTGGGCGATGCTGAACTCAGCATTGGCAAACGCCTTTGCCTTTACGCATGCATCTGGTCGGCACAATCTGCCAGGTGTTTTGGAGCAAGTTCCTGTGCCCCGCATGACGACTACCTTGGTAGATGAAGTCACGACGCTGGTTACGGAGTACCATGAACTGGCAAGGTCCTATGACCACAGCCCTTCAGAATCAGCCTGTAACAGACTTCGCATGATGTCCTTGCGCCTGGACGCTCTCTTGCTGAAAGAGTGCGATCTCCCTCCGCAGACCGAGCGTCAACTGCTTGATCTGTTTGCCGGACACCCGAGGGTGGGGGTGCCGTTCAGACTCCAGAGGTACTTCCCTGCGGGCTTCGAGCCTTGGTTGCATCTGTACGAGTACCTATCAGAGGAGTTCTGCAATTCGCAGGCCTCGGTCTTGCTTGACTCGCACAGGACCTTCGACGTGCCGGAGGTCAGTGAAGCCCTCCGGCGCGCAACGGAAGACTTCGAGGAGTGATGAATGAAGGGATATCTCCTCGACACGAACGCCATCAGCGACTGGCTCGATTCGACTTGGCCAAGGCACGAGGCAGTGTCAAGGAGGGTCGATCAGTGCGCTTGTGCGAAGACGATCTTGCTGACCTCGACCGTTGTCTTGGGCGAGATCGAATACGGAATCCGCGTATCGCCAAAGGACAAGGCACAGTTTCTTGATCAGCTTCGGGCACAGGTCAACGTTCAGTTCGTCAATCGGCGATTCCTACTCGACGTGTCACGATCGACGACGGTGGTATACGGCGATCTCCGCGCCAGGCTTTTTGAGAAGTACGCTCCTCGTGACAAGCGAAAGAAGGGCCTACGGCCGGAGGAGTTGGTTTGTCCGGTGACATCCAAGACGCTTGGGATCCAAGAGAATGACCTATGGATCGCGGCGCAGGCCATTGAGCGGAACTTGGTGCTTGTCTCGAACGATCCTATGCGACGGATTCGGGATGTCGCTCCGCAGTTGAGGGTTGAGAACTGGGCGGCAGGGAAGTCGTGAGCCACGGTGTCAACGCCGGGCGCAGATTGCATCCAGGGAGGCGTAGCTGCGGCGGGGAGGCACAACGCCAGGAGGAAGATCCAGGACGAGGACGAGGACGATTACGAGTACGATTGGCTGGCGCCCTCCTCGGATACCGGCTACCGGCTACGGGCTACAGGCTACGATTTCCCCCGGAGCTTCTCGGCCCATTCGAGGTACTTGGCGATGTGCTTCTCGTAGCCGCGATCGGTGGGGACGTAGTAGGTGCGGTCCACGCCGAGGTAGTCCTGGTCGGGGCTGATGCCGCCGGGGTGGTCGTGGCTGTACTGGTAGCCCTTGGAGTAGCCGTACTGCTCGGCCATCGCCGGGTGGGGAGCGTTGCGGAGGTGCTTGGGCACGGGGATGGTGCGGTTGTTCTTCACGTCGTCCATGGCGGCGGAGACGGCCTTGCAGGATGAGTTGGACTTCGGCGCGCAGGCCATGTAGATGGCGGCCTGGGCGAGCGTGAGCTGGCATTCGGGCATGCCGATCTTCTCGGTGATGTCGAACG
>CAYRVX010000205.1:0-7085 GCA_964427875.1 uncultured Planctomycetaceae bacterium
CGTGCGGAGTTCGCCAATCATCGCTCCACCGGCACAAGGCCGGTGGGGGCGGGAGGGTGGCGGGCTCGTGCGGAGTTCGCCAATCATCGCTCCACCGGCACAAGGCCGGTGGGGGCGGGAGCCGTCCAGGAAATGTGCGCAAAGCCGCGGCCTTGCGGGCGACGCAAGATCGCCGGGCCTTGACGCGCGGGCGCTTCAGGCGGTAGAAAGTCATCGAGGTCGAGCCATGTCGATCATCGCGCTGCTGGGACGGCACACATTGCGGGGCCTGGACGCCTTCGGCGACTTCTGCCGGTTCTCCGGGCGGACGCTCGAATGGACCTTCGAGGGCGCCTCGCGGTGGCGGACGGTGCGCCTGCTGTTTCCCCAGCTCTACGAGGTGGGCACGCGGAGCGTTCCGGTCGTGATGATCACCGGGGCGTTCGTGGGGATGGTCCTGGCCGTGCAGATGGTCGCGCAGTTCCGCGCGGTCGGCATGATCGCGCAGATGGGCACGATCGTGAACCTCTCCGTGCTGCGCGAGCTGGGGCCCGTGCTGGCGGGGATCATGCTCGCCGGACGCGTCGGCGGCGGGCTGACCGCCGAGCTGGGGACCATGCGGGTGACCGAGCAGATCGACGCCCTGCGGGCCATGGGCGCCGACCCCATCCGCGTGCTGGTCGTGCCGCGGTTCCTCGCCTGCGTCCTGCTGATCCCCGTCCTGGTGATGTACGCCGACTTCATGGGCATCCTCGGCGGATACGTCATCAGCGTGTTCGTCTACGGCGTCAACGGCCCGGAGTTCTGGCGGCACGCCGCACGGACCGTCGAGTACTTCGACATCTTCTACGGGCCGCTCAAGAGCATCTTCTTCGGCGTCGCGATCAGCCTGATCTGCTGCTACAAGGGCTTTCGCTGCTCCCCCGGTGCCGCCGGCGTCGGGCGGGCCTGCACCGAAAGCTTCGTCGCCAGCACCATGGCGATCCTCGCGCTGGACTTCTTCCTCGGCATGCTCTTGAACACGATCTACGAGTTCCTCTTCGGCCTGAAGGCACTGATGTGACCGCCCCGGCAGGCCGCGAGCCGGCCGCCGGCCGGGCCGGCCGCGTGCAATCATGACGACCTCCCCGGCAGACTGGTACGCCAACTGGCGCAAGCGACATCGCAACACCACGAGCTTCTATCTGCACGTGCTCGGCATCCCCGCCTGCTTCCTGGCCGCGCCGGTCCTGCTGATCCTCCGGCAGTGGCTCCTGGCGCCCGTCGTCTTCGTCGCGGGCTACGCGCTGCAGTTCCTCGGCCATTTCATCGAGGGCAACCGCAGCGGCGAGGAAATGCTCCTCCGCCGGCTGATGCGAAAGCGCCGACCGCCCCGCCGGCGGAGCGGTTAGCGATCAGCGATCAGCTTTCAGCGGTCAGCAAGAGCAGAGACGTCTCGAGGTGCGTAGCTGATAGCTGACAGCTCTCCGCCCTCTCCTTGGCAGGACAGCCGTTTGCCGTTATACTGGCAGGCGTCGGCGTTCCCGGCGCCGCAGGCGATTAACGGGCGTTTAGCTCAGTTGGCTAGAGCGCTTCCCTTACAAGGAAGAGGTCGGTGGTTCGAGCCCGCCAACGCCCAGTGGGCAGTTGCCTTCGAGCAAACCGGGGCGGTGAGTGTGTCCCGCTGGCTATCGACGAGGGCAGCAATGTTCGCTCTCTCGGCACAGGCCTCCTTTGCCGCGACACAAGAAGGAAGGCCCTGGGAGTTGCGTGGCCGCCATGGGGAGCCCACGACCTGGCCCTGCGGGACTATGAGGGCATCCTGGAGTGGATCAACACCCACCGCCCCAACCCCGACGGCGGGCTGTATATCAAGGACAACAGGCTGATCCTCCCGGGCGATGAGGGGCCCGGATAGCCCGGCGGCGAGGCCCGCCACATCCACGCCGCCGCGCCCGCGGCCGGTCTCAACGCTCCGGCCGGCTGGCCGGACGGTGATTTCGTGAGTTTTTCTGTTTTTGGGGTTGACATTGGGAAGAAAGGTGCTATAATTCAGTGTATAGATATCCTAATTCTCCTCGGTTTCTGGTCTGCAACAACGCGATTCGGGTGCGGGTACGGTGGGACGGGATACGGTGCGACCGTGGGGTGTTCAATCGTCCTCGCCTGCCGTGAGCAGCGTCGAACGGTCCTCGCCTGCCCTGTGGGAGATCCTGAGCCCCGTCGAAGGCAGCGCAGTCGAAGGGTCCTCGGTCGGGTCTCTTGCGAGTGCCGGGGCCCGTGTTGCCGCACCGGGCGTAAAGCCTGAGCAATGAAGGCTGTTACCGGCCAGTGGCGCGACTCGGCCGCAGCAGGCCAAGGTGCCGGGAAAAGGCCGTAAGTGTTTTTACGAAACAAAGCCATTTTTCCCAGAATCCTTTATTAAGCCTTTGTTTATAGGTAGTTATGTAGGCCTGCCCCGGATTTTGCCCCAGCAGAGATCCGCCGGCGGGATCGAGCCTGGCGACGTATCGGCGGGGGCTCACCGCCGCGGCCTTCGGAATCCCGGCCATCGGAGAGCTTCACGGGGCGAGCTTGACCGTCCACGCGTTCTTAGCGCCCTTTGTGAGGCGGCGGGCGGCCGTCGCGGTCGCCTTGGCCTTCCTCGCCGTTACCGTGTAGGCGCCGTGGAAGCCGCGGAAGTCGAAGCGGCCGGCGGGGTCGGTCTTGCCCTTGACGGCCGTTTTCCAGTCTTCGTGGATGAGCTTCTTGAGGGCCAGGTAGACCGGCTTGGGGGTCAGGTCGGCGCGGAGCATGCCGCCGCCCTTGAGCCAGCTTCCGGCGTCGCAGAGGTCCCACCATGTGACGGCCATTACCCGCGGATGGGCGAAGCAGGTCTTGTAGAACTTCACGGCGTAGTCTGCCTGGGCCTTCTCGTCCCAGACGCCCTTGATGTGCGAGCCGGTGATCCGCTGGCCGGCGGAGCAGGGCGTGAACTCCGTGATGTGCAGCTCGCGGCCGAACGTCGCGTACTTCTCGAGGACCCGCCACACATTCGGCAGCGGGAATCTCATCGTCCGCGGCTCGTGGGCCTGGATGCCGATGCCGTCGAACGGCACGCCGTCGGCGACGGCCCGTGCGAGCAGCTTGTAGAACGGCGGGTAGCCGTTGGCGCACACGTAGTAGTCGTTGACGATCAGGTAGGCGTTCGGGTCGGCCTTGCGGGCCCAGCGGTAGGGCTGGTCGATCCTCGGCTCGCGGATGTGGCTCGCCTCGTTAACGACCTCCCAGAAATCGATCTTCCCGCTGAAGCGCTTGACGATATCGGTGACGCGCTTCCGCTGCGTCGCGGCGTCGGGCTGGCCCTTCGACCACGTGGGGACCCCCGCGCGGTGGCCCCAGAGCAGCGGGTGGCCCTTCATGCGGATGTCATGCCTGCGGCACCAAGCGACGACGCGGTCGGTGTACTCGTAGTTCGGCCGGCCGCGCTGCGGCTCGTAGCCGCGCCAGTAGAAGCCGACCGTCGCGTAGTTCAGCAAGTCGGCGAATCGCTTCTTGTACGCTTCGTTCTCGCCGGCCGTCTTGTAGCGGTCGAAGCGGTAGATGTTGCAGCCGAAGAGGAACGCGTGGCGCGTCTGCTCGACGGCGACCTCGGCGGCGGCGACGGGCCTGCCGTCGGCGTCGGCGACGCGGATCGCCGCGTCGGACTTGCGGTTCTTCTCGATCTTCGCGTCGAGTGCGGCCACGAACGCCGCTTCCTGCTTTGCGGCCATGTCTGCAAGCTCCTTGGCGTCGGCGACGGCCGCCAGCAGAATGCCCGCCAGCGGCAGGCGGCCCCAGTTGCGTGAGGGGTGTGGAATCATCTCTGTCTCCTGCGACGGGTCATTCCGGCTGCGAACCGGGCTCGTCCGGATTGCCGAGCACGCGTTGGAACCCGGTATAGACGTTGAAGCGGCTGGCGCGGGCGAAGCCCACGAGCGTGATCCCGAAGCGCCGGGCGAGGTCGACGGCCAGCGCGGTGACGGCCCCGCGCCCGACGAGCAGCGCGAGCCTCGCGGCGACGGCCTTGGAGACCATCTCCCCCGACAGGCGCCCGGTCGTGAGCATCAGCTTGTCGGCGGTGTCGATGCCTTCCAGGAACGCCCGGCCGATCACCTTGTCGAAGGCGTTGTGCCGGCCGACGTCCTCGGCCACGATGATCGGGCGCTCGCCGTCGGCCAGGGCGCAGGCGTGCACGCCGCCGGTTCGTTTCCAGAGGTCCATGGTCTTTTGGAACCGGCGGGTGATCTCCAGCAGCGTCTCGGCGCGGACGACGGGGCCCTCGCCGACGGGTTGGTACGCATCGGGATTCAGCGACGCGCTCGTGCCCCCGCCGCCGCAGCCGGTGCCCCAGGTCCATCGCCGCTGGATGGCCTCCAGCACGTCGGGGTCGAACCGCCCCCGCACGTGGACGGCCCGGCCGGACTCGTCGCACTCGGCCGCCTCCAGGTCGTCCGGCCGCCGCAGGGCGCCCTCGGCCCGCAGGAAGCCGACGGCCAGCTCGCGCAGCTCCCTCGGCAGGCAGAGCATGGCCAGGCGAAGCTCGCCGCCGTTGACGATCAGCTCGACGCGGGCCTCGCGGATGACGTCGTCGCCGGCCGCGGCGAACCGCCCGTTGCGGAAGCGGCGAATTGCGTGTTGCTCGCAGGGGTCCATCGCCTCGGGCACTCCGTGCGGGCGCCCTATCGGAAGCAGCCCAGTTGGCATGCGCATATACGAATGTTCATCTCGTTACAGGCCCGGCCGACGTCGGCCACCTCGGCGCCCAGCCGCTCGGCGATCGCCAGCAGCGACCTGCACGGCGCCCTGCCGTCGGTGGCCGCCTCGCGGACGGCGGCGCGAATCTCCTCGTCGTTCGTTGCGGTCATGCAGGTGCCTTTCCACTATACCCCCGCCGCCCACGACGATACGCCCCCGCCGGGGGCCGGTCAAGCTCGTCTCCACGGGCGGGAAAGGAGGCATCGTCATTGTCTTCACAAAGTCTATTGCATGCCCCCCCGCCGGACCCCTATACTGCGGAGCCCGCTGGCGGTCCGGGCCCGAGTTTGCGTCCGGGATGCCAGGTGTGCGTCCGTCGTCAGTGTCCATCGTCAAACGGCACGTAGTAGAGTGAAGGAGATCCCACATGGCCAGTTCCGTACCTTCCGACATCGAGATTTCCCACGCAGCGAAGCCGAAGCCGATCACGAAGATCGCCAAGATCGCCGGCATCCCCTCGAAGTTCCTGGAGCCGTATGGCCGCGTGAAGGCGAAGGTCAAGCTGGCGATCCTCGACGCCCTGGCCGGGGAGCCCAACGGCAAGTACATCGACGTGACGGCCATCACGCCCACGCCGCTGGGAGAGGGCAAGACCACCACGGCCGTCGGCCTCACCCAGGCCATGGGCCTGATCGAGAAGAGCGTCTTCCTCTGCATCCGCCAGCCGTCGATGGGCCCGACGTTCGGCATCAAGGGCGGGGCCGCCGGCGGGGGATACAGCCAGGTCATTCCCATGGAGGAGTTCAACCTCCACCTGACCGGCGACATTCACGCGGTGAGCATCGCGAACAACCTCCTGGCCGCGGCGGTGGACGCGCGGATCAAGCACGAGGCCCGCGAGGCGTGGGCCAAGACCGGCCTGGGGAAGCTGAACATCGACCCCGAGATGGTCACGTGGCGGCGGGTCGTGGACGTCAACGACGCGGCCCTGCGCTTCATCGAGACGGGGCTCAGCGACCACTGGCTCGACGGGCCGAACCGCAAGACCGGCTTCGACATCTCCGTGGCCAGCGAGATCATGGCCATCCTCGCGCTGGCCAACGACGCCAAGGACATGCGCCAGCGCCTCGGGCGGGTGATCATCGGCCTGAACACCTCGGGCGACCCCGTCACCGCCGACGACCTCGGCTGCGGCGGCGCGATGATGGTCCTCATGAAGGACGCCATCAAGCCGAACCTCATGCAGACGCTGGAGGGCCAGCCGGCCTTCGTCCACGCCGGGCCGTTCGCCAACATCGCCCAGGGCAACAGCTCCATCATCGCCGACCGGATCGCGCTGAAGCTGGCCGACTACGTCGTCACCGAGAGCGGCTTCGGGGCCGACATCGGCATGGAGAAGTTCTTCGACATCAAGTGCCGCACGAGCGGCCTGGTGCCCAACTGCGTCGTCCTGGTCGGCACGATCCGCGCCCTGAAGATGCACGGCGGCGGGCCGACCGTCACGCCGGGCAAGCCCCTGCCGGAAGAGTACGTCCGTGAGGACCTCGCCCTGCTCGAGAAGGGCGTCTGCAACCTCACGCGGAACATCGAGATCGCCCGGATGTTCGGCGTGCCCGTCGTGGTGGCGATCAACCGCTTCCCCGCCGACACCGACGCGGAGATCGAGCTGGCCCGCAAGGCCGCCGAGGGCGCCGGCGCCGAGGCCGCCGTCATGTCCGACCACTGGGCCCACGGCGGCAAGGGCGCCGTCGAGCTGGCCGAGGCCGTCGTCGCCGCCTGCGAAAAGCCCACCGACTTCCAACTGCTCTACCCCGATGACATGCCCATCAAGGAGAAGATCGAGACCGTCGCCAAGAAGATCTACCTCGCCGGGGAGGTCACCTACGACGACCTGGCCGAGAGGCAGATCGCCTCGTACGAGAAGGCCGGGCTGAGCAACCTGCCGATGTGCATGGCCAAGACGCACCTGTCGCTCAGCCACGACCCGACGGTCAAGGGCGTGCCGACGGACTACACCATTCCGGTCCGCGAGGTCCGCGCCGCCTCGGGTGCGGGCTTCCTCTACCCGCTGCTGGGCCAGATGCGAACGATGCCCGGCCTGCCGTCCCGGCCTGCCTTCATGGGCGTCGACCTCGACGAGGACGGCGAGGTCATCGGGATGTTCTAGGCCGCGTTTTTGCCGAAGTCCGCTGCGCCGTTCCCGCACCGAAGCGCGAGCCCTTCGCGCACGATGCCCGCGGCGACGGCGGCGCGCCATTGGCGGGAAGGGCCAGGCCGGGCGAAACCCGCGCACATCCGGCCCGATCGCCGGGGGGATTCTGCTTGACAATTCCGTTTTCCGGTATATACTTACATTGGTTTGCGCTCGCTGGAGGAACGGGGTGACGAGCCGGCAGCGCCAGGTGGGGGCC
>CAYRVX010000206.1:0-6979 GCA_964427875.1 uncultured Planctomycetaceae bacterium
ACGTTCGTCTGGTACAACTACCGCCGCTGCCCGGCCGTCGCGCTGGCCCACCTGCTCGTCAGGAAGGGCAAGATCGGCAAGATCCGCCACGTCCGGGCGATCTACCTCCAGGACTGGGCGGACGAGTCCGTCCCGCTGGCGTGGCGGTTCGTCAAGAAGCTCGCCGGCTCCGGCTCGCTGGGCGACCTGGCCGCCCACATCGTGGACATGACACGCTTCGTCACCGGGGAGGAGATCACCGAGGTCTCCGGCGCGATCACCGAGACGTTCGTCAAGGAGCGCACTCTCATGGCCGGCGTGGCCGCGGGCGGGATTGCGGCCGGCCTGAAGAAGGGCAGGAAGAAGGGCAAGGTCACCGTCGACGACGCCGTGCTGTTCCTGGCGCGATTCAGCGGCGGGGCGGTGGCGAGCTTCGAGGCGGCGCGCCAGGCCACCGGAAACCAGAATCGCAACGGCTTCGAGATCAACGGCACCAAGGGCTCGCTTCGGTTCAACTTCGAGCGGATGAACGAGCTGGAGTACTACGACGCCACCGCGGACCGCGCCGTCCAGGGCTGGGCCCCCATCATGTGCACGCACGGCGGCGAGCATCCCTACGTCGACGCCTGGTGGCCGGACGCCCACATCATCGGCTACGAGCACGGATTCACGAACCAGGCGTACGATATCCTCCGGGTGCTGGCCGGCCGCAAACCGACCATCCCCATCCCCGACTTCCAGGACGCCTACCAGACCCAGCGCGTCCTCGAGGCCGTGACCATCAGCGCCAAGGCCAAGGGCCCCGTCAGACTGTCCAACGTGAAGTAACCGCCACGAGGAAACCGCACAGGCCGCCTGGTGCCGTGATCCGTCCGCCTCCCTATCTTGGCCGAATGATAGTTGTGCCTGCTGCGATACCTGGCGTAAAATGCGTGCATGGAAGGTGACGGCGAAAGTCTGATTCAGCGCCGGCGCAGGCGGCGGCATACCGCGGCGGCCTGCCTGCCGGCGATCTGGTCGGCGGCGGGCATGCTGGCCATCTGCCTCTCCGGCGACGGCGCAGAGACGAAGCCGACGCCCGCGACGGCCCCCGCCGCCACGACCCGGCCCGCCAACGCGCCCCCGGGCGCCCGCATCACGGCCGACGGCTGGCTCGCCAGGGTCCCCGCCGAGGCCAAGCCGAAGCTCCCCAGCAAGATCCCGGCCGACGAGGCCTTCGTCATCCCGATCCACGATGAGATCACGATGACGACCTACGACGCCATCAAGCGGAAGGCCCTGCGATGCAAGGGCAAGGGCGCGAAGCTGATCGTATTCGACATGGACACTCCGGGCGGCCTGGGCAAGGCCATGATGGAGATCACGCGGGTCATCACGAGGGAGCTGAAGGACATCTACACCGTTGCGTACGCCAATCCCGAGGCGATCAGCGCCGGGGCGGTGATCTCGCTGGCCTGCGATGAGATCGTCATGGCGCCCGGCGGCCTGATCGGCGACGCGATGCCCATCTTCATCGGCCCGCAGGGCGGAATCGTGCCGATCCCCAAGGAGGAGCGCGGCAAGATCGAGTCCTACTCGCTCGCCCACGTCCGCAGCCTGGCTGGGCGGAACGGCTACAGCGAGGACCTTTGCGAGGCCATGATTACCCTCAGCATCGAGGTCTGGCTCATCCGCAACCGCCAGACCCGTGAGCTGAAGTACCTCAACCTGGAGAAGCACCCCAAGTACGACAAGAAGGCCAAGGAGAGCGAGAAGGCCAAATCCAAGCCGCTGCTGGACGAGCCGTGGGAATACGTCCGCAGGATCGTCGGGCCGCTGAAGATCCTCACCATGACGACGGAAGAGGCACGCGACCTGGGCTTCACGCAGCGAGTCCTGCCCAACCTGGACCGCCTCTTTGAGCATTACGGCGTCGGCGGAAGACCCACCGTCCTGGAAGACACCTGGTCGGAGGCGCTGGTGGCGTTCCTGACCTCGCCGGCCGTCACGGGAATCCTCCTGTTCGTCGGCATCCTGGGCATCTACGTCGAGCTCAACACGCCGGGTCTCGGCCTGCCGGGCGCCGTGGCCGTCATCGCCTTCGCGATCCTCTTCGGCAGCCGGTACCTGACCAACCTGGCCCAGTGGTGGGAGATCGGCCTGTTCCTCGTGGGCCTGGTCCTGATCGCCATCGAGGTCTTCATCACGCCCGGCTTCGGTGTGCTCGGCATATCGGGGCTTATCTGCTGCATCGTGGGCCTGCTGGCGATCATCATCCCCAACGCCCCGGACAAGCTGCCGGTGCCGCAGACCGAGCTGGAGTGGGGCCTCTTCAGGACGGGGCTGACGGCGTTGGGCCTGGCCTTCCTTGCCGCGGTGGTGGCCGCCATCATCCTCGCGCGGTACCTGCCGAAGATGCCGCTGGCGGGCAAGCTGATTCTCGCCCCGGCTTCGCCTTCCACCGGCCCGGCGACGGAGTCCGCGCCGATCCGGTTGATCCAGGTCGGCCAGACCGGCACGGTCCAGAGCATCTGCCGCCCGGTCGGCCAGGTGCGATTCGGAGACAAACTCGTCGATGCCGTCGCGGACGGATCGTTCATCTCCGCGGGAACGAAGGTGAAGGTCATCCGCAACGAAGGCAACCGCGTCGTCGTGACGCCGATGGAGTCATAACGTGGGCCTCACCGAGACCGTTGTGCTTGTCATCGTGCTGGTCATCGCCACCATGGTTTTGATCGTCGCGGAGATCTGCACGCCGATGTTCGGCCTGCTGGCTGTCCTGGCACTGGCCTGCGCCGGGGGGGCGATATACTTCTGCCATACGCTCAACGACGCGCTCGGGCTGGTCGCGCTGATCGTCGCGATCGTCGGCCTGCCGGTCTACGCCGTTGCGGCCGTCAAGATCATTCCCAGGACGGCCCTTGGGCGTACGCTGTTCCTCAAGCGCGACTCGGTGAAGCCCGGTGAGGGCACGCCCGAGGCGGACGAGCTCAAGCGGTACGTCGGCCGGCGGACCGCGACCGAGACGGCGCTGAGGCCCAGCGGCACGATCCGCATCGACGGCCGGCGGATCGTCGCACAGGCCGAGAGCGGCATGATCGGGAAGGGCCGGTCCGTCCGGGTCATCGAGGCGGCGGGGACGCACGTGGTGGTTCGAGAGATCGAGGCGTAAGCCGGCGGATCCCGCCGCCAGGCGTTTGACGGCTTGGGACAAATGCGATAGGCTGCCGAGTGGGCGCCTTGGGTCCATCGAGATCTGAATGAGCGAAGGGAGACAATCATGATCACTCTCGCGGCAGGTTCAATCGCCGAGACCGGCTTTGAATGGTGGTGGGTCCCGCTGGGCATCGCCATCATCTTCGCCTTCATCCTCATCATCGTCGTGGGACGGTTCTTCAAGCTGTGGCTCCAGGCATTGGCCGCCCATGCGGGTGTGAGCATGTGGAACATGGTCGGCATGTGGCTGCGGAAGGTGAATCCGCAGGTGATCGTGCTGAGCAAGATTCGCGCCGCCCAGGCGGGCCTGGACGTTGCGACGCGGGAGATGGAAAGCCACTACCTCTCCGGCGGGCGCGTGCCGAACGTCATCACCGCGCTGATCGCCGCCAACCGCGCGAACATCAACCTGACATGGAAGACGGCCACGGCGATCGACCTGGCCGGACGCGACATCCTCGAGGCCGTCCAGACCTCCGTGAACCCGAAGGTCATCGACTGCCCGAGCGCGCAGTCCGGCAAGGGCACGATCGACGCGGTGGCCAAGGACGGCATCCAGGTCAAGGCCAAGGCCCGCGTGACCGTCCGGGCGAACATCGACCGCCTCGTCGGCGGGGCCACCGAGGATACGATCATCGCCCGCGTGGGCGAGGGCATCGTCACCACGATCGGCTCGGCGGCCACGTACAAGGAGGTCCTCGAGAACCCCGACCTGATCTCCAAGCGGGTGCTGGAGAAGGGCCTCGACGCGGGCACGGCCTTCGAGATCCTCTCCATCGACATCGCCGACGTGGACGTCGGCAGCAACATCGGCGCGAAGCTCCAGGCCGACCAGGCCGAGGCCGACAAGCGGCGGTTCCAGGCCGAGGCCGAAAAGCGCCGCGCCATGGCCATGGCGCGCGAGCAGGAAATGCAGGCCCAGGTCCGAGAGAACCGCGCCAAGGTCGTCCTCGCCGAGGCCGAGATCCCCATGGCCATCGCCGAGAGCTTCCGGAAGGGCAACCTCGGCATTATGGACTACTACCGCCTGAGGAACATCCAGGCCGATACCCAGATGAGGGAGAACATCGGCGGCGGGTCGCAGGGGCCGACCGGCGAGCCAAGGAAGCCCTGATACGACATGACCCATCCATGGCACATCCTGGCAGAGGGCAACGGGCTCGACGGGCTGCTCGAGTTCCTGCCCTGGCTGGCGATCCTGGCCATCGGCTTCATCATCAAGATGGTGACCAGCGCCGCGAGACAGAAGCAGGCCCGGGAGCAGAAGAAGCGCTGGGAGGAGATCGATCGCGAGCGCGCCGAGGGCATGCGGCAGCCACAGGCCGAGTCCGCGCCGCAGCCGCCGCAACAGGCACCCCCGTCCCCGGCCGAGCAGATCGCCCGGACGCTGAGGCAGGCGATGGGCATCCCGGATCAGTCTGCCCAGGCGCCAGGGCTGCAACCGGCCGTGCTTCAGCCCGCAAAAGCGCCGGCCGCGGCGCAGGTGCGGCGTGGAAGGCAGCCCTCTCGCGGCCGCGCCGAGCCCGGAGCAGAGCGACGGGCCACCCGGTTGTCCGAGCCTGGGCTCGCCCGTACCGCTGAAGAGGCACCGCAGCCCGCCCCGACGCGTCCGGTAGGGATCAGCCTGCACCTGACCGACGCCGACCGCGCGCGGCGGGCGATCATCTACCACGAGGTCTTCTCCGCTCCCAAGGCGCTCCGCAAGGGCGAGGAGATGTGGGACGTGTAGCCCCCGCGACGGGCGAGACGGAATGGACGACTTCGACCGCCGCCTGCTGAGCCTCATCCAGCGCCGCGTACCGCTCGTGCGGGAGCCGTTCGCCGAACTGGCGGGGGAGCTCGATTGCAGCCAGCAGCGCGTCCTCGACGCCCTCGCCGCCCTGCGGTCCGCCGCGGTGATCCGAGAAATCTCCGCCGTCTTCGACGCCGCGGCGCTGGGCTACGAGCAGGCCCTCGTGGCCATGCGCGTGTCGCCCGACAAGCTGGACGAGGCCGGCCTCCTCGTCGCGAGGCACCCCGGCGTCTCGCACTGCTACGGGCGCGATGGGGACGTGAACCTCTGGCTGACGCTGGCGACTTCGCCGCGGAGCCGGCTGGGCCTGGCCGCCACGGCTGCTGCGATGGCCCGCCAGTGCGGCGCCGCCGATTGCATGCTCCTGCCGGCGCTGCGGCGATACAAGCTCCGCGTGATCTTCGACACGGAAGACGCCCTCCCCCCAAAGCCCACCGATGAGCAAAGCGAATCGGTGGGTATCGTCTCCCACCCCGGCCGGTCGGCGCCGGACCTGAGCGACCAGCAGCTCCGTGCCGTTCGTGCGCTTCAGGTGGACCTTCCCTGCCGGCGGGACCCCTTTGCCGGCCTTGCCGACGCCGAAAAGATGGACCCGGACATGTTGCTCGTTCACGCGGCCGACTTCCTCGCCGCCGGGTGGATGCGGCGGTATGCGGCCGTGCTCCACCATCGCGCGGCCGGCGCCCGATCCAACGTGCTGGTCGCGTGGGAGGTCCCCGAGGCGCTCGCCGACGTCGCGGGCGCCCGCTGCGCACAGCAGCCGAACGTCAGCCACTGCTACCTTCGCCCCACCAGGTGCGACTGGCCCTACAACCTTTACACCATGATCCACGGGCGGTCCGAGCAGGACTGCCGACTGACCATCGAGGAGATCGCCACGACCACACGCATGGGGAGTCGCGTCGAACTGCGGACCGCCGGCGAGTACAAGAAGCAGCGCGTCCGTCTCTTCACCGACGAGGAGGCCCAGTGGGAGCAGAGCAGGTCCATATAGGTCGTAGGTCATAGGTCGTAGGTCATAGGGGACGAAGCGCGCGGGAGTTCCTTCCGATGCTGTTGTTCGTTGACTTCCTCCCTACGACCTATGACCTACGAGCTACGACTTACGACCTGCTTACTTCTTCTTCGCCGCCGTTTCGCTGATGGCCCGGAAGTAGGCCTCCACCTGCTTGCGGTACTTGCGCGAAACCTTGCCGGCGCGCTGCTCGTAGAGCTTGCGGATCTCGTCTGTGGAGAGCTTCTCGCCGCCTCGGACGTCCTCCAGCGTGCCGTCCAGTCCCCGGCCTTGCTGCTGGCGGTCGCTGCCGGGAAGGGCAAACGCGCCCTGGACCGTGCCGTCCGGCTTGGCCGTCTTGTCCTTCATCTTCCCGATCTTGCCGATCCGCTGGGCGTACTTCTCCACGAAGGCCGCGAACTGCTCCCGCGTCATGCCGAGCGATTTCAGCAGCTCCGGGTCGACCTTGCCGTCGCGGAGGTCCTTCTGCGCCTCGCTGATCAGCTTGCCGATGGACTGGAGGTTGGCCTGCTGACTCCCGGACAGCAGCGGGCCGGTGGGCAGCTTCACGTCGTCCCGCGTGTCGCGCGATCCGCTGTTCGGGTCGCCCCCGGCCATGCTGCTGTGGACTCCCGTAGCGCCGGTGCCGCCCATGATCGTGCCACCCGACCCGCTGCCGCTGCCGGAGCCGGAACCGCTGCCGGACCCGCTGCCGGACCCGGAACCGCTGCCGGAACCGCTGCCGGACCCGGATCCACTACCGGACCCGGATCCACTACCGGAGCCCGAGCCCTGGCCACCCGCGCCTTGCCCGCCGGCACCCTGGCCACCGGCGCCTTGACCGCCGGCACCCTGACCGCCGGCACCTTGACCGCCGGCGCCTTGACCGCCAGCGCCCTGGCCGCCAGCGCCTTGACCGCCAGCGCCTTGACCGCCGGCGCCTTGACCGCCTGCGCCTTGACCGCCGGCGCCTTGACCGCCGGCACCCTGACCGCCGGCACCTTGACCGCCGGCGCCTT
>CAYRVX010000207.1:0-6944 GCA_964427875.1 uncultured Planctomycetaceae bacterium
TCGTCCTGTCAGACCAGGATTTCCCGACCGCAACCGTCATTCGTCATTCGTCATTCGTCATTCGTCACCTGCCTGCCGGCAGGCAGGTTCGTCATTGAATCCCCCCCTCCCCCCGTCACAGCCGCGTCAGCTCGTTGTCGTCGGCCTGCTGGCGGCGGGTCGCTTCCTGGAGGATCCGCTTCTCCCTGCGGGTCAGGCTGCCGATCCCCTGCGCCTGGATCTTCTCGAGGATGCGGTCCACGGCGGCCTCGTCCTCTCGGCGCTGCTGCATCTTTCTTTCCCACGCCCCGCGGCGGGCCTTTCGGACGACGTCTCTCGCCCTGCCCCGAGCGCGGGGGATGACCCACAGCCAGACGCCCGCCATGCCGGCCCCGCCGAGATGGGCGACGTGCGACCAGAACTCGGCCCTGCCCCAGCCGCCGAAGACGTAGAGGACGGCGATGCCGAAGATGATCAGCGCCGCCGTCCGCATCGACATGGGGAAGACGAAGAGGATGATCCGCATGTGGGGGAACAGCACCGCGCAGGCCAGCAGGATCCCGTACACGCCGCCGGAGGCGCCGATCAGCGGGATGCCGCGAATCGCCTGCATCCCCGGATTCTGGCTGACCACGGCGGCGATCACCGCATAGGTCAGACCCGCCGCCACGCCGCAGCTCAGATAGAACTTCAGGAACCGCCGGGAGCCCCAGTGCCGCTCCACCTGCGAACCGAACATGTACAGGATGAGCATGTTCATGAAGATGTGCAGAAAGCCGCCGTGGAGAAACTGGAACGTCACGTACCGCCAGACCTGCCAGAAGCCCGCCACCGTCACGCCCAGCCAACCGCTCACGTTGATCTTCTGCGTGGCGAAGATCAACTGAACCACGAAGGCCGCGAGGTTGATGACCAGGAGGTACTTGACCGCTCGGGCCGGCTTGGGGAAACCGATCCTCATCTGCCCGAATGCGCCGCCGCCTTGAGGGCGAGGCTGGCGCCAGTATGGCCTGTCGTACAAGCCCATCGGGGACCTCGCAGTCCATTGTACCTCATCGTTCGGCGGACCGGGTGGGCTTTACCTCGAACAGCCGGCAGGGCGCGGGCGGTTCACTCGCCCCGGCGGCGCAGCCAGTAGAGCCCCAGCGCGGCGATCGTCTTGGCGTCGTGGATCCGCCCATCGGCCACCATCGCGCGGACTTCCGCGTCCGGCCGGACGTCCACCTCGATCAGCTCGTAGGCGTCAAGGTCCTGCGGGCCGTCGGTCAGCTCCGTCGCCAGGAAGGCGTGCATGACCTCGTCAGACGTGCCCGGGCCGGTAAAGAACTGCCCCAGCTTCTCGACTGTCCCGGCCGTGTAGCCGGTCTCCTCCGTCAGCTCGCGAGCGGCGCAGACCTCGGGGGGCTCGTCGGGCTCAAGCATCCCGGCCGGCAGCTCGTACAGCGTCTCGTCGACGGCGAAGCGGTAGTTCCGGATCAGCACGATGGACCCGTCTTGCAGGACGGGCAGGATGACCGCCGCCCCGGGATAGCGGATCAGGTCTCGCTGCACGAGGCACCCGTCGGGCATCCGCAGGGCGACCCTGTGGACCTTGGCGACCCGGCCGTCGAAGACGAGCTCGTCGTATTCGAATGGTTCACTCACGCAGCGGATTATATGGTCCTCGCCGAGAATAGGCAAACCCGCCACAGATGCCCTCCTGCGCCCCTCCGCCCCCACAAGGCCGACAGGGGCTGGGCACTTCAGTGCCCGGTGGTTCTCTCACCACCATCCGCCACCCCCCGCCGCCGCATGCCCCAAGCCCGCGTTGCGGGGTCCTGCGAGACCTCCATCTTATCCCACGCGCCTTGTTCGCCTTGCCCCTCGGCGCGCCAGACAGAGCCCGCCGAATGCCAGAAGCGACAACGTGGCGGGCTCGGGAGTGAACAGCACCTCGGGCGGAACCAACTCCTGCCCGGCGCCGACGTCCCAGCGCAACAGACACGTGGCCATCCCCTCGTTCTCCATGTAGGTCATCCGGAAGTGATGGTAGCCCGCGGACAGGTTGATCGCTCCGGCCCCGGACGTAATGCCTCGATGGAAGTCGGTCTCAGCCACCATCGTGCCGTCAATGTACAGCCGGCTGGCATCGTCGCCTCGCGTTGTGAAGTCGATCTCACCGGGCTGGTCGATTCGAATCAGGCCGCGCCACTCAACGGCAAAACGGTCCACGTAGTCCGTCAGGCCCGGCCGAAACTCGCCCAAGGTAGCGAGAAAGCCTATCTGTGGGTCGATCACCACGTCGCTGGGCACGACGCCGAAATCGACCTGGTCAAGCGACGTCGGCGAGAATCCCAGCTTGAAGTACCTGCCCTCCAACCCCGGAGTCACCCCCGACCGGCCCAGTTCCGAAGCAACACCCGTCGCACCCGAGAGTGCGACGACAAGCACGGACCCCAACATGCGTCGATGTTCCATTCCTGTCTCCCTCACCATGCTCCGGGGCTTCTTGCGCTTGCCCGGGGGGCGGTACGCAACCGTGGCCTTTCCGCCTGAAGCGGGCGCAAGGAAGGCCTCTCGATGGGAACTCGGCCAAGGTGGCCTGGGCAGGAAGACACGAGTGAGCGAGATCCGCTCCTGCGCCATGTTGGGACGGCCCGGCGCTCTACACCGGACGGGAGCAATGCTCATTATACCCCCTGACCCGACTTGCGCCCAGTGAATCCTGAAGCCCCTCTCGCGGCTCGCGGCTCGCGGCTCCTGCGTTGCCCACATCGAGTGCGCCCGTCCGGATCGGCCTTCTGTCTACTGTCTGCCTTCCACAGCTCTGCTCTCTAGTCGGCCTGAGGCCGGCTCGGGGCAACAGGATTGCCCTGACCTGGGGCGGTGTTTGGTTGCATCGCCGACCGGAGGGGCTAAGATGGTGCCGTCCGGTGAGGACGAGAGAAAGGACCTGTCGCCGCGTGAAGGCAAGACGTGTTGCGATCCTGGGCTCGACCGGCAGCATCGGCCGGCAGACGCTGGAGGTGATCGCCTCCCAGGAGCACCTGGAGGTCTGCGCCCTGGCGGCGGGGAACAACTGGCAGCTCCTGGCCGAACAGGCCAAGCGGTTCTCGCCGAGCGTCCTGGCCGTCGCGTCGCCGGCCGGCGCCGAGCCGCTGGGGCGCGAGGCGCCTGACGGGGTGCGGATCTTCTCGGGGCCGGAGGCGATGACGGAGCTGGTTCGCGCGGCCCGGCCGGACGTGCTGCTCTCGGGCGTGGTGGGCACGGCCGGACTGGCGCCCACGCTGGAGGCCATCAAGTGCGGCTCGACGCTGGCGATCGCCAACAAGGAGACGCTGGTGATGGCCGGGGCGATCGTCATGCCCGCGGCGCGGGCCGCCGGGGTGAACGTCCTGCCGGTCGACAGCGAGCACTCGGCGATCTTCCAGTGCCTCTCGGCCGGGCGGCGCGAGGAGGTCCGCCGGGTGGTCATCACGGCCTCCGGGGGGGCGCTGCGCGACTGGGACGAGCGGGAGGCCCGCGGCGCCACCGTCGCCGACGCGCTCAAGCACCCCACGTGGAACATGGGGCGCAAGATCACGATCGACTCGGCCACGCTCATCAACAAGGCCCTGGAGGTCGTCGAGGCTCACTGGCTGTTCGACCTGCCAGCCGGTCAGATCGAGGTGATCGGCCACGGGGAGAGCATCGTCCATTCGCTCGTGGAGTTCTGCGACGGGTCGGTGATCGCCCAGATGGGTCGCCCGGAGATGACCACGCCGATCGCCTACGCCCTGAGCTACCCGCACCGGGCGCCGCGGGACGTGCCGCCGCTGGACCTGCCGGCGCTGGGGCGGCTGACCTTCTGGGAGCTGACCGACCGCTTCGCGAGGGCGGTGAGACTCGGCTACGAGGCCATCCGGCGGGGCGGGGTGGCCCCAGCGGTGCTCAACGCCGCGAACGAGGCCGCCGTCGAGGCCTTCCTCGACGGGCGAATCGGCTTCGGCGAAATCGTCCCGCTGGTCGAAATGATTCTGAACCTCACCGAGCCCGGTGCCGAAGTAACCCTTGAGAACCTGCTGGCCGCCGACGTGTGGGCGCGGCGGCAGGTCGACGAGACGATCTCGACCGCCGCGGGAGAGTCCCGGGTCGGCGAAAGAGAGCCCACCTGACGAGGCGTACATGGAAACTTCCGCAATGATGTTGGCCGCAACGTTCTGGTCGCAACTGGGGGACTGGGGCGGCCTGGCCTGGCGCATCCTCGAGGTCCTCATCGGGCTGGGACTGGTCGTCTTCGTCCACGAGCTCGGCCACTTCATCGTGGCCAAGGCCGTGGGGATCAAGGTCGAGCGCTTCGCGCTGGGCTTCGGCCCGCGGCTTCTCGGCTTCCAGAGGGGCGAGACCGAGTACTCCATCCGCGCCCTGCCGCTGGGCGGGTACGTCAGGATGCTCGGCCAGGACGACTTCCGCCCGCGGAAGGTGATCGCCGAGGAGGACCCGCGGAGCTACAACGCCAAGCCGGTGTGGGCCCGGCTGGCCGTGGTCTCCGCCGGCGTGGTCATGAACGTCGTGTTCGCACTGGTGCTGTTCGTCGCCATTGCGATGATCGGGCGGGAATTCCCCGCCCCGGTGGTAGGCGGGGTGAAGAAGCACTTCCCGGCCTCCGAGGTGCGGATCGCCTGGCGAGGCGGTCCGACGAGCCGCCCGGCCACGCAGCCCGTCGTGACGAGAGGGCTTCAGGTCGGCGACCGCATCACGCGGATCGAGGGGGAGGGCACGATCGCCTGGATCCTCGGCAGCGAGGTCAGTCGCTTCGATCACCTGGCGATCCTCTCGACGATGGCCGATGAGGACGAGACGTTCACGATCACTGTCAAGCGCGAGGTGGACGGCAACACGTGGGTGGGCACGGGCGAGCTGGGAGTGCGGATGGGCCCCAGCGAGATGGGGGGCCGGCGGCTGAGCTTCGGCATCTCCCCGGCCGACGACACCGTCGTGGAGAAGGCCCGGGACCTGGACTACACCGCCACCAAGTCCCTGGACCCGTTCGAGGAAGACGACCGCGTGGTGGCCGTCGGCGGCACCAGGGTCCGCCACGAGCGGGAGATCGAGCCGATTCTGCGGCGTCTGCACGGCCCGACGGTGGAGCTTACGGTCCTGCGCGGCGGGAAGGAGCGCAAGGTGCGAGCCCCGCGGGCCCTGGAGCTCAAGGCCCGGACGATCTACCTTGACGATGGCACCAAGCTCGACGCCGAGGACTATGGGATCGAACAGGACAAGAAGCAGAAGACCCTTGTCCTGACCTCGTACGTTGACGGCAAGAAGAAGACCTACGAGAGAGAGAAGGTCATCTGGGGCTATCCGGACGAGATCCTGGACCTGCTGGGCATGGTGCCGCGGCTTCGCGTGACGGGGATCATCAAGGATTCCGCGGCGGCCGAGGCCGGGCTGAAGACCGGCGACGTCATCGTTGACTACGGCGACGACACCGCCCTGCCCACGCTCGGCAAGCTGCGGAAGATCAACAAGAAGGTCGCGGGCAAGGGCACGTACATCGCCGTCGAGCGCGACGGGAAGAGGCTCGAAGCCGTCCAAATCGTGCCCAGGAGCAAGGGAGACGCCGCGTTCATCGGCATCTGCCGGCACCTGGACCTGGCCTCGACGGTGGTGGCCGACGTTCGGGCGGGCTCACCGGCCGCAAAGGCGGGCATCAAGGGCGGCTACATCATCGACAAGGTCAACGACACGCCCGTCCGGACGTGGCTGGAGGTCTTCGAGGCCCTCAAGGCCCTTCCCGGCGAGGAGGTGACGCTGACGTACCGCCCCGGCGCCCGGCCGGAGGCCGCGCCGGCCACCGTCTCCGTCGGCAGGCTCGACAAGAACGCCTTCGACCCGAACGACTACGAGTTCACGATCTTTCCCGGCCCGCAGATGTACTTCCCGCGGCTGCTGGTCACCCTGCGGAAGGAGGGCCTCGGCGAGGCCATCGGCTGGTCCGTCCGCGAGACGGGGGTATTCATCGTCACCACGTACGCGGGGTTCCGCAGTCTGTTTCGAGGCACGGTCTCGAGCAAGGACATCATCGGCCCGATCGGGATGGGAGGGGTCGCCGTCGAGGCGGCACGCGCCGACATCATGCACCTGGTCTACTTCATGGCCCTGCTGTCGGCGATCCTGGCGGTCATCAACTTCCTGCCGCTTCCCGTCGTCGACGGCGGCCACGCCGTCTTCCTGATCATCGAGAAGATTCGCGGCAGGCCGGTCCCCGTGAAGGTGATGAACGTCATCCAGATGGTCGGGCTGGCCCTGATCGCGCTGCTGTTCCTGGCCGTCACGTACCAGGACATCATGCGGTACTTCGGGTGAGAACTTCCACGTGCCGGCCGGGCCGGCAGGTCCCCGCGATATCGGGAGCGGCTACTCTTTGGCCCTGTCCCCGGCCGCCTCGATGTACCAGCGCCGGCTGGGCAGCTCCACCTGCATGAACGGGAGCCCCGTCACCGTGTCCGACGCGGCATCGGAGGCGGCCGAACTGTCCGTCTCGTGCCACCTGGCGACCCGAGCCGGACCGTCGGAGTCACCGTGCCGCCCCGCTCTGTGCGATGAATCGCCGGACATCGTCGCTTCCTCGTCCTCTTTCAAGCCACAGGCGCCCCGTCTCCTCACGAGCAACACCCGAGACCTCACTGCAACATACGATCCATAGGATTAAACGCACGACCCGGCCGGATGTTCCCGGAAAATGCCCTCAACGGCCACCGAGCGGGCTGAATCCCACGACAAGACGGTAGTCGGCCGGACGCCGGAGGGGTTTCAGGGAATCAGGAAAAAGGACCTCCCCCCCGACGAGCACGCTGTAGCACAACACCTCAAGATCATCGGTTTTGCGATGATGTTCCTTCCGCCCCGCCGGGGCTTCCTCAGAGCAGGCCGGAGCCCAGGTGCCCAGCAGCATTGTCGAGTAGCCTCAGCACGTTGCCGCTCCGAGGCCCTCTCGGAACCGG
>CAYRVX010000208.1:0-6902 GCA_964427875.1 uncultured Planctomycetaceae bacterium
GGTTAGCGTCCCCATGTTTTCAACCAAAAACCCGGTTAGCGTCCCCATGTTTTCCAACGGGAAGGAAAGGCGCCGTGAGGGCCCGGAGATGCTTTGGCTAATTCTTGGCCGCAGCAGGCATGTCCGCCCTGGTCCTGCTTGAGCCAACCCGGGCGGACGTTTGCCAGCCCCTGACCCATGCAGCGGCTGCTCCCTCCGACCGATGCATCGACCGGCTCGCGACTCCGCCTGCAAGCGGCCCCGAACAACCACCGGGGCCAGTCGGCTACACCATCACCGACCTTGGCACGCTCGGCGGCACCCGAAGCTCGGCCGAGGCGGTCAACTCGCTCGGGCACGTCGTTGGGCGTTCCTACACGAGCACGGGCTCGAATCACGCCTTCCTGTGGGCCGACGGCGTCATGACCGATCTGGGAACGCTTGGGGGGATGAACTGCGCGGCGCTCGCCATCAGCGATGCCGGCGAGGTCATCGGCTGGTCGTTCACGGACACCGGCGTGACGCGCGCCTTCCTGTACAGCGAGGGATCGATGCGGGGCATCTACGGGATGTCCGTCGCTCGCGACATCAACGATGCCGGCCAGATCGTGGGGATGGGCAGCAGTGGTCACGCCGTCCTCCTGACGCCGATCCCCGAACCGTGCTGCCTTGGGCTCCTCGGGCTCGCATGCCCTGCCCTGCTGCTGCGGCCGCGGCGTCGCCGAAGAGGGCAGGCAGGGCCCTTATGACGGCGGGGAATTCACATTCCCGTTTGTGCGGAGGGCGTCGCCCGGGGGTGCTTTGCTTGCTGCCTGTATCGCTGAAGCGAACAGGCCGGGCGCTATTGCTCGGCCTGTTTGGGCGGGGGGGCGAGGATTTTGAGGTCCAGCTCGGCGAGCTGGGCGTCGTCGACCTCGGCGGGCGCGCCGGTGAGCAGGCACACGCCGCGCTGCGTCTTGGGGAAGGCGATGACGTCGCGGATGCTCGCCCCGCCGACCAGCATCATGACCACCCGGTCGAGGCCCAGGGCGATGCCGCCGTGGGGAGGCGCGCCGTATCGCAGGGCCTCCAGCAGGAAGTCGAACTTCGCATGGGCTTCGGCCTCGGCGATGCCGAGCAGCTTGAAGATGCGTTTCTGGATGTCCGTGTTGTGGATACGGATCGACCCGCCGCCGAGCTCGACGCCGTTGCAGACGATGTCGTACGCCCGGCTGCGCACCGACGCGGGGTCGCTTTGGAGCTTCTCCAGATCGGCGGGGGCCGGCGACGTGAAAGGGTGGTGCAGGCTGTCCCACCGCTCCTCCTCGGCGTTCCACTCGACCAGCGGGAAATCAACGACCCACAGCCAGCGGAACTGGTCGGTCTCGATCAGGCCGCGCTCGCGGGCCAGCTTGCACCGCAGCTCTCCCAGCACGCGGTTGGCGATCGCGCGCTGGTCGGCTGCGAAGCACAGCAGGTCGCCTTCGGCCGCGCCGGCCGCGGAGAGCAGGTCCTCCGCGACGGGCGCGAGGAACTTGGCGACGCCCGTCTCGAGCCTGCCGGCCGCGACGACCTTGGTCACCGCCAGTCCCTTTGCGCCGAAGTCCTTCGACCACTGGGCCAGTGAGTCGGTCTCCTTTCGGGTCATCTCGCCGCCGCCGGGCACGCAGATGCACTTGACGACGCCGCCGGCGTCGATCGCGCCGGTGAAGACGCCGAAGTCGGTCCGCCCGGCGAGCTCGGAGATGTCCACCAGCTCCATGGAGAACCGCAGGTCCGGGCGGTCGGTGCCGAAACGGTCCATCACCTCGGCGTATCCCATGACCGGCACCTCGTCGGGGAAGGGCTTGTCCGCCAGTTTGCAGACGGCCCGCATGACCCTGTTGGTGACGGCCATCACGTCGGATTCGGTGACGAAGGACATCTCCACGTCAAGCTGCGTGAACTCCAACTGGCGGTCGGCGCGGAGGTCCTCGTCGCGGAAGCACCGGACGATCTGGTAATACCGGTCCAGGCCGGAGACCATGAGGATCTGCTTGAAGAGCTGCGGGCTCTGCGGCAGGGCGTAGAAGCACGCCTGCTGGAGCCGGCTGGGCACGAGGAAGTCCCTTGCGCCCTCGGGGGTGGACTTGGTCAGGAAGGGCGTCTCGACCTCGACGAAGCCCTCGTCGTCGAGGACGCTGCGCATGGTCCGGCAGACCTGGTGGCGGAGGCGCAGGGCCCGGGTCATTTCCGGCCGGCGGATGTCGATGAAGCGGTACTTCAGACGGGTCTCCTCGGCCACCTCCGTGTACTCGTCCGGCGAGAAGGGGACTGGCTCGGAGCGGTTCAGCACGACGAGGCTGTCGCCGAGGACTTCGATGGCGCCGGTGGGCAGCTTGGGGTTTATGCGCTCGGCCCCGCGGGATCGCACCCTGCCGCCGGTGGAGATCACCCACTCGTTTCGAAGGGACTGCGCCAGGTCGTACAGCGCGACCTCGTCGGGGTCGTTCGGGTCGTCGGGCAGGTCGTAGACGATCTGTGTGATGCCGTCGCGATCGCGGAGATCGATGAACACGACCCCGCCGTGGTCGCGGTAGCTTCGGACCCATCCGCACAGCCGCACGCGCTCGCCGATGTCCTCTTCGCGAAGCTCGCCGCACGTGTGCGTCCTTGTCAGTGCTTCGTCGCCGGGTGCTTTCATAGGATGATTCTCGGATACAGTTCTGCCGCTGCGACAGGGAAATCGGACCCTGGAGTCTAGCGGGGCCGGGCTGGGCGTTCAACCGCCCGCGGGGTCCTCGATCCATTTCCTGTAGCACGGCCCGCAGAGGTGGATCGTCAGGCGACGGTAGACCATGTCCATCAGCTCCTGCTCGGACATGTCCCGCATCTGCTCGATGAGGCGGTCTATCTCCTCGGCGGGGTCGATCTTGGCGAGATCCTCGGCCGGGATGTTCGGCCCGGTCGGGTCGGCCATCGCCTCGATCCGCACGACGTAGAAATCCCCCTCGCCCGGCGAGAGGATGGCCCCGCAGCGGTGGCAGAACAGACTGGCCCGTTCGGAGTCGGTCATGCCAGCAGCTTCTCCAGGCGGTCCATTCCCTGGTCGATCCGCTCCATGCCGGTGGCGAAGCTGAGCCGCACGCAGCGGTCCTCGCCGAAGGGCGCGCCGGGCACGAGGGCGACGTTGGCGGATTTCAGTGCGGCCCTGGCGAAATCCGTCGAATCGCCCACCTCGATGCCGCCGATCGAGCGCCCGTAGTGAGCGCTGACGTCCGGGAAGCAGTAGAACGCGCCCGTCGGCGGGACGCATTCGACGCCGTCGATGGCGTTGAGGCGCTCGGTGAGATGCGCCCCGCGCCGCTCGAACTCGCGGCGCATCCTCTCGGTGGTCTCGGGGGCCTGCGGCGAGGTATACGCCGCCAGGGCGCCGGCCTGGGCGAAACTGACCGGCTTCGTCGTCTCGTGGCTCAGCAGCCTTGCCATGGCGGCAATGGCGTCTTTCGGCCCGGCGGCCCAGCCCAGCCGCCAGCCCGTCATCGAGAAGGTCTTGCTCAACCCGTTGAACGTAATCGTCCGCTCGCTGAGGCGCTCGTCCAGGGAGGCAAAGGACACGAACTCGGTCTGGCCGTAGATCAGCTTCTCGTAGATCTCGTCGGAGAACACGATCAGGTCGGTCTGGAGCACCGCCTCGGCGATGGCGGCCAGTTCCTCCGGCGTGTAGGTCACGCCGGTGGGATTGCACGGCGAGTTCAGGATGAGCACCTTGGCGCCTTCGGCGGCGGCGAGGAGCTGATCGGGCGTGATCTTGAAGCCCGCCTCTGGCGAGGTCACCAGCGGCACGGGCCCGCCCCCCGCGAGCCGGACCTGCTGGGGGTAACTGACCCAGTAGGGCGCGGGGATCAGGACCTTCTCGCCGGGGTCCAGGAGGCTCTGGCAGGCGGCGTACAGGGCGTGCTTGCCGCCGAAAGTGACGATCACCTGATCCGTCTGGACCTGCAATCCGTTGTCCCGGGCCAGCTTGTCGGCAATCGCCTGGCGGAGGGCCTCGGCGGATCTCGGCGTGTACTTGGTGTCCCCCGCCTGAAGGGCGGCGAGGGCGGCGTCCTTTATGAACTGCGGCGTGTCGAAATCCGGCTCGCCGGCGCCGAAGCTCACCACGTCGATGCCCGCCGACCTCATCTGCTGGGCCCGGGCCGTGATGGCGATCGTCGCGCTGGGCGGCACCGACGCGATCCGCTCCGAGAGCTTCATCTTCTTCTCCTTGAAACAAAGCGGGCGGCCGGCTTGCTCCGCTGGCCGCCCGGTCGGGTCCGTCGGGGAAGTCGACAGCTACGGGGTGCTCGCCACCTTGGTGGGGATATAGCCGATGAGGTCCAGGAACCGCTGGCCGCCCAGCCGCGGGATCTGCAACTCCTCCGCCTTATCCTTGACTTGCGTGTAGCGGTTGTAGGCCTTCATGCGATCGTTATAGAGCTTCCAGGCGTCCATGGGGTCGGTGTCGTCGGGTTTCCGCGGGCGCACCGGCGGGTCCCCGAGGATCACGTAGTCCGTGTCGATGCTGACTTCCTTCATCAGTCGGCCGCCGTAACGCCGCACGAGCTCCTGGAGGGTCTTGTTTCCGGCCATCGATGGGGTGCCGGTGCTGTCGATGTCAAACTGGCCCTCCACGACGAAGCTGTAGGTCCGCAGGGCGTCGTAGACCAGGTTGGCCACGATGTCCCCGGAGTTGATGGGGTTGTCCTTGGCCTGCTGGAGCACCCGGCACTCGCTGACGTTCTCGCTGACGTTGACGACCTCGATGACGGCCTTTCCGGCCCCGCTGTCCGGGATGCCGGTGTACGGGTAGACCGTCAGGCGGAGGTCTTCGGTGACGCGGCTCTTGGAGCCGATGTTTATGTAGACGAGGCCCTCGTCGCTCAGGACGCGAAGGACCTTTCCGTCCGGCCGGCGGACGATCCTGCCGGGATCGATCTTCGGCCGAACCTTCGTGCCGATCTCGTACTGGTACTTCTTCTTCCACTTCCGCACGTCCCGATCGAGGGTCTTGATCTGATCGGCCTGAGCGGCGACCTGCTTGTTGATCTCCGCAACGGAGGCCTGGTACTCCTTCTTGGCCTCCGTGAGCTTGGTGTTGTGGTCCGTCTCGAAGTTCTGGAATTTCTGGTCCAGCGCCGCGATCTGGTCGTCTTTCTGTTTCAGCTTGGCGTCGAAGTCGGTCTTGGCGTCGGCGAGGGCCTGATTGGCCGCGCTCAGTTGCGTCTCCAACTGGGCCTTGTCGGCCTTGAGCTTCGAGATCTCCGTCTCCTTGACGTCCAACTGCTCGTGGAAGTCGGTCATGTGTTTGACCAGCCCTCGCCGAACGGGAGGCTTGACCTCCTCGAACGTCTTGTCGATCTCGTGCTTGGCCTCCAGGAACGTGGTGTTCGGCAGGCCGGTGATCGCGTCGGCCAGCGTGGAGACGTGCGAGTTGAGCTGGGCGACGACCGTTACCGGTATGCCTCCCTTGCTCGACCTCTTGTACTCGTTGCGCATCTGGCGGATCTCGGCCCGCTTGAGCTGCTCGCTGTTGGCCAGTTCCTTGCGGACAGCGAGTGTCTGGTCGTATTTCTTCTGGGCCCCGTTGTATTTGTTGAAGAACAGCACCGCCAGGATGGTCGCGAAGACGAAAAGGATCACGAACACGATCAACAGATACGGGGGCGTGCGTCGCTGAACTACGCGGGCCATGCGTCGACTCCTATCTCAAGGACCTGGGTCCGTCTTCCATCGGCAGGCCGAGCCACACAGATCCCGTCCGCGTGCCCGAACGGCACACCATAAGAGGACCGGACGACTCGAGCCTCGCCTGTTTGGCACACACCTGTAGTGTCTACCTGAAGTATGATCGAAACGAGCGGCGATCTCAAATCATTTTTCCGGCGAATCCGCCGCGGGGCCGCTGAGCATCCGGCCAAGCAGCCGCTGGACCTCCGCGGGCCTGGCCGCGCCGCCGCTGCGCTGCATCACCTGGCCCATCAGGAAGCCGAAGGCCTTCTTCCGCTTCTTCCCGCCGGCTGTAACCTCTTGAACAGCCTGGGGATTGGCGGCGATGGCCTCGCGGACCCACGCCTCGACCGCACCGGTGTCGGTCACGGCCAGCAGACCCTCGGCCTCGGCGACGGCCTCGGGCCTCCCGCCGGTCTGGACCATCTTCTCGAAGATCTTCCCCGCAGCCGTAGCGCTGACCTTGTCCTGCGAGAGCATCCCGGCGAGCTCGGCGAGCTGCTCGGCCGTGATGCCGATCTCCGCGATCGCGCAGGATCGCTCGTTGGCGATGGCGGCCCCCCGGCCGAGCAGGAGATTCGTGCATCGCTTGGCGTCGGCGCCGCTGCTGACGGCCGCGTCCAGCAGGTCGCCGGTGGCGGCGTCCTGCGTCAGCGCGTCGGCCTCCTTGAACGTCAGCTTATGCTCGGCCATGTACCGCGACCGGCGGGCCAGCGGAAGCTCGCCGATCGTCGCGGCCACCGACTCGCGCCACGCCTCGCTCACTCGCACGGGCACCAGGTCCGGGTCGGGGAAGTAGCGGTAGTCGTGGCTCTCCTCCTTCTCCCGCTGGTAGACGGTCATGCCCCTTGCATCGTCGTAGCCGCGGTTCTGCTTGTCGAGCTTCTCCATCGAGTAGCCTTCCGGGTCGGCCCGCCACTCGTCGTACTGGCGCTCGATCTCGTACTGCACCGTTCGCTGGAGTGCGCGAAAGCTGTTGAGGTTCTTGACCTCGACGATGGGCGTCTCGTAGGTCCTGCCGCCGCGCGTGATGTGCAGGTTGATGTTCGGCTCGAATCGCATGTGGCCCATCTGCATATTGGCCTCGCTGGCGCCCAGCCACCTCACCAGCCGGTGCATGGCGCGGGCGCAGGCCATCACGTCCTCGACGCTGTTCATGTCCGGCTGGGAGACGATTTCCAGCAGCGGCACGCCGG
>CAYRVX010000209.1:0-6883 GCA_964427875.1 uncultured Planctomycetaceae bacterium
CCGACCACCTGCGTGCGCATCCGCCGGCGGGCATCCAGCAACCGGAACTCGACCTCACCATCGAGGCGATCGAGGCGCCTTGGGGCGTTCGGATCGAGCGCCCTTTGAAGGAGGTGTTCCGGCCCGATGAACAGGATCCCCTGGCGGTCTCGTCCGCGCTCGTCGAGAAGGTCCGCGAGCTCGGCCTTCAGCCCTACAAGCCCCCTAAGCCGCTGCCGGTGATCGAGGAGGACGAGATCGCACTCGTCTGCTGGATGGCGGTGGATGTGTCGCCGCATTTGGTGGCCTGATGCTGACGGAAGAGGAGCAGGCCCTCGTGGAGTCGCTGGAGAAGAGCGTATTGGACTGAGGCTGGTCGGTCGGTCTGCGCCGTCACTGCCGCGATCTTGATCGGATTCCGCACAACGGCACCATCCGCGCACGCCCCGGCCCACTCATCTGTCAGGCAGCCTCAAACACCTGCGGCCATTGCCTCGACGCCCGGCTTCGTATACAATGCTCCGAAATTGACCGGGTAGCCCGCCGACGGGCGGGCGTACGGCGGGGCCGATCTTCGCTTTCCACCGTCCGGCGGAGATCGGCTCGGCCGGCCCAAGCCAAGGACGGTGAATCATGTCGAAACAAGGGAAGACCCCGCGAAAGCGGAGGCAACAGGGGCCGAAGACTCCCGCAGAGGAGCAGATAGGTCGGCCGCTATCCAAGGCCCACGTGGTGCACCCGCTGGAGAATGAGATACGGCGCGCATGGGAGGAGCGGCGCGCGAACCCTACCGAACCTGAGCGGGAGCTTCTGCGGGCCATCGAGGCTGCTGCCCGGCAGCCCGGCGCGCTCGAGGTGTTTCGCCGCTGGATACGTGCGGCCGCCGTCGCCCGCGCGGAGGACAGAGCAGCGAAGAAGGCAGAACCCCCGCTGGGCGAAGGGGAGAGCATGGTGCACACGCAATGGGAGAAGAAGTACCTGCCCAAGCGGCTGCTCGGGCCGGGGGCTGCGTTGGGGCGGGAGGAGAAGGGCTTCGTCGTCGCGGCCTTCCACCATGCCTTTGCCGAATCCGAGCGGATGGAGAGGCTGGCTCCGCCCGAATGGTACCCCCACTGGCCGGAGGGGACATCCGTTGAGCAGATGAAGGCGGACCTCACCAGCCCGGAATCCAAGGCCCGCGGCGAATACGAGATGATCGTTGAGGAGTGCACGAGGCTGTCAGACGATGACCTCCAGGTCCTGTGGCGGTATCTGCGGGAGATTGAGCCAGAACTGTCCAAGAGGGTCCCTGATGCCTCGGCACCCGCAGTACACGAGGAAGGGCGCAGCATGGCCGACAAACCCCCGAAATGGGTCCCCAAGATGGCAGTGGACGTGCATGAACTGATCCGCAAGCACAAGGCAGTGTCTCGCGTCCGGGAGATGATACGGCGGTGGGGGGCGCGATGGGATGCCGAGGGTGAGGCCCGGAAGCAATGGGAGATCAAGCGGAACAAGCACTTTGCGAAGCTCGCGAAGCTCCCGGCGGATGATCCCCTGCGCGTGAAGGCCGATAAGCCACCGAAACGCGGCTGGAAATGGGATAGGTCGCTGGTTCTGGAGGATGTGCCCAAGGCCAAGGCCCCGCGGTTGGACGGTAAGGGCACGATGGAAGTGCTCACGAGGGCGCTGAAGTGGCTCGACATTAGGGGATGGGTTCCGCCCAAGTTGCTTTGGGAAGCCGCGCCTGAGACGACGTTTTTCCTGCCACTGACGGACAAGCCGCTGGAACTGGACGAGAAGTACGCGCTGCTGGCGGCCATCCACGACGCGGCCCTTCGCGCGATCCCGAAGCTTGATCCGTGGGACGGCGAGAACGACGCCGACATCCTGTCGTCAACGGAATGGATGAGCTTTTTTGCCCTGCGGAAGGGAGTCATCGAGCACGTGGCCGACTACGAGGCCGAGTTTACGATCTTTTTGGGCGACGTAGAGGACGATCTCAAAGGCCAAGGGGGTGGTCAAACAGTCCAGAGCCCTGTTGCGACGGAAAGACATGCCGCCGCGACCGAGGACAGTGACAAGGGCTCCGCAAACGACCAGGAGGCGCCCGATCCGCCAGAAGCTGAACGGTCCAATCCGCTATCCCTTGCGGTGATGGCCAATAGGCTTGGCAATATGCGGCCGGAGAAGTTCAAGGAAATCGCTTTAGAGAACTGGGGGCTGAAACGCATCACGCGGCAGACGTGGACGGTCCGGCTGGACCTGATGGACGGCAACACCCGCCACAAGATCGAGCATGGCAAGCCCCTGAAGTAGCCGGAACTCGCCGGAACTCCCCGCAACTCCCCGCCTTCGGCCTCGTCCTCCTTGGACGGTATGGATAGACCCGTCTACCATACTGATGAAATGGACGAACTACTTACGCCTTCTGAAGTGGATGCGGTTCTGAGGTACCGATCTGGTCGGGCGAAGCGGCTGGCTCGGATGGGCAAGATCCCGTTCGTTCGCTTGCCTGACGGGGAGATCCGCTTCAAGCAACAGGACATCGAGCGGATTGTGTGTGGTAAGGGTGAAGACCATGCCTGACTTCGGCCGGATGCTGCGCGTGAGCAAAAAGCACCTTTGCAGGGTGTGTGGCCGCGATCATTGGTGCGGCTACTCGGCCGACGGTCGCTTCGCCGTGTGCATGCGCGTTGCCGAGGGGGCGCTCAAGCAAACCCGGAACGGCGGGTACCTTCACATTCTCCGCGATGATCCAGACTGGCAAACACGGCCGAGGGTCCGGGCTGTGCACGTGGCGACGACGGCCGACGAGAGACGGCCGGATTTCGGCGCGCTGGCGGCCGAATGGGCGACGGGCGTGGACTTGGGCGAGCTTGGCGACTTTGCCGCGGAGCTTGGGCTTTCGGTCGAGGACCTCATGCGCCTGCGAATCGGCTGGTCGGCACGACACCGGGCGTGGTCTTTCCCGATGCACTGGCCGGACGAGCATATACGTGGAATCCGCTTGCGGAGTTGGGATGGACGGAAATGGAGCGTCCGGGGTGGCCGGGAGGGCTTGTTCGTCCCTGTTGGTTTGGACTTCGCGAGCAGACTGCTGGTCTGCGAGGGGCCGACCGACACGGCGGCGCTGCTGGACCTCGGGTTTGAGGCCATCGGCCGACCGAGCGCCACAGGAGGGGCGAGGTTGCTGGCAGAGCTGGCGAAGCGGCAGGGGCCCAGCGGAGTGGTGATCGTGGCCGATGTGGACGGCAACGAGGTCGGGCAACGCGGCGCGAGGAGGTTGGCGACGAAGCTGCTGGCGTACGTGCCGACGGTGAAGATCATCACGCCCCCTGACGGGACCAAGGACGCTCGGGAGTGGCTGAGAAGTGGCGCGACTCGTAATGACGTGGTGACTGTGATCGAAGCGGCGCTGGCGTGGGAAATGCGAGTGGCGCGGAGACGGAAGAGATGAACGAGACGGAACTCCTGCGGTTTGAGTACCAGCCGATCGGCGACAACGGCCGGGTGCGGTTGACGGTCAAGCTGGGCGATGAAGTGCTGGGCCTGGACAAGCTGGACATTCTCTCCGCGAGTGCTCGCGAGCGGTTCACGAAGGCGATCTGCAAGGACAGGCCGGGGATCGACCGGGATACGGTGACGGGCGAACTGCTGGGCATCGCCGAGGAAGTTCAGCAGCGGAACGGCCGGACCGATGTTCCGGCCGAGCCCCCAGCCGAGCTGGACGTGTCGCACGTGGTGCGCCCGGAACGGTTCATTACGCCCTGCGTGTCGGGTTTGACCGTGGCGACCCCGACGCTGAGGGACGGCAAGCCGGCGGGGCGGTGGATGCTTCACCTGCTTTGGGCGGACGGGCGGCGCGAGGCGATGGTACTGCCTGAGTCCGTCACGCTGTCTAACGGGGCGAAGTTGTGGATCTGCCCTACGCCCGGCGAGCCAAGCGTCCGCGAGACGCCGGCGTGGATCGAGACATCGCGCAGGGCTTGGCTGGCAGGCGCGGCGGCCCCGGACCCGGCGGAGGTGTTCAAGCGGCTCTGCCAGTGCATCGCCCACTATATCGACTTCCCGGACGAGCACGCGCCCGGCACAGCGGCGACGCTGGCGCTGTGGGTCATGCTGACCTACTGCTATCCGGCTTGGTCGGCGATTCCATACTTATATCTGGGCGGCCCGGTGGGGTCCGGCAAGACGAGGGTCTTCGAGGTGCTGAGTCGGCTGGTCTTCCGCCCGCTGCAATCGTCCAACCTGTCGGCGGCGGCCTTGTTCAGGACGTTGGACAGCCGAGGAGGGACGCTCCTGTACGACGAGGCGGAGCGGTTGAAGGATTCGACCCCGGACATCAGCGAGATCAACGCCATGCTGCTGGCCGGGTACAAGCGCGGGGGGCGGGCTACCCGTATGGAGCCGGCGGGCGACACGTACAAACCGGTGGACTTCGACGTGTTCGGCCCCAAGGCGCTGGCCTGCGTCAAGGGCCTGCCGGCCGCACTGTCCAGCCGGTGCATTACGGTCATGATGTTCCGGGCGCGGAAGGACTCTCCGAAACCGCGGCGGCGGATTGACGCCTACTTGAGCCGCTGGCAGGCGCTGCGGGCCGACCTACACGCGATGGGGCTGGATTACGGGCCGGTTCTTCTGAAACTGGCCGGCCGAGACGACGTGTGCCCAGCGATGAGCGGCCGCGAGTATGAGATTTGGCAGCCCCTGCTGGCGTTGGCGGCTTGGGTCGAGGATTGCGGCGCGGCGGGGCTGCTGAAGCTGATGCAGGACTACGCGGTTGCGGCCATCGAGGCCGGCCGAGAGGAGCAGACCCCCGACTGCGATGAGGCGCTGCTGCGGGGGCTGGCCGGACTGATCCAGATGGGCCGGTCGCCGATAGCCAAGGAGGTCTTGGCCGAGGCCGTCGAACAAGAGGCCCCGATGTTCGCCCGTTGGAGCGCGAAGGGTGTAGCGAACGCCTTGAGGCGGTACGGCATCGAGACCCGAAAGACCCACGGCCGGCGTGCATATGGGCATGTAACCGTGGACGACCTGCGACGAGTCCAGGCCGCCTACAACATGGACCTGGGCGTGCCTGATGACGACCTGGGCGACGGACCCGGCCGCATGGACGGGGACAGCCCCGGCAACGTGCCCCACGTGCCCCAAGTACCCCCGGTGGCCCCCGAATAGGCCGGAAACGCCCCCGTTTGGGGCACGTGGGGTACATGGGGCACATACTTGGTGGTGGTAGGTATGGCGTATAACGCAACGGAAATGCTGGCAGGACTGTTCAGAAGGCCGGGCCCGCCTTGCCCAGCCTACTTGCCTGACGACCTGCGAGTGGAATACGAGGAACGGGCCGGGATCATGGAGTTCTGCGGACTCCTGCCCCGGCGACAGGCAGAAGCGGCGGCGCTGGCGGCCGCGACGGAGAAGCTTCGCATGCACGCGAGGCAGACGAGGTGAAGTGACATGGACGGCACGGTAAAGTTCACGGCGAAGGGCTACGAGCGGCTCATGAGTGAGCAAGAGGCGATAGACTTCCTGGGCCTGGGCGAGCGGCCCAACCCGAAGGGCGCGCTGCGATGGCTCATGCGGACCCGGAAGCTGGCATACGTCAAGCTGGCGCGCGGCATCTACGGATTCCGTCGGGGCGATCTGGGCGCGTTCGTCGAGGCGAGTCGGGTAGAAGCGGCGGGTGGCCAGTGATCGGCGTAGGCGTGAAAAAAAGGGCCTCCATCACTTGGACGGATGATTGATGCTTGAAAAAGGGCTCAACCTCCGCTTAAGCAGTGACTTATCACGACTCGTTGCCAGGCAGGAGGTCGAGCCATGTACGTACACGGAATTCGTAGGTTGTTTGCCTTCGCCGAGTATGTCATCGATAAGGTTACCATGGCCTCGGACGTGACCCAAGTCTTTCTTCGTCGGGACAGGCGATTTCGGCTGCGGTGCCCGGCTTGCGGCGGCAAGATGGCACGCAATCGGGTCGACCTCCGCACGGCGAAAGATCTGCCGCTGGGCACCGCCGGGCTGGTGATCCTGACCTATGAGGCGGTCCAGGGACGCTGCTCCAGATGCGGAACCTTTGCCACGATCCATCCACCGGGCATCGACCCGCACGCGCGGGCGACGCGTCGTCTGATGCACTTCGTCTGCCGACTGGGGAGGCACATGCCCCTGAGCCACATCCCCGAGATCCTTCCCATCTCCGAAGCCACCGCCGGCCGGTGGGACCGCAAGGTCCTCCAGGAGCACCTGCCGGAGCCGAACTTGGAGAACCTTCTCATCCTCCTGATCGATGAGAAGGCCGTTCGCCGACGGCACGGCTATGTCACGTTGGTGATGAACGGCGAGACCGGCGAGCTGCTGCATCTGGCCGAGGGCAAGAAGAAGGAAAGCCTCCTGAGCTTCTTCGACAAGCTCAGCGAAGATCAGAAGAAGCGGATCGTGGCGGTCGCGATCGATCGCGCCGGGGCCTACCGGGAAGTGGTCCGGGAGGAACTCCCGCATGCCGATGTCGTTTACGACAAGTTCCATCTGATCGCCAACTACAACGAAGTGATCGACAAGGTTCGGCGTCAGGAGTGGCACAAGGCCAGTGAGGAGGACAAGGGCGTGATCAAGGGCCAGCGGTACAACCTCTTCCGCAACCCGGAGAATCGCACGGCCCCGCAGCGGCGCAGCTTATATGCCTTGCTACGAATGAACCGCAATCTGGCCGTGGTGTACATCCTGAAAGATGCCTTTCGGGAGATCTGGGGCTACAGCTACCGGGCCTGGGCGGAGAAGTACTTCGACAAGTGGGTCCGCTGGGCGTGGGTCTCCGGGGTCGAAGCGTTGCAGCAGTTCGCCGATTCGCTGGTCAAGTCCAAGGACGACGTTCTGAACTACTGCAAGCACAGGATCACGCTGGGACCGTTGGAGAGCTTCAACA
>CAYRVX010000210.1:0-6617 GCA_964427875.1 uncultured Planctomycetaceae bacterium
GGGCGATGCAGCGTGTTCGCCAAGAGCGACATGATCCACGCCCAGCAGAAGGGCTACGCCCCCGCCGAGGTGCTCCGGGGGTTGTGCAACGCGGTGGCGAGGAACTTCCGGACGGCCGTCGTCCGCTCGCACCCGGTCGAGCCGCCGGTGGCGTTTCTGGGGGGCCTGGCCGCCAACTCGGCCGTCGTCGCCTCGCTGAGGGAGGCGTTCGGTTTGAGCGAGCGCGACCTGATCGTCCCGCCGGCCTTCACGCACATGCCGGCCGTAGGGGCGGCGGTCGCCGCTTCGAAGGCCCGCCAGGTCATCGACCCGGCTCGCATCGAGGAGGTCCGCGCTTTGGGCGACTCCGCCGGCGGCGCGTTCCCGACGACGCCCGCGCTGACCATGGACAACGTCGTTCTCCTGCGCGACCGGGCGGAGGGGTTCGAGATGCCCTACGGCCGGGAGAGGATCGACGCGTACCTCGGCGTGGACGTCGGGAGCGTCTCGACCAACGTGGTGGTGATCGACGAGGACGGGCGCGTGGTGCACGAGATCTACACGGAGACGCAGGGCCGGCCCATCGAGGTCGTCTCCGACGCGCTGAGACAGATCGACCGCCAGTGGGGCCAGAAGCTGAACGTCCGCGGGGCCGGCACCACCGGGTCGGGACGCGAGCTCATCGGCGAGCTGATCGGGGCCGACACCATCAACGACGAGATCACCGCCCACAAGACCGGCGCGACCTACGTCGGCCAGAGCCTGCTCGGCGGACGCGTGCCCGACACCATCTTCGAGATCGGCGGCCAGGACTCCAAGTACATCTCTCTCCAGGACGGCATCGTCGTGGACTTCACCATGAACGACGCGTGCGCCGCCGGCACGGGCAGCTTCCTGGAAGAGCGGGCCGACGAGCTGGACATCTCCATCCGCACTGAGTTCGCCGAGTTGGCCCTCTCCAGCCAGGCGCCGATCCGCCTCGGCGAGCGCTGTACCGTCTTCATGGAGCGGGACGTCAACAGCTACCTCCAGCAGGGCGCGCGGAAGGAGGACCTCGTCGCCGGGCTGGCCTACTCGGTCGTCTACAACTACATCAACCGGGTCGTGCGCGGGCGGAAGATCGGCGAGTGCATCTTTCTCCAGGGCGGCACGGCCTACAACGACTCGGTGGCGGCGGCGTTCGCCAGCGTCTGCGGCAAGGAGATCATCGTCCCGCCGCACAACGGCGTGATCGGCGCGATCGGGGCGGCGCTGCTGGCCCGCGACAAGATGCTCTTCGCCCCGCCCGAGGAGCCCGGTGCGAGCGGGGCCGACGGCCGGTATGTCCCCGTCCCCCCGCCCGCGGGCGCCCCGCCGGCGCCGCGCCGAAGCCGCTTCCGCGGCTATGACCTCTCCAGGGTCAACTACACCCTCCGCGAGTTCACCTGCAAGGGCTGCTCCAACGCGTGCCAGATCCAGGAGTTCAACGTCGAGGGAGAGAAGACCTACTGGGGCGACAAGTGCTCCGACCGCTACCGCAAACGGAGCAAGGCCCCGCGAAAGCCGATCATCGACGATCTGCTGGGCCTGCGGATGGGCCTGCTGCTGGATGAGGGCCCCCTGCCGCCCGTGGCGGCCGATGCGCCCTGTGTGGGCATCCCGCTGGCCATGTTCGCCTATGAATCCCTGCCCTTCTGGCGGACGCTGCTGGCCCACCTGGGCTTCCGCGTCGTGCTCAGCGAGGCCACCAACAAGAAGATCATCCAGGCGGGGCTCGATTCCGTCGTCGCCGAACCGTGCTTCCCCATCATCGCCGCGCACGGGCACATCGCCGACCTCATCGAGAAGGGGCTCGATCACATCCTCGTGCCGAACATCATCTCCAACGAGACGAGGTGGATGCACACGGAGAGCCACCTGTGCCCGTGGCACCAGACGCTGCCGTACGTCACCCGACAGGCGCCGCGACTGCGGCCGGCCGCGGAGAGGTTCCTCACGCCGACGATCCACTTCCGCGAGGGCCGCCAGACGGTTCGGAAGGAGTTGACGAGCTTCTTCAAGCGCTACGGACTGCGGAGGCGTACCATCGCGGCCGCCGTCGCCGCCGCCTTCGACGCCCAGGATGCCTTCGAGCGAAAGATCCTCGCCGCCGGCGAAGAGGCACTCGAGAAGCTCCTGCGGTCCGGCGAGACGGGCATCGTCCTCGCCGGCCGGCCGTACAACCTCCACGATGCCGGCATGAACCTCTCCGTCGGCCGGAAGCTCCGCGACTACTACGGCGTCAACTGCATCCCGCTGGACTTCCTGGATACGGCCTCCGTGGACGTGCAGGACGTCAACCCCAACATGTACTGGAACCTCGGCCACAAGGTCCTGGCGGCGGCCAAGATCGTCGGCAAGCACCCGAACCTGCATATCATCTACGTCACCAACTTCAAGTGCGGGCCCGACTCGTTCATCAAGCACTACATCCGCCGCGCGTCCGGCAAGCCGTTCCTCAGCCTCCAGTTCGACGGCCACTCCAATGACGCCGGCATGATGACACGCTGCGAGGCCTACCTCGACTCCAAGGGCATCCTGCGACCGTGGCGACGGGGAGAGCTGGCGGCCGTAAGCTGAGGGCCGATCACCCGCAGAGAAAACCCGCGGAAACGCCAAGGGGCCTTGCACCCGGCCGGCTTGCGTGTATACTGCGATCGGGAACTACTGAGGTCATGCGGCAGCCGAGGCTGCAGACAAGGAGGTCTGATGTCTCGCGTGAGCAAGAAAGAGCGCCGTCGCCTGAAACGAAAGCGGAAACACAAGCAGGCGATCCGGCTGCGGAACCAGAGCCCGTACGGGCAACTCCGATCCGCCGGGTCGGTCGAAGCCTGCCTCATCAATGACAACTGGCGCCAGAGCGGCCAGGCGGTCATCCACGTGCTCGCCAGGGCGCCCGGGCGCCCGCCGGCGACGGCCGGCTTCTTCGTCGACCTCTGGTGCGCCGGGCTCAAGGACGCCTGGGGGCGCCTCAACGTGACCTACGCGGACTTCCGCAAGGTGGTGGACGAGATGTCCGATGGGGCGGGACTGGACTTCGTCGACTGCGAGCTGGACCTCGCCCGAAGCCTGATCGCCGGCTCGATTCGCTTCGCCCACGACAACGGCTTCCGCCTCCCGGCGCGTTACGAGCGATGGGTGGCCCTGCTCGGGGGCGTCGGGGATTGGTCCACGGCCGACCTGAGCAAGTTCGGCCTCGATGGGAAGCTCCGCTGGGTCGGGCCGATGACAGACCTGCGTCGCCGCCTGGTCGGCACCAGGGCGGAGGATTTCCTTGCCCGCGAGGACGTCGACTACATCGTAGGCGTTGAGGACGGCGATTTGCCCGGCGAACTGCCCGAAGCGATCGAGGGCGACGTGCAGACCCTCCACGAGGACATGCTGGATGCCGTCCGCCGCTGGTGCTTCGCCAACGGCGAGGCGCCGCATGCCCACCTCCCGCAAGCAGTGGGCATCACGCTGGAGTCCATCCTGCAAGTGGCGGACGCCGGTGTGGACGAGGCCGACGAGGAGGAGCAAGTCGCCGCCGCAATGGAGAACCTGGCGGACACGCTGGCCATGGAGGCGCCCCAGGACGCCCGGCAGCTCGGCGAGGCGCTGGGGCAGGTGCATCGCTTCACTTCCTCCTTCGAGCGCCACGAGGACATGCTCCAGGCAATCGGGCTCGATGAGCGCGACGAAGAGCCGTAGCTCCGTCGCCGGGGGGCTGTCTTGAGACCGCTACCCAACAACGCGGTGTCGGGCGACTACCGGACAGCCTTTGGCATCCGTCTCTTGCGTCGCGCCGACCGTGCCGGCGTGCGGGAGATCTGCTCGGCGACGGCGTGGATGGGCGCACCGGCGCCTGAGCTCATCGGCGACGAGTGGATCTGGGCCGAGTTCTGGACGCGGTACTTCACCGACCGCGACCGGCGGGGCAGTTGGGTCGTCGAGCGACGCGCCGACGGCGCGGTGGTGGGCTATCTGACGGGGACCCGCGACGTCGGCCGCTTCGACGCCTACGTGCCCTTTCTCCTGCCGGGCATCGTCCTCCGCGCGGTGCGAAGGCGCCTCATCCGCCGCCAGGCACCGCGGCGGGCGATCCTGGCACTCCTCCGATCGCTGGCCGCCGGTGAGCTGGCCCTGCCGCCGGGCGCGGCCGGGGCCTACCCCGCCACGTTCCACGTGAACCTGCTACCGGAGGCCCGCCGCCGCGGGCTCGGCTCCATGCTGCTGGTGCGGTTCCTGGATCGCATGCGAGCCGTCGACGCCCCCGGCGTGCACGTCCAGCCGCTGAGTGGCAACCGGCCGATCCGGCAGCTCCTCCGGCGGGCGGGCTTTAGACTGCTGGGCGCCCGCCCCTGCCGCGCATTCGCGCACGCCGAGGGGGAACGAATGCGGATCCAGACCTGGGTCCTGCCGCTGCGAACGGAGCGGGGGCGCTGAGATGGCGGCGAGGCCTGCGCCCGCGGCGCCGCGCGGCACTCGTCGGCCTTGATCTCATGGGGAGCGCCAATGACCGTGTCGCGGCCCCCCGTGGTTCTTGTCTGGGTATCTGCGCGGACCTGCCTTGCTGAAGCAAGCAGGCCTGTTCGCTTCAGCGACGCAGGCTACTATGACAGCGCTAGCCCGTTCATCCGTTGACTCGTTAACTCGTCGTTGCGAAGAGAGCTGTGTTGAACCGCCCTGGGAGCCACCTTCCGGGCGAGCGCCTGCTCGTGAGAAGCGAAACATCCCGCGAGATAACGAGTTAACGAATCAACGAGTTAACGAACTAGCGCTGTCATACTACCCATGGGACGCGGCGATGAGCTTCTTGATCGTCAGGCCCTGGACGACGATGGAGAAGGCCACGACGACATAGGTGATGGTGAGGATCGGCTCGCGCGGGTCCGCCTCGCCGCCGAGCGCGCGAGGCAGGGACAGGGCCAGGGCGACGGAGATCCCGCCGCGAAGCCCGCCCCAGGTGAGGATGCGCACCGCGCGGGGCGCGAACGGGCGGTAACGCTGAAGGATCGCCACCGGCACACCCACGGTCACGAGCCTCGCCAGGAGGACCAGGGGGATTGCGATCAGCCCGGCCAGCAGGTAGACCGGCGAGAGGCTCAGCACGAGCACCTCCAGCCCGATCATGACGAACAGCACGGCGTTGAGGACCTCGTCGACGAGCTCCCAGAAGGTGTCGAGGTGTTCCCGCGTCCGGGGGGACATGGCGAACTTCCGCCCGTGGTTGCCGATCAGCAGCCCGGCGGCGACCATGGCCAGCGGCCCGGAGGTATGGATCGCGCGGGCCAGTGCGTACCCGCCCATGACCAGCGCAAGGGTCACCAGGACCTCGACGTGATAATCGTCGACGCTCTTGAGCATGCGGTAGGCTGCATAGCCGAGCACGAGCCCCAGCGCGATGCCGCCGAGCGCTTCGGCGGCGAGAAGCCCGGCGACGTGCCCTGCCCCGACGCCGGCGCCGCCGGCGGCGACCTTCAGCAGCGTGAGGAACACGACCACGCCGATGCCGTCGTTGAACAGCGATTCGCCGGCGATCCGGGTCTTCAGGCTCTTCGGGGCGCCCACCTTCTTGAGAATGGCGAGCACGGCGATCGGATCGGTCGGCGAGATCAGGGCCCCGAACAGCAGGCAGTGGATGAACCCGAGCCCCAGGTGCAGCACGTGCGACAGGCCGAACGCCAGGGCGCCCACCGCGAACGTCGAGCCGACCACTCCCACCGTTGCGAACGTCGCGATGGACCACTTGTTCGCCAGCAGGTCACCGAGGTTCACGTGCAGCGCCCCCGCAAACAGCAGCAGGCCCAGCAGGCCCTCGAGCAGCACCTTCTCGAAGGGGATGTCCCTGACGAGGCGTTCGGCCCACGCCTCGAACGGGGTGTGAAGCGACCTCAGGGCGATCAGCACGGCCGAGACGGCCAGGCTCATCAGCATCAGCGCGATCGTCCGCGGCAGGCGGAAGAACCGGTGGTTGAGATACGCCAGCGCCGCCGCCAGGACAATCAGGACCGCCATGATGTCAAAGAGCGCCATCGCGTCTCCCGTCCACTCCTGCCCGCCGGCGAGAGCTTCCCGCGCACGACCCGGCCGTTCTAACTTCTTGCATGCAGGCGGTCACGCCTCTATAGTCATCTCGGCTGCTCAGCCATTGTATTCGAAGGGCATCTTGAAGACGTTCGCAAATACAAGGAGCAATATCATGGCGAAAGGCAGGTCTATCAACGTCGCACTGATCGGGCAGGGGTTCATGGGCCGTACCCACTCCAACGCGTGGGGGCAGGTGGCCAAGTTCTTCAAGCCGCCGGTGAAGCCGGTGATGCACACGACCTTCGGCCAGCCGGAAGAGAGGCCCAGAAGCTTCGCGAGAAACTGGGGCTGGCAGCGGGCCTCCACGGACTGGCGAGCCCTGGTGAAATCCGAGGAGATCGACCTCGTGGACGTCGTCACGCCGAACTACATGCACGCGCCGGTCGCCAAGGCCGCCATCGCGGCCGGAAAGAACTGCTCCTGCGAGAAGCCCATCGCCGGCACGCTCAAGGACGCGCGCGAGATGGCCGCGGCCGCCCGGAAGGCCAGGGTCAAAACGTTCGTCTGGTACAACTACCGCCGCTGCCCGGCCGTCGCGCTGGCCCACCTGC
>CAYRVX010000211.1:0-6374 GCA_964427875.1 uncultured Planctomycetaceae bacterium
GTCAACGGGGCCACGCACCGCAACTCGGCCGAGCTGACGCTCCAGTGGGCCGAGCCGATCTGCGCGGCGGAGGTCGTCTATTACGGCCGCTGCTCCGGCGAGTGGAACGAGAACTTCAGGGACTATGAGATCTATCTCGACGACGCGAAGACGCCCGCCGCAAAGGGGCGCCTTGTCCCCGGGCGCGGGCCGCAGCGGATCAAGCTGCCCAAGCCGGCCATCGCTGGGAAGGTCCGGCTGAAGTTCATCAGCTCCTACGGCGGGACCAATCCCGGCGCGTCGGAGATACAGGTCTACGGCTCGAGCCCGCCGGAGAAGCTGCTGGGCAAGTTCGTTGCCAAGCCCGGCCCCGGGTTCGCGCCGACGCCCAGGCGCAGGCCCAGGCGCCGCCCGGCGATCAAGGAGTCGCCCGAGCTGCTGGAGGAGTTTCTCGCCGGGCCCATGGCGGGCGTCGAGGAGATCGTCTTCGCGGTCCGCAGCCCCGGGCGGGACGGGCACTGGTACGCCAACTTCGCCTACTACGCCCGCAGCGAAGACCAGAAGGCCTACGGCGCGCCGGGCGGGGGGCTGTACCGGCTGAACGTCCGGACCGGCAAGGTCACGCCCATACTGGAGGACCCCGCCGGAAGCGTCCGCGACCCGCAGGTGCACTACGACGGCAGGAGGATCATCTTCTCCTACCGCAGGGGCGGCTCGGAGCACTACCACCTCTACGAGGTCCGCGCGGACCCCTCGGCTCCACTCGGGGCAGGTGGCACGGGTCTGCGGCAGGTCACGCCCGACGCGCCCTACGACGACATCGAGCCGACCTACCTGCCCGGCGGCGGCATCATGTTCTGCTCCTCTCGCTGCAAGCGGTGGGTCAACTGCTGGCTGACGCAGGTGGCCGTGCTGTACCGCTGCGAGGCCGACGGCTCGGACCTGCGGGCCGTCTCCAGCAACGGCGAGCACGACAACACGCCGTGGGTCCTGCCCGACGGGCGCATCCTCTACCAGCGCTGGGAGTACGTCGACCGCAGCCAGGTCCACTACCACCACCTCTGGACGACGAACCCCGACGGCACGGGGCAGATGACCTTCTTCGGCAACATGCACCCCGGCACGGTGATGATCGACGCCAAGCCCATCTGCCCCCCACGGGGCTCGGGGCAGGCGGGCACGGGCCGCATCGTGGCGATCTTCTCTCCCGGTCACGGCCGGCGGGAGCACGCCGGGCCGATCTGCGTGGTCGATCCGAAGATGGGCCCCGACGACCTCAAGAGCGTCCGGCAGGTCCCCGGCGGGAGCAACTTCCGCGACCCGTGGGCGTTCAGCGAGCATGCCTTCCTTGCGGCGGAAGGCCGGCGAATCCTCCTGCTGGACGACCGCGGCCGGCAGAAAACGCTCTACACCGACCCGCAGTTCGACGTTCACGAGCCGCGGCCTCTTACGCCGCGACCGCGCGAGCGCATCATCGCGCCGCGAGCGGACGCCATGCGGGCGACCGGCCAGCTCGTCCTCGCCGACGTGCACGTCGGCAGGAACATGACGGGCGTGCGGCGCGGGGAGATCAAGAAGCTGCTCGTGATCGAGGCGCTGCCCAAGCCGATCAACTACACCGGCGGGATGGACCCGCTGAGCTGGGGAGGGACGTTCACGCTGGAGCGCATCGTCGGGACGGTGCCCGTCGAGCCGGACGGCTCGGCCTACATGGAGCTGCCGGCGATCCGCAGCCTCTTCTTCGTCGCGCTCGACGCCAACGACATGTCGGTCAAGCGGATGCAGAGCTTCCTGACCGTCCAGCCGGGGGAGGTCACCGGCTGCGTCGGCTGCCACGAGCAGCGCACGCAGACGATCCTTCCCGGCAGCCTGCTCGCGACCCGGCGCCCGCCCAGCAGGATCGAGCCCGTCGCCGGCGTGCCGGACGTGCTGGACTTCCCGCGGGACATCCAGCCGATCCTCGACCACCACTGCGTCCGCTGCCACGACTACGACAGGCACGACGGCGCCGACCACGGCCCGCGAACGGCCGGCGTGATCCTCACCGGCGACCGCGGGCCCATGTTCTCACACAGCTACGCCACGCTGACGATCCGGCGGCAGTTCGTCGACGGGCGAAACGACCCCAGGAGCAACCTGCCGCCCCGCTCGATCGGCACGTCCGCCAGCCCGCTCATGAAGAAGGCCTCAGGAGGGCACCACGGCGCGAAGCTCTCCCCTCGGGAGGTCGATTACATCCGCTACTGGATCGAGACGGGGGCGGCCTATCCCGGCACCTACGCGGCGCTCGGCTCGGGCATGATCGGCGGGTACTACTCCAACGGCCAGGTCCTGACGGACTACGCCTGGCCGGAGACGAAGGCCGCCGCCGAGGCGATGAAACGCCGCTGCGACTCGTGCCACAAGGCCACCCTCCGCCTGCCGCACGCGATCTCCGACGAGAACAGGCTGTCGTTCTGGCGACCGAACTGGCGAGACGCCCGGATGCGGCGGTCGCGGCACTTCGTCTTTAACCTGACGCGGCCGGAGAAGTCGATGATCCTGCTCGCGCCGCTGGCGCGCAAGGCGGGAGGCCACGGCATGGGCAGGCGCGACGCGAAGAGCGGCAGGATCGTCGAGCCCGTGGAGGTCTTCAGGGACACTTCCGACCCGGATTACCGGAAGATCCTCGCCGCCGTCCGCCAGGCCGCGAAGAAGCTCAACGAGATCAAGCGTTTCGACATGCCGAACTTCCGCCCGCCGGCGCCCTACCTCCGCGAGATGAAGCGCTACGGCGTGCTGCCGGAATCGTTCGACCTCGCGAAGGATCCGATCGACGTCTACAGCACCGACCGGGCCTACTGGCGGTCGCTGTGGCACCGGCCCGTGAGGAAGTAGAGACTCTTGGACGTGCCGCCGCCCGCCGGGCAGCCCGCCGCCGGGCCCGCGGAAAAGGAATCCGCCAAGGCGAGGTAGCCCTCCCGCAGCCGACCGGCCGAAGCCCCATCCGCCGGCCGCACACATGGCTTGGCAGACTGGCGGAATTGTGGTACAAATATACGTAGCAGGCGCTTTTGCGGGCGCCGTGCAGTCCTGCCTGGAGTTCTTTTCTGCGAGCAGGCGGTCATGATGAACCGCCAGCGGCTTGCGATCGCGGGCCGGCCCGCAAGAGGATGGAATGCGTCGGCACTGGGAAACACCGCAATCTCGTCCACCATCCATGGAGCCGCTGGAGCCGCGGCTGCTGTTGTCCGGCAGTGTCCTCATCAGCGAGCTCATGGCCGACAACGAGTCGACCTTCACCGACGGCTATGGCGACCAGCCCGACTGGATCGAGCTTCAGAACACCACCACCTCCCCGATCGACCTGACAGACTGGCAGCTCATCGACAGCGCAAACGAGTGGACCTTCCCGGCTGTCACGCTCCCCGCCCAGGGCTATCTCCTCCTCTGCGCCACCAACGAGACCGGCCAGGATCCCGCCGGCTACTGGCACATCGGCTTCAAGCTCACCAGCGACGGGGAGTATCTGGCCCTGCTGGACGACATGGACACCGTTGTCCACGAATACACGCCCAACTTCCCCCGGCAACTGGAGGACATCTCCTACGGCGTGCTGTGCGAGGAGTACGGCAGCGAAGTCCTCGTGGAGAAGGGTGACGTCGCGAGCTACCTCGTACCCACGCCCGGGCCGCTGGATCCCGCGTGGATCCAGCCGGCCTTCAACGACAGCGGGTGGGCTGGCGGCACGACCGGCCTGGGCTTCGGCCTGCCGCCTTCCGGTGGAACGGTCACGCTGATCGACACGGAGTCCGTCTGGAGCTACCTCGACGACGGGTCCGATCAGGGCGCGGCCTGGCGGGCGCCAACCTTCGACGACAGCGTCTGGGCCTCGGGCCCGGCCCAGCTCGGCTACGGCGACGGCGACGAGGCCACCGTCGTCAGCTACGGGCCCGACCCCAACAACAAGTATATCACCACCTACTTCCGCCACAGCTTTAATGTGGACAATGCCTGGAGCATCACGGACCTGACCATCCGGGTGCTGCGCGACGACGGTGCCGTGATGTACCTCAACGGCCACGAGCTGCCCCGCAGCAACATGCCTTCCGGCCCGATCGACTACCTCACCACCACGGGCAACACGAGCAGCGAAACGCAGTTCTTCGAGCACCACGCCGATCCGGCCGGCATGCTCGCCGAGGGCGAGAACGTCCTGGCCGTCGAGATCCACCAGTTCTCCAGGAGCAGCAGCGACATCAGCTTCGACCTGGAGCTGATCGGCGAGACGAGCATGGCCGACCTCATCGAGACGGACCTGGAAGCCGCGATGCTCGGCCTCAACGCCTCGGCGCTCGTCCGCGTGCCGTTCACCGTCGCCGACCCGTCGGACTTCTCCCACCTCGTCCTGGAGATGGCCTACGAGGACGGCTACGTGGCGTATCTCAACGGCACCCCGGTCGCCAGCCGCAACGCGCCCGGGACGCCCGAATGGAATTCCGCCGCCCTCTCCGACCGGTCCATCGAGGACGCCGTTCGGTTCGAGAGCGTGGACCTGACCCCCTACCTTCACCTGCTGGTCCCGGGGGACAACGTCCTGGCGATCCACGCCCTCAACGACAGCGCGGCGGACGGCAGCTTTCTCATCTGCCCCAAGCTGAGGGCCGCCGCCGGCGTGATCCTCACGGAGAGCTACTTTACCACGCCGACGCCGGAAGCCCCGAACGTCCCCGGCGTGCTCGGCGTGGTCGAAGACACCCAGTTCTCCGTGGACCGCGGATTCTTCGAGGAGGAGTTCGACGTCGAGATCACCACCGACACCCCGGGCGCCGAGATCCACTACACGCTGGACGGCACCGCCCCCACGGCCACCACCGGCACGGAGTACACCGCGCCCATCACCATCAGCACGACGAGCATGCTGCGCGCGGCGGCGTTCAAGCCCGGGTGGCTCTCCACCAACGTCGACACGCAGACGTATATCTTCCCCGAGCACGTGGCCACGCAGACCCGGCCGGCCGGCTACCCGACCTCCTGGGGCGGGGAACCCAACGCCGACTACGAGATGGACCAGAGCATCACGCTGGGCGCCACGTACCACGACCGCTTCATTCAGGGCCTCACCGAGATCCCCACCCTCTCTCTCGTCCTGCCCATGGTGGACATCTTCGGCAGCAGCGGGCTCTACTCCAACCCTCAGAGCACCACCATGGAGAAGGCCGTCTCGGCCGAGCTGATCTATCCCGACGGCATGGAAGGCTTCCAGATCGATGCCGGACTGAAGATGCAGGGCGGCGCCAGCCGCAACCCCGGCAACGCCATCAAGCACTCGATGAGCCTGCGGTTCCGGACGATGTGGGGCCCGGGGCGGCTCGATTTCCCCCTGTTCGAAGGCTGCGAAGTGGAGGAGTTCAACTCGCTCCACCTCCGGGCCATGTACAACAACTCCTGGATCCACTGGGACCCGGGCCAGCGAAACCGCGGCGAGCTCATCCGCGAGCAGTGGATGCGAGACTCGCTGATCGACATGGGGCAGGCCGACGCGGGCGAGGGCACGTATGTCCACCTCTACATCAACGGACTCCATTGGGGCGTCTACAACGCGCACGAGCGAGCCGAGTCCTCCCACTATGCCGCCCATAACGGCGGCGATGAGGATGCCATCGACGCCCTGAACAGCGGCGCGGCCGTCGATGGAACCACCTCCTCCTGGAACAGCCTCCAGAACATGGTTGCCAACGCCGTCTCCGGCGGGATCACCGTCGGGGAGTACGAGCAGATCCAGGAGAAGCTCGACGTAGTCAGCCTCATCGACTACATGATCATCAACCACTACGGCGGCAATTCCGACTGGGACGGCCACAACTGGCGCGCCGTAGGCGGCGGCGCCGAGGACGCCCCCTGGAAGATCTACAGTTGGGACGCCGAGCGAGTCCTCGAAGGCACCACCGTCAACAAGCTCGGCGTCAACACCTCCGGGAAACCCAGCCGGCTCTTCCACAACCTCCTCTACAGCGACGAATTCCTCATCCTTCTCGCCGACCGCCTGCACAAGCACCTCCATAACGGCGGCGCCCTGTCTCCCGAAGGCGCCGCCCAGCGCTGGATGGAACGGGCCAACGAGCTCGACCTCGCCATCATCGCCGAGTCGGCTCGATGGGGAGACGATCGCCCCGGCGGGCCCTACCTTCGCGATAACCAGTGGGTCGCCGAGCGCAACCGCCTCATCGGTTCCTATTTCCCGGTTCGCACCACCAACCTGCTCGGTCAGTATGAGGCCGCCAATCTCTACCCCGATGTCACGGCCCCGACGTTCAACATCGATGGCTCGTACCAGCATGGGGGGGGCATCTCGCCTGGTGATTCGCTGAGCATCACCGCGCCGGCCGGGGTGATCTACTACACGCTCGATGGCA
>CAYRVX010000212.1:0-6102 GCA_964427875.1 uncultured Planctomycetaceae bacterium
TTGTAAACCATGTGCCCGGATCATTCTGTAAACTATGTACCCGGTTCGGACCGGCACTGAGCCTGCCTGCCGGCAGGCAGGGCTCGGAGAGACCGTTTTGCTAAAGACAAGAATAATAACGACTTGCTCTGAGTCCTGCCTGCCGGCAGGCAGGCTCTGTGCCTCTGCGGCGACACCACAGGACGTACTGCCACCGTGTGCGAGGACAAATCCGGGGAGGTTTCCTCTTCGCCCCGTATGGGGCGGTACGTGGGTAGCCCAGGGCGACCGGAGGGAGCCCTGGGTACGCGTCACCCTTTGTGCGGAGCCTCGTATGGGGCGACCGTGAGGTACGGTCACCCCTGCCGGGGTTCCGCGAAATACACGCCCTGCAAACCCAGGGCTTGCGGCAAACAGCGCCGCGGCGCCCTGGGCTATCAACGTCCGCTCCTCCGGAGCTAACAGATTACAGAAACAATCGTTACGGACCGCCAGGAAACGTTCTCACACACCTGCGACCCACAGTTTGGATATTGACATAGCACTAGGCGGCGCATCGAGCCCGGCCGGCTTGGGTCCGATCCGCACGAGGCGCCCGGCGGGACCCGCGTCGGACGGCCAGACCGCGCCGGCCAGGGACAGGCAAAATTATTTTCAGAATTTCCTTGACATACAACCTACTGGCGCCTATTATAAACATTCGACTCGATGACCGGGGGCCGGTCCCCGGCATCGGTCCCGTGCCGGGGCTGATCGGAAGTACATAAGTGTTTTTACGAAACAAACCCATTTCTCGTCATTTTCTAACACAAGCTCCTTTGTCACAAAGCCTTACAATCGTCGTCGCGGCAGCTTTTTCAATTATTCGGATTTTTCCGGCAATTCCCACTTAGCGACTGCTCCGCTTCACGTTGACGGACGGCGGTCGGCGGATCCTCCAGTTGACCATCAACCCGCCCCCCGCGCTTGAGGAAGTGGAAGTGACGCCCGGCCCGCGCGGCTGGGCAGGACCGCCCCGCCGTGCCGGCCGCCATTCGCCGCCATGAACTCTTGACTTATCCCGGATTCGTGGTACAATCGCCATCGCTCTAGCTTGCTCTGGAAGCGGCTAGCTACGCTCATCTGCATTCGGGCAGGAGCGAATCTCGCTCACTCGTCCTTTCCTGCCCAGGCCGCCCGGCCGAGTTTCCACACTGTGAGACGTGCTCGTGCAGGCTGAGCCGCCTGCGAGGGGAAGCGCTCTCAAAGCTCATCAGTCGAGCGTCGCTGCGACGCGGCGGGCCCGCGTCTGCGTCGGCGGCGGGCGGCTGGTGGTTCGGCCAAGAGATGGACCGGCGGCTGACGGCCGCCGGGAATGAGTCTTGTCGGGCAATCGAGCAGGAAAGGAGACCCACCATGCAGAGGAGAATCTCACAAGCGATGCTCATGGGCATGCTGCTTCCGGCGGCGATGGGCACGCTTGCCGCGGAGGCAAGGGCCGGCCACTACGTCCAGTACGTCGGCGCGATCGACGTGCCCCTGCCGCTGGGGCGAATCGTGGCCGATCCGCTGCGGCCGAAGGTCTACGGCATCACCGGCGACGGCGACGTCGTCTTCGTCGACCGGACCACCATGGCCGTGGAGAAGGTCAGCAGCACGGGGCGGTGTCTGAGAGACATCGACGTGGACCCCGCGGGCGGCTACCTCACCGTGCTGGACAACATCACCGGGGAGTACTGGAACCAGCCGCCCGGCGTCTACGTCCTGACCTACGACCTCGAGACGCAGAACCCCTCCGGCATCGTCATGGCACAGGCGCCCATGTACCAGATGGCGCTGGGGCGGCCGAACCGCTTCCTGGGCGTCGGGCTCAACCAGTCGGTCAGCGCCTACCAGGTGGACGCCACCACGGGCGCCCGGCTGTCCTCCTGCGGCGCCGGGTACTACGGCAACACGGAATGGAGCACGCAGACCTTCGTGGCCACAAGCGACGGCACCGGCCTGTTCCGCACCGAGGTGGGGATCAGCCTCATCGAGCTGAAGGCCTTCGACACGAGCACGGACACGATCGCTCCCGAGGCCAGCCGGAACGTCGGCAGCTACTCCACCAAGCCGGTCTTCATCAACTCCTCGGACAGCAGCCTTTACGCCGGCGACATCCGGGTTGACCCGGCCAACATCCACGTCACGTTGCGCGTCTACCCCGAGAGCATCTACGCGGCCACGGGCGACGATGCGCTGGCCTTCGGCGTCAACGGCGTGTACGACCCCGTCTGGGGCACGAGGCTGGAGGACATGCCCGTCCACTTCAGCATGATGACGATCGGCGAGGGCGACCGCTACCTCTATGCCTTCGACACGGGATCTCAGCGGCTGCACGTGATGTACGTGGTCCCCGAGCCCGCCGCGCTGTCGCTGTTGGCCCTCGGCACGCTGGCGCTGCTGAGGCGGAAGCGGAAGCCCTGAGCTTGTCGAACGGAGCCGGCCGAGACGATCCGGCGCCCCGGCCGGCCAGTTGTGTGTTGTGTATGTACGGGACGGACAGTGTCGCCGGGAACGTCCGGCGGGCGAGCCGGTCTCCTGTTGACCGGCGTGAAAGGAACTGCACCGTGAAGAGACGACAAGGACGACGACGGGCATCGCCTTCGAGGGCCGCGTGGCGTACGGCCCGGCACGTGCTGATTGTGGCCGCTGTCCTGGCGGCGGCGCTGACGTGGGGCCCTGCATACGCCGGCGAAGAGATGTTCGCCGTCGATTCACACGTCGACGCGCTGTACCTCATCGACATCGACTCCGGGGACACGGCCTTGATCGGCCCGGGCGGGATGGGCATCGGCGCCATGACGCCGGTCTCGATGGCCCGCCGGCCGAGCGACGGGGCCCTCTTCGTCACCAATAACTCGCCCGCCGGGGTCGCGGGACTGCTGCGCGTCGACCCGGCGACCGGCCTGGCAACCCACATCGGAGGCTCCCCGCGGTCGATCGCTTGTGACGACGCGGGGACGCTGTATACCCAGACGGGCGGCCTGGCATCCACGGGGCCGGGCTCGCTGGCAACCATCGACCCGACCACCGGGGCGCTCACGCCCCTCGGTGGGCCCAGCTTCGACAACCTGCTCGGTCTGGATTACAACGGCGAGCATGGGCTTCTCTACGGGATCAGTGAGCGGGGCGACCTGGTGAGGATCGACACCGACGGCAGCGTTGTCGGCACGACCCACGTCAGTCCGTGGTTCCCCGGCGCATTGGCGTTCAGCGCCTCCGGCAGACTGATACTCTCGACGCTCACCGACGAGCTGTTCGACATCGACCTGGACACGGGCACGCTCATCAACGGCCGTCCAGCCAGCCTTACGCCGCAGGGCTTGGCCGTCGTCCCCGAGCCGGCCTCCGCGGCACTGCTCCTGCTGGGATTCGCCGCCGTGGCCCGCCGGCGCTTCAGGAAGTGAGGGCGGGCTCGCGCCGCAAGACACAGAGTCTCAGCGAGGTGCCTGGCGGTCCAGTGCCTTCTGGGTCTGCCGGACGGCCCGGGCGACCTTGGCGGCGTGGGTGTGCGGGCTCTCCCTCGCCTGGGCCGCCTGTCGGGACGTGTGGATGATGAACCCCACGGCCGCCGCCATGGCGACGAGGAACAACACAATCAGCGTCTTCTTGCCCAGAGGCATCACTTCCTCCTTCGGACGAAGGGACGGACCCTCCGCTTCTCCTGGCAGCCTACGATTCAGATCCGGCCGAGGAAAACGACGCTATGGGGTCAGGTCTTGATTAGTGATTAGTGGTTGACGAGGCCCTCGGGAGGCTCCTACAGTCTCGGGCATGGCCAGGCCCTTGCGCGTGGAGTTCGAGGACGCCGTGTATCACGTCATGTCTCGCGGCAACGAGCGGCGGGCCATCGTTCACGACGACCGAGACCGCGACAAGTGGCTCACGCTCCTGGCCGCCACGGTGGAGCGATACGGGTGGCGGGTGTTCTCCTTCGCGATGATGGCCAATCACTTCCACCTGTTCGTGCAGACCCCGCAGCCGAACCTCTCGGCCGGCATGCACGATCTCAACGGCACCTACGCGGGCTACTTCAACGCCCGCCACGGGCGCGTCGGCCACCTGATGCAGGGCCGCTTCAAGTCCGTGGTGATCGAGGACGAGCAGCGCGGCTACCGGCTGGAGGTCAGCCGATACGTGCACCTCAACCCGGTGCGTGCGCGGCTGGTGGCCCGGCCGGAGGATTGGCCCTGGAGCACCTATCGCGGGTATCACCGCGCGCCCCGGCGGCTGGGGTGGGTGGACTACGGCCGCGTGCTGCGGGAGTTCGGCGGGGACAGCCCGTCGGGGCGCAGGGCGTATCGGCGATATGTCGAGGACGGCCTCGGGCGGCCGTTGGACAACCCGCTCTCGGCGGCGGCGCACGGGCTCGTGCTCGGCTCCGATGCCTTCCTCGCCCGCATCCGCAGGATGCTGGCCGATCGGGCCGACGATGCCGAGATGCCGACCCTGCGTCGTCTGCGGCGGGGGGCGGCCATGGCCGACGTGGTCGCGGCCGTCGTCGCGCAACTGGGCGGCCAGCCGCAGCATTGGCGGGCCGGAAGGCGATGCGACGACCTCGCTCGCCCCGTCGCGGCCTACGTGGCCCGCCAAGCCACTGCCCTGCCCGGCCGCGAGATCGCCGAGGCGCTGGGCTACCGCAGCCTGAGCAGCGTCTCGGCGGCCTGCCGGCGAGTCGAATCCGCCCTCAGCGCCGGCCGCCTCAACGAGACCGTCCAGGCAATCCTGAACGAACTGGCCACTAATCACTAATCAAGACCTGACCCCATCCGATCGTTGGACGAGGGGATACGTGGAATCGCTTGTCTCTGAGACGGCCTGGGGGAGAAGGCTGGTTGCGGTCACTGTCATCGTGAGCGCGGCGGAGGCATTGTTTGCGGCTGGGCGGGATGCCGTGATGCGCGGCACGCCAGACGCTGGGCCGGTTGCTCTGTTGGTGTTCCCCTTCTTTGGCCTGAATTACCGCCCTGCGCTCAGTAAGCTGTCGAGTATGCCGGAGTTCATGGTCATATCGCTGTTGTCTGTCCTCATTCTGCTTCTCGTGTCCTTCGTAGCGGCGATGATCCTTCCGGGACGACGAGGGGCATTGGCCGGCGCTGCACTGCTCATCGTGCTTGCTGTGCGGACAGACTGGCGAGTCGTGATTTGGCCTGCGGATTCCGAATGGCAAGTTGCATCATTTGCTGGAGTGGTCGACGGATCGGTGTGGCTGAGCCCGTCTCGAGTGTTATTCAGCGCCCTCATCATCCTGTGGGGGTGCGGATTGGGTCACCTATTGCGGCGCGCCCTTCGCCGTCGTGCGCAGCGGCAAGGAGCCGAGCGTCCCAAGGAAGTCGCAGGTCGCAGTGGTGCGGCGATACTGCTGGCCCTCTTGATGCTTCTGGTCCTCGAAGTGGCTTTCATGGTGGCTCGCGACGTGAGTCTGCCTTGTACCCCCGATGTCGGGCTTCTCTCGTTTCCTTTCTTCGGTTTGGCCAGGGGAAGCCCTGAGATGGGGGAGGTGACCTGGCGATGCGCCTGTCCCGTCTTCGTTGTTTCGCTTGCTTGCTTGGTCGTTCTCGGGCTTCTCCTGGGGCTGTTTGCGCGCAGGCGCAGGGACCTCCTGGCGGGTGTCTCTTTCCTGGCTGTTCTCGTCCTGCGGGACAACGTATCCCTTTACATTGAGTGGGCCACGCTTGCCCCGATGTCAGTTGCGCGGGCACTACTGTCAAGCTGCGCCACGATCGCGCTTCTCTCGTTGGGCTGCTCCGCCCCTGCTCTGATGAGAAGTGGCGTCAGGTCTCGATGAGTGATTAGGGGGCCGCCGATTCCTGCTAGCCTTGACCTTGGGGGCGCGGGGTGGGCAAGAGCCGCCGGGGTGTCAGGCCCAGGGGATCTCCTCGGCGGGGAAGACCGGGCCGGCCGGAGCGCTGGCGGGCCGGAAGACGCTGCGATGACCTCTCTCGCGCCGTGGCGGCCCACGTCGCCCGCAGGGCCACAGCCCTGACCGGCCGCGAGATCGCCGACGCGCTCGGCTACCGCAGCCTGAGCAGCGTCTCGGCGGCCTCCCGGCGAGTCGAATCCGCCCTCAGCGCCGGCCGCCTCAACGAGACCGTCCAGGCA
>CAYRVX010000213.1:0-4011 GCA_964427875.1 uncultured Planctomycetaceae bacterium
CATGACAGGAATCCATCAATGGAACTGAATCCCTCAGTTATGGGACGAAGCCAACGAGTTAACGAGTCAACGAATTGACGATCTTTCGTTGTAGTGGTAATTGGGGGTATGGAAACAGCCCGGCCCCCAGCAGAGGCACGCCAGCGCCAACAGGCTTCTTCTGTTTCTCATCGTCTCGTCCTTTCCAAGATGCACGGACCTTCCACCGCGAGCACGATGAGCGAACCAACTCCTCCGAATCCTCACAGCAAGGCGTGTTGATCTCTTTCTCCAGCGTATCGACGCCGGCCGGACGCCTCGCGCGTAGGGCGGCCATTCCGAGCGCCCTCGCCGCGGGCGGAAACGAAGGCCCGGCACACACGTAAGAGGCACGGATAACGAAGCGTTGCGAGCAGTTCCCCTCGCAGGCGGCTCAGCCTGCATGACTGGATCTCGCCGTGTGGGAACTTGGCCGAGCGGCCTGGGCAGGAAGGGACGAACGAGCGATCTTCGCTCCCGCCCTCGTGCAGATGAGCGTAGCTAGCAACTCCCAAAGCGCGCTAGAGCAATCGTAATCATATCAACAAAGACGCTTCCGTCAAGTCAAAAACGCCAAGACAAGGACCCTGGGACGATCGAGGATCACCTTCCGCACCCGGCGGCGCCGCAGCGGCTTTGCCCTCTGCCCGTCAGCGGGGTTTCTGGTAACATGATTGCACCCGAGTCGAGCCAGGCCCCGGCCGCGGGGCCGCCGCGGCCGGTTGAAAACGGTGTCATGAAGAAGAGCTCGCTTGTCGCCCTGTTGTGCTTTCTCGCGGCGGCGGTCGCGATGGCGGGCGCGCTGTGCGGCATGGCGTGGCTGATGCGCCCGGACATGTCCGCCGCGCCGCCCGCGCATCCGCCGGAGGCGATCCGCGCCGCCGAGAAGGCGCGGGACACCACGATCGACCCGGACAACCCGGTCGTCCTCTACCGCCGGGTGGACTACGGCGATGGCCCCAATGCCCCGTGGTACCCCAAGGGCGAATCGCCCATCCTGGCCGAGCTGGTCCGCCAGGGGGAGCTGCCGCCGGTGGCCGAGCGCGTCGGCGAGGAGCCCGCCGTCGTCGAGGGCGTCGACGGGCCGGGCAAGTACGGCGGCACGTGGATCCGCGTCGGCAACGGCGACAACGACGTCTTCGGCGTGGTCGGCCATCGCATGTCGGCCTGCACGCTCGTCCGCTGGTCGCCGCACGGATACCCGCTCGTGCCGCACGTGGCCAGGAGCTACGAGGTCTCGCCGGACTACAGGACGTTCACCTTCACGCTCCGCAAGGGGATGAAGTGGTCGGACGGCCGGCCGTTCACGACCGACGACGTCCTCTACTGGTGGAGGGACGAGATCAACAACAAGCTGATCACCGGCGCGATCCCCCGCCTGATGATGGCCGGCGGCGAGTGCGGCAGCATTGAGAAGATCGACGACCTGCGGTTTCGCGTCACGTTCAGCCGGCCCAACGGGCTCTTCCTGCCGAAGCTCGCGACGTACGACGGATCGTTCGTCATCGCCTGCCCGGAGCACTACCTGCGGCAGTATCATCCGCACATCGGCGACCAGGCGCTGATCGCCCGGACGATGGCGGCCAGGAAGCTCGCCAGCCCGCTGGCCGTCTATCGAACGGTGAAGCGCGCCGACAACCCCGAGCACCCGCGTCTCTGGCCGTGGATCTACCGAACGTTCCGCGCCAACCCGCCGTACAGCTTCGTCCGCAACCCGTACTACTGGATGGTGGACACGCAGGGCAACCAGCTCCCCTACGTCGACCGGCTGCACTTCGACGTCAAGAGCCAGGACATGATCGCCGTCAGCGCCTCCAACGGCCAGATCACCATGCAGACCCGCCACCTGCGGTACGACCAGTACACGCTGCTGATGAGCGAGCGAAGAAGCAGCGACAGCACCTACGACGTGGTGCACTGGTACGCCGGGGACCGCAGCAGCTTCATCATCTGCCCGAACCTCAACCGCAAGGCCGACCCCAACCGCCCGATGACCGTCAGGCGGCACGAGCTGCTCGCCGAGAAGCGCTTCCGCCAGGGGCTCTCGCTGGCAATCAACCGCCGGGACATCATCGACGCGGAGTTCAACGGGCAGACCGTCCCGGCCCAGAACGCCCCCGGCCCGGCCTCGTACTTCTACGAGCCCAGGCTCTACAAGAGCTTCACGAAGTACGACCCGAACGAGGCGAACCGGCTGCTGGACGAGATCGGCCTGACGAAGCGCGACTACGAGGGCTGCCGGACGTTCCGCGACGGCAGCCGGATGCTGTTCTACCTGGACCTCTGCGGCTTCACGACGGCCGGGCCGGCGCAGTTCATCGTCGACGACTGGAAGCGGGTCGGCGTGCGGGTGATCCCCCGCATCCGGTCGCGACAACTGTTCTACACGGAGAAGGCCGCCCTCGAGCACGACTTCGACGTCTGGGCCGGCAACGGGGAGTACTTCCCGCTGATCGAGCCGCGGTACTTCGCGCCGGTCAACACGGAGGCGAACTACGGGATCGGCTACGCCCGGTGGTACATGCGCGGCGGGCTGTACGGCGACTCGCTGGCCAAGGGCCCGGGGTGCGTCGAGCCGCCCAAGGGCCATCCCATCCGCCGGGCGCTGGAGATCTACGAGAAGGTCCAGGCCGTCGGCGACCGCGCCGAGCAGCGCGAGGTCTTCCGAGAGGCCCTGCTGATCGCCGCGGAGAACGTCTGGACGATCAACGTTTGCACGTCGCCGCCGGCGATCGTGGTGGTCGCCGACGGCTTCAGCAACGTGCCCAAGACGGCCGTGGCGTCCTGGGACTTCCTGACGCCCGGCAACGCCGGCATCGAGACGTACTTCTTCGAGACAGACCGCGACACGCCGGGCACGAAGCGGCAGATCCGCCGGGCGATCCTGCGTGTCACGCCCCCGCCGGATGCGCCCCCCGCGCCCGCCGGCGAGAAGGCCCCGGCGGCGACGGCGTGGCTCGGCGCGCTCATCCGCTGGCTCTTCGGCGGCATCGGCGGCGCGCTGGTGCTTCTGGTGGCCGTCAGGCACCCCTACGTCGGGCGGCGGCTGCTCATCATGCTCCCCACGCTGCTGATCATCTCCGTGGTGGTCTTCACCATCATCCAACTGCCGCCGGGCGATTACGTCACCAGCCGCATCATGGAGCTCCAGGAGTCCGGCGACGAGGCCGCCATCGAGGAGATCCGCGACCTCGAGAAGCTCTTCTTCCTCAAGGACCCCCTTCCCGCGCGGTACGCCCGCTGGCTGGGGCTGGTGTGGTTCACCACGCTGGAGGGCAAGGACGAAGGGCTGCTCCAGGGCAACCTCGGCCGGTCGATGGAGAACAGCCGGCCGGTCAACCAGGTCGTCGGCGACCGGATATACCTGACCGTCCTGATCTCGCTGGGGACGATCCTCTTTACCTGGGCGGTCGCGATCCCGACGGGCATCTTCTCGGCCGTCAAGCAGTACTCGCTGTGGGACTACGTTCTGACGTTCGTCGGGTTCATCGGCATGTGCGTGCCGTCGTTCCTGCTGGCGCTGATCCTGATGTACGTCAGCAAGCAGGCGTTGGGGATCGAGGTCTCGGGGCTGTTCTCCAGCCAGTACGGCGCCCAGCCGGAATGGGACGCCGCCAAGCTGCTGGACCTGCTGAAGCACATCTGGGTTCCGGTGGTGGTGCTGGGCGTGGGCGGCACGGCCGGCATGATCCGCGTGATGCGCGGCAACCTCCTGGACGAGCTGAAGAAGCCCTACGTCACGACGGCCCGCGCCAAGGGCGTCCGCCCGATGAAGCTGCTGCTGAAGTATCCGGTGCGGATGGCGCTGAACCCGTTCATCTCGGGCATCGGCGGGCTGTTTCCGCAGTTGGTCTCCGGCGGGGCGATCGTCGCGATGGTGCTGAGCCTCCCGACCGTGGGCCCGCTGATGCTCCAGGCGCTGATGACGGAGGACATGTACCTGGCCGGCTCGATGCTCATGGTCCTGAGCCTGCTGGGCGTCTTCGGCACGCT
>CAYRVX010000213.1:4111-5978 GCA_964427875.1 uncultured Planctomycetaceae bacterium
TCGCAGTGGCAGCTCATCCGGCGTCGGTTCGTGCGGCACCGGCTGGCCGTCGCGGCGATGTTCGTGCTGGCGGTCCTGTACTCCCTGGCCATCTTCGCGGAGTTCTTCTCGCCCTACGGCTCGGAGTGGCGCGACCTGCCGCACGCGTACTGCCCGCCGCAGCCGCCGCGATGGGGCCTCGCCCGCGGCTTCCACGTCTACGCCGTCAAGCGCCACGTCGACCCCATCACCTTCCGCAAGAGCTACGTCGAGGATCGGACCGACATCATCCCGCTGGGCTTCCTCGTCAATGGCGAGCCGTACGAGCTGTGGAACCTGGTCCCGATGCAGCGGCGCTTCTTCGGCGTGGATCGCGAGGCCTACAACCCGCCCGTGATCGTGCCCGACGCGGCCCTGCCGGGCGAGCACTGCGAGCCGATCGAGCAGATGGCACCGACCTTCTACCTCCTCGGCGCGGACAAGTACGGCCGGGACATCTTCAGCCGCATCGTCCACGGCTCGCGGATCTCGTTGTCGATCGGCGTGGTGGCCATCGTCGTGACGTTCATCCTGGGCGTGACGATCGGCGGGATCAGCGGCTACGTCGGCGGGGCCGTGGACAACTTCATCCAGCGGTCGATCGAGATCCTCAACGCCTTTCCGCGTCTTCCGCTGTGGCTGGCGCTGGGCGCGGTGATGCCCGGCGACTGGTCGCCGCTGCGGGTGTACTTCGGCATCACGCTGGTGCTGAGCCTGCTCGGCTGGACGCGACTGGCCCGCGTGGTCCGCGGCAAGCTGCTGAGCCTGCGGGAGGAGGACTACGCCGTGGCCGCCCGCCTGCTGGGCGCCGGGCACGGGCGGATCATCTTACGCCACCTGCTGCCCGGCTTCACCAGCCACATCATCGTCGCCCTGACGCTTCGCGTGCCGGTGATGATCCTCGGCGAGACGTCGCTGAGCTTCCTGGGCCTGGGGCTCCGCCCGCCGGTGGTCAGTTGGGGCGTGATGCTCCAGGACTGCATGAACATGCAGGTCGTGGCGAACTACCCTTGGCTGCTGCTGCCGGTCGTGTTTATCATCCTGACCGTTCTGAGCTGCAACTTCCTCGGCGACGGGCTGAGGGACGCCGCCGACCCCTATGCCGCGAGATGAGATCGGAATCACCGCATGGGCGACGATAACGGCAACCACGACGTCCTGCTGGAGGTGAAGGACCTCCGGACGTACTTCTACGTCGACGAGCGGGAGATCCGCGCCGTGGACGGGGCGTCGTTCGCCGTGAAGCGCGGGCGGATCCTGGCCATCGTCGGCGAGAGCGGCTGCGGCAAGAGCGTCACCGCCTACTCGATCCTCCGGCTGATCCAGAAGCCCGGCAGGATCGTCGGCGGGCGGATCCTGCTTCACCCCCAGGGCGAGAAGACCATCGACATCACCGCCCTGCCGGAGAAGTCCGAAACGCTGTTCCATCTCCGCGGGGGGCTGGTCAGCATGATCTTCCAGGAGCCGATGACCGCCCTGAGCCCCGTCCACACGATCGGCAACCAGATCTGCGAGGCGATCCTCCTGCACCGGCGCGTCAGCCGCGCCGAGGCCGCGGCCATCGCCCAGCGGATGCTCGCCAAGGTGGGCATCCCCGGTGCCCCCGAGCGCCTGAGGCAGTACCCCCACGAGCTGTCCGGCGGCATGCGCCAGCGCGTGGTCATCGCCATGGCCCTGGTGTGCAACCCGCAGTTGCTGATCGCCGACGAGCCGACCACCGCCGTGGACGTGACGATCCAGGCGCAGATCCTCGAGCTGATCAGGGAGCTCCAGAAGGACCTGCACACGAGCGTGCTGCTGATCACGCACGACCTGGGCGTGGTGGCCCAGACGGCCGAGGAGGTCGCCG
>CAYRVX010000214.1:0-5715 GCA_964427875.1 uncultured Planctomycetaceae bacterium
TTCCGAGAGGGCCTCGGAGCGGCAACGTGCTGAGGCTACTCGACAATGCCGAATGGAAAAGGGCGAATTGAGACGCAATGCGCGGGTGTTTCCGGGCGTTCGTCACCTGCCTGCCGGCGGGCAGGTTCGTCACCTGCCTGCCGGCAGGCAGGTTCATCATTCGTCATTGCAGGCCCGTTCAGGTTATTCCTGCGCGATTCCTAATGCTCCCCTCTGTTCCTTCCCGTTTGCGTTTCCGGCGGCTCGCCGGTAGACTGAAGACGGGTCCACGAGGGCCTGGTATTGCCCCCGTGGGCGCCGGTTGCACCCGCAATCATCATGGGAAAGATCGCGTCAAGCATCCGCCGGGTCCCCGCCATCGTGGGCCCGTTGTTTACGAAAGAGCTGCTGGTCACCAGCCGCCGCCCGCGGTACTACGTGCTGCGATTCGCCTACGCCAGCATGGTGGGGCTGTACATCACGCTGATCTGGCTGGGCTTCCTGGAGGCCTCCCAGGGGCAGTCGGCGTACGAGAAGGCCCACAGGTCGGCGATGGGTCAGCAGATCGTCAGCTACATCGTCTGCTTGCAGTTCGCCGCCGCCCAATTGGTCGCCATCGTCCTGTTGAGCACATCGATCAGCGAGGAGATCTACCAGCGAACGCTGGTGCCGATGCTGACCACGCCGATCCGATACTGGCAGATCGTCGTGGGCAAGTTCCTCGGCAAGCTGCTGCACGTGGGGTTTCTCCTGGCGATCAGCCTGCCGCTGATGGGCATGGTCCGCGTGCTCGGCGGCGTCCCGTGGGGATACCTGCTGTCGGGGTTGTGCATCACGGTGACGGCCGCCATGCTGACCGGCGCGATCGCGATGTTCTTTTCGATCCTGTGTCGACGGGCATACTTGAGCATCCTGGCGTCTCTTGGGGTCGGCGTGGGCCTGTACGGCATGTTGGGGCTGATCTTCCTCATCCTGGCCATGGTGACGCGGGTCGTCACGAGCAGCAACGTGGGTTTGAACCTCGTCCTGTACCCGAACCCCGTGGCGGCGATGGTCTATGAGACGGTGGTGCTGAACGACCCGTCGGCCAAGGTGCCCGGCTTCTTCTGGCCCGTGCACTGCCTGGCGATGCTGGGCGTGACGTTCGTCGTGCTGAAGCTTTGCGAGATCCTGGTCCGCCGTCTCGCGCTTCGCAAGGCGATCGGCCTCCAGGCGGCGCGCGTCCAGCCGCTCGGGGCGGCGGTGGCGGTCCAGGTGCTCTCCGGCCCTCCGCCCGGCCCCGTCCTGATACCCGTGGACGCCACGCCGGCCGAACGCGCCCGCCTGTCTCAACGCGCCGCGCCGGCCGTCCCGGAGCCGAAAAAGCGAAAATGGAAGCCCAGGGGGTGGAACCTGAAGACGGTGATCGGCTCGCCCATCGTCTGGCGCGAATTGCGAAAGCCCCTGCTCCGCGACAAGGTCGTCCAGATCGTCGCGACGTGCGCGGTGCTGTTCTACCTGCTGTACGCCTACGCGATCGTCGGGGCCGCCGGCGGAATGGACGAGGGAGAGACCCATGCCTTCTTCGTGACGATGTTCCTGCTGGCGGGCATGGGCTGCACCGCCATGGACGCGGCGACCTGCATCGCGCCGGAGAAGCGCGCCCGGACCTGGCCCGCCCTGCTGTCCACGCCGGTCAGCGACTGGCACATCCTGCTGGGCAAGGCCGGCGGAACGATGTTCCGCTGCCTGCCCGTCTGGCTGTTCCTCGGCGGGCACGTCGTCGTGTTCACCGCGCTGGGGTTTCTCCATCCCATCGCGGCCCTGCACGTCGTCCTGCTGGCGATCTGGACGAGCGTCTTCCTGACCGGCTCGGGCGTGTACTTCTCCACGCGCCATCGCCGGGCGACCACGGCCGTGCTGATGAACGTCGGCCTCGCGCTGCTGCTGTGGGCGCTGATCCCCGCCGGCGCCGAGCTGGTGGGACAGGTGTTCGGCGATTATGAGTTCGCCCAGACGCTGTCGTACCTCAACCCGGTCGTCCAGTCTGTCGTAGTGGCCGACGGCGCCGCGGGGGACCTCTCCTACGACTGGCCGGACGTGGGATGCAGGCACTGGGCGGCGACGACGCTGATCGTGCTCGCCTCGGCGATCGGCTACTGCCTGGCGGGGTGCTTCTTCGCGTGGCGGGCGAAGAGGCTCTTCCGGCGGAACGTTTTCGAGGCATAGCCGCTTGCGGCGGCGCCGGGCCGGCCTTATGGGCGTGGAACACTCGGACAAACTCGCGGACGTGGTCGCGGCGCGGGGGGAGTTCAGCGGCCGGCTCGGCCTGGAAGAGACGCCGCAGGCCGCGCTGCGAACGGAAGTGGACGCCCTGCGGGTTCACATGCTCCCCCACCCGGACCCCGAGCACCTGGAGTCGGCCCTGAGAAACGTCAGGTGCATCGTCGCCTCGGCCGCCGGGAACCGCCTGGCTGAAGCGCTGCTGCAAGAGATCGATTCGATGCTGAAGGAGGGCCGATGACCCGGCTTCCGGAGAACGTCGCAAGCCTTCGCGGGATGATCGCTCCCTGCACGCTCTGCCCGCGGGCCTGCTCCGTGGACCGCTCCGCCGGAGAAGTGGGCGCCTGTCGGATCGGCGCCGAGGCCGTCGTCGCCTCGGCCGGGCCCCATTTCGGCGAGGAGCCCGTCCTCGTGGGACGCGGGGGCAGCGGGACGATCTTCCTCGCCGGCTGCAACCTGGGCTGCGTCTTCTGCCAGAACGCCGACATCAGTCACTCGAACGAGGGCCGCGAGATGCCGCCGGCGCAGATCGCGTCGGTGGCCTTGCGCCTCCAGGACGGCGGCTGCGAGAACGTCAACTTCGTCACGCCCACGCACGTGGCCCACGCGCTGGCCGAGGCCGTCGTCCTCGCGCGGGCCGCCGGCCTGACCGTGCCGATCGTCTACAACTGCGGCGGGTATGAGTCCGTCGAGACGCTGCGCCTGCTGGCCGGGCTCGTGGAGATCTACATGCCGGACTTCAAGTACGCGGATCCCGATGCCGGCCGGAAGTACTCCGGAGCGCCGGACTATCCCGCGGTCGCCACGGCCGCCCTCCAGGAGATGTACCGCCAGGTCGGGCCGTTGGAGACCGACGAGCGCGGTGTGGCCAGGCGGGGGGTGCTCGTCCGCCACCTCGTCATGCCGGGCGATCTGGCCCGCAGCCGGGAGGTGATCGACATCGTCGCCCGCACCGCCCCCGGCGCGGCGCTCAACGTGATGGCGCAGTATCGGCCCTGGTTCCGCGCGAAGGAGTACCCCGAGCTCTGCCGGCGCCCGGAATTGGAGGAGATCCGCGCCCTGAAGGCCGCGGCCGACGCACGAGGCCTGCGAAGGCCCAAGTGAGGGCGGAAGACAAGCCCATCAGTTCGGGCGAAGGGATCGGATGAGCCGAAAAAGCCACATAAATGTGAGCCGAAGGGACAGACACTGACAATAATGCAAGAACGCCACCAGTCGCGCCGATGGAGAGGCTAAGTCATAACGGACTCAAGAACAACAACCTGCGCTCTTGCCTGGCCGACTGGCACGCGAAATGCAATCAAATGGACTTGGGCGATACAAAGGCAAGAGGCCGGACCCCGCCCGGGAACGTGCTCTGGCGAATCCCCGAGCATCCGGTTCGGCTGGTAGTTTGGCCGAGATACGATCAACTCGACAGAGGATCGGAAAAAGGACAACGTAAGGAGCTTTCTGATGACGCCGAAGGAGTTCTTTGAGTTTGCCAAGGAGCACGGTGCCGAGATGATGGACCTGAAGTTCGTGGACATGCTCGGCACCTGGCAGCACTGCTCGTACCCCATGGCCGCGCTCGACGAGGGCGCGTTCGAGGAGGGGTTGGGCTTTGACGGCTCATCCATCCGCGGCTGGCAGGGCATCCACGAGTCGGACATGATGGCCGTCTGCGACGCCGCGACGGCCGCGATCGATCCCTTCTTTACCAGGCCGACCGTCAGCGTGATCGCCGACATCGTGGACCCCGAGACGCGGGAGATGTACCACAAGTGCCCGCGGACGGTGGCCAGGAAGGCCGCGGCCTATCTCAAGGAGACCGGCATCGCCGAGACGTGCTACATCGGCCCGGAGCCGGAGTTCTTCATCTTCGACGAGGTCCGCTACGAGCAGAACCAGCACACCGGCATGTACCGGATCGACTCGGTCGAGGGCGCCTGGAACACCGCCCGGTTCGAGGAGCCCAACCTGGGCTACAAGCCGAGCTTCAAGGGCGGGTACTTTCCGGTCAGCCCCACCGACACCTACCACGACCTCCGCGGCGAGATGGTCTACGAGCTGATGAGGCTCGGCGTCGAGATCGAGGCCCATCACCACGAGGTCGCCACGGCCGGGCAGGGCGAGATCGACATGAAGTACGCCGAGCTCACGAAGATATGCGACCGGTTCATGTGGTACAAGTACGTCATCAAGAACGTCGCCAAGCGCCACGGCAAGACGGTGACGTTCATGCCCAAGCCGGTCTTCGAGGACAACGGCTCCGGGATGCACACGCACATGTCGTTGTGGACCGGCGGCGAGCCGCTGTTCGCCGGCGACGGCTACGCCGGCATGAGCGAGATCGGCCTGTACAGCATCGGCGGCATCCTCAAGCACGCCCCGGCGATACTGGCCTTCGCCGCACCCACGACGAACTCCTACCGCCGCCTCGTGCCCGGCTTCGAGGCGCCGGTCAACCTGGTGATGTCCAAGCGCAACCGCTCGGCGGGCGTACGGATCCCCATGTACTCGCCGGACCCCAAGGCCAAGCGCCTGGAGTTTCGCTGCCCCGACCCGACCTGCAACGGATACCTGGCCTGGTCCGCCATGCTGATGGCGGCCATTGACGGCATCCAGAGCAAGATCGATCCGGGCGAGCCGCTCGATCGGGACATCTACGAGATGACGCCGCAGGAGCTCGAGAGGTTCCCCAAGACCCCCGGTACGCTGGAAGAGGCGATCGACGCCCTGGAGGCCGATCACGAGTTCCTGACGGCCGGCGGCGTGTTCCCCGACTCGCTCATCGAGGCTTGGATCGTGTGGAAGCGCGAAGAGGAGATCAATCCGATCGCCCTCCGCCCGCATCCGTACGAGTTCGCATTGTACTACGACAGTTGACGAGCGGCGGCGAGCCGCGACCGGCAGGCAGCGGCGCTCGTTGTTTCACGTTTGACAGATCATTGGACCGCTCGGGCCCCACGGTCCTACCGTATCCGATACGCCTGCCCGCGGAGGTTGATCAGGAGTTCCTCACCCGCCCGTTGGCTGGCGAGGACTTGGTTCTCGCCCACCGTGTTGGCGCGGACCAGCGCGAAGTAGTCCGCACTGAAGCGCTGGATCTCCTTGATCTTCTGGCGGTCCTTTTCCGGATCCAGGCCGCTCGTATTCGCGGCGATCCACAGCCGGCCGCGCTGGTACAGCGTCTGATTCCCGACGTTGCGGACGTTGGCGACCACCTCCCGGCGTCCCTCCTCGTACTCGGCGGGACTGCTGCTGCCGAACTGCGCGACGCGGCCATCTCGGGCCCTCCCCGCGGCGAGGTTCCACGCGGTGTTCAGCTTCGCGCGGTTCTCGGCGTTGACCTGGCCCCAGGCGCCGGTGACCTCCTCGGCCAGTCTTTCCGCCTCCCTCTTGGCGTGTGACCGCACCTCGCCGCCCCTGGCCAGCTTCGTCGTCTCATCCGCCAGGAAGCTCGTGTACGGGGTCATGATGCCGTAGTCGCGG
>CAYRVX010000215.1:0-5713 GCA_964427875.1 uncultured Planctomycetaceae bacterium
CGCATGGACGCCGACGGGACCCACGTCGAGCAGTTGTCCAACAGCCCCGTCAGCGAGTTCTGCCCCCTCGTCCTCCATGACGGCCGCGTCATGTACCACCGCTGGGAGTACATCGACAAGGGCGCCCGCGTCGCCAAGACCATATGGACCATGCTGCCCGACGGGAGCAGGTGCCAGGAGATCTACGGCGTGGCCGACGACACGACGACGGTCTACATGTACCCCCAGCCGCTGCCCGCCCGTGACGGCCGCATCGTCTGCGTGGGCACCTGCCATTACCCGCAGGGCGGGTGCCTCGGGGCCATCATGCTCATCAGCGATAACCACCCCAATCGCGCCCGCGGCCCCGACCCCGACGAGAAGGGCTACGTCCGGTGGGACGATCGCTACGCCGTCACGAACCTCACCCCCCACGTGTTCATCGAGCGCCGCACGGAGCCCGGCTGGCACTTCCTGAGCAGGGACGGGCGCTATAAGCACGACCGCAACGGCCGGAGCGGCCACTTGTACACACATCCCTGGCCCGTCAGCGATACGCAGTTTCTGGTCTCGTACAAGGTCAAGCCCACCGACCACTACAAGAACGTCCCCAACGCCTACGCGTTGTATCTGATCGACACCAAGGGCAACCACCACCTGGTCCACAAGGATGAGGAGCTCTCCTGCTGGCACCCGACCCCCCTGGTCGCCCGGGAAGTTCCCCCGGTGATCCGCTCCGTGCGCGACCCGGCCTACGCCAGGAGTAACAAGGCCCTCTGCGTCGTCATCGACGTCACGCAGGGCATGGCCGGGGTCAAACCGGGCGAGGTCAAGTGGATCCGCGTCAACGAGGCGCTGCCGCGATACTGGTCCACCGGCCGGAGGTGGAGGCCCTCGCTGAGCAGTTCCGGCTGGAAGGCCGCCCTCTGGCCACGCGTGCAATGGGGCGTCGTCCCGGTGGAGAAGGATGGATCCGCCTGCTTCGAGGTGCCCGCGGACCGAGGCATCTTCTTTCAGGCGCTGGATGCGGATTTCCGGGAGATCCAGCGCGAGCGAACCTACGTCAACTACAAGCCCGGCGCGGTCCGCTCCTGCACCGGCTGTCACGGCGAGTCCGGCCGCTCCGTGCCCCCCGTCTCGGCGGCAGCTCCAATGGCGCTTCAGCGCGCCCCGAGCGTCCCCCAGCCGCAACCGTGCGATCTGGTGAGAAACGGCGGCGACGGCCTGGCGGGCCAGGTCATCCATTACCCCACGGACATCCAGCCGATCCTCGACGCCAAGTGCGTCTCGTGCCACGGCACGAAGGACCCGGCCGGCAAGCTCGTGTTGACCGGGGACGTGACGGGGCATTACAGCGTCTCGTACGAGCAGCTTGCCAGTAAGCAGTTGGCCGGCCCGATCATCCCGGAGTTCACTTCCTTCCGTCAGGGCGACCGGGGAAACTACAACGGCGGCTATCTGCCCCCCAAGAGCCTGGGCTGCTACAAGAGCATCCTGATCGACGTGCTGACCAACCGCGCCCACCCGAAGAACGCCAAGGACGACCACACCAAGATGCTCACCGACCGGGAGTTGATGATCCTCAGCCGCTGGGTGGACAGCAACTACCAGTTCTACGGCAGCTACTACGGCCGGCGCCATTCGCGCTGGGTCAAGCCCGACCCCGCCAAGCCGGCGTACCGTGCGGTCGATTTCCGGCGCGAGGCGACGTTTGCCGAGGCGATCAGCGACCGCGCACCGGAATGGCACAGGTAAGCGGCGCCTGTCGACCGGCGGCGCGGCGACGATTCACATCTACACGTCGCAGATCCGGATGGCCTGGGCGAGGCTTCTCAGCGGGTCGCGCTTGGGGATGAACTCGTGCGCGACGTAGCCCTTGAAGCCGGTCTTGACGATCGCGCGCATGATGGCGGGATAGTACAGCTCCTGCGTCTCGTCGATCTCGTTGCGCCCGGGCACGCCGCCGGTGTGGTAGTGGCCGATGTAATCCTTGTTCTCGCGGATCGTCGCGATGATGTCGCCCTCGTCGATCTGCATGTGGTAGATGTCATAGAGCAGCTTGAAGTTCTCCGAGCCGACCTTCTTGCAGAGCTTCACGCCCCAAGCCGTCCGGTCGCACATGTAACCCTTGTGATTGCGCTTCGAGTTCAGCAGCTCCATGCACAGGATGATCTTCTTCTTCTCCGCCAGGCCGACCACCTGCTTGAGGGCCTCGGCGCAGTTGTCCAGGCCTTCCTCGTCGGTCAGGCCCTCCCTGCGGTTGCCGGACATGCAGATCACGTTCGGGTAGCCCGCCTCGGAGGCCGCCTCGATACGCTCGCGGATGATCGACAGGCACCGCTCGTGGTGCTTCTTGTCGTTCAGGCCCGGGTGGATGCCGCTGCTGGTGACCATCGAGCAGGCCAGCCCGTACTTCTTGAGGACATCGAAGTCCTTGCCCGGCCCGAGCAGGTCGATGGCCTTGAGCCCCAGCTTCTTGCCTTCCGCGCACAGCTTCTCCAGCGGCATCCGGTAGCACCACTTGGAGGCCGACTGGTTGATGTTGCCCTTGAGCTTGTACGCCGCCTCCTCGGCTGCGGGAGCATCTCCGGCCCCCGCCGCCGCGGCGAGGGCCGCCCCCCCGGCCGCCGCCAGCAGCCCCCGCCGACTCACCTGATGTTGATCGCTTGTTCCCATGGGATGGTCCTTTCGTGAGGAAAGCCCTACTCGAACGGCGTTGATTCTACCTGGCCGCGCGTCGGGGACACAACCGAAACGCGGCCGCCGGTAGCCCCTTGTCATTCTCGGCGTCTTCTGTACCCTACGACCTATGACCTACGACCTATGACCTGCGACCTACGACCTTCCTGGAGCAAGCCATGTACCTGACAGGATTCGCAGACGAGGCGGCCGCCGACCTCGCCGGCCAGATCCGCGCCACCAAGGAGCTGGGCTGGTCCAACATCGAGAGCCGCAACATCGACGCCGCCAACATCCACGACATCCCGGATGAGGCGTTCGACGCCGCCTGCGGGGCGCTGGAGGCCGCCGGAGTGAAGATCAACTGCTTCGGCTCGGCCATCGCCAACTGGGGCAAGCAGATCACCGACCCGTTCGACGTCACGCTGGAGGAGATCGCCCGGGCCATCCCCAGGATGCAGCGGCTGGGCACGAAGCTCATCCGCATCATGAGCTACGCCGTGCTTCGCGACCGCGGGCCGGACGACCAGATGGAACAGGAGCGCTTCGCCCGCCTGCGAGAGATCGTCAAGCGGTTCGCAGGCGCCGGCGTCACCGCCGTGCACGAGAACTGCGCGAACTACGGCGGCATGGGCTGGCGGTACACGCTCAAGATGCTGGACAGCGTCCCGGGGCTGAAGCTCGTCTTCGACACGGCCAACCCGGTCGGCACCCGCGACTTCGCCGGCCCGGACGCCGAGAAGCGCCAGTCCGCCTGGGAGTTCTACGAGCACGTTCGCGACCACGTCGTCTACGTCCACGTCAAGGACTGCCGCTTCGTCGCGTGGACCGACGGGACGTTCAGCGACTGCGAGTACACCTGGCCGGGCGAGGGCGACGGCGACGTCGCGAGGGTCGTCCGCGACCTCATCGACCGCGGCTACGACGGCGGGTTCTCCATGGAGCCGCACCTGGGCGTCGTGTTCCACGAGGCGGGCAGCGAGACCGAGGACGACGCCCGCTACCGCATGTACGTGGAGTACGGCCGGCGGTTCATGAAGATCCTCGAGGACTGCGGCGTCGAGCCCGGCGCGCTGGGATGACGTTATCTCTCCGGGCGCTGCGGCTGTTTGCCGCGGTCCGGGCGGAAGGTGTAGTCCGGCCAGAGCGGGCAGTTCAGGTCGATCCAGCACTTGATCCGCCGCATCTCCTCGACCGTCAGCTTGACGTCATTGTGGCCGGCGTCGAGCACCTTCCACAGCTTGCTCCGGGCGGTCCCGAAGCTCATTGGGGCGGCCTTGTGATGCTCCCGGCCCCAGGTGTAGTCGAAGTGGTGAACCAGCCCCATCGAGATCAGCGTGCGGAAGGACGCGGGCACCTTGTCGCGGTCCGGCGCGGCCGTCAGGTCGATCTTGCGCTTGTGCCTGGCGTCGTGACAGCGGACGCACCGGGCGTCCCAGACCGGCTGGACCACCTTCTCGTAGGAGAAGGGCCCGGCGCCCCACGGCGGCGGCTGGAGCCTCGCCGGCTCGCGCCGAAGCGCCGAGGCCCGCCGCAGCGGCGGCGTCGAGGCGCGGTCTTCGTGGCAGCCGATGCAGCCCCGCGTCTCGCCCGGCTGGAGCTGAACGACGCTCCGCATCCTCTGGAGCTCGTTGAAGTCCGCATCCAGCACCTGGAAGTACAACTGCTTCCCGGCCGGGGCGCGGAAGCTCGCCGAGCCGTCCTCCGCCACGCTCACCGTCCCGAACGTGCCCTTGGCCACGTAGCTCGGCCAGCCGTGCGGGCCGCGGACCTTGTGCGTGGGCGTGGCGTACCAGTCCTGGAACGGGCGATGGTCGCTGCGGTACTCGCCGCCGGGCAGCCGGACCAGGAGAGCCCGCACTTCCTCGCAGACGCGGATGTACCTCACCGCGCCGCGCGGGACGGCCGGCCCGAGGCCCTGGTACACGTCGGCAAGCACGAACTGGCCGGTCGCCGGCTCGCCGCGTGCGCCCTCGGCCGCGGCGCTAAGCACGCGCGGCGCGGGCACGGGGCGAAGGGGCGTGGGGCACATGCTGCCGATGGCCGGGTCCAGATACAGCAGCTCCCGGTTGCCGTAGCGGTCGATCACGTACAGGCCGAAGCGGTCGGCGGCGGCGTGGCTGCACAGAACGTGGTCCCGCGAGATCGGGACCGGGTCGCGGAAACACTCCCGCCGCGCCCAGCTCATGTGGTAGTGCGCCTGCGCGTCGGGCGTGATGATTCGGATCGCGGCGGGGTTGAAGCGCCCCTTCGCGACGTCGATCAGCGCGATCGGGCCGTTCAGGTCGCCCCCGTGCGAGACGAGCGTGCAGCAGATCTCGCTCGTGCCGGGCACCTCGCGGCCGTTGGCGTAGCAGTTGCGCGTGTTGTTGCCGAAGACCAGCTCCGGGTGGGTCCCGTCGGGGCGGATGGCCCAGAGCGTGTGCCCGAAGTCGGCGCCCTTGTCGACGTACTCCGACCGCATCCAGATGATCCGCCCGTCGCGCATCACCGAGGGGGTCCATTCGCTGAGGTTGGCGTGGGAAAGCGGGCGGATGTCTCCGCCGTCGGCGCCCATGCGGAACAGCACGAACGCCTGCGGGCGCCAGCAGAGGAACCGCGCCCGGCACCGCGTCGAGATGAACGCCAGGTGCCCGTCGGGCAGCGGGCACGGCCAGTAGTCGTGGAACGGCCCGTCGGTGAGCTGCTTAACGCCGCCGCCGTCGGCATTCATCATCATGATGTGGAAGTAGCCCGCCTTCGAGGCGCGGTAGCCGAAGTAGATCCTGCCGGCGTCGAAGCTGGCCATCGGGTTCCGGGCGATTCCCCTTCCGGCGTCGAAGAGGCTCTCGACCGTCGCCTTCCGGGGCTCGAGCCGCCCGCCGCGGCGGGGGACCTCCAGGACGCAGACGGCCCCGCCCGCTGCGCCCGCGGCGTCCAGGATCACGCTGTAGTTGTGCGAGGGCACGAAGGGGTGGCGCTTCACGAAGAGGATTCTCTCGATGGCCGCCAGGTCCGGCTCGCGGAGGAACAGCCGCCGCTTCGCCCCCCGGGCGGCCAGGAACAGCGCGCGCTC
>CAYRVX010000216.1:0-5583 GCA_964427875.1 uncultured Planctomycetaceae bacterium
ACCGCGGCGACTGCGAAGCGAATGGCTCTCATGGTGACTCTCCTTGCGTGTTCGATCGACTGTACCATTGGACGCACGGACTGCGCAAGGGTTCTGGAAAAAGCGCGCGTCGCGGAATAGGCTGCTTTGCAGAAAGGAGCTCGCAGATGACATCGAAAGAGCGCTATCTGGCGGCAATTGGGGGCCAGCCCCGCGACCGGGTGCCGGTCACGCCGATCTTCATGGCCTGGGCGGCCCACTACGTGGGCAGGAGCTACCGGGAGTTCTATCTCGACGGCGACGTGCTGGCGGAGGCCCAACTGGCGGTGACGCGGGCGTTCGGCGTGGACCAGGTCAGCGCGATCAGCGACCCGTGGCGGGAGTCCTCGGCGTACGGCATGGAGTTCGACTATCCCGAGGAAGGCGTGGGCAAGCCGAAGGGGCGCCCGCTGAAGACGGCGGAGGACGTCGAGAAGCTCGGGGCCCTGGACTTCGACGCAGCCGGGCGGACGAGGCAGCGGATCGAGAGCGTCGCGAGGATGGCGAAGGAGGTCGGCCAGACGCACAGCGTGCTGGGCTGGGTGGAGGGTCCCATCGCGCAGTATGCCGACCTGCGCGGCGTGGAGCAGACGATGATCGACCTGATCGACGCACCGGAGATGTTCGCCCGGGCGGCGGAGGTGATCGTGGCCAACGCCGCCGCGTTTGCGCGGCGTCAGATCGCAGCGGGGGCCCAGACCGTGGGCGTCGGCGACGCCGTGGCGAGCCTGATCGGACCGGCCTTGTACCGCCAGCACGTCCTGCCGTGGGAGAGGCGGCTGTTCGAGGGCGTCCACGAGGCCGGCGGGCTGGTCAAGCTGCACATCTGCGGCAACATCAACGGCATCCTCGCGGACGTGGCAACAACCGGGGCCGACGTGATCGACCTGGACTGGATGGTGCCGGTCGGCCGCTCGCGGGAGGTCGTCGGTCCCGAAGTGTGCCTGTGCGGCAACTTCGACCCGGCGGCCGTCCTGTTCCAGGGCAGCCCCGAGAACGTCGCCGAGGCAGCCCGGAAATGCATCGCCGAGGGCGGCGAGCGGTTCATCCTCCAGCCCGGCTGCGAGGTCCCGCCCGCCACGCCGGAGGCGAATATCCGAGCGTTCTGCCCGGGGGAGGGATGCCTGATTGCCGATGCCCTGAAGATCTGAGGGGAGAAGACGGAGCCTGTATCGCTGAAGCGAACAGGCCGGGCCTGACTTTCTTCCACGCGCTATCCGAGGTGGTCCTGCACGTATTGCACGACCTTGTCGGCGGCGATGCGCTCCTGGGCGAGGGAGTCGCGGTCGCGGATGGTGACGGTCTGGTCCTCGAGCGTCCGGCCGTCCACGGTGACGCAGAACGGCGTGCCGGCCTCGTCCTGGCGGCGGTATCGCCGGCCGACTGCGCCCTTCTCGTCGTAGAACGCGGCCATGCCCGAGGACTGGGCGTCCTCGTAGATCCCCCGGGCGATCTCGGGCATGCCTTCCTTCCTTACCAGCGGGAAGACGGCCACCTTGACGGGCGCCATTCGCGGGTGGAAGCGCATGACCGTCCGCTTCTGCGGGTTGCCCTTCTCGTCGGGGGCCTCGTCCTCGGCGTAGGCCTCGCAGAGGAAGGCCAGCACGGTCCGGTCGATGCCGCCGGACGGCTCGATGACGTACGGGATGAAACGCTCCTTCGTCTGGTCGTCGTAATAGGTCATGTCGCGGCCGGAGTGCTTCTGGTGCTCAGTCAGGTCGAAGTCGGTGCGGTTAGCGATGCCCTCCAGCTCGCTGACGCCGAAAGGAAACTCGTATTCCACGTCGGCGCAGGCCTTGGCGTAGTGGGCCAGCTCGTCCTCCTCGTGGTCGCGGAGGCGGAGCTTGCTGCTGGTCAGGCCGTGGTCCACGTACCACCCGAACCGCGCGTCGCGCCAGTACGTGTACCACTCGTCAGCCTCCTTGGGGTGGCAGAAGAACTCGATCTCCATCTGCTCGAACTCGCGGCTGCGGAAGGTGTAGTTCCGCGGGTTGATCTCGTTGCGAAAGGCCTTGCCGATCTGCGCGATGCCGAAGGGGAGCCTCATGCGCGAGGTGTCGAGGACGTTCTTGTAGTTTGCAAAGATGCCCTGGGCAGTTTCGGGTCGGAGATAAACGACCGAGGCCGAATCCTCCATCGCCCCGGCGTGGGACTTAAACATGAGGTTGAACTGGCGAGGTTCGGTCAACTCGCCCCCGCAGTTGGGGCAAGGGTCCCCCGCTGCTAGCTTCCTCGGATGGGGTACCTGGAGGACCATGTACTTGCTGCCCTGAGAGACGGCCGCGCTGTGCCAAGCGTCCGGAACATCCCCATCAGGAACAAGGACGACCTTTAGCCTCTTGTCCCCGGTGACACGTCGAAGAACATCGCGCACCTCTTCAGTACTTGCCCAAGCTCTGTCCGCCCAAAGCTCGCGATCCGGCGTCCGTCGACCGTAGTCCGTGATGGAGGCTATCGTAGCACTGGAGGGAAAGTCCTCGACCTCGTAGAAGCCGTAGAGGCTGAGTTGGTCAGCGCGCATGTGCCTCTTGCATCCCTTGCACGTCACCATGGGATCGTGGAACCCGCTCAGATGCCCGCTGGCCTCCCAGACCTTGGGGTTCATGATGATCGAGCAGTCCAGGCCGACGATGTCGTCGCGCTTGCGGACGATGTCCTCCCACCAGGCGGCCTTGACGTTGCGCTTGAGCTCCACGCCGAGCGGGCCGTAGTCCCAGAAGCCGCCGATGCCGCCGTAGATCTCCGAAGACTGGAAGATGAACCCCCTGCGCTTGCAGAGGGCCACGAGTTTGTCCATCCGGTCGTCTGTCTCTTGTGCCATGGCAGAAGCGTTCTCCGAAAAGCCGCCGGGCCGATCCGGGCGCGGTATGATAGGGCTCGCCGCGAACGAATACAAGGCAGCGATGGGGGGAGTCAGGCGAGCTGCCCAGGCCCCTGTCGGGGTTGAGCACCGGCCGGTGTTCCTCAAGGCACCGCCGGCTGTGTGGCGGCCGGCCGCGTCGCAGGGCCGTATTTGCGCCTCAGTGCCTCAAACAGGCGCTGGCGCTCGGCCAGGATGGCCTTCCTGAGGTCCTCGGGCACCTCCTCGGGGGGGATGATGATGTCGACCGTCCCGCCGCCTGGAAGTGGCACGCTCTTCTTGAGGTAGAACGGCCGGGGCTTTTGGGCGGTTGATGCGGCGGGGTCCTGGCCCTTCAGTCGCTCGGAGGCCTGCACCTTGATCCCCTCGTCCTCGGGGACAAAGGCCAGCCCGGTCGCGCCGCTGATGACCTCGAATGCCTGACCGATCGTCGCGTCGGCCATCACCAGGTTGAAGTTCTTGCGTATCTCGACCGGCAGGTAGTCCATCACGCCGGGCTCCATGTTGAGCTTGACGTGGGCCTGCTTGGCCAGTGCCAGCAGGAGGGTGACCAGCTCGGCGTTCTCGTGGCGCAGGGAGACCTGCCTGCGGAGTTGCCTTGCGATCTGAATCTTCTTCCCGACGATCATGATGTCGTCGCCCCAGAGGTACCAGGTCCGCCTCTCGCCGTGGCAGAGCATGTCCAGCCAGGCCGCGGCGGTGGCGGGCAGGACGCGCTCGGCCCGCTCGATGAGCGCCTTCTCATCGACCTTGGGCATGTGAAACAGCAGGTTCAGGTCCTTGTCGCCGGTGGCCTTTCTCAATTGCTCGATGACGGGGCCGGCCTTGTCGGTCGGCTGCATCTTGACCGAATGGATCTTCCCCAGAACGACCAGTTCCTCGCGGGTGGCTCGTCGGGTCATTCTCAGCAGCGCGGCGGAGGGCACGATGCGTACGGCCTGGCCCTCGATGGTCCACTCCATGGCCAGCGGCGCGAGCATGGGCGAAAGGGCCTCGCGCAGCGTGGTCTTGGGGACCTTCACCCTCATTTGTGTCAGGTCGCCGTACGGGAGACAGGCGTAGACGTCGGGGCCGATGACGAACTTCACACCTGTAAGGTCAGTCAGCCGCTGGAAGACCTGCCGGATGGGCATGTCGGCGGTCTCCAGCTCGACGGGCTTGTCGAGGGCCACTTGCAGGTTTGCGTCCGACGGCGCGGCCTCCGCGTCCGCCGGCGGCACCAGGAACATGCCGGCGAGGCCACAGATTGCGGCAAATTGTCTCATCGATTCTCTCCCCTGATCACACGGACGAGTGTGAGGATAGCGTTTCCGGGGGTCAGGTCAATAGATCACCATGGCCTCGGCGGATCTCGCCGGCCGGGGGACTCGCGGACTGACGGACACGACGATCGTGCCTGCCGGCATCGCACCCGGCGATTCCGGCTCGGGCGCCAGGGGTGTTTCACCGAGGTCGGGCGCGGAGATTTGAACGGAGATCTCCACGGGCCCGCTCGGCCGGGGGGCAATCGGCGGGATTTCGACGAGGATCGAGGGCGTCCCGTCCGGCGGCCGGCGGGGCCGGAAGATCAACACGGCCGCCGAAACGACCAGGAGGACGGACGCGGCGGCCGTCAGGACGCGGAAGGTCGGCCTGAGCAGGATCGGCCGGCGCCTCGGCGGGGCCAGAAGCACCTTTCTCTCCACGGCGGCGAGGATCTCGGCCCGCTGGCGGTCATAATCGATGCCGTCGACCTCACGAGCGGAGATCTCCTCGAGGCAGGCGTCCAGGGCGGCGTAGCGCCGAAGCGCCTCGCGCAGCGGCTCGTCCCCTTCGAGGCGCTTCTCCAGGGCCAGACGCTCGCGCCGGGGCAACTGCCCGTCGAGGTACCGGCAAAGCTCCAATTCCAGGTCGTCGTCTTTCGGTTTCGCCATGGTGTCACCCGTGTTCACAGGTACTCGCCGAACCGTTCCTTGAGCTTCTTGCGAGCGGCGAAGACGTGCCATTTCACCGCTTCGACGCTACAGCCGAGCATCGAGGCGATCTCCTTCTGCGGCATTTTCTCGATGCTGAACAACACGAGCGCCTGCCGCTGCATGTCCGGCAACTGCTCGATCGCCCGGGCGAGAAGGCCCCGCATCTCGTCGGCCGAGGCCTCCTGCGACGGGTCCGGCGCCTTCGGATCGGGGCGGCTGATCCGCCCGCCGGGGCGGTCGCCGTCGTCGCCGGCCTCCAGGGAATCCATCTTCCTCAGGGCCCGCGAGCGCCGGAAGTTCAGTGCGAGGTTGCTGACGATCCGCAGCAGCCACGGCCCGAAACGCCCCGGCTTGGAGAGCGAACCGAGCTTCTCGTAGGCCTTCAGAAATGCGTCCTGCACCACGTCCATGGCATCCTCGCGGTTGTTCAGCAGGCGGTACGCAACGGCCGTCGCCCGCCGCTGATATCGGCCGACCAGCACCTCGAAGGCCGCCAGGTCGCCCCGCCTGGCGGAGCGCACCATCTCGCCGTCGCCGGCCGGCCGGCCGTCAGCCTTTCCGTCTACATCTCCAGACACCGCGTCACCCAGGACGTTAGCGTGATTCCCGAAGTTCCCGGGCGCATAGTCTACTCGTCCGGCCGCCTCAAGGCGAGGTCCCGGGCCGGCCGTGCCCGGCCGGGGCCTGCGAGCCGCCTAGCCCTTAAACAAGCGATCTCTGAAGGCCGTATTGGCCCGGGGCGGGCCGGTT
>CAYRVX010000217.1:0-5394 GCA_964427875.1 uncultured Planctomycetaceae bacterium
TCGGCGGGAGTGATAGAAGCCGGCGAGAGGGTCACGAGCCGGAGCAGTCACGAACAGGTAAGGGGACAGATCATGCTGAGACGGCCAGGAGCGGGGATTGCGGGCACTTCGTTGGCTGTTCTTCTCTTCTCGGCGGCGGCCCTCGCCGGGCAGGACTGGCGGCAGTTCAAGTATGACTGCCGCCATTCGGGCAACGCGCCGGACCGCGAGGTGACCACGCCGCTGGGGCTCGTCGGCGCCGTGCCGCTGACGGATGCCGTCTTCACGGCACCGGTCGTGGCCGACGGCAGAGTCTACGTGGTGGACGCTTCCGGCGTGGCGTTCTGCATCGACGCCAAGACGCTGCGGGTCGCCTGGAAGTTCGCCAGCCGCGGCGGCGAGGCCAACTGCAACAACGTCTCTTCGCCCGCGATCGTCGGGCGCTACCTTCACTTCGGCACGATGGCCGGGTCGTACTACGTCCTCGACGCGGCCACCGGGGACGTGGTGAAGGAGATCCGCTGCGGCGAGCCGATCTTCAGCAGCCCGGTGGCGGCCAACGGCCGGGCCTACTTCGAGACGCTCGGCTCGAAAGTCTACGCCGTCAAGCCGGACGGCGAGGTCTGCTGGACGTGGGACTACGTCAAGGAGCGCATGGGCTTTGCGGGCGACCGCTGGAGCGGCGAGGCGTGGCTGAAGCACAAGAAGGGCGACCGGGTGAGGCGGCGCGACCAGTTCTGCTGCTCGCGGGGCCCGGTGATGGCCGGCAGGACGCTGATCGTTCCGGCGGGCGGCGAGGTCATCTGGCTGGAGGACGCCGGCGGCAGCGCGAGGGTCCGCGGCGTGCACACCGCCCAATGCCCCACCTTCGGGCTCAGCGCCGGCGAGGGCGGCGAGGTCTACCGCCAGTGGCACTGGCTGGACAACCGCGGGTCGGTAGAGGTCCTCCGCCTTCGCGAAGGCAAGGCGGCCGTCGAGCAGGTCCCCGGCACGAGGACGCACGCCGCCGGGGCCGAGTCGATGAGCTTCTGCTCGGTGTCCGTGCGCGGCTCGGACGTGTACCGCAGCCGGCCGGAGGAGGGCTTCGGCCTGTGCAGGCACTCGCCGGGCAAGGAGCCACAGCCGCTGGATGGATACCCGTCGATCGCCCCGCCGATCCTGCTGCGGAACGCGGCCGTCCACGGCGGGCTCGACGGCAAGCTGTACGTCGCGCCGCTGTCGGGCCAGAAGGCGTGGTCGTTCAAGACCGCCTTCGGCAAGGCGATCACCTCTGCCGCCGCGGTGTGCGACGGCCGGATCTACTTCGGCTGCGACGACGGGCACCTGTACGTCCTCGGCCCCGGCGGCGAGGCGGCCCTGCCGTCGAAGGACCTGCAACTCTCGAAGATCCGCAGCCCGCTGACGGGCAGGTTCACCGATCCGAAGCACAACTGGTTCACCAGCTTCGGCAACTGGGCGAACACCAACGTCACCGATCAGCAGGTCCGGCCGCCCTTCAGGATCCGATGGATCCGCCGGCTGAAGGGCACGATCAAGCACTTCTCCACGTGCGGTGCCGGGCGGATGTACACCCACACGGCCGAGGGCATGGTCTACGCCGTCGAGCAGGAGACGGGCCGGCTGCTGTGGCGGCGCTACTGGCCCGGGGTGCACATCTCGTACACGTCACCGCTCTACTACAAGGAGCGTCTGCTCGTCCCCCAGGCCGGGCTGAAGCGATGCCGCCTGCGATGCCTCGACGCGGCCACCGGCAAGGGCCTGTGGGAGGCGCCTTTCGGCGGCTCGCCGAGCTGGAACCGCCAGCAGCCGCCGGTGGTCCACAAGAACCTGGCCATCTACATGTTCTCGACGGGCACGTACGCCCCCGGCAGGACGCAGGAGAGGGTGGGCTGGCTGTTCGGGCACCAGGACGTCAGGGACTTCCCCCCGGACCACAAGCCGCTCGTGCGGGCGTGGGACCTCGATACGGGCAAGGAGGCCTGGACGAGGGACTTCTCAGACATCGGCGAGGGCGGCGACGAGGCCGGCCTGTGCCTCATGGACGGCAAGCTGTACTACTCGTCGTTCTTCGGCTATGACGCCAGGCGAAGGGGCGAGCCGGGGCCGAAGGGCGTCACGGCGGCACTCGATCCGGCCACCGGCAAGGTGCTCTGGTCCACGACGAAGTACTGCGTGCACGGCGGCTGCACCATCTCCGGCGCCGACGGACGGCTGTACCTCGGCGGGTACAACCGCCTCGACGCGAAGACGCGCGGCCGCTACGTGTGGTGCCTCGACGCCAAAGACGGCTCGCTGATCTGGCGGTCCGATCCGGTCCTGGTGGCCATTCACGTAGTCACCGTTGGGCCGCGGTTTCTCTTCGTGCACGCCCAGAACCGCAACGGCTACCTCATCGACAAGGAGACCGGCAAGGTCCTGACCGACCGCATCACCGAGACCTATCAGTGCACGCGGTTCACGCTGGCGGAGCCCTACCTGCTCGCGTGCAGCATGGACGTGCACTACCTGGCGAAGCCCAGCAGGCTCGTGTCGACCGGCCCGCGGCTGGACCCGAGCGAGTGCACCAGCGCGGTCGTGTCGAACGGACGGCTGTTCTATACGGGCCAGGGCGGCGGGCTGCAGGCCTGCCAGGTCTGCGGCCCCGAGGCCGCCTCGCTCGCGCCGCCGTGGCGGGAAGGCGGCGCCCGCTGACCGGTCCCGCTGCCAAAGTTCGCGCGAAGCACACACAATCTCGCCCCTTTCAGGATGACCAAGCATGTCTGGATCGCGAGCAGCATGGATCGTCGGCTTTCCGTTGATTGCCGTTCTGTCGGCCACGAGCGCGTCGGCCGGGCAGGACTGGCTTCAGCTCAAGTATGACTGCCGCCGCTCGGGCAACGCGCCGGACCGCGAGGTGACCACGCCGCTGGGGCTCGTCGGCGCCGTGCCGCTGACGGATGCCGTCTTCACGGCACCGGTCGTGGCCGACGGCAGAGTCTACGTGGTGGACGCTTCCGGCGTGGCGTTCTGCATCGACGCCAAGACGCTGCGGGTCGCCTGGAAGTTCGCCAGCCGCGGCGGCGAGGCCAACTGCAACAACGTCTCTTCGCCCGCGATCGTCGGGCGCTACCTTCACTTCGGCACGATGGCCGGGTCGTACTACGTCCTCGACGCGGCCACCGGGGACGTGGTGAAGGAGATCCGCTGCGGCGAGCCGATCTTCAGCAGCCCGGTGGCGGCCAGCAACCGGGTCTATTTCGCCACGCTCGGCTCGAAGGTCTACGCCGTCAAGCCGAACGGCGAAGTCTGCTGGACGTGGGACTTCGTCAGGGAGCACCTGGGCTTCACCGGCGACCGCTGGAGCGGCGAGGCGTGGCTGAAACACAAGAAGGGCCAGCGCGTGACCTGGCGGGACCAGTTCTGCTGCTCGCAAGACGTGGTGATCTGCGGCGAGGCGCTCGTCGTGCCGGCCGGCGGCGAGACGGTCTGGCTCAAGGACGCCGGCGACAAGGCCGAGCTGCTCGCCGTGGGGCTCGTCCCCAGCTACAAGGGGCGGGAGACCCCCCCCACCTTCGGCCTCAGCGCCGACGAGACCGGCGCGGTCTACCGGCAGTGGCACCGGCGGGACAACACCGGGCGGGTGGAGATCCTCCGCCTCCGCGACGGCAAGGTCCACGCCGACCACGTCCGCGGCACGCAGACCCGCAACGACATGCCCGGCCTGCTGAGCTTCTGCTCGGTGTCGATCCGCGGCTCGGACGTCTACCGGTGCCGGCCGGAGGAGGGCTTCGGCTTTTGCAGGCACCGTGCCGGCCGCGACGATCCGGAGTACCTCGGCGGCTTCCCGTCCATCGCCTCGCCGATCCTGCTTCGCGACACGGCCGTATATGGCGGGCTGGACGGCAGGCTGTACGTCGTGCCGATTTCCAGGAAGGGCAAGGTCTGGTCGTTCGAGACGGCCTTCGGCGCGCCCGTCTCCGCCCCGGCGGCCGTCTGCGACGGGCGGGTCTACTTCGGCTGCGAGGACGGGTACCTGTACGTCCTGGGCCCCGGCGGGAGCGCGGCCCCGCCGTCGAAGGACCTTCAGTTCTGGAAGGTCCGCAGCCCGCTGACGGGCCGGCTGGCCGGCGCGGAGCACGACTGGTACACCAACTTCGGGGACTTCGCCAACACGAACGCAAACGATCAGGGCGTCGCGGCGCCCTTCAAAGTCAAGTGGGTCCGCCGGTACGCCGGCACGTTCAAGCACCTTCCCGTCTGCGGCGGCGGGCGGATGTACACGCACACGGCCGAGGGCCAGATCCTCGCCGTCGAGCAGGAGACCGGGCGGCTCCTGTGGCGGCGGTACTGGCCCGGCGTGCACGTCTCGTATACCTCCCCGCTGTACCACAACGAACGCCTGCTGGTGCCCCAGGCCGGGCTGAAGAGATCGCGCCTCCGCTGCCTCGACGCCGCCAGCGGCAAGCTCCTGTGGGAGGCGCCGTTCACCGGCTCGCCCAGTTGGAGCCGCCAGCAGCCGCCCGTCATCTGCAAGAACCTGGCCATCTACATGTTCTCCACGGGCAGGTACGCGCCCAAGGGGACCGGCATCTACGTGATGCGCCACGGGGCGGCCGGGAAAACGCCCGGAACCACCGCCGGAACGGTGAGCTGGCTCTACAGCCACGACAACCCCTTCTATCCCGACACCCACAAGGCCATCGTGCAGGCGTGGGACATCGAAACGGGCAAGGAGGTCTGGAAGAGGGATTTTTCCGACCATGGCTCCGGCGGCGACGACGCCGGCCTGTGCCTGATGGACGGGAAGCTCTACTACTCCTGCTTCTTCGGCTACGCGGCGAAGAGGAAGGGCCAACCCGGACCCAAGGGCCTCACCGCGGCGATGGACCCGGCCACGGGCAAGGTCCTCTGGCTGACGACGAAGCACAGCGTCACCGCCGGCTGCACGATCTCGGCGGCCGGCGGGCGGCTGTACCTCGGCGGATACAACCCGCCGCACGAGAAGACCAAGGACCGCCACGTGTGGTGCCTCGACGCGAAGGACGGCTCGCTGATCTGGCAGTCCGACCCGATTCTTGGCGCCACCAACAACGTCACGGTCGGCTCGAAGTTCGTCTTCACGCATCCGTACGGCCAGAAGACCTACGTGATCGACAAGGCGACGGGCAAGGTCCTCTCCACCCTCCCCATGCGCTACGCCTGCACGCGGTTCAGCTTCTCGCAGCCTTACCTCGTAGGGACGAACATGGACCTGATCGACGCATCGAAGGGCAACCGCCTGGTCTCCACCGGACCGCCGGTGGATTCACGCGAGTGCGTCGGCGGGATCGTCTCGAACGGGCGGCTCTTCTACATCACCCAGGCCAGCGGCCTGCAGGCCTGCCAGGTCTGGGGCCCCGAGGCCGCCTCCTTCACCCCGCCCTGGCGAAAGGAGGC
>CAYRVX010000218.1:0-5016 GCA_964427875.1 uncultured Planctomycetaceae bacterium
GCCCCTTCAGCGTGAGCAACTCCCTGCCCGTGGCCGTGTCCCAGAGCTTGATGGTCTTGTCGAAGTTTCCCGAGGCCAGGCGCTTCCCGTCCGGCGAGAAGGCGACGCACCGGACGGCGTCTGAATGCCCCTTCAGCGTGAGCAGTTCCCTGCCGGTGGCCGTCTCCCAGATCTTCACCGTCATGTCCTCGCTTGCCGAGGCCAGGCGCTTCCCGTCCGGCGAGAAGGCGGCGGAAAGCAGCACGTGTGAATGCCCCGTCAACGTGAGGAGTTCCTGGAAATCCCTTCTTGTGGACCGGCACATCAGGTGCCCGTGCTCCCACCCCCGGAGACTCGGATCCAGTGTGCTCAGCAGCTCGCGGGCATCCGTGTACATCCCCGCCCGGGACAAACGGTCTGCTTCAGAGATGCCGTAGCGGTAGACCTCCAGCTCGGCGCGTCGCCGCTCTTCTTCCGCGCGGTCCCGCTCCCATGTCACCCGAACGTAGGCGAAGACGGCCATGCCGATCAGGGCGGTCAGGACGGCCGCGGCGATAGCGACGGGAACGCGGTACTTCCGGATCCGCTTGCGCAGGAAGTAGACGGTCGTCGGCCTGCGGGCGTTGAGGGGTTCACCGGTCAGGTAGTTCTCGATGTCATCGGCCAGGTCGCCGGCGGAGGCGTAACGCAGCTCCGGCTCATTCGCCAGGGCCTTGAGCAGGACGGCCTCCAGTTCCCTGTCGATCTCCCTGCTTACTTCTCGCGGCCGGATGACGTCCTCCTCCACGACCCGCCGAACGGCCTCGTCGAAACGCATCTCCCGAAGAGACTCCGGCGAGAATCCATGCGGATCGCTGTCCGTCAGCAGCTCGTACAGGATCACGCCCAGGCTGTAGACGTCCGTACGCGTGTCCACGTCCCGGACGCGCCCGGCCGCCTGCTCGGGGGACATGTACGGCACGGTGCCGGCAATCTCGCCCTCCCGGGAGAACGTCTCACCCGGATCACCAGCAGCCAGTGCCTTGGCCAGGCCGAAATCCAACAGGCGCGGCTGGCCGTCGGGCGTGACCATGATGTTCGAGGGCTTCAGGTCCCGATGGATAATCGCCCGCTGGTGGGCAAACTGAACGGCCCGACAGACCGTCTTCATCAGCTCCAGGATCTCTCGTTGCGAGAGGCCATTGTCCTTGACGTAGTCGTCCAGGTGCGCCCCGTCGATCAACGCCATGGCGTAGTAGTTCAGGCCGCGATGCACGCCTCCGTCGTACACGCGGGCGATGTTGGGATGCTCCAGGCTGACCATGGTGTCCAGCTCGTTCGCGAAGCGGGCCTGTTCCCGCTTCGTGCTGAAGACCCCGGATTTGATGAACTTCAGGGCGACCTCGATGTTCATGCCGAGGTGAACGGCCCGCCAGATCGTCCCCTGTGCGCCCTTGTCGCTGAGCTTGCCGAGAATCCCGTAGCCTTCAAGCTGCGGGACGGCTTCCTCCTCCGCATCGGGCCCTTCCGCACGCTGAGCCTGACTGGCCTGGGGCAACGTGCTCTGGTCGTCTGGTCGGACGGGAAGGGATTGTCGGTCATCGCCGGTCGAGTCATCACGCCCCGGCGCGTCGCTGCCGGTTGGCAGGTCGCTGCTGTCAGAAGAATCCGCCATCTCACATCCCCGCCAGCCTTCCAGGCCAAGGGTGTTTGCCGGTCCCCGACTCAGATCATTGTCATGATATCCGTACAAGCCGCTGCCGTCACGGCGAAAGAGACTTCTGCTGAAAGGAGATATGCCTTTCCGGGCGGGAGCCTGCGCGAGATTCCTGTTCTTCTTTTCCTTCTGCTCTGCTCAGGCCAGAGCACGGCGCCTCCCGAGATCCATCAAGACGGGAGACTGCCGGCGCACGGGCCTCACGCCGGCGGATTCAGAAAGGCGCGCAGGCGGATGCGCGGATATGCGTATCTCATTTCGTAGCGCAACGGGGAGATGAAGAAGACAAGGAGGCAGGGCCATGACCGGAAAAGGGATGAGAATCCCAGAGATCGTGTACGCCGTGCTTGTCGCGCTGGTCGTCTTGATGCTGCTGACCGGCTGCGGCGAGCGAAGGTTCCTGATGGGCAGGCAGGGCCTCGACGAGGGGCTGATCATCGTCCTGCCGGGGATCGACGGGCGGGCGCCGCACAACGAGGCGGCCTGCAAGGCGCTGTGCAACGGAAACACGCACATGGCGGTCGAGCTCTATGACTGGACCGTCCCGCTCAGCCCGTGGATCAACCAATGCGCCATCGGCCGAAACCGCCAGATGGCCGGGCGGCTTGCACGGCGGATTGCCGAGTACCGCCAGGCCTACCCCGGACGGTGCGTCTGCCTCGTCGGCCACAGCGGCGGGACGGCCATCGCCGTCTGGGCCGCCGAGGCCCTGCCCGAGGGCCAGCGGGTCGAGGGGATCGTCCTGCTGGCGTCCTCTCTCTCCCCGGGATACGGCCTCGCCAAGGCGATGGCCCGGACCCGCAGCGGCATCGTGAGCTTCCACTCCAGCCGCGACTCGGTCCTGCTGGGAACGGGCACGGCCCTGTTCGGCACGATGGACGGCGAGCACACCGAGGCCGCCGGCAAGGTGGGCTTCCGGGCCGCCGGAGCAGATGGCCGCGCCGGCGACGACGAGAGGCCCTTCCAGATCGCGTGGACGCCCCGGATGGCCGAAAGCGGCAACGACGGCGGTCACTTTTCCTGCCTGGCCGCCGGGTTCGTTTCGGCCTATGTCGCCCCGCTTGTGGCCGCAAGAGAATGGGACGAGGAGCTGCTTGCCGCCGTTCGTGACGGCAGGGGAGCGGCCGGCATGACGGCCCTTGCGGCGGTGGTGCCGAGATGATCGGGAAGGAGCACATCATGATCGCCCCGAAAAGCAGGACGGTCCGGGGGCGCGAGCCGGCGGCCGGCGCCGCCGGGCAGCCCGCGGCGGGGCCCGGATCACGGGCTGAAGTCAAACTGCTCCGCTCGGCGGGGCGTGCCAGCCGTCCCTCGCCCAGGCCGGCGGCGCTTCCCGGCGACTGCCGCTTCCTCGCCGAGTGCGCGACCTACAACGACCCTCTCATTTCGCGGTCGGTCAAGGGCGTGGCGGGCCGCGGCTGCCTCGGCCGAAACGACGCCTACCGGAAGAGACACTGCAAGGCGTTTGCCTGCCGGCAGCTCTGCGGGGTGCTGAAAGCGGTTTGCCGGGAGCTCAACTCCTGCCGCCCCAGGCATTAAGGGCGATTTTGCCGAAAATCCCAGAAATGCCCTTGACTTTGTGGCAGCGATGTCTATAATACACGTGGGGTAAGTTTGTATCTAACGATCATTGCCCGAACATAAGCCTTTTTACGAAACAAAGCCATTTTCCCCGCTTTTTCGATGTAAACCCTTATATATCAGTAGCTTACGCGCCTCCCCCGCGCGGTTTTGGATTGCCGGTCTCCTGATGCCCGGGAACCCGGCCGCGGGGAGATGAGCAGCCCTCGCCCGAGGGCGTGGCGGCCGATCCGTCCGTTGGGCCTCGTCGCTGCTTCAAGAATCGCCGTCGCCGCCGAAGGTCATCTCGGCCATCTGCTTGTAGAGGTTGTAGCGTGCGTTGACGTCCTGCTGGCCGCTCTCGAGAAGGGCCTTGGCAACCTCGGGCTTGCTCTTCGTGAGCATGTTGAAGCGGGTCTCCTTATAGGCGTACTCCTCGAGGGGGATGCTCGGGGGCTTGGAGTCGAGCTGAAGCGGGTTCTTGCCCTCCAGGGTCAGGCGGGGGTCGTAGCGATAGAGGATCCACGCACCCGATGCGACGGCCGCCTTCTGCTGATCGAAGCCCGTGGTCATGTTGATGCCGTGTGCGATGCAGTGCGAGTAGGCGATGAGGAGGCTGGGGCCGGGGTAGCTCTCGGCCTCCAGGAAGGCCCGCGCGCACTGGGCGTCGGAGGCGCCCATGGCCACCTGGGCGATGTAGATGTTTCCGTAGGTCATGAAGATCATGCCGAGGTCTTTCTTGGGCAGTGGCTTTCCGGCGGCGGCGAACTTGGCGACGGCCCCGCGCGGGGTGGCCTTGGAGCACTGCCCGCCGGTGTTGGAGTAGACCTGCGTGTCCAGCACGAGGATGTTGAAGTCGCGTCCGGTGGCGAGGACGTGGTCCAGCCCGCCGTAGCCGATGTCGTAGGCCCAGCCGTCGCCGCCCAGCCCCCAGACGCTCTTCTTGACCAGCGCATCGGCGAGGCTGACCAGTTGGATGGCCTTGGGCTCGCCGCTGCCGTCGAGCTTCCTGCGGAGCTTCTCGACGCGTGCTCGCTGCTCGGCGATGCCGCCCTCGGTGGTCTGGTCGGCTTTGAGCAGCCCCTCGGCGAGCTTCTTGCCGAGCGCGTCGGCCAGGAGCGCCACCAGTTCCCGGGCGAACTCCATCTGCTTGTCGAGGGTCAGGCGGAAGCCGAAGCTGAACTCGGCGGCGTCCTCGAAGAGCGAGTTGTTCCAGGTCGGCCCGCGGCCGTCGGCGTTCACGCAGTAGGGCGTCGTCGGCAGGTTGCCGCCGTAGATGCTCGAGCAGCCCGTCGCGTTGCCGATGATCGCCCGGTCGCCGAAGAGTTGGCTCAGCAGCTTGACGTAAGGCGTCTCGCCGCAGCCGGCACAGGCGCCGGAGTACTCGAACAGCGGGCGGCAGAGCTGGCTGTCCCTGACCGTACGGAGGTTCAGCTTGCTGCGGTCGTAGTCGGGGAGGCCGAGGAAGAACCTGTAGTTCTCGCGTTCCGCCTCGCGCAGCGGCGGCTGGAAGGCCATGTTGATGGCCTTCTTTTCCGGCTCGGCCTTGTTCTTGGCCGGGCAGACGTGCACGCAGGCCCCGCAGCCGGTGCAGTCTTCCGGCGCGACCTGGACGGTCCATTTAAGACCGGCGAATTCCTTGCCCTTGGCGTCGGCGCTCTTGAAGGTTCTTGGAGCTTTTTCCAGCAAGGCCGGGTCATAGACCTTCGTCCTGATGGCTGCATGCGGGCAGGCGATGGAGCACTTGGCGCACTGGATGCAGACCTCCGGGTCCCAGACGG
>CAYRVX010000219.1:0-4861 GCA_964427875.1 uncultured Planctomycetaceae bacterium
GAGACTCGCATGCACTGTTACGTGGGAACTATCGTTTCTGAACCAGGCCGAAAAAGGCGGGCACGGATCCGCTCGATCCGGTCCGCTTCCCGTGAGATCGGCCCGGCCGACCGGGCGGGAGAGGGCGAACAATGAATCGACGCGATTTCCTGAAGGCCGCCGCCGTCGGGGCCGCGAACGTGCTGGTCGCCAAACGCCCGACGTCCGAGGCCCTGGCCAAGCGGGCGTCCCGCAGAGCCCTGGACAAGGCGGCGGCGACGCGGAAGCTCTCGGAGCATCGCATCGCGAGGATGAGCGTCCGGAGGGTCAGCGACCGCTACGGGCGCACCACCGGCCCGAACGCCCGCGGCCGGAAGTGCTGGAGTGGGGCAAGCTGCCAGGTCCGTACCGTCACGACCGACCAGGGCGCCAGCGGCTGGGCCATGAGCCATTGGAAGCCGGACGTGCTCAGGAAGTTCGTCGGCGCGCGCGTCTCCGACCTGTTCGACGTGGCGGAAGGCACGGCCGACGACGCCATGCAACTCGACAAGATCCTGCACGACCTGGCGGGGAACATCCTGAACGTGCCGGCCTGCGAGCTGATGGGCGCCGCCGGTGCGAGGGAGGTGGACATCTACAGCGGCGCGATCTACTTCGACGACCTGATCCCGTGGGACAAGCCCCGCGGCGTCGCGGGCGTGCTTGCCTCGTGCCGGCAGGACTACCGGGCGGGCTACCGGGCCTTCAAGCTCAAGATGGGGCGGTGCTGCCAGTGGATGAAGGGCCCGGCGGGGCTCAAGCGAGACATCGAGGTCACGCGCGCCGTCCGCGAGAAGTTCCCCGACTGCAAGGTCCTCGTCGACGCCAACGACGGCTGGACGCTCGAGCAGGCCGTCGAGTACGTCCGGGGCGTGGCCGACTGCGACCTGTACTTCATCGAGGAGCCCTTCGAGGAGAACAGCGACGGCCTGAAGAAGCTCAGGGACGCGATGGCGAAGGCCGGCTGCAAGGCCATGATCGCCGACGGCGAGCGCAGGCACCGCCAGGCCAAGCCGCTCACGCGCTTCGGCGGCTACGTCAGAGAGTTCACCGATCGCCTCTTCGCCCTGGCCGCCGAGAAGCTCGTGGACGTCTTCGTCCTGGACCTGGGCATCGTGGGCTACACCCGTTGGCGCCGGATCATGCCCGAGCTGATCAAGGCGCACGTGTTGGCCTCGCCACACACGTGGTGCTGGACGCCCCGGCCGTACTACACCGCCCAACTGGCCGCCGGCGCGGGCAACGTGTGCATCGTCGAGGGCATTCCCGGCGGGGCGAAGGGAATCGACTACTCGGCCTACAAGTTCAAGGACGGCAAGCTCGTGATCCCGGACGCACCCGGCTTCGGGCTCAAGCTGACCGTCTGAAGGGAGCGACATGAGCAGACCCCTGGTCGTGGTGGCGGTCCTGGCCATGCTGGTCTCTCCAGCGCCGGCGGAAGCGCCGCCGGCCCGGGCCATCACGCTGCGGCTGGATCCCAACGCCACCTGCCAGACGTTCGAGGGCTGGGGCATCGTGCTGCCGTGCTGGCTGTTCCGCCGGGCGAAGGACCCCAGGCAGGCGGCGGCCGTGTACGACGCCGGGCCGAGCCGCAGCAACTACTCCGACGACCTCAACCGGCGCCTCGCGGCCGAGATGGTCGAACGCGGGTTCAACCGCTTCCGCCTGGAGGTCGGCCCGCAGGTGGAGCTCACCAACGACAACGACGACCCGAACGTGCTGGACCCCAAGGCCTTCCGCTTCAAGTGGCAGGACTCCATGGTGACAGAGCAGCTCCTGCCGATGAAGCGCCTCGTGGAGTCGCGCGGCGAGCGCGCCGTCGTGTACGTCAGCTATGACCTCGGCAGCGGCGCGACGCCGAAGTGGCTGCTTCACCCCGCCGAATACGCCGAGATGGCCTTCGCCACGCTCAAGCACCTGAAGGAGAAGTTCAAGCTCGAACCTGACTACTGGTCCGTGCTGAACGAGCCCGGCAACGGGAAGCGGCCGGGGGACCCAAAGCTCTGCGCCCGGCTGACGGCCGCGACCGGCAGGCGGATCCACGCCGAGGGCTTCCGCACGCGGATGAGCGGCCCGGAGTGCGTCACGCCCAGGCAGGTGGACGCCTACATGAAGGCCATGGTCGCCGTGCCGGGCTCGCTGGAGCACTTCGCCCAGATCACCTATCACCTCTACCGGGACCCGATGACGATCCGGCACCGCAACACGATCCGCGGCTGGGCCCGGAAGCTGAAGGTCACGGCCGCCCAGACGGAGTGGATGGAACAGACCGACCTCCGCGTGGCGGAGCACATCTTCCTGTGCCTGACCGAGGCCGACGCCGCCGCCTGGGAGCGCTACGCGTGGGACGTGGGCACGAACGTCCGCAGCCAGACGTTCCGCCGCAAGTCCACCGCGTGGTACGTCCGCCAGTACAGCCGGTACATCCGCCCCGGGGCCGTGCGCGTCAAGATGACCAGCCCCGATGCCGCCGTCAAACCCGTGGCGTTCCTCTCGCCCAACGGGAAGCCCGTCATCGTCCTGCTGAACAAGGACGCCGCGCCGCGTTCGGCCGCCATAGCCAACCTGCCGACCGGCCGGTACGAATACAGCCACGTCGGCGACGGGACGATCTCGAAGGTCCGAACGACGCAGGTGGACGCGGGCGGCCAGATGAAGGTGCAACTGCCGGCCAGGAGCGTCCTGACCATCACCGCCGACCCGCCCGCACCGGGACCGAAGGCGAGGTAGGCTCCGGGGGCGGCCGCGCCCGCCGCCGCTGAACGCAAAGAGATCGGCCCAGGGAGCAAGATCATGACGAACAGTATCCGAGTGGAGATCGTGCAAGCGTGCGTGTGCGCGCTGGTTGGGCTCGTCGCCCAGTGTTCCGGGGCGCAGGGCCGACGTGCGCGGGAGTACGACTACAGGATCGCCTACGCCACGTACGTCGGCGGGTCGGAAGGCGAGCAACTCCGCGAGGTGATTCCGTACCCGGACGGTTCGGTGCTCGTCGGCGGGCAGACGAACTCGCCGGACCTGCCGGTCACGCCCGGCGCGGCGCAGGTGCGGTACGGCGGTGAGCCGGCTGGAACCGGGCACGGTGGCATCTACGGCGGCGACTGCTTCCTCCTGCGCCTCGGCGCCGACGGGGGCAAGGTCCTCGCGTGCACGTACTTCGGCGGGTCGAAGCAGGAACGCAACACCTACGGCATGTCTCGGGACTCCCGGGGCAACGTCATCATCACCACAGGCTGCCGATCGCGGGACCTGCCCACCACGAAAGGCGCCTACCAGCGCAAGTACGGCGGGGGCAAGTCCGACGTGATGCTCGTCAAGCTCGCGGGCGACCTCAGGAAGACTATCTGGTGCACCTACGTGGGCGGCCGGGGAGAGGACTGGCCCCGCGGCGGAATCGCCCTGGACAAGGACGACAACGTCATCGTTGTCGGACGAAGCACCTCGCCTGACTTCCCCGGCACGGAGGGCGTCCTGCGGCGGCAGGTCGGCGGGGCCAACGGCGACGCGATGATCGTGAAGGTCAAGGCCGACGGCACGGGTCTCGTCTGGGCGACGCTCCTGGGGGGAAGCGACTGGGACGGCTTGATGGGTGCGCGACTGGACGCCGCCGGCAACGTCCACCTCGCCGGCCACACGCGGTCGACCGACTTCCCCGTCACCGCCGGGGCGCCGCAGGCGAAGCTCGCCGGCTTGTCGGACTGCTTTCTCGCGAAGCTCTCCGCCGACGCGGGGAAGCTGCTCTATGCGACCTATCTCGGCGGAAGGGCAAACGAGTTCGCCGAGCATCGTCCCTGGCTTCGTGCCGACGGGAGCGTCCTGTTGACTGGCGTGACCGGCTCGACGGACTTCCCGACCACCCCGGGGGCCGTGCAGCGGGGGCTCGGCGGCAAGACGGACGGGTTTCTGACGAAGCTCTCCCCCGACGGCAAGCGACTGGGGTTCTCCACGCTCCTGGGCGGTTCCGACGGGGAGTTTTACCTCACGCCCACGCCGGACCCAAAGGGCAACATCTTCGTCGTCGGTACGACGAGGTCACGGGACTTCCCCGTGACGCCCGGCGCGTTGCAGCCGAAGTTCGCAGGCGCAACCGGGAAGTGGGACGGCGACGGCGCGCTGGCCGTGCTCAGCCCCGACGGCTCCAAGCTCCTCTACGCCACGTATCTCGGCGGCAGCGGCGCCGACCTCATTCGCAGCATCGCCCTGGGGCCGAAGGGCGAGGTCTATCTCGTCGGCAGCACGTCATCCAAGGACTTCCCCGTCACCCCGGGTGCGGCCGGGGGAAAGCTGAAAGGCAAGGGCGACGCATTCGTCGTGAAGCTCGTGCCGCGGTAGGAAAACGCCGAGCTCCCACTTACGCCGAGGCGTACTTCTTGAGGTAGTACCGGAACTGGTGGTACGACAGGCCGACGTCGCGAGCGGCCTGGGCCTGGTTGCCGCCGGCCGCCTCCAGCGCGTCGAGGATCAGGCGCCTCCGGAAGCCCTCGACCTTCTCGTAGAACGTCGCGCCCTCGATCTCCAGGCGGTCCCGGCGGAGCATGCCGATGTCCTCGGGGGTGATCTCGTTGGTCGTGTCGCGATAGACGGCGCGCTCGATGATATTCTTCAGCTCCCGCACGTTGCCGGGGAAGGAGTAGGCGTTCAGCACGTCGAGTGCGGCGCGGCTGAGCCTCTTGCCGCGAAGCGACGGGATCTCCCGCAGGAACTCGCTGAAGAAGTGGCGGGCCAGCAGCTCGACGTCGCCCTCGCGCCGGCGCAGCGGCGGGACGCGGACGACCTCGAAGCTGAGGCGGTCGTAGAGATCGCGGAGGAACTCGCCGGCCTCCATCTTCCGTTCGAGATCGACGTT
>CAYRVX010000220.1:0-4835 GCA_964427875.1 uncultured Planctomycetaceae bacterium
GCCGATGGACCCGGCGAACCAGTCGTGGTGGGCCAGGCCGGTGAACATCACGCGCCGCGAGCCGGGAATGGGGCGAGCCTCGGAGAGATGATCCGGCCAGACGCTCTGGTTGCCCCAGAACGTCGAGACGTTCGTGCCGTCCTGGTGGATCGCCCAGAGGCTCTGGATCCGCCAGAGGGCCTTGTCGGTGTACTCCCAGCGGGAGTAGATGACCCGCCCGTCGTTCAGCAGGGCGGGGCACCAGTCCGGCTCGTTGCTGCGGCTGATCAGGTAGACGTTGCCTCCGTCGGCGTCGCAGCGGGCCAGGATGTACGAGTACGTGTACGGCATGCAGCGGACGTAGGTGTTGCAGCGGGTGGTGGTGAAGATGATCTTGCCGCTGGGCAGGTAGATCGGATCGGTGTCGTCGTAGTCGCCGTCGGTCAGTTGCCGCAAGGCCGTGCCGCCTGCCCCGAGCCCCGTCGAGGGGTCGAGGCCGATCTCGTAGAGATGAAAGGCCTTCTCGTCGCACGGCTTCATGCAGAACAGGACCTTCCGGGCGTCGAAGGACAGGTCGGGTCGCCAGAAGCTGGCGGGCCCATCGAGCGGCGCGAGCTTGCGAAGCTTCCCGCCGGGGTGCAGCCCGTCGAGAACGAGCAGCCGCCCGCCGGGGACGGCCATCATGCCGTCGCGGTGTCGGGCCTGGTGGCGCCACTCCCGGCCCTGCGGGAAGGGGTTGTCGATGAACAGCACCCTGGTGAAGTCCACGGCGGGGTTCTTGAGCGCGATGCGGCGCTTGACGCGTCGCACGGCGAGGTAGAGGCCGCGCCCGCCGTCGCCGCGCGGTCCGCTCGGTTTGTCCTGTGCGGCCAGTGCGTCCAGCTCCTTCAGCTCCGCGGCGAGGTCCGGCGTGCGGGGGTCGCTGCGCAGCCGCCGGGCCAGCGCGCGGGCCCAGAGGATCTCCTGGCGCGCCCGGGCGGCCAGGGGCTTGCCCTCGGCCTGGAACAGCCAGTCGTCTTCGAGCACCTTTGCGGCTTCGGCCGCGGTGAGCGTTCGCGTGGGCGGCTCGGTCGGCTCGGTCTGGGGCGCCGGCGCGTAGGCGGCGTAGATCCCGCGGCGGCGCTGCGGGGCCGACCGGGCGAGCTTCTTCTTCAGCTCCGCCGAGAGGCCGGCGAACCGTTTCCACTTCGCCGCCGGTATGCCCGCGGCCGACTGGAGCCGGGCCTGCGACGCCCAGTTGCCGCTGTATCCCGAGTCCGGCGGCTTCAGGCCCGCCATGATTACGCGAATGCCCGTCGGCGGATCGACCGTCAGCAGCCCACCCGTCGTGGCGTCCAGGACGCTGTAGTCGTTCTCGTGGTCGTGGGCGGCCTCCAGGTTCGAGTAGGCCGAGAGCTTGACGCCGTCCAGGGCCGCCTCGCCCGTGTTGGTCAGCACGAGCTCGACGGCCGCGTACGTGCCGCTGCCGATCTTCGCGCGGATGCGGACGCGCAGCCGGCCGTCCTTCGTGGCGACGGTCCCGACGGCCTCGTCCGGCGCGACGGCCGCCATGGGCGAGACGATCTTCAGGTTCTCGCCGCCCGCGCCGCGCCCGCCGGCGATGGGCGTGCCGGCCCGCCCGCCGGCGTAGTGAACGTACCACCCGAAGCGGCTCAACTGCCCGCCGCGAGGACAGACGAGGCTCTGGCCCTTGCCTTCCCAGAAGTAGTGCCCGGGGCCCTCCAGGGCGAAGTTGGTGTGCTTGTTGCGGACCCAGACGGGCGAGACGCGCCTGGCCGCCTTGGCCGGGGGCGGGTCGGGAAGCTCGGCGAACTCGCCGCGGGCCTTCTCCAGCAGGCCTAGGAGCCCCTTGTGCGAGGCGTCGTAGGCGAACAGGACCACGCGGCGGGCGGATGCGCCCGGGGCGAGCGTATCGAGCCTCCACGTCAGGACGCCGTCGGTATTGCCGGTCGACTCGAGGCCGCCGGCCGGCGCCGCCCCGGCCGAGACAGACATCGCCAGACATGCCGCGACCCATTGCGCACGTCGGCCCATTGCGTCTCTTTCCTCTAGACCTCAAACAAGCCTGCACCGAAGGCTTCTTCTGCGCCTCGGCGCGAAAAATGCTCGAAATCCCTTTGGTTTTCCGGTTAATGGACTTGTGAAAAGTGGATTCTCATCAACCAGCGAAAAGGATTTCGAGTGAACAAGACTACACCAAAACGGTTGGGCAAACGCAAGCGCAGAATCAGGAAACGGCTGGAGAATATGCCGCGAGAAGATCGCGGCCAGCCCGTCTTCTCCGCCGGCAACATCCACTACGAACTCGGCAATCGCGGCGGCGCCATCGCTTGCGGCGGCATCGGGGCAATCCACATGCTCGCCCAGCGAAGCGGCTTGGTCGAGGCCATCGACCGCAACCTGCACCTGCTGAAGATCCACCGGCCGTACCAGGAATCCGATCACGTCCTGAACATTGGCTACAACATCCTGGCCGGCGGGCATTGCCTGGAAGACCTCGAGCTGCTCCGCAACAACGAGGACTACCTCAACGCCCTCGGAAAACAGGAAAATAGGGACAGTCCCGAATGGCACTGCCGTGCGCTTTGCGGGATGACGGCAGACACAATAAGCAATCGCGCAGGAATAACCTGAACGCACCTGCAATGACGAACCTGCCTGCCGGCAGGCAGGTTCGTCATTCGGCATTCCCGGGATCGACTGCTTGAGTTATTCCTGCGCGATTGCTTACTGCTGCTCGTTCATGATGCTGGCGATGCTGCAACTCCGGGCGGTCGGCGGACGTGAAGGTCTCCACCGCCGCCAGCGGCCGCGAAGCCATCGACCTCGGCGTCCGCCGCCCGCCGGACATGCTCATCATGGACCTCCGCCTGGGCGATTGCAGCGGCCTGGAGGTCATCGACCGCCTCCGCGAGGTCTCCCGCGACCTGCCCGCCTTGGTCATCACCGGCCACGGCGACGCCAGGTCGCTGACGGAGGCGTCCCGCAGGAGGCCCATCGAGCTGATGGCCAAGCCGCTGGACATCGAGCGGCTCCGGAACACCGTCCGCGAAGGGCTCACGCACGGCGACCGCTGCGAGCGCCTTCGCCGGCGGACCCGGCGCCTCCGCCGCATCGCAAGGGGGATCAAGCGGGACAGCCGCAGCGTCCGGGGGCAGTTGGAGACGACCTGCGCCGACCTGACCAGCGCCTACCGCACGCTCAGCGGGCAGATGTCTCTGCACCAGTCGATCATCGGCTACCAGAACGCCATGATCGCCGCCAGGAACGACGACGACGTCTTCGCCTCGCTGTTTCGCCTGTTCTCGATCCGCTCCGGGCCGGTCTTCGGCGTCGCGATGGCCTGTGACGAAGAGGCCCGACTGAACATCATCGGCCGCTTCGGCGTCCCCCGACCCGACCCGCTGGCCTTCTGCGAGAAGATCCGCTGGCCGGTCGTCCGGCTCGTGCTCGAGACCCCGCGGAGCATGCTCTTCGACGCCGGGGAAGAGGCCGACATGTTCGACGAGTCGATCCGCAGCCGCCTGCCGGGCGTGACCGTCCTGGCCGTCCCGCTCTCCCCGGCCGCCAACGAGCTGATCGGCCTGGCCGTCCTCTACCGAAAGGGCGAGCAGCCCTTCACCGACGCCGACGTCGCCCTCGCCGAGATGGTCTCCTACCCCACCGCCACCGCCGTCCGCCGAAACGACTGAGCAACGCTCACAGACGCCCCTCCGGCCGACCAGGGAACCGGCGGATCAGTCGCCGAGCAGCGATATCCCCAGGTCGCGTACCAGAGCGTCGTAGTCGAAGAAGTCCACCTCGCCGTCCAGGTCCGTGTCGATGAGGTACTTCTCGATGGACAACTCGCCGTCGGGAGACTCGCCCGCCTCGTGCTCTTCATCACCCCCGCCGCGCCGCCCGGTTGGGTTGTCTGGAACTCAGGCTACCTTGCTTCTCCGTTCGAGCAGGGGGATACTGATTGCATCTGCCAGATCGTTACACCGATAGACCAGCGCCGAGGTGATGACCACCCAGGAGAGCAAAGATGTGGCCTTTCCCAACCAGAAGTGGACCGGGTGACCCAGCGGGCTTGCTTCCGCCAGCTCTGCACGCTGAGATATGTGCCACACGGGATGGCCTGAAGTCACTGTGCGCCGCCCGACCCATCAAGAAACTGTTCGGCGCCAACGGTCACCGCTTCCACCTGGAACCACGATCGAGCGAAGAGGACGTAGCCAGGTTCGAGGCAGAACACGGTATCCAGTTGCCCGCTGAGTACCGAGCATTCCTTACGTGCGTGGGCAACGGCGACGTGGGGCCGTACTATGGGGTCTTCAGGCTGGGCGAAATGGATGATGGGAACAGCTTCAAACGTTGGGAGGAATGCGATGGCTTCGTGGGGACCCTTGCCGAGCCCTTCCCGCTGACGGAGGCGTGGAACGACATCCAGGGCAGACCGCAATTCGACGAGGCGAGAGGGTCGGACCAGGATTACATGGACGAGTACCAAAGGCGCCTCGATGCCTGGGAGAGCGAGAAGTACTGGAACCCTGGACTGGTGAACGGAGCGATCCCCATCTGCCACCTTGGCTGTGCTCTGCGTGAATGGCTTGTTGTCACTGGCCCGGAAGCCGGAAACGTCTGGCGGGATGAGCGTGCTGATGAGAAGGGGCTATGGCCGCTACATACACAGAGCCTTCCACGAGTGTCATTCCTGCGGTGGTATCGCCGCTGGCTGGATGAAGCTCTGGCCGCGCTGGCGACATGAAGCGAGCCGGCTAGCTGGAAACTAAGGACAATCACCCATTTCCGGCGACCATAATAGGTGACTGTCCCTAATTTCCCCAATGTCTCGACTAAGCCCTCTTGCGTCG
>CAYRVX010000221.1:0-4405 GCA_964427875.1 uncultured Planctomycetaceae bacterium
GGGTCTTCGCCAAAGAGTGTACCGCTCTTTGGCCCTGCAGTAGGTAGTTGACGCATCGGTGTCTTGCGATTCCTTTGGTGTTTTCGCCAGAAGACACGAAGGAAGGAGCAAGGCCGATGCGTCTGGAGACTTGTATCCGAAGATGGCTGGGATTGAAAGCCCATCGCGTGCGGGCGATCCGCGAGGAACCCACGGAACTGGTCGCGGAGATCGAGGCGATTCCGGGACGGCTGCCGCGCTGCGGCTGCTGCGGGCAGGCCGTGCGCCGCACCAAGGGACGCATGCGTCCGAGGCGGTGGCGAGACCTGAAGATCCGCACGTTGTCGCTGGTCCTGACCTACACGCCGCGCCGCGTGGTCTGCCGGACATGCGGCGTGCGCGTCGAACAGGTCCCCTGGGCGCAGCGATGGTCGCGGGTGACCAAGACGTTGGCGCGCGCCGTGGCGGACCTGTCGCGCCGGGCGGACGTCTCCACGGTGGCGCGGCACTTCGGGATCGGCTGGAAGACCGTCGCGGCCGTCATCCGTCGCGTCGTGGCCTGGGGGCTGGCCAAACGCCGCAAGAAGCCGCTTCGGATCATCGGCATCGACGAGGTCAGCCGCAAGAAGGGCCACAGGTACCTGACGCTGGTGTACGACCTCCAGCGCGGCCAGCTCGTCTGGGTGGGCAAGGACCGCACGAAGGAGACCGTCGGCAGCTTCTTCGACGAACTGGGCACCCGTCGCAGCAGGAACCTGCGGGCGGTGTGCATGGACATGTGGGCGCCGTACTACGACGTGGTGCGCCAGCGAGCCAAGCAGGCCACGATCTGCTTCGACCGCTTCCACGTGGTGCGACACCTCAACGCCGCCGTCGACGAAGTGCGCCGCGCCCTGGTGCGGAAGCTCTCGGGACCCGAGAAAGCCCTGGTCAAGGGCACCCGCTTCGTCCTCCTGAAGAACCCCTGGAACCTGACGCCCAAGCAGAAGCAGTCTCTGCGCGAAATGGTCCGCAGCAACAGCCCGCTGTGCCGCGCCTACTACCTCAAGGAGGACTTCCAGCGATTCTGGGACTACCTCCACCAGCGGTGGGCCGAGAAACACCTCAAGCAATGGCTCTGGTGGGCCAGTCATTCGCGGCTGCAACCCTTCAAGGACTTCGCTCGGATGATCCGCCAGCATCTCGACGGCATCCTCGCCTGGACGAAGTTGCGGATCAGCAACGGAGCCCTGGAAGGCATGAACAACAAGGTCAAGCTGGTCAGCCATCGCAGCTACGGCTTCCGCAACGACGATCGGTATATCGAGGCCATCTACCACAATTGCGGCAAGCTCCCGTTGCCGAAGGCGTGAGGCCGCGCCGGTCGACCCGCCGCTCCTCTCGGCGGCGCCCCACGCGCTCGGGTCGCTACGGTACGAGGGCGCCGCAGCCGACATGCCAGGCGATCCCCACGCCGGGCCGACTCGTGGAAATCGGCTCCATCGCCCTTGGCCGCGCCGAGCTGGGCCCTTGCCGAGCCTGGCGTGACGGCTGCCCGCCCGGGCGCTATGCATTCTCCCCGGCCAAGCCATCTCCCTCCCTTCGCAACAAGAGGGAGCAAGATGGCGCCCGCTCGAATGCCCCGGGAGCCAGACCCACGGCCTGGACCTGCACCACTGCCTCTGGCAACACCGCTCTTCGCCCCCTCAAGCCGGTACACTTCCAGGCGAAGAACCAAAGTTGTTTTGCTCTCCGTCAACTTTGCGGAACGAAGTCGAGTGATTCTTGCCTGAACTTCAGGAACAGATAGTCGAGGTCCTGCATCCCGCAGGCGCGGTGTACGATACGGCTGACGAGGTTGTTGAAGCCCTCCAGTCGCCCTGTTGTGATCCGGTGCTTGCAGTAGTTCAGTACTTCCTCCTTCGACCGCAGAAGCGACCGGCCGAACTTCCGCAGCGCCTCGACCCCCGAGACGGCCGCCCAACGGCACCACTTGGCCAAGTACTTCGCGGCGGCCTTCGGGTACTTGTAGTCCGCAAGCGTACGGCGAACCCCATCTGGTTTGTGGGTGGGGGAGCGGCGAAGATCTGGTCGTGCAAGGAGAGCGAGCATGGCCAGAGGCAGAGGTCGGGATTCGGGTCGGGAGGCGAAGTGGCGGGCGGTGATCGGCTCGCACGGTCGAAGCGGGCTGACGGTCCGCGAGTTTTGCCGCAGGCGGAAGCTGGCCGAGAGTGGGTTCTACTTGTGGCGGCGTGAGCTTCGGCGGCGCGGGGGCCTGGTTGAAGACGGCGAGGGCGAAGCTGCGCTTCCGGCGGAGTTGCTTCCCGTACGTCTGCTGCCGGAGGATTCCGCGCCTGTCGGGGGACGAATCGAGATCGAGTTGGCCGGCGGGCGACGGGTGTTGCTCACGCCGCCGGTGGACCGGCAATCGCTGGCCGACGTGGTGGCGGTGCTGACCGCGACGCCGACCTCGATGGAGGTCCCCGCATCCCAGATGGCCGATTCCGCGGCGGCCGTTACGGAGGCCGACCGATGCTGAAGCTTCCCAGCCTGGGCCAGATCGACCGCGGCGTGTCGGCGAAGATCTACTTCCACGTCGGCCCGACGGACATGCGCAAGGGCTTCGACACGCTGTCGGCGTTGGTGCGGGACGTGCTGCGCAAGGACCCGCTATCGGGGCATCTGTTCCTGTTCATCTCGCGGCGGCGGGATCGGCTGAAGATCCTCTACTGGGACACCGACGGTTTCTGGTTGTGGTACAAGCGTCTGGAGGCGGGCACGTTCCGCCTGCCGCGGACGGAGCCGGGGGCCGCCGGCGCCCTGCTGAAGCCCAGCGAATTTGCGATGCTGCTGGAGGGCATCGATCTGCGGAGCGTCCAACGAACCCGACGAATGCGAATCGGGCCGAAAAAGGCGTGATTGTTGGCCGGAATCTCGATATCCGGGGGATTTGTCCGGTCCTCATGTGTTTAACTACACATGGCCACGGACGGCGTACAATTCGCGACGGACCGGACTACACTTCCCGCCGATCTCGACGCCTGCCACGCGATGATCGGGCAGTTGCTCGACGCCCTCCAGAACGCCAACCGCAAGCTGACGCATATGGAGCATAAGCTCCAGCAGGTGCTGCGCCGGTTGTACGGGCGCTCGTCGGAGCGGATCGACCCGAGGTAGATGGCGCTGTTCTCGGAGATGCTGGCGGAACTGGAGGCGAAGGAGCTCCCGGCCGACCCGGAGCCTGATCCGGCGCCCGAACCGGCAGCGCCCGCGCCGCGGCGCAAGGGCCACGGTCGGCGACGGCTGCCGGCGGACCTTCGGCGCGAGCGGGTCATTCACGACCTTCCGGAAGACGAGAAGCCGTGTCCCTGCTGCGGCGCGATGCGGGATGTGATCGGCGAGGAGGTCTCCGAGCAGTTGGAGTACATTCCGGCGAAGGTGAAGGTCATCGAGCACGTCCGGATGAAGTACGGCTGCAGGCGGTGCGAGCAGAGCGCGGCCGAGGGCGGCCCGCAGATCGCGACGGCGGACAAGCCGCGATCCCCAATCGAGAAGGGCCTGGCGGCGCCGGGGCTGCTGGCATATGTGATTGTCAGCAAGTACGGCGACCATCTTCCGCTGCACCGGCTGGAGCGGATCCTCAAGCGGCACGGAATCGAGATTCGCCGCTCGACGATGTGCGACTGGGCGCGGCAGTCGGCCGAGGCGCTGGAGCCGCTATACGACTGGATGAGGATGGACGTTCTGGCGTCGCGGGTAATGCACACGGACGACACGCCGGTGAAGGTGCAGGCGAAAGGCCGGGGCAAGACGAAGACGGGGCGGTTCTGGGTGTATCTGGGCAATCCGTCGCATCCGCAAGTGGTGTTCGACTACACACCGAGCCGCAAGCGGGACGGGCCGATGGCGTTCCTGGAGAACTGGGGTCGCGACGAGCGGCGGTACCTGCAGGCCGACGCATTCGGGGGCTACGACGGGATCTACGCCGGCGAGGCCGGGGGGGATGTGGTGGAGGTGGCGTGTTGGGCCCATGCGCGTCGTCGGTTCTATGAGGCGCGGCGCAGCGACCATCGGCACAGCTCGCAGGCGTTGGCGTATGTTCGTCTGCTGTACGACGTGGAGCGTGAGGCCCATGAGCAGTTCCGCAAGCAGCGAGACGCCGGGGACGGCGAGACGGTTGGGCCCAACCGGTCGTTGTCGTCCATCCGGTTGGCGTTGCGTCGGGAGCACTCGCTTCCCCGGCTGGCGGAGTTCAAGGCGTACCTGGAGGGCCTGCAGGCCGTCTCCGGCGGGCCGGTGCTGCCGAAGAGCCCGATGGGCGAGGCGATCACGTACGCACTGAACCAGTAGCCGGCGCTGACGGTGTACGCGACCGATGGGGACCTGGCGATTGAGGGAAAAGGGGTCAGGTTCATTTTTGGCTTGTTCCCTGCTCCGTGCGAGCTAG
>CAYRVX010000222.1:0-4159 GCA_964427875.1 uncultured Planctomycetaceae bacterium
CGGCCGGCCGGGCGGGCGACCTGAAGCAGATCGAGGGTCTGACGCTGCACGAGAACGAGGCCTCGGACCTTCTGGCAGTCACGAGCGCGAGGATTCTCGCCGCCGGCGGCTGGGACGTCGCGTTCTGGACCGTCCTGGACGAGGATGGCGTCGACGACGGCCGCATCGCCCTCGTCGGCAGGGCCAGGTCGGGCAAGTGGGTCATCCGGGCCGTGCCGGCCGCGACGTCGGCCCCCAAGTGCAAGACGGACGACTCGGAGGCACTCTGCCGCAAGGGCGAGTACGTGTACGTTATCGGTTCGCACTTCGGCACAAAGGGGCCGAGGAGGGATGAGCCGAAGGAGACGAAGAAGAAGGCCAAGCCGCCGCGTGGACTGCTGCGCGCCGAGCGGCACTTCATCGCCCGCTTCCGGCCGTCCGAGGTCGATCTCGCCTCGAGGAGGCCCATCCGGAAGCTCGAGATATGGGCGAATCCCTTCCGCCTGCACCGTGCGATCAACGACGCCCTGAGGGCGAGCCGGGTCCCGCTGATCGCGCCCGCAGGAGACGAGCGGAAGGGCACGGACCCGGTGCGGGAAGCCTTCATCCTGGACACGAAGAACTACGGGCTGCGGGCGGGGCTGAAGTGGGCCGGCGACCTCGACGCGAGAGACCTCCCGATCAACATCGAGGGGGCGGCGTTCCTGCGGTCCGGGGCGCTGCTGCTGGGCCTGCGCTACCCCGTCACCGCGAAGGGCCAGCCGATCCTCGTTGAGCTGGAGAACGCCGAGGGCCTGTTCGCCTCTCGGCGGGCCGGGCCGATCATCTCGCGCGTGCGGTTCCTGGAGAACGTCGGCGGATTGACCGGGCCGACGGGCATCCGCGCCGTCCGGCGAGTCGCCGACGACATACACGTCATCACGGGGAACCTCGACTCCGCGACGGCGACGAGGACGAGTCTCGTCCTGGCGGCGCACGCGGACGGCCACAGGGCAAAGTCGGCCCACCGGGCGTTCAGGCTCCCCGGGAGCGGCAGCGGCAATGCCTGTCGAGCCAGGCTCGTCCGGACCTTCCCCGGTTACAGGACCGTGGAAGGCCTGGCCCCCGGCCCGGGAGGGCGCTTCTTCTACGCCCGCGACAGCACGAAAGCAATCCTGATCGAGCACGACTAGAAAAAAGGGGACAGGCTACTTTTTCGCGCTCTCTCGTGTAGAAAAAAGGGGACAGGCTACTTTTTCGCTCTCTCTCGTGGCCGCCCGCGTGGACGGAGGGTGTGTTGTAGTGCGAGTCTGGCGGCGACTTGCCGCACCCATCTTTGGCTGCCGAACGGCCGGCCCCGGGCGATGCTCTGGCGCACGGCCGTCAGCTCGGCTTCCATCTGCGGTTGGTTTACTGTTGCCAGCCAATCCGCCGGGCGCCAGAGCCACTGTGGCTTCATCCACTCGCCGGCCTCTTGGCGATGTGTCCACCAACGCAGCGACGACCATGGCCAGTCTTGCGCACGGGCGACCAGGGAGCCGCGTAGTGCGTTGCGCTCCACGTACCGAACCACCGTCGAGAAAAAAAGGGGACAGGCTACTTTTTCGCTCTCTCTCGTGGCCGCCCGCGTGGACGGAGGGTGTGTTGTAGTGCGAGTCTGGCGGCGACTTGCCGCACCCATCTTTGGCTGCCGAACGGCCGGCCCCGGGCGATGCTCTGGCGCACGGCCGTCAGCTCGGCTTCCATCTGCGGTTGGTTTACTGTTGCCAGCCAATCCGCCGGGCGCCAGAGCCACTGTGGCTTCATCCACTCGCCGGCCTCTTGGCGATGTGTCCACCAACGCAGCGACGACCATGGCCAGTCTTGCGCACGGGCGACCAGGGAGCCGCGTAGTGCGTTGCGCTCCACGTACCGAACCACCGTCCAGAACGGATCGGCCGCCTCGACGACGCCGCGGGCGCGCTCGGCCGCCGTCGGCCGCCGCTGCTGAAGCGGGAACGACTTGAACCGTCCCTGCCAGACGTGGCCGCTCGTGCCGTAACGGCGGTGATGCCGACGAACGTGCGAAGTCATCAGCCATTGCATCCACTGGGCCAGTTCCCCATCCCGGTGCGGGCGGACGACCAGGTGGAAGTGATTGGGCATGAGGCACCACGCCATGACGCGCATGGGCGTCCGCCGGCACGCCAGGCCGATCAGCTCCACGAAGGCGGAGTAGTCCTCGTGCTTGTGGAACACCTGGGCCTGACCGTTGCCGCGGTTGAGGACGTGGCAGCAGATTCCGCCCGTCGATGCTCGTCCAGTTCGGGGCATGCCCTAACGCTACATCCCGACAACTCGCCTGTCAAGCGCTAAAAAGTAGCCTGTCCCCTTAAAAAAGGGGACAGGCTACTTTTTGGCGCCGGTCCGGGGGTAGTGGGCACGCACTGCGTTGGTCTGGGACCAGTGCCTCGAAGGGAGAGTGAGCAGTCCTCGTCGCTGCGGAACACTTGGGCTTGGTCGCTCCCGGGCCTGAGAGCCTGGCAGCAGGTTCCGCGCGTCGATGCGCGCCCGGTTCGGGACATGAGCACACGCTGCCTCGCAAGAGATCAGCCGTCGGCGCCGGAAAAGCAGCCTGTCCCCTTTTTTTCTGGCAGCAGGTTCCGCGCGTCGGTGCGCGCCCGGTTCGGGACATGAGCACACGCTGCCTCGCAAGAGATCAGCCGTCGGCGCCGGAAAAAGTAGCCTGTCCCCTTTTTTAAGGGGACAGGCTACTTTTTCTGGGGGTGCCCTTTTCTTCGTAGTCGGCGAAGAGGCGGCCCCAGGGGCTGGTGCGCAGCCACTCGTCCGCGACCTTTCTGCCGCGGAAGGGGTACCAGATGCGGTCGTGGTAGATCGCCGAGCCGAAGATGAAGGCGTAGACGATCGGCGTGTGGAACATGAGCCGCTGGAGCCAGCGCAGCGGGCCGAACCAGAAGAGCTTGCCCACCCGCGAGGCCGTGTTGCTGCCCGTGTGGAAGTGCCAGTTCTCGGCCGCGACGTCCACGTCGCCGACGATCTCGATCTCGTCGAACCGCCCGACGCCCAGCCCGCGCTCGTGGGCCAGGCGAATGAACCGATGGTCCATCGGCTCGAAGCCCATCATCCTGGCGGCCACGGCGTCTGCCGCAACGCAGTCGGCCGAGGCGAGCAGGATGTCCTTCCGCACGGGCGTCATGGTTCGCGGCCCGGGTCCGTTGCCCGCCGTCGTGGCGTCCAGCAGGGCGAAGATGCCGGGATGGATCTCCTTCTGGATGGCCAGCAGGTCGACCAGGGCCTCGTGGAGCCTCGAGTGGCAGTAGTGGCGGCGGTTGTCGAGGAGCCCCCCCAGGGCGTTCTTCACCGCGCCGGTGACGTTGGCGTAGATGTGACACTTGACGGTCGGCAGGTGCACGATGTTCCGGCCGTGGAAGAAGTCGGGAATCCGGATGCCCTCGGGGAAGATCTGGTCGAGCACGAGCATGTCGGCCTTGGGGCGGTAGACCTCCCAGGTCATGTCCGCCTTCCTGAAGTTGTAGCGGATCGGGACGTCGTGGTGCCGGCAGACGGCGGCCTGCTTGTTGAGCCGCTCGCCCCTGGCGGCGCTCGTGACGACGGTCTCGTTCTCGACGCAGACGAGATCGGAGAATCCTGCCTGCTTGAGCGCGAGGATCGCCCCCTCCAACTGCCACGGCGTGGTGTTGGCGGCGGGGAACATGAGGTGCCAGGAGAGGTTGTTCTTGAGGATGGTGGTTGCGGCGGGATCGAGCGACTGCCGCAGGCCCGCCAGGTCCATCGCGCGGCGGACGTCGTCCAGAACGGTCTGCGGCGCGGCTCGGACCACCGCCACTTTGGGGGGCATCGCGGCAACCTTTCTTTCGCGGAAACGGCCCTGTCGTACACGATGCCGGTCTCGGCGTCAACATTGCGGCCGGCCGGCCGGGTGCGTACAATCACCGCGTCAGTTCGCGGGAGATCGGTCTCGGAGAACGCCAGTGGCCGGCCGCAGAAGGAAAGCGCCCCCGACAGGTCCGCCACCGGCGCCCGGCGGGGTGATCGGGGGGCGCTGGCTGGCGGGGATCTTTCTCGTGGCGATGGCCTACCGGGGGCTGTGCTACTCGGCAATCTGCGGGCAGCCTCTGCTGCGATACCCGGTCGTGGACGCCGGGTATCACGACGCCTGGGCCCGCCGGATCGCCGCGGG
>CAYRVX010000223.1:0-3928 GCA_964427875.1 uncultured Planctomycetaceae bacterium
TCGATCCCGAACAGCTCGGCGACGAGGGCCGGCCCCCAGATTAGGAGCCCTGAAGGGGCGGAAGGGCGCCTTGCAGGGCGATACTTCCTGTCGCCCCTTCAGGGCTCCTGTCCATAAAGCCCTGTGTTCCGGGGGCTCGCGCCGCCGGCCAAATCCTCCCGACCCTTCGGGTCTCGTATCGTTATTGCACAACTTCAAGGTTGTAGGCATGCCGATCTATTGCTCGCCCTCATCCCGGTCCTTTTTCGGCATCTGGCCCGCGTCGCCTGGTCTCCCGTCAGTTGCTGGCGCATCTCCTCCATTCCGCGGCCGCGTCGTGGGTCGGGTCGCGCCATTGGGAGTTGCCCGTCCTGGTGAATGAGTCGCCCTCGCAGGCAACGCGGAGAGGATCTCCGCGTTTCCAACCGATTTGGCGATTTCGCGCGGAGTGATATCGTATCCCATATCGAAATCCGGGTCTGCACCAGATCTCACCAGGAGCCTGACCATCGCAACATCCTGTTGTCTTATCGCTCTTGCCAAGGGCACCCTCGCGCGGTGCAGACCGTTTCGATTCGCGCCCTCCTCGATCACCCATCGAGCCACGTCAATTCGTTTTTCCAGAACGGCGTGATACAGTAGTGATTCGCCGCGCCAAGAGATCTGGTCCACGTGTTTCCCTGATTCCTGCACGGCTGTCTTTATCTCTGCTAAAGGCGCATCTCGCGCCAGAAGTGCGATAGCTGGGTCATCAGGCCCCACAAGTTCCTGTCGCTCTGTGATGCTTATCCTCGGGCCAAAACACACCCACGCCACAATCAGCCCGAACGCCAGCATAGCGACTGCAACAACAGCAAACCACTCTCCTCGGCTCGGCCTAAACACCATAGTCCTCTAGATCAATAGGGCCCGTCCCCAACGGCCCTAAGATAAGCGTTCGCAGCCTGAAGGGCTGCAAGCCGAAAGCCCAGGGCAACGCCCAGAGCAACGCCCTGGGTTTGCTTCGGTCAACGGGCCTTGGGGAGTTCGATCCCCAACAGCTCCGCGACGCTCCTTACGAACGGCTTGTGCCTCTCGGGCGAGTGGGCGTGCCAGGCGGACAGGTAGCCGGTGAAGGTCTTCGAGGCCGCGGGATCGCCCAGGTTCAGGTAGCCGACGGCCTCCCAGTGCCCCGGGCTCTTCTCCAACAGCCGCAGGAGGTGCTTGGCGACGAGGCGGTTCTTGTCCCGCTGGTAGGGGTCCTTTCGCAGCTTCGCTTCGTTCCGGCTGTACCAGTCCGCCAGCGTGCCGCCCGGAGGGACCTCGTCGCTGGCCTTCTGGCGGATGTTCCGGGCATACTTCGCCAAGGCCGCGGAGTAGCCCTTCCAGTTCGGGTACGGCGGGGACGTCTTCCACGTCTCGGACATCTGCTTGACGGCGTACATCGAGGCCGCCTCGCAGAGCGACTCGTCGAACCACTTGTTCTCGCGCGGCGCCTTGTCGGAGTAGTTCGTCAGGATGTGGCAGAACTCGTGGGCGAACTGGTAGGCGAACTGGCACCAGTACGCCCCCTCCACGTCCAGCTTGACGGTGTACTCGCCGCCGGAGCCGCGCTGATAGAGCGCGATCGGCCCCCGGCTGCCGTGCTTCACGACCATCGGCGCCAGCCGCCGGTCGAGGAAATGCTTCCACAGCTCCCCCGCCGCCGAGAGCAGGACCTTCTGGATGTCCCGCGTGCCGGCGTCGCCCCACCCGCCGGCCTCGACGCGGATGCTGAGCGTCCGGCTCGGCCGCGGCCTCGGCCGGGCCGCTGCGGCCAGGGCATGCTCCATCTGCGCCTTGACCTGCTGCATGGCCGCCCGCGTATCGGCCAGCCGCTGCTGAAGCTCGGCGATCTCATTCCGCGCGCGGTCAAGCTCGGCCCGCAGGCGCTGGTTCTCGGCCTTCAGGCGCGCGACCTCGGCGCCGTCGTCGGCCGGCGCCGCGGGCGCCCATGGGAAGCCCAGCAGGAATGCCAACGTCACAGCCGCTCTGGTTCTCATGGTCCCATGATACCAACCGGGGCAGACCTGATGGTAAGGTAAAAGCTCTCCCCCACACGCCTCCGTCGGGCCCGCCCCGGCGGAGCGACGACTGACACCGCAGCCCCGCAAGCGCCTCGCGTGCGGCCGCTCACACCTTCAGCGCCCCGAAGTCGTATTCGCCGAACGTCCCCACGTAGCACCCGAACTGAAACACCGGCCGCATTCCCCGTGCATATGCGAGGTTGTTCATATAGCTCAACGCCACTTCCTGCGGCGACTCCCGGATCCCGCAGCCCACGGCCAGGTGAAGATGATCCGCGAAGATCCCCGCCCTCGATAGCAGATGTCCTTTCTTCTCAACGATCCGCATGCGAGCTAAACTGAGCGCATCGTTCAATGGTTTAGCGGGCCAGCTTGCTGGCCGTGTTATCCGCCGGACGACGCAAGGGCCTCGGTCCTGCGGACCGAGGAGGGGCCAGCAAGCTGGCCCGCTAAACAGATACCCCACGCCCCCCGGTTCCATTTAGCTCTTGTGCGGATCGTTGTTCATTTGTCTCAGCTCATCCCCTCGTTGAAGAAGACGTACAGGCCGTCCTTGCCGGGGGCGACGACGTCGAGGCGGCCGTCGCCGGTCAGGTCGGCGACGGCGAAGTGGATGCCCACGCCCGTGGCGACGCGCGGCGGGCCGTAGTCGATCACCTGCTTGCTGAACGACTCGCCGTCCCACTTGAAGTAGTAGATCCCCACGTCGTCCCCCGCGCCGGGGTCCTTGCCGCAGTGGGCGCGGTAACGCTTGCCCGTCACCAGCTCGCACGCGCCGTCGCCGTCGATGTCCGCCCAGATCAGGTCGTGGTACTGGCTGTTGTGCGGGTCGATCGCGTGCCGCGTCCACGTCCGCCGGCCGGCGGAGACCTCCTGCCGCCACCAGTGCAGGCCGTAGGCGTGGCTCTGGCCGACGATCAGGTCGCTGAGCCCGTCGCCGTCCACGTCCACGACGAGGATCGGGACCGACGCCGAGCCGAGGTCGAAGTCCTCGTGGAACTTCCACTCGCCGCCGAAGGTGTCCTGCGGCGCCTCGAGCCAGCCGTTGGCCAGGACGAAGTCGCCCCGGCCGAGGCCCATGATGTCGCCGAAGCCCAGGCCGTGGCCCTGCTTGGCGGGCCAGATCTCGTGCGCGTCGAACCGCCCGGCCGGCCGGCCGTCGGCGCCGACGACGAGCTTGTAGACCACCAGCGGCCCGCCCGGCGTGTTCGGGACGACCTCCAGCACGCCGTCGCCGTCCACGTCCCACGCGCGGGTGGTCTCGATGCTGCCCGTCTCGGCGATCACGTGCTCCGGCCATTCGGCCTCGCCGTCGCCGGGGTTCTCCCGCCAGCGCAGCTCGCCGCCGAACCACCCGCCGGTGATGAAGTCCAGCCGCCCGTCGCCGTTGACGTCCATGGGGATCGTGGCGAAGTCGTCGTAATACTCCCCGTGTGCCGGCACGTCGCCGATCCTGTGTGCCTTGCGGAAGTCCGGCCCCTCGTACCAGTACGCCCCGGAGACGATGTCCGGCCGCCCGTCGCCGTTGACGTCGAACACCCCGGCCGACTCGTACCGCTCGTCGGCGATCAGCACCTTGCGAAACTTGATGGCCATCGCGGGACTCCTAACCCGAGTAATGTGTTGACCGCAGAGACGCAGAGCACACGGAGACCATAAGGGTCACGAAGAACATAAGCTGTGGCGAAGCCGCCGCACAGGGGCCAGATTCCGGTTCGCACCGTGTCCAATCGGCCAAGCGACGGATACGGGTTTAAGCTCTCTGGAAACAAGTATCTCTGCGTCTCTGCGGTGAATGGTCCGGACTGAGCTATCAGCTATCAGCTATCAGCCCTCAGCTACCAGCCGTCAGCATTGTCGAGTAGCCTCAGCACGTTGCCGCTCCGAGGCCCTCTCGGAACCGG
>CAYRVX010000224.1:0-3870 GCA_964427875.1 uncultured Planctomycetaceae bacterium
GGAGAGCCGAAAAAGGAGCCGCGAGGTCTTGACGGCGGCCGTTTCAGAGATGCGGTGGCAACGACACCGCTTTGGCTGATCCACGGCGCGAACCAACCTGTGCGTCGCACGTGGCAGGCCGGGAGCCAAAGCGGCGTCAGGGCCTGCCTTGCGGCAGGCCCGCCGCCGCACTCCATAGGGCCATAGCGCGCCTTGCAGCCTTCGCAGACCGCGGCGGGGGGGGGTAGGCTGCGGCGGCAAGGCGTGCCGTAGAGGCTGATGCACGCGCGGTCGGACATGGGCGTCGCCAGGGCGGCGTGGACGAATCGCGGGCGCTTTGGGTATAGTAGGCGGCGGCGTGTTCCCGGCGAGCCGGGAAAGGAAGGACCGCACATGCTCATTGCGACGTTCAACTGCAACTCCGTTCGCGTGCGGCTGCCGATCATCCTGGCGTGGCTCCAGCGGTACACGCCGGACGTGCTGGCCCTCCAGGAGACCAAGTGCACGGACGATGAGTTCCCGGCCGACGCGTTCACCGAGGCGGGGTGGTACGTGGTGTATCGGGGCCAGAAGACCTACAACGGCGTCGCGATGGTCACGTACGAGCTGCCGGATGAGGCCTCGTTCGGCCTCGGCGACGACGGCGGCGAGAGCGAGACGCGGCTGGCCTGCGTCCGCCTGGGCGACGTGCACGTGCTGAACACCTACGTGCCGCAGGGCCACGAGCTGGGGACCGACCGGTTCCAGTTCAAGCTCGACTGGTTCGCCCGCCTGCGGAAGTACGTGGCGGGGCGCTTCGACGCGAAGCAGTCCCGGCTCGTCTGGGTGGGCGACCTGAACGTCGCGCCCGAGGCGATCGACGTATACGACCCGGAAGGCGTCCGGCCGCACGTGTGCTACTGCCGGGAGGCCGGCGACGCGCTGGAGTCCGTCGTGTCGTGGGGCTTCGTGGACGTCTTCCGAAAGCACCTGCCCGGCGAGGGCGTCTACACGTTCTGGGACTACCGCCTCCGCGGCGGCGTCAGCCGCAACCTGGGCTGGCGGCTGGACCACGTCTTTGCGACCGAGCCCATGGCCGCCGCGTCCAGCGAGTGCTTCGTGGACGTCGGGCCGCGGAGACTCGATCGCCCCTCCGATCACACGTTCGTCGGCGCGCGGTTCGACATATGACTCGCAGCGAATCCAAGGAGAAATCGCAATGAGAAGCCGGAACCATCGCACGGCAGGTCGGCACCGCATGTCGAGGCGCGGCTTGCTGAAGTGTACACTCGGCGCGGCGGGGGCGTGTTTCGTGCCGCGGGCGGTCCTCGGCGGGCCGGGCAAGACGGCGCCGAGCGACCGCATCACGCTCGGCTGCATCGGCACCGGCGGACAGGGGACAGGACTGCTGAGGTCGTTCCTGGGCTTCGGCGAGGTGCGGGTGCTGGCCGTCTGCGACACCGTCAAGGACCGCCGCGAGCGGGCGCGAGGTCTCGTGCGGAAGCAATACGGCACGCCGAGCGGCCAGAAGGCCTGCGACGCCGGCAGCGACTTCCGAAAGGTCATCGCCCGCGACGACATCGAGGCCGTCTGCATCGCCACGCAGGACCACTGGCACGCGCTGATCGCCGTGGCGGCGGCGAAGGCGGGAAAGGACATCTACTGCGAGAAGCCGCTCGGCGTCGGCTTCACCGAGGGGCGGGCGATCGTCCGGGCCGTCCGGCGATACCGCCAGGTCTTCCAGACCGGCACGCAGCAGCGCTCCAGCCGCAACTTCCGCTTCGCCTGCGAGCTGGCCCGCAACGGCTACCTGGGCAAGGTGCACACGGTCGTCGTGGGCGCGCCGGGGCCGAGCTATCGGCGGAAGTATCGCGGGCCCGTCACGCCCGAGCCCGTACCGCCCGGCCTGGACTACGAGATGTACGTCGGCCCGGCGCCGATGAAGCCCTACAACCGCGGGCGGCTCGACTGGCCCGGGTGGTACCTCATCTGGGACTACTGCGCCGGCTTCATCGTCAACTGGGGCGTGCACCACCTGGACATCGCCAACTGGGGCTGCCCCGACGTCGGCTCCAAGCCCTTCGAGCTCACCTGCAAGGGCACGTACCGCAGCGACGGCCTGAGCGACAACATCAACGCGTGGCAGGCCGAGTACGTCTACGGCGGCGGCCTGAGGATGACCTTCACCGACACCGGCCACCCCAACGCCCAGGGCTGTAAGTTCGTCGGCCCCGACGGCTGGGTGCACGTCAACCGCCGAGGCATCCAGGCCGAGCCCAAGAGCCTGCTGAAGGTCGCCGTCAAGCCCGACGAGCTGCATCTCCACAAGAGCGGCCACCACCAGGGCGATTTCCTCAAGGCCGTTCGCCGGCGGCGCGAGTGCGCCTCGCCCGTCGAGAGCGGCCACGTCGCGTCGGGCCTGGGGCTGCTCGGCGAGGTCGCCGCCCGCGTCGGGCGCAAGCTCCAGTGGGACCCGGCGGGCGAGAAGTTCGCCGGCGACGACCGCGCCAACCGCCTGCTCACCCGCCCCATGAGGAGCCCGTGGACGTTGTGAGACCGCGGAGAATGAGCCGCAGCGCGATTCGGCGACGAGTCTGGGCCGCCTGCTTCAGCTCGGCCGCCGCCGTCTGGCCCGGCCTGGTCTCCGGCTGCGCGGCTCCGAACGAGGCGGCGCCGCGCGGGATGGACTGGGTCCGGGTCTCCCAAGACGCGCGCTGCTTCGTGCTCCAGGCCACCGGCCGGAAGTTCGTGCCCTGGGGGTTCAACTACGACCACGACGAGGCCGGCCGCCTCATCGAGGATTACTGGCGGCGGGAGTGGGCCAGGGTCGAGGAGGACTTCCGCGAGATGCGCCGGCTCGGCGCGAACGTCGTCCGCGTGCACCTCCAGCTCGCGAAGTTCATGCTCGGCCCGTCACGGCCGAACGAGGCGGCCCTCGATCGGCTCGGCCAACTGCTGAGGCTGGCCGAGCGGGAGAAGCTCTATCTCGACGTGACCGGCCTGGGCTGCTACCACAAGAAGGACGTTCCCGGCTGGTATGACCGGCTGGGCGAGCGGGACCGCTGGGAGGTCCAGGCGCGGTTCTGGGCGGCGATCGCGCGGCGCTGCGCCGACAGCGGCACCGTCTTCTGCTACGACCTCATGAACGAGCCCGTGGTCCCGGGGGGCGAGAAGAAGCGCGACGACTGGCTCGGCCCGCCCTTCGCCGGGAAGCACTTCGTCCAGTTCATCGCCCTGGAGCGGGCCGGCCGCTCGCGCCCGGCCGTCGCGCTGGCGTGGGTCCGCCGCCTGAAGGCCGCGATCCGCAGGCATGACCGGCGTCACCTGATCACGGTCGGCCTCGTTCCGTGGAGCCTCGACCGCCCGGGGCTGAGCTCCGGCTTCGTGCCCGAGAGGATCGCCGGCGAGCTCGACTTCCTCAGCGTGCACGTCTACCCCGAGAGGGGGAAGCTCGCCGAGGCGATGGGCACGCTGAGGGGCTTCGCGGTCGGCAAGCCCGTGGTCATCGAGGAGACGTTTCCGCTCAAGTGCGGCCCGGCGGAGTTCGCGAAGTTCATCGAGCAGTCACGCAGCATCGCATCCGGATGGATCGGCTTCTATTGGGGCAAGACGCCGCGGGAGTATCGGCCGCCGAAGAGCATCGGCGACGCGATGATGCTCCAATGGCTGGAGTTCTTCCAGAAGATCGGCAAGACCATGCAGGCTGACTGAGTAACAGGAGGGCGCGGCCCCAATCGCCCCAAGATGAGCGCTCGGAGCCTGAAGGGCTGCAAGCCGAAAGCCCAGGGCAGCGCCCTGGGTCGTCGGCGGTTGTACATACACAAGCCCTGTAGGGGCGGCAGAAATCGCCGGCAAAGAGCACTTGTTTCGCCCTTACACCTATGAAGAGCGAGAAGTCAAAGCAATCTTCCC
>CAYRVX010000225.1:0-3530 GCA_964427875.1 uncultured Planctomycetaceae bacterium
AGACCGGCGTGAGCCAGGTCGGTCCCTATCTGCCGTGGGCGCAGGAATCTTGAGGGGATTCTTCCTTAGTACGAGAGGACCTGGAAGGACCAACCTCTGGTGCACCAGTTGTCCCGCTAGGGGCACCGCTGGGTAGCTACGTTGGGAAAGGATAACCGCTGAAAGCATCTAAGCGGGAAGCCCACCCTGAGATTAGGATTCCGTCCCCGATTCGTCGGGGGAGAGCCCCCTTGTAGACGACGAGGTTGATAGGCCGGGTGTGTAAGGGCAGAAATGTCCTCAGCTAACCGGTACTAACGGGCGATTGCTTGGCCGTATCCGTCGTTTGCCTTCCCGCAACGCGGATCGGCATGCTGCCTTGACGAATCCACAGCCGACCAGGCTGCGGTGAACCTGCACGGCTTTCCCTGTTTCGATATCCCGTCCGGCGGCGCTGAGAAGCGCCGCCGGGCCGTGGCGGTGTCTATACGCTGCGGGCCACACCTGTTCCCATCCCGAACACAGTCGTTAAGCCGCAGCGGCCGATGGTACTGCTTGCGCGGGAGAGTAGGTGAACGCCGCCTTTATACGAGAGGCCCCGGGCCGGACCCGGGGCCCTTCTCTTGCGCCGGCCCGCCGCGCTCCCGGCGGCCGAGACGCCACAAAGGCCCGACGCTTAGAGGCCGGTCTCAGCGCCCGGGCCTCCGCGGCGCCGGTACGTCCCGAAGAACTGGTGTCCCCGAGGCTCCTTGGCCCCCTTCACCGGCCGCTGGAGCGTGATGTCGCAGGCGTCGTCGTCGACGTCGATCGGGACCGCCTCCCCGACGAGCTTGCCGTCCCTGACCTTCAACGTCACCTTCATCCGCATGCCCGTCCGGTGGATCATCTCGAACTCCACGGCGCCGTCCTCGGCGCGGAGCTTCTTGAGTTCCTGCGCGCTGGACTGCGAGAAGTACCCATAAGCGGCCCCCGCGACTTCGCCGCCCTTCGCCTCGGGGAGCTCCACGACGATGGCGTCGACGGACGTGCCCTGGCCCGGCTTGTCGATCGCCAGGCCGTACCATATGCCCGCCAGGCCGCGCTTGCCGCCCGGCTGCCGCTCCAGCAGGATGTCGCACGGGTCCTCCGTCGTGCCGACGGGCGTGCAGTCCCCGCGAAGCGCATTGCCCTTCACCCGCAGCGAGGCCTCCACGCGCACGCCGGTCCGGTGCAGGACGACGAAGTCCAGGCGGCCGTCCCGGACGTTCAGCTCCTCCAGCCTCTGCTCGCCCTGGCGGACGAACCGGCCGGTCGCGATGCCCATCAGTCGGCCGTCGCTGTCGATCTTCAGCTCCAGCGTCAGCAGGTCCATTGAGATGCCCTCCCCCGCCTTGTCGGGCACCACGCCTCGCCAGGTGCCGAGGAGCGGCCCCGCCGCCTTGGCGGCCTTCGCCCGCCGGGCGTCGAGATCCGCCGGCGTGAGGGTCGGCTCGAACCGCGCCTCGCCCTTCGAGCCCATGGGATGGACGCCCGTGAAGCTCAGGTGATCGAAGTGGAGTCCCTTGGCCGCCCGCGCGGCGAGCGACATCAGCTCCTTGCGCTTGTCTTCGTTGTCGTGGGAGCGATCGGCCACGGCCACGGCCAGGACGGTCCGCTCGCGATGGGCCACCTGCTGGAGCGCTGCGGGCAGCTTCTCCCAGGTCACGTCCCGTCCCTGGAACGTCATCCTGTCTGGGCCGACCACCAGCATGACGGAATACTTGCGGACGCACGGCACCATCTCGACGTCCCCGCGCCCGGGGCCCGGCGGCTCGGGCGGCTTTGCCGAAGCGGTAAGGACAACGCTGCCTGGCACGGCAAGGGCCGCCAGCAGCAACGCGCAAAGGACGGCCTGCCACGTCGGTCGCCTGTGGAACCTTCTGTTGGGAGTCATGATCGTCCGTATCCTTTCTTCCAGGGCCTTGACGGGTCCGACAACGGCCAGGGACGACAGCGCCCGGCTCGATTTGCGATCGGTGATCAGCGCCTCGACGATCGCGCTGCCGTATTGCCCCGGCGGGCTGGCCAGGACGGCGATGGCCGTCTCGTCGCAGCATTTCTCGCGCTCCCGCCGGATCTGGCGGTTGGCCCACCAGACCAGCGGATGGAAGAAGAAGATCCCCTGCGCGATGGTCTGCGCGACGTTGAGGAGGGCGTCCCACCGCGCGACGTGAGCCAGCTCGTGCCCCAGGATCGCACGGCGCTGCTCGGCCGTCGTGACCTCGCCCAGGTCGGCCGGCAGGAAGACGCTGCCTCGCAGCAGGCCCCACACGAACGGCTGGGCCAGCCCGTCCACGAGGTACAGCCTGGCCGGGCGGCCCAGGCCCAGTCGGCGGGACACATCCGCCGCCTCGCTTTGCAGGTAGCGGCTCGCCGGACGGCACGTCCTGCCGAGCCGCCGCTGGATGCGGCACGCCTTGAGCAGGAAGAACAACAGGAAAGCGCTCGCCCCGGCGATCCATCCCGCGGCGGCCCACTGCCGGACGGTCCACCGGCTCGGGGCCGTCCGTCCCGTCGCCGGCGGCGCCCCGACCGGCGGCGCGGTCGTCTCCTTCGGCGCCTCCGCCGGCGGATCAACCGGGGAGGGTGGCGCAGGGCCGTCGCTTGGCGCCGCCGCCCGCGTCGCGTTCGCCGCGGCCACTTCCCATTGCTCTTCCGGCGGCTCGGCCGCAGGCAGCACGGCCAGCGGCACCGTCACCAGCGGCGGCACCAGGCACTTGGCCAGCACGATCAGCCACAGAAGATACCGCCCGTGCGCGCTGGCGCTGCGCAGGAGCCAGCAGGCCGACGCCACGGCGGCGAAGACCGCCGCGATCTGCCAGCTCTGGTGCCACAGGTGGCTCGCCGTCTGCGTCAGAAAGTGCTCCATGGCCGTATCCCTTTGATGATCAGGAGCCGCCTTTGTTTATGATTTCCCGCAGCCGCCGGACGTCCTCAGCGCTCAGCTCGCTACAGTCGGCCAGGTGCAGCATGAGCGGCACCGGGTCGCCTCCGAAGAGGCGGTCCACGAAGTCGCCGACGGTTCGATGGATCACCTCTTCTCGCCGCACGGCCGGGCGGAAGACGTGCGCCTTGCCCCGCGCCTGGTGCGTCACGTAGCCCTTCTTCTCCAGGCGGCGCAGCAGAGTCTGCACGGTCGCGTAGGCGATCCTGCGGTCCTTCGGCAGGCCGTCCAGCACCTGCTGGACCGTGGCCTCTCTCGATTGCCAGACGATCCGAAGGACCTCCGTCTCGGCGGGACTGACGGCGGGCAGTCGCTTGCGGGCCATCTCCGTCTCCTTGTACATGTGTACGACTTCAATTCTCGTACATTTGTACAATGTGTCAAGCGGAAAAATGCATAAAATCGCTTAGTCGCTTCTGTCAAAGTGGATATGAAAGCATTTTCTTCCGTCGTGTCCGAAGAGACAGGTGGGTCCCCCGGCCGGCCGCTAAGCAATCGCGCAGGAATAACTCAAGCAGTCGATCCCGGGAATGCCGAATGACGAATGACGGTTGCGGTCGGGAAATCCTGGTCTGACAGGACGAAGGGA
>CAYRVX010000226.1:0-3518 GCA_964427875.1 uncultured Planctomycetaceae bacterium
CAGCGACCACCAGGCGTTCTCCGCCTTCCGCACGATGCCCAGGTTCACCCGCTGGAAGTACAGGTACAGCAGATCGCCGACCGCGCCCTCGCCGATCATCTCCTTCATGTACTCTACGGCCGGGTGATACTCCAGGAGGTGACCGACCATGAGTTTGACGCCCTTCTCGGCGGCAAGGGCCACCAGCTCCTCCGACTCGGCGCTGGACAGCGTCAGGGGCTTCTCAACGTAAGTATGCTTTCCAGCCTCGATGGCCTTCCTGGCCAGCTCGTAGTGCAGGGGCGCTTCCACGGCGATCACGACGGCCCGCACCTTATCGTCGGCGAGTACTGCGCCCAAGTCATCCGTCACGGTCGCCTGCGGGTAGAGCGAGGCCATCGTCCGTCGGACCTTCTCGTCGAGGTCGCAGATGTAGCTCAACGTCGCATTCGGCAGCGAAACGAGATTCCGCACGAGATTCTTGCCCCAGTTCCCCGCTCCCACAACCGCTGCAGCAATCATGCCAAGCTCCTCGTTCCTCAGGGACAACGAGCAGTTTCCCTCAGACAACTGCTGGAAGGAACTATCGGCAATTATATGTATCCACGTGAAGGGCCAGTACCGATTTCCGGCCCTCTTTCACTTGGGCGGATCACTTCACGAAGACGCAGGTCATAACATCTTCATCGAACATAGGTTAGCCGTAGACAGGGCCGTCGGAGACTTCTACAGCGCTGCCCTGAGCGGTGATCCTGCCAGACTAGAGGCCGTTTCGTGAACGTGTGATGCATCAGGCAAATGGCCCTGCGACGCCTCGTGCCCATCAAGCCATCCTCCGTCCGTGCCCGCCGCCGGAACGGCTCGGCCGATAACTATTGACGACCCCTGCGAAGCCGTGGCTGGCGACACGCCGGGTCTTGTCGTATGCTACGAGATCATCGCTGACAACGCCCAGCTTGCTGTCGATACGTGTAACGCCACGAAGGATGTCCGGCGACGCAAGAAGAAGATCGCCAAGGCCTGATACCGGAGGCCGGCCTGCAATGCCAGACGCTGTCTCGCGCCGAGCCCGCTCAGACTCGCCCTTCGTTGTCTGTCACATTACGTCCGTACACCCCGCCTTTGACACCCGCATCTTTCAGAAGGAGTGCCTCTCCCTTGTCGAGGCTGGGTATACGGTACATCTGATCGCATGCCACGACCACGACGAACGAGTCCGCGGCGTATGGGTGCACGCCTTGCCTTATCCTCCGAACCGCATTGCGAGGATGCTGCTGTGGCCCTGGCTGGCCTACCGGAAGTTACTGGGCGTACACCCCCGGCCATTCCTGTGCCACCTGCACGACCCCGAGCTGCTGCTCTGGGCCCAACTGCTTCGCCTACAGGGCTTTCGGGTCGTTTTCGACGTGCACGAGAACTTCCCTGCTGAAATCCTGTATAAGCCATATATGTCGGCGCCTTTGCGATACCTGGCCTCATGGGCCTATCGGCTGGCCGAGAAGGTCCTGGCCAGCGGCGTAGCCACAGTGCACGTCCTGGAGGAGATTGCCCGCAATTACCGCCAGCCCAAGACAGTCGTGCGGAATCTTCCCCGGCTCGACCCGCACGTCGAGCCCGCCGGTCGCGGCGCGCCCCCCCGCCCACGGCTGGTCTACTGCGGCGTCGTCGCCGCAGATCGGGGCCCCATGACCATGATCGAAGCCGTCCGGCTCCTACGTCACCGCGGCTGCGACTGCGAACTGATCTTCGTGGGTAACGTACTTGACGCCCGGCTTGAGCGGAGAATACGCGAGCGGATCAATGCCGCCGATCTGACCGACCGTGTTCGATTGATCGGGCCGCTGCCCTACGCCCGTGCCATGGCCGAGGTCGCCGCCGGAGACATCGGCCTGTGCCTCTTCGAGCCAAGCCCGAACAACGAAACGTCTCTGCCCAATAAGATCCTTGAATACATGCGTGCCGGGCTGCCGGTCGTCGCCTCCGACTTCAGGAAATGGCGCGAGTACGTCACGGCTACCGGCGCCGGCCTCCAGGTGGACCCGACCAGCGCGGCTCAGGTGGCCGACGCCGTGGAATGGATACTTCAGCACCCCGACGATGGGCGCCGAATGGGCTGTGCGGGAAGGCGAGCCGTCGAGGAAGCCTATTGCTGGGAGCGGGAGGAGGACAAGCTCCTCGATTTCTATCGCTCCCTGGGAACCGGACGTTGAAGGTCGCCGTCATCAATCCGTTCGACCCGCTGCCCGGCGAGACGATTCGCGAAGCTCGCTATGCCGCATTCTGTCGCGCGCTGGCCCGGGCCGGACACCAGGTGATCTGGTATTCAAGCGATTGGTCGCACGCGTTCAAACGCCCCAGAGACGTCGATGCCGTCACCTCGGCATGCCGAAAGGCAGGCATCGCCGTGGAGCTGATTGCCAGCATCCCGTACCGGAAGAACGTTTCACTCGCCCGGCTGCGGAGCCACGAGGCCCTGACGCAGGACATCTGCGGCAGGCTTCGGGCCACCAGGCCGTTCCCCCGCGCGATCCTGGTTTCCGCGCCGCCGCCGGTCCTCGCGGCGGAGGTGGCGGCGCTGGCCGCCAAGCGCGACGCCAAAGTCGTGCTTGACGTGCAGGATCTCTGGCCTGAAACGTTCCGGCGCGTTTGGCCGACGGGTCTGCGGTGGCTTCATCGGGCGATGACCTACCCCATCGCTCGCGACATGCGCCGCGCAGAGCGGCTTGCCGACGCGGGAATCGGGGTGGCCGACGCCTATCTTAGACGTTTCCGCAAGTACGCCCGTCCGGGCGTGCCGGTCCATACGTTGCACCTGGGGGTGGATCTGGCCGAGTTCGACCGGCACACGACCGGCGGCTGTCCGTCATTGGAGCTGGGCGAGGCCGCACGGAAAAGATGGGTCCTGGTAGGCGGCACGATGACCGCCGGCCTGGACTGGTTGTTCATGCTGGAGCTCGCCACGCTCTTGCAGGCGCGGCGAGAAGACATTCACCTGCTGATCGCGGGGACCGGCGCACTGGAGGGATTCGTCCGCCGGCAGGTTGCCGCCCGCGGGCTGGACAACGTCCACCCGCTGGGGTTTCAGCCGTATCCCGTCTTTTGCAGGTTGGCGGCCCGGGCGGACTTCGGCTTGAACCACTGTCGGGCTGACTCGTTCGTGTATTTCCCCAACCGCGTGTTCGACTATCTCGCGGCGGATCTTCGGGTGATAAACACCGTTGGGGGCGAGCTGGCCGAGCTGCTGGCCGCCCACCAGGCCGGCTTCACGACCGAGACGTTTGACGCAGCCGCCGCGGTCGGCTACATCGAGCAGGTGATGGACGAACGTCCCGACATCGACGATCGGCACCCGCCCTGCCAGCGCCGAGGCGTCTGGGTCGACGCGTTTGATCGGCCGAAGATCGCCCGCCAACTGGTCAGGATTCTCGAGGAACTGGAAGGCGGCTAAGCAATCGCGCAGGAATAACTCAAGCAGTCGATCCCGGGAATGACGAATGACGGTTGCGGTCGGGAAATCCTGGTCTGACAGGACGAAGGGA
>CAYRVX010000227.1:0-3297 GCA_964427875.1 uncultured Planctomycetaceae bacterium
CTGCCGCCGCGCCCGCACCAGTTGAGGTCGGCCTCGACGTCGTCCAGGTTCCACTGCTCGATCAGCAGCCCGCGCTGCTCGAGGGCCTCCAGGCGTCTGGCTTGCTCGGCGGCCTTCTCCTCGTCCGAGGCGTCGGGGACGGCTTGGTCCACTTCGCCGGCCACCTCGGCGGGCGAGCGGGCGTTCTTGTATTTCATGATCCGCCGGGCGGCCGGGGGACGCGGCGTGTTGGCCGAGCCCATCACCGTCAGCAGCGCCGGCAACTTGCACTGGACCACCTCCCACCCGTTGCCGACGTTCCGCCGGGCGCGGAGACCCTCGGCGCCGACGTCGATCAGCTCCTCCACGTACGTCACCAGCGGCAGCGAGAGCTTCTCGGCCAGTTGCGGACCCACCTGCGCCGTGTCGCCGTCGATGGCCTGCCGCCCGCAGAGGACGACGTCCGGCGACATCTTCTTCACGGCACAGGAGAGGATGTGGCTGGTGGCCAGTGTGTCCGAGGCGGCGGCGCGGCGGTCGGTGAGCAGGACGACGTTGTCGGCCCCCATGAACAGGGCCGCGCGGAGAACGTCGCAGGCCGACACCGGCCCCATCGTCACGACGGTAACCGCCCCGCCGCAGCGGTCGCGGATCTCCAGTGCCGCCTCCAGCGCGTTGAGGTCCTCCGGATTGAAGATCGCCGGCAGCGCCGCACGGTTCACCGTGCCGTCTTCCTTCATCGCCTCGCCGGTGATCCGCTTGGTGTCCGGCACCTGCTTGACGCAGACCACGCAGTTCATCGCCATCATCGCTCCCGAGTGCGCATCCCCGCCGGCACGGACCGCCATCCGATCGGGCGAACCGGCAGCAGCCTACAACAACAACGGTCCGCCTACAGCGGACCGACGGGGCTGCAAACCGTCAGGGAATGGTAAAGAGACCGCCACCGGCGAGTCAAGGCGAAATGTGGCCGTGGGCGAAAGGCAACCGGCGTCCGCGAGTCGCGCCGCCCGCTCGGCCTTCCGGGCGATACGTCAACTGGGGATCGAGCCGCCGATCTGCTGACGCACCTGCTGGATCTGCGCCTCGGTGTAGCGCCGGCTCTCGGAGAGCTCGAAGTCCACTTTGAGATTCAGCCGCCGCACGAAGGCGTTGACGGCCACGTCGCAGATCCGCCGGCGCGGCGCGGCGCCCGAGGGCACGCCGGTGGACACCTCCGCCTGGTTGTCGAGCGCCGGCTTCAGCGCCTGGAGCACCTCGGGCGAGTCGATGTCACGCGTGACGGCCAGAAGGAACTCCAGGACTTTCACCCCGGCGTCCTCCAGGGCTGCCAGCAGCTCGGCGCGGGCATCGTTTTCGCCCAGTCGCGACAGCGCGACGGCCGCCGGCAGGGAAACCGGGACCGCCGGCGACCATTCGTGCAGCTTGGTGACCTCCTCGGCGGGTCTGCTGCGCAGCTTCCCGAGCAATTGCTGCGTTTCGGGGCCGGGGAAGTATCCGAGCAGGAGGATCGCGGCCGCCCTCGTATTGCCGGCCGTCACGCTCTTGCGCAGAGAGGCGCCGGCCTCGGCGCTGGCCGCGAGGGTCTGGGGATCGTATCGCTCGTACAAGGCCATGGCCGCACGCTCCTGGATCTCGACGAGCGGGTCGCCCAGGGTCTGGGCGAGCAGGGGCAGGGCGGCCTTGCCCCCCACGGCCCGCAGCAGCGCGACGGTCTCCCGGCGGATGTTGGGATCGGGGTCCTCGACGTACTTCCCCAACGAGCCGACGACGGCCTCTCCGAGCTCGTGCAGCTCGGCCACGGGGCCCATGTTGCCGGCTCGGGCGGCCTCGAAGGCCTTATCGACACGCTGGGCAATAGTTCCCTGATTGCTGCTGCTGGGTTTGTCTTCAGGCATTGGCTTGCTCGCTTGCTGGTTGTCGCATCCGAAGAGGAGAAGCGCCGCTGCCGACAGGAGGATCGTCGCCGTGGGTCGCTCCATGTTCACGGCCGCACTCGCTTACGGGTTCATGGTGTTGGCATGGGCCTTCGAGATCTTTCGGCCCCGGGTGTCCGTATAGCCGTACATCAACAGCGACCTGTCGCCGTTGGCGTAATAGTCGCGGCATCCGAGGAAGTGACCGACTTCGTGGGCGAGGGTCTCGCCGATCTGCCTGCCGGCCCGGTCCTCGAAGATGCAGTTGGGCCCCAGCGCGCCGGCGTCGGTGTTGTCGGTCCCCGGCGTGGCATCCTGTTCGTACTCCCAGACGAAGAAGAAATTGAAATCCGCGGCGCCGTACCTCTTGGCGACCACGTGCCCCCACTCATGGTGCCCGGCGGCAACGCCGGGAAGATGACTGCTGAACCGCACCACGGTGCCCAGGTTGCTGTTGACCGTCACCCATCGCGTCTGGACCACGCTGAAGCGGATGTTGGTCTGGGGCTTGTAGATTCGGTTCATCGTCTGGACGTACCCGTTCACGCTGGCGGTGGCGCGGTTGGTGCGATGGCCCCCGGTGTCCTTGACGAAGTTGAACGCCAGGCGGACAAGCTTCGGCCTCTTTACCGCGACCTCCAGGCGGGCCTTGACCACCGACCCTTGCCGCGCTTCGATGAAGCACCTGCCGTGGCGCCGGCCGCGGATCGTCAAGTAGCGGATGTTCCTCGACGACCGGGCGTACGCAGCGGTGCTGTTGGCGACCGTAGCGACGCCCGGGACGGTGCTGACCACCGCCAGGTTCGGGCCCCAGAGCAGCCTGACCTCCTTCGTGCCGCCAAGGGGAACCATCTGCCACGGGGGAGTGGCCTTTCCGTCGAAGCCGTATCGTAGACGACGGCGATAGAACTTGGGTGTTGCCATGACAGTACCTCGCGTTGGCAGGACCGCAGTCCTTAAGACTTGGGCCAACATATTATTGCCCGCGTCCGCGCGGAAAATCAAGGCGCCGGCCGCGAGATTCCGGCGACCAGGCCGGACGAGCATTCACAGGTCCCTCGACATCACCACCAGGTCTTCGCGGAGGCGCCAGCCGATCGTCGTCCAGAAGTTGCGGGCCTCGATGTTCGCCGCGAAGACGAAGATGTGGCACTTCCGGACGCCGGCCGCGGGGTGCACGTCACGTTTGTAGGTAGGGAGTTGCTCGCGGACAGCGGGAATGCGAGGCCCGAAGGGCCGGGTGGAAGTTTGCCGGCGGCGCCAGCCCTTGTCATTACCCACATTTCCTGGACGGCTGCCGCCCCCACCGGCCTCGTGCCGGTGGAGCGATGATTGGCGTACTCCGCACGAGCCCTCTACCCTCCCGCCCCCACCGGCCTCGTGCCGGTGGGGCGATGATTGG
>CAYRVX010000228.1:0-3094 GCA_964427875.1 uncultured Planctomycetaceae bacterium
GGAGAGAGGGGCGCGCCGGCGCAGTGCAGTGCGTCAATCATCGCTCGACGGGGGCAAGCCCCGTCGGGGCGGGAAACGAGAGACGCCGGGGGCTATCTGAATGCCGTACACAGCAGGTCCAACACGTTCCCGACGCAAGCTGCCGGCGACGACGGCACCCCGGCGCGGGGGCTTTTTCCATGCTCCGTCTCCCGTCCGGGGTGTTATCATTGGACTTGCGAGGCCCAGTGTCGTAGAGAGCATCCCCGTGGAAGAGCAAAGACGAATACACGTGATCGCATGCGGCGTGCTGGCGATTGACCTGAAGGCCGCGGCCCAGAAGCTCGGGATCGACGCGTCGATGGAGTTTCTGCCGGGCGGGCTGCACAGCCGGCCGCACGAGCTGCGGAGGCGGCTCCAGGAGGCGATCGACCGGGCGTCGGACGGCGGCGGGGTGGAGGCGATCGCGGTCGGCTACGGCGTGTGCGGCATGGGGCTGGTGGGCATCCACGCGCGCGGCGTGCCGCTGGCCGTCCCGCAGGTCAACGACTGCATCGCCCTGTTCCTCGGCTCCGACGCGGCCTACCGCGAGCAGTTCGCGAGGTACCCCGGCACGTACTACGTTTCGGCCGGGTGGGTCGAGGAGAAGGCCCCGCCGCAGTCCACGACGGCGTGGAAGTCGAAGAAGGCCGATGCGGCGGCGGCGGACTTCGATCGCCTGGTCGCCAGTCACGGCCGGGAGAACGCCGAGGCGATCCGCTACTTCCTGACGAGCTGGCAGCGGAACTACCAGCGGGCGGCGTTCATCGACACGGGCGCGTCGGCCGAGCAGCACCGCAAGTACGCCCGCATCGCCCGGGCGATGGCCGAGGAGTTCGGCTGGAAGTACGAAGAGCTCCGCGGCACGGACGACCTGCTGATCAAGCTGCTGGCCGCGCGGGCCTCGACGGATGAGGTCCTCGTCGTTCCGCCGCATCACGTGACGGCCTACGACCCCGCGGGCAAGCGCCTGGTGGCCACGGACGTCTGGGAAGGCGACGTCGCCCTCGCCGGGCGGACGCAGAAGCTCATCTTCGCCGGTGATGACGAGGCGCCGCCTCGTGCGGCTCCGCCGGCGATGCGGCTGGGACTGGGCATCGACGCCGGGGGGACCTACACCGACGCGGTGATCTTCGACTTCCGCCGCGAGGAGGTCATCGGGAAGGCCAAGGCCCTCACGACGAAGTGGGACCTGCGGGTCGGCATCGACGAGGCGCTCGATCGGCTCGACGCGGAGAAGCTGCGGCGGGTCGATCTCGTTGCGATCTCGACGACGCTGGCCACCAACGCGATCGTGGAGGGGCGTGGGCAGAAGGTCGGCCTGCTGATCATGCCCCCTTACGGCCTGTTCGATCCGGCGGACATCGCCCACCGGCCGATCGCGATCCTCGACGGCAGGATGGAGATCGACGGCACGGAGATCGCCCCGGTCGATGCCGAGCAGGTGCGGCGAGTCGCACGCGGCATGGTCGAGGCCCAAGGCGTCGGCGCGTTCGCCGTCGCGGGCTACGCCAGCCACAACAACCCCTCGCACGAGATCCAGGTCCGGGACGTCATCCGCGGCGAGACTGCCCTGTCGGTGACGTGCGGGCACGAGGTCTCCGAGGGCCTCAACTACCGGATCCGCGCCGCCACGGCCGCGCTGAACGCCCGGATCATCCCGTGCCTGGACGACCTGCTGGAGGACGTGCAGGCCTCGCTCGCGCGGCGGGGGATCGACGCGCCGCAGACGGTGGTCAAGAGCGACGGTTCGCTGATCGGCGTCCGGGCGGCCCGCCGGCGGCCGATCGAGACGATCCTGTCCGGCCCGGCCGCCAGCGTCGCCGGGGCGAGCCACCTGGCCGGGGCCGAGGACGCCATGGTCGTCGACATCGGCGGGACGACGACGGACACGGCCGCGATCGAGGGCGGCCTCGTGCGGACCTGCGAGGACGGCGCGAGCATCGGCGGCTTCCGGACGCACGTCAGGGCGCTGGACATGCGAACGCTCGGCCTCGGCGGCGACAGCCAGATCGTTCGCGAGAGAAGAAAGCTGCACATCGGCCCGCGGCGGGTCGCGCCCGTCTCGTGGCTGCTGGCCCGTCACCCGGAGGCGGCCGAGGCGCTCGACTGGCTCGAGCGCCACGCCGACCACTTCAGCGCCTCGACCCGCGGGGCCGACCTTCTCGCCGTCAACGGCCGCGCCCGCCGACCGGCGCTGTGCGACAAGGAGGCCCGCATCGTCGAGCTGCTTTCGCAGCGCCCGCACAGCCTCCACGAGCTGGCCCACCGGACGGGCTGCGTGGCCTGGCAGTTCCTTCCGCTTTCGCGCCTCGAAGAGCAGTGCCTGATCCAGCCGTGCGGCCTGACGCCCACGGACGTGCTCCACGCGTTGGGGCGCGTCGAGCTGTGGGACGCCGGCGCGGCCAGGCGCTTGTGCGGCCTCTTCGCCCGCCTGATGGGCATCCGGCGCGACGACTTCGCCGAGCGCGTGCTTCGCCAAGCCGTCCGGAAGCTCGCCGTCGAACTGCTCAAGAAGCAGCTCGACGGGCAGATCGATCCCGACGAGATCGACCGGTCCCCCGCGGCGATGGCCCTGATCGGCAATTCGCTCGACGGCGGCTCGGACGGCTGGCGGGTGCGCGTCTCGCTTCGCCGACCGGTCATCGGCATCGGCGCGCCGGTGCACTGCTTCCTGCCGCAGGCGGCCGAGCTCCTCGGGACCGAGGCCGTCATCTGCCCCCACGCCGACGTCGCCGGCGCCATCGGCGCCGTCACCAGTCGCGTCTGCGTGCACAGGCAGGTGAGGATCGCCCCGAACGATCGCGGCCGGTACGCCGTGCGCGGGCTGCCCGAGGCGCCGGCGTTCGGCACCCTCCACGAGGCCCACGAGTTCGCCGTCGAGCGGCTGCGGCGGATCGTCCGCGAGGTCGCCCGGCGCGCCGGCACGAGCGAGACCACCGTCGAGATCACGTTGCGGGACCGGGTCGCCGCGGTGTCCGACGGGGGGCGGATCTTCGTCGGCCGCACCCTCGACGCCCGGCTGACCGGCCGGGCCGACCTCGTCACGCCCCGACGGGCAGACGTCTCGGCGTAA
>CAYRVX010000229.1:0-2894 GCA_964427875.1 uncultured Planctomycetaceae bacterium
CTCCTTGCCCGTGCCCCGCTCGCCGTCTCCCAGGTCGCAGTCCACGATCCGGCCGTTTCCGACGCCCGGGCTCGGCATCGTCGCCAAGCTGTGGTCGCTGAGACGGTACCTGGCCGCGGGAAGCTGGATCCTGGCGGCCCTTCTGTGAGCCAGAACGAGAATCCCGGCGTCCGGCCACTGCCAGGTCGGGGAGCTTCATAGACGGGGCCTCGCGAACGGGCGGGACGGGTAGTACAATACATGGCAAATCACCGGCGGCGTAGCCAGGTAGGTCATCCGGGAGGTCGCGGCTGAATCTTTGGGTCTCGGCATAGAGGAGATCGCATTGTGATGAAGAGATCGGTTCCGATGGTGTGCGTGGCGGCGGGACTCGTCGCCGGGATGGCCGCGCCGGCCCGGGCGCTGCGGAAGGCGGCAACCTACGGCATTCAGACCAAGGCGCAGCCGGACGCCCAGGCGGGCGGGTGGTTCATCAACCTCGGCATCACGGGCGCGCGCGGAAAGCTCCTGCCCGAGGCCCCCACCGTGATGGAGGTGGCCTATGTCTTCCCGAAGACGTGCGCGCACGGCAGGCTGAAGGTCGGCGACCGGATCGTCGGCGCGAACGGCAAGCCCTTCAAGACGCCGCACAAGTTCGGCTACGGCGTGAAATACTTCGGCTACGAGGGGCCGATGATGGCCATCGGCAACGCGCTGGAGGACAGCCAGGGACCCAAGCTCAAAGGCAAGCTGACGCTCGACGTGATCCGCGACGGCAAGAAGGAGCAGATCGACCTGAAGCTGCCGGTCAAGTACGGCCAGTTCTCCAAGACCTACCCGTTCGATTGCAGGAAGACCGACCTGATCCTCAAGGAGCTCTACGCGTACCTGCTCCGTCGCCAGCGGCCCAACGGGTCGTGGACCGGGCGGCCGCACGTTAACGCCTTCGCGGCCCTGGCACTGCTGGCCGGCGGCCAGAGGAAGCACATGCCCGCGGTGCGGCGGGCGATGGGGTACTTCGCGCAGAGCACCAATGACAAGATCAACTACGGCGGGCTGGACTGCTGGAAGTACGGCCTCTACGGCGTGTGCCTGGCCGAGTTCTACCTCTCGACGGGCGACAAGCGGGTCCTGAAGGAGCTGGAGGAGATCAACCGCTGGCTGGTCCAGGCCCAGTTCGAGAAGCACTACCGCAGGGGCAAGGGCGCCGGCGGATGGGGCCACCGGCCGAAGGACCGCCCTGGAGGCAACGGCTACGGCCCGATCTGCATCATCACGGCGCAGGCGATGGCGGCGTGGTCGCTGATGGCCCAGTGCGGCATCGAGGTCGACCGCAAGCGGCACAGCCTGGCGCACGAGTTCCTCGCCAAGGGGACGAACAACATCGGCTACGTCTGGTACAAGGACGGCAACGGCGGGGACAACAAGTACGCCGACATGGGCCGGACCGGCTGCTCGGCCGTGGCCCACGCGATGTGCCCCTTCGGGGGCAAGGCGTTTCGGGACTTCGCCCTGCGCAACGCCCGGTGCATCGGCACGAACTACAAGACCTTCCCGGACACGCACGGCTCGCCGCTGCTGGGCATGGGGTGGACGGCGCTGGGCGCGGCGGTCGACCGGGTGAGCTTCCGCAAGCTCATGGACCAGCACGTCTGGCACTTCAACCTGGCCCACTGCCCGGACGGCACGTTCTACTACCAGCCAAACCGCGACAACAACCCCCAGGACTACGCCAACGACCCGCGCCTGTCCGCGTCCGCCACCACGGCGTTGATTCTCGCGATCAAGTACAAGTCGCTGCGAGTGATGGGCGCCGCGCCCGCCCAGCCTGGAACATCAACGATGCGCTGAGACGACGGAGGCGGCGTGTCCGTGACCGCACCGGACGCCCGGCTGAAGGTCGTTCCGGGCGGGATCACGGCCCGACGGCGACCCAATATCCCGTAGCTGGAGCCGGGAACGAGCTTGTCGATCTCCGGAGGCGTGATGGGATCACCAAGAAGGCCCATGACGGTCGTCGGCCGGAGCTCATCCGGGAAACCCCGGATTGAGTGTAACCGCGAGCCGGCGGAGTGCGTAATCCCTACCGTATCGCGCAGATCGAAAAGGCCAACGGTCGTGGTGCGCGAGAGTAACTCATAGGGAAATCCCGGATCAGGGACCTGCAACGAACAGGAGACTTAGGATGAAAGACCTCACCGCATGGACTCTCGCGATCGCCCTTCTCGCAGTGTGTCTGCCGGCCCAAGCACAACCGGCAGCCACCAAGCCGGGCGACATATGGGCGGCTGCCGCGAAGGGCGACATCGAGGCCATCAAGCAGCACCTGTCGGCCGCCGCGAACGTGAAGACCGCAGGCGAGTCCGGCGTCACCCCGCTGTTCGTGGCCGCCGTCTTCGGCCAGGCGGAAGCGGCCCAACTGCTCATCGAGAGGGGCGCCGACGTAAAGACCGCCAAGGGCGAGGACGGCTCGACCGCCCTGCACGCGGCGGCCTTCTTCTGCCATACCGAGACCGTCAAGCTGCTCCTGGCCAAGGGCGCGGACATCAACGCCGTGAACAAGCGGTCGGAGACGCCGCTCGATAGCGTGGCCGCCCCGTGGAGCGAAGGGCTGGGCGAGTTCTACGCCGGCGTCGCCAAGGCCCTCGACCTGAAGCTCGATCTGAAGAGAGTCCAGGCCACCCGGCCCAAGATCGCCGCCCTCCTCCGCAAGCGCGGCGGCAAGACGGCGCGCAAGCCGGCCGTCACCGTCGAGGACGTCGCCGCCCGTGGCCTGCGATGCTCCTATTACATGAACGGCAGGATCTATGTCAACGTGCTTGGAACGCCGGAGGGAAAACCGATCACCGTGCCGCCCGTTAAGGGATGGGAGGACTTCAAGCCGTCGTGGTCGAAGACCGGCGACATGCTCGTCT
>CAYRVX010000230.1:0-2700 GCA_964427875.1 uncultured Planctomycetaceae bacterium
GCACTGTTACGTGGGAACTATCGTTTCTGAACCAGGCCTGACATTCTCCGGCATCGTCGGGCGGTTGGCGCCGCTGGCCGTGGCGACCGCGGTCGTGCTCGCCGAGGCCCGCGCCCCGGACATGGACGCCCAGGTGGCTCGCCTGATCGAGACGTACCGCCGATCTTCCGCGAAGCCGCAAGACATCGCCGCCAAGCTCCAGGCCGCCGCCGAGGGCCTCGCGAAGGACGCCCCGCTGCGCCGCGCCCTTCACGAAGCGGCCTACGACTATGGTCTCAAGAGCAGGCTGGGGTATGCCACGGCCATTTCCGCCGCCCGGTCGCTGATCTCCCTTGACGGCGGGCGCAAGCCCGACTGGTTTGAGAAGCTCGCCCACGTCGAGTCGCTCCGGTACCGCTGGGCGACGCTGAAGAACAGGGAGACGGCGGCGAGCGACTACGTGGATTCTCTGCTGCGTCTGGCCGCGGCGGAGGAGTCGGCCGGGCAGTTCTCCGACGCTCGCAAGCAGCTCCAGCGGATTTACCGGCTTGCGCGGGCCCACCGCATGAGGGTGGCGGCCATGATGCCGCTGCGCATCGAGACCCTCGACGCCCGCCAACGTATCGAGAGGCTGTTGGGACAGTCTCAGCGGCTGCTGGCGAGGGATCCCCAAGATGCCCGAGCCGCCGATGCGCTGGTGGGGATATACCTTCGCGAGTTGGATCGCCCCGCCATGGCGCGCAAGCACCTGCCGGACGATGCGTCCGAGGCGTATCGGACCTACGTCCCGCTGGCCTGCCGACCGGTCGAGGAGTTGAACGAGCAGCAGTGTCAGGAACTGGCGAAGTGGTACAGCGAGTTGGCGAAGACGGCGTCGGCCTGCGGCAAGCCGCGGATGCTCGCCCGGGCCGTTGGCTACCTGGAGAGGTACCTCAAGGTGCACCCCAAGCAGGACGTGGCGCACCTGGCGGCGAAGGAGCTGCTCGACCGGGCGGAGAAGCAGATGAACGAGCACCCGTGGCTGGGCGTCTACGGGGAGCTGGTCGGCTTTGCCGACGACGAATTCACGCTCTACCGCAACGGGGAGAAGATCGCCAGAAGCCAGGGCAACTGCCAGCCGAGCAAGCCCATCCACATCCGACTCATGCCGGGCGACCTGCTGTGTGCCAAGCTCTACAACATGATGGGCCCCCGTACCTTCAGGGTCGGTCTCGAGGCCGGCGGCGTCAAGCACTGGATCACGAGCGGCCGATGGCGAGTCTACGAGCCCGGCGACCAGAAGCGGTGGTGGCAGATGACCCCCTCGGCGTCCGATCTTCCCTGCGACCACATGGGGGATGGAGAGATCTGGGGCGGCAAGGGCAAGGACACCTGGGTCTACCGGGCCCTGACGGAGCAGGACTTCGCCGGCTTCGCCACAGGCACGCCTCGCCGCTAGCCGAAGCCCAGGAATCTGGGAATGCACAGCTTCGGGACTCTGACCGGAGGTACAAGGACGGGCATTGGCAGCCCGAAAGGCTCGAATCCATCAGCCCGGGGCGACGACTGGGGGCTCTGATCTCTGCGACCTCCGCGCCTCGGCGGTGAATCCCTCGATCTACACGTCGCAGATCCGGATGGCCTGGGCGAGGCTGGTCAGTATGCAGGCCGTTATCAGCCCAGCCCCCGCACGGGGGCGTTTGAGGCCTTCACTCGCCCCCGTGCGGGGGCTCTCTCTATTACGGCAACTCCGGCTCCACGGGCTCGCGCCCGAGGCTACCAGCAATCGGGCCTACGGCCCTCCAGAAGCGGCTGCTTCCCCAAAACGCGCCTGCTCTCCGGGGTCGAGAGAGCACTTGCCGATGTCCCCAAACGTGGTAGAATCATCGGGAAGGCCCGCGAAGGCCGTGGGCGTGAGGCGATCCGCGGAATGTCCGACCAGGAGGCAGGGCTGTCCCATGGAATCACGACGCACCCCCAGCCGTCGTCGCGTTGACGTCAGCCGTTGCAGCCCCTGTTCGGCGGAGGGTCTCGCTTTGTCGCATTTCACGCCGACCCGCACTGCCCTGGCCGTGCTGGTTCCCCTTGCCCTGACGGCGGTCTGGAGCGCAGCGCCTATGGCCCGGGCCCCGGGCGCGCGCAAGAGGTCCCCCGCGCCCTCGGCCGCGTGGACGCCTGCCGGCGCACCGGTCCCGCCGGGTGCGTTCGGCTTCGAGGAGATCGTCTTCGTCAAGCGCAAGCCGTACTCCTCGAATCACTACTACACCGACATCAACAACGGGACCAGCGGCGACCGTTTCGTGCCGGCCAACGGCATCTACATCTACAACCTCCGCGCCGGGCGGGAGCGTGCCGTCGTGACGGCGGCCGATCTGCCCGGCGGCAAAGGCTTCGTCGGCAAGATCAGCCTGTCCTTCGACGCCCGGAAGGTCCTGTTCGACTTCCGCGAGAGCCCCCGCGCGGGCTTTCGCATCTGGGAAGTCGGCATCGACGGGCGGGGCCTGCGACAGGTCTTGCCGCCCCCGGCCGACGAAGCGGCGAAGGTGGCACGCTGGGGCAGAGCGTGGCACACCGACGATATCCATCCCTGTTACCTGCCGGACGGGAAGATCATCTTCTCCTCCACCCGCAGCGAGCATACCGTTCTCTGCGGCGGCTCGGCCCACCTGGTGGCCCCGACGTTCCACCGCATGGACGCCGACGGGACCCACGTCGAGCAGTTGTCCAACAGCCCCGTCAGCG
>CAYRVX010000231.1:0-2646 GCA_964427875.1 uncultured Planctomycetaceae bacterium
GTCGGCGTGGTAGTTCACCAATCATGGCCCCACGGGGGCAAGCCCCGTGGTGGCCCGGGTTGGGGAGAGTCGGCCTGGTAGTTCACCAATCATGGCCCCACGGGGGCAAGCCCCGTGGTGGCCCGGCCCAAGACAGCGTCTCCGTCAGGACGTTGAGCAAATGTGGGTAAGAACAAGGGCGCCGGCCTCCGGAATCGGATGCCAATACCCTCAGGACCCCGCAGGGGTGACCGGAACGGCGCGGCGTTGGGCGTCCTGCCGCCGGGTCGGGGCTCGTGTTGTGGGGCATCGTACCCCGCCGGCTGGGCGCCCCCGGCCAAGTTCCATCCGGCCCCTGCTACTCCGCGAAGCAGCGCTTCGCTGCGAAGCACGAGTCGGGCCTACCGTCCCGCTGTCCCTGGAAAACTCTCAGCCTCGAAAGTGACGCGCACCCCGGATAATCAGGCCGACATTACAGCGGCGACAGTTGCTCCCAGACGTCGATCATGCGGTGGTAGTTGGCGAGCATTCGCGGCGTTACCGGGCCGATGGGTCCGGCCGTGGTGCGGAGGACCATCTGCTCCCTGCCGCCCTCGAAGGCCGCGCGCGTGGCCGCCTCGGCCGCCTCGACGTCCTCGTTCTCCAGCACGCGCGCCTCGACGTTCCCGGCCAGCGTGATCCGCCCGGCCGCGACGGCCTTCGCCTCGGCCATCGTGATGTCCCCGTCGGGCGGCGGCTCGACCGGCTCGAAGATGTCTCCACCGCGCTGGATCACCAGCTCGAGCGTCGAGCGCACGTTGCCGTGGCAGTGGACGTGGCAGATCGCCCCGGCGGCGTGGCATCGCTCGATGATCGCCCGCTCCTGCTCCTGCACGAGCCGCTCGTAGAGCCTCGGCGAGCCCATCGGCGGCGTGAGCCACTCGCACCCGCCCATCCACACGTACTCCACGGAAAAGGGGACGGGAGTCTTTTCTGTGGAGAAAAGACTCCCGTCCCCTTTTTGGAGGATGTCCAGGATCCGCTGCCGGCAGATGGCCGTCAGGTCGCGGATCAGCTCGAAGTGCGTCGCGCAGAGCTCGAGGAAGTACTGGTATGGCATCATGCCGGCCACGCAGACGAACGGCGAGGAGACGCCGGCCCGCAGCACGCCGCGCCGGTCGAAGTCATCGGGAAGATTGGACGGGTCAGGCGGACCCACGCCGTCCGGCAGCTCCCACGGCACGGAGCGGATCTTCTCGATGTCGGCCGGGGACTCGCAGGGATACTTCTTCGTCCAGACGGTATCGGTGAGCGGGTTGCGCCCCGTCACGGCCGTAAGGGTGCCCTTGGGCGTGTCGATCTGAGTCGTAATCTCGACCTCGCCGCCGCGCCGGACCTTCGAGACCCGCCGAATGAACCGCGGCGGCGTGACGAGGTAGCGGTTCACCTGCGTATGGCAGTGCACCCAGTAATGGCTCTGCTCGAAGGTCCGATGCGCGATCTCGCGCTTGGCCTCGTCCTCGATCGCGTCGATCTCATCGCGGCTGGCGAACAGGAAGCCCTCCAACACGATCGGCACGCGGTCGTGCGCCCGGCCCCGAATGGTCCCGAGCAGACGTTGACGTGGGTTCATTGCGAGCGGCGTTCCTTCTCTCGGGTATCGTCAGGCCGCGAGCGACAAGGGGGTCGATATTGCCTCACTCCGCCACCGGCACGGGGCCGGCGAGGGTCTGGAAGTCGGTCATGATGGAGCGGTCGCCGGAGCAGATGAGATGCTTGTTCATTCGCAGCTCGGGCAGTTTGGCGGCCAGCCAGCGGCTCGCGACGGTCTTCTTGGCCTCGCTGGCCGCGGCGTGGTCGCAGAAGAGGGCGCCGACGAGGAGGATCACGCCCATGTCCACGAGCTTGCGGCCGTAGAGGTCCATGTACTCCGTGCCGCCCTGCTCCTTGACGAAGGCGACGGCCTCGGCGAGGTCGTCCAGACCGGCGCGGACCTGCTCGACGAGCGGGGCGACGTGTCCGGGCCAATCCTTGCGGGCTTGGAGGATCATCTCGACGGCCGTCTGGGCCATGCCGGACGAGACGCCGCGGACGGCCGCGATGATCTGAAGCTGCGTCGTGCCCTCGTAGATGGTGGTGATGCGGGCGTCGCGGAGGTGGCGCTCGACGGGGTAGTCCTTCATGTAGCCGCTGCCGCCGAGGACGGCCATCGCGTCGTTGGCCACCCGCATGGACATCTCGGAGGCGTAGTACTTGCTCATGGGCGTCAGCAGGCCGTTGATCCGCTTGTACGTCCGCGAGAGCTTCTTGAGGGCCTTCTTCTCGTCGGCTTCGAGCTCGCCCGATTCCAGCCTCCGCAGGGCGCCGTATTCGACGTCCACGCAGAAGCTGGCGTGGTAGGTCAGCGCCCGGGCGGCCTGGATGTCCAGGCTCATGTTGACCAGCAGCTCGCGGACGGCGGGGAAGTTCTCGATGGGCGTGTCGAACTGCCTTCGGCTGTGGGCGTAGTCGCGGGCGACGCGGCAGGCGGCCTCGGCGATCCCGAGCGACTGGGCGGCGATGCCCACGCGGGCGCCGTTCATCAGGCTCATGACGTAGGTGATCAGCCCGCGCTGTCGCTCGCCGATGAGCCGGGCCGGGGCGTCGTCGAAGAACAGCTCGCACGTCGGGCTGCCGTGGATGCCGAGC
>CAYRVX010000232.1:0-2622 GCA_964427875.1 uncultured Planctomycetaceae bacterium
ACCTGCCTGCCGGCAGGCAGGTCCTTCCGGCCCTTTGGGCCTCCCCCGGGCGCCGCCGCGGCCTGCGGGCGAAGCGGCGGCGGAATGTCACCCGCATCTGAACCAGGGCAGTTTTTCTGTAATCTGCCGATTTTCGTTGTGCAAAAAGGCCTGCGAGATGTATATGCCTGCTAAGGGGGGATCATGATCACAAGGGAAAGGAAAGCAGTGGATTAGATAAGAAATGCCAAACGAACCCAAACGCGGATTATTCCGAGTTTGCGCATGGTTCAAACGCAGGTAACAGCGTTTGAACCATGCCGGAAAGACCCGATGGACCTCGATCTGAAGAGCTTCGCCGAGGAAGCGCGCGTGGCGGACGGGGCCTGGGGCACGCAGTTGCAGCAACTGGGCCTGCCGCCGGGCGACTGCCCGGAGCTCTGGAACAGCGAGAACCCCCAGGCCGTCGAGACCGTCGCCCGCAGCTACGTCGAGGCCGGAAGCGACGTGATCCTCACCAACACGTTCGGCGCGAACCGCTTCATGCTGGCCCGTCACGGCGCCGCCGGGCGGGCGGCGGAACTGACGGCCCTCGGCGTTCAGATCAGCCGAAAGGCCGCCGGCGAGGCGGTGAAGGTCTTCGCCTCGCTGGGCCCGACCGGCAGGATCGTGATGATGGAGGAAGTGCCGAACGACCGGATCGCCGCGGCGTTCGCGGGGTCCGCCGCCGCCGCCGCGGGCGCCGGGGCCGACGCCGTGCTGCTCGAGACGTTCAACGAGCTGGCCGAGCTGTCGCTGGCCCTCGAGGCCGTCAGGCAGGCCTGCGAGCTGCCGGTGATCTGCTCGATGACGTTCGCCTCCGGGCCGGACAGCACGGCCACGAACATGGGCACGAAGCCCGCCGAGCTGGCCCGGGCGGCCGAAACCGCCCAGGCCGACGCCGTCGGCGCCAACTGCGGCATCGGGCCGGACAACTACGTCCGCGTCGCCGAGCTGCTTCGGGCCGCCACTCGCCTGCCGATCTGGATCAAGGCCAACGCCGGCCTGCCCGAGCTGGCACCCGGCGGCGCGACGGTCTTCCCCATGGGGCCCGAGGAGTTCGCCGGCTACGTGCCCGCTCTCATCGCCGCCGGGGCAAACTTCATCGGCGGATGCTGCGGCACCACGCCCGAGCACATCCGCCTCATCCGTGCCGCCGTGGACGCGGCTAAAGCGTGATTCGTAGATCCGACGGCGGAAACGCCGGGAGTTTGGAGGTCCTTCAGCCATGAAACGACCCAACGTCCTTTACCTCCACACGCACGACGCGGGGCGATACATCCAGCCCCACGGCCACGCCATCGCCACGCCGAACCTCCAGCGGCTCGCGGAGCAGGGCGTCCTGTTTCGCCAGGCGTTCTGCGCGAACCCGACCTGCTCGGCGAGCCGGGCCAGCCTTCTCACGGGGCTCTGGCCGCATTGCAGCGGGATGACGGGCCTGGCGCACCGGGGCTGGTCGCTGCTGGACTACGGCAAGCACATCGTCCATACGCTCCGCAGGGCGGGGTACACCTCCGCGCTGTGCGGGACGCAGCACGTGGCCCCGAAGGCCGAGACGATCGGCTACGACGAGATCATCGACATCCCCGGCGGCAGGAACGTCGAGACGATCGCCAACGCGGCGAGGGGCTATCTGGCCCGGGGGCACGAGAAGCCGTTCTTCCTGTCCGTCGGCTTCAACGTCACGCACCGCGTCTACCCCGAGCCGACCTGGCGGGAGGACGAGCGGTACTGCATGCCGCCGGCGCCGCTGCCGGACACACCCGAGACCCGGCGCGACATGGCCGCGTACAAGGCCGCCGCCCGGAAGTGGGACGACGGGGCCGGCATCGTCCTGGAGGCGCTCGCCGCGGCCGGGCTGGACGAGGAGACGCTCGTCGTCTGCACCACCGATCACGGGATCGCCTTCCCGTACATGAAGTGCAACCTGAACCGGCACGGCTGCGGGGTGATGCTCATCATGAGCGGGCCGGGCGGCTTTGCCGGCGGGCGGGCCTGCGACGCCCTGGTCAGCCAGGTGGACGTCTTCCCCACGATCTGCGACGTGCTGGAGATCGAGCATCCCGACTGGCTCCAGGGCTCCTCTCTGATGCCCCTGGTCCGCGGCGAGGCGGAGGAGATCCACGACGAGATCTTCACGGAGGTCACCTACCACGCCGCCTACGAGCCCATGCGGTCGGTCAGGACGAAGCGACACAACTACGTCCGCCGCTTCGACGGCCGGACCAGGCCCGTCCTGTGCAACTGCGACGCGTCGATCAGCAAGCAGGTCTGGCTCGACGCCGGCTGGAGCAGCCGCGCCCCCGCCGAAGAGGAGCTGTACGACCTGATCTTCGATCCCAACGAGGTGAGGAACGTCGCGGACGAGGCCGCCTACGCCGACGTCAAGGCGGACCTGCGGGCCCGCCTCGAGAAGTACATGGCCGAGACGGACGACCCCCTTCTGGCCGGGCCGGTTCCGATACCCGAGGGCGCCTGGGCCAACGACCCCGACGAGCTGCACCCGGACCGCCGGCAGACGCCGGGATGACCGGCGGCGGGGGCAGGGCTTAGGAATCGCGCAGGAATAACCTGAACGGGCCTGCAATGACGAATGACGAATGA
>CAYRVX010000233.1:0-2455 GCA_964427875.1 uncultured Planctomycetaceae bacterium
CGACCAGACCGAGGCCAGGAGCCGCCCGAACCGCTCGTGGTCGCCCGCGGCGCCGGCGAGCGCATCCTCTATGCCGTCGGTGTAGAGCACCAGCCGGTCGCCGGCCGCCAGCGGCACGACCGCGGAGGTGTAGCGCTCCTCCGGGAAGACCCCCAGCAGGCTGCCCGGGGCGGCGAGGTCCGCCAGCGACCCGTCGGCATGGATGAGGAACGGCTCGGGGTGGCCGGCCCGCGCGTAGGTCAGCGTCAGGTCGGCCACGTCCAGGACGCAGTAGACGGCCGTGCAGAACTGGCAGCTCGAGAAGTTCTGCTCGCAGATGGCGGTGTTGAGCTGCATGAGCGACTCGTGGGGCGGGATGATCTCGTATGCGTGTCCGGCGATGCGTTTGGTGGGCAGGGCCCGCTTGATGAACATGGTCAGCAGGGCGGCGGGCATGCCGTGGCCGACGGCGTCGGCGACGTAGAAGCCCAGGTGGGTCTCGTCGAGGCGGGTGACGTCGTAGATGTCGCCGCTGACCCAGCCGGCGGGGCGATACAGCACGCCGAAGCGCACGGGGTCCACCTCGGGGAGTTTGCGGGGCAGCAGGTCCCGCTGGAGACGCGCGGCGAGTCGCATCTCCTCGTCGAGTTCTCCCGACGGCCCGTCGGGCGCCGCGCCGAGATTGCGTGCGGCGGCGAGCTCGGCCTGGAGGTTGCGGATGGCCGGCTGGAGCGACTCGGCCGCCGCGAGCTTCGCGACGATCTCCTCCGGAGCGGCATCCTGGCGAATGCAGAGGAACTTGCCCTCCCGGCGGGAGAGCACGCCCCAGGCGACCTTGGCGTCGTTGGGCAGGAGGATGATGGCCACCGCGGAGGCCCGATCGACGGCGTCGAGGAGCCTCTCGAGCTGGTGGGGATCGTCGGCGCGGCCGTCGGGGCAGGCCAGGGCGATCCCCGCGGCGCTGAGCTGGCCCTTGAGCGACTCCTCCGCGCGGTAAGGCAGGACGTCCCACCGCCCTTCGGTCGCCTGCCGAACGTTCGACGGCGCCGGATCATCGCCCAGCCAGAGGAGTTTCGTTTTCGCCGCCAAGGTCTCGCCCGTGCCGATCTGTCCGTGTTGACACCTGCCGCGGGGCCGCACCAGGCCCCTCCTCGTCATCGTCACGGATCGGCTTGGGCTTTAGCAGCCTGGGGCACGTTTGAGGAGAATTGCACCTTGTCGCCCACCTTCACGCCCGCCGCGGCCAGCGCGCCGGCGGACACCTCCAGGGCATACTGGGCGGGCACGACGCTGCTGTACGTGCGCCGCTCGAGCCCGTACGGCTCGACGGCCATGGTGTGGGTCTTGACGACCTTCAGGTCGGCGTCGATGAAGGCGATGTCCAGCGGGATGAGGCACTGGCGCATGCAGAAGTCCAGCACGTCCGGCGTCGGATACACGAACAGCATGCCGGCGTCGGCGGCGAGGCCCTCGCGGTCCGACAGGCCGCGGAGCCGCTCCTCCGGCGTCATGGCGACCTCGACGCGCCAGGAGCGCCCCCGGATGGTCACCCGCGGCGCGGGGGGAGGCGCCGAGCCCTTGTCGCAGCCGCCGCCGGCCGCGGTCAGGACCGTCGTAATCACACAGCCGGCACATCGGCCCGGCGGGCCCATCACGCTCTCTCCCGGCCAGGTGGCCCCTGCGCCTCGGCGATCATCCGTCCCACCCGCTCGATCGGCAGGCCGACCACGTTGCTCCAACTGCCTTCGATTCTATCGACGAATCGATCGGCCGTCTCCTGAATTGCATACGCCCCGGCCTTGCCGATCCACTCGCCCGAGGCAAGGTACTGGTCGATCTCCTCGTCGCTCAGCGGCCGCATGGTCACGAAGGTCGATTCCGAGGCGATCCGCTTGCGGCCGCCCGGGGCGAGGAGGGCGACGCCCGTGATGACTTCGTGCCTCGTGCCGGAAAGTCGCCGGAGCATCGCCCCGGCCTCCTGCCGGTCGCCGGGCTTGCCGAGGACCCGCCCCCCGGCGGCCACGATCGTGTCGGCCCCCAGGACGTACGCCTGCGGGCACTGATCGGCCACGTGGCGGGCCTTGAAGTAGGCCAGCGCCTCTGCCCGCCGCGCCGGGGGCAGTTCGGCCGCGAGGTCCGACGGCTCCTCGACGGGAGACGGACGGACCTCGAAGTCAAACCCGGCTTCCGCCAGCAACCGGCGGCGCCGCGGACTGGATGATGCCAGGATCAGACGCAAGGCTTTCACCATCGCCCTCGCCGGGAAGAGACGCCCACAGCGGCACCCTTCCCATCACCTGTGAAACGCCTGGCATCGCAGAGGGAGCTCTGAAAACTGGGCTTGGTTCAGAAACGATAGTTCCCACGTAACAGTGCATGCGAGTCTCGGGAACCCACGAGTCTACAGACGAGGCCCGGCGCGCCGTGTGTGAGAATGTTTCCCGGCGGTCCGTAACGATTGTTTCTGTAATCTGTT
>CAYRVX010000234.1:0-2341 GCA_964427875.1 uncultured Planctomycetaceae bacterium
CAACATGTAAACCATGTCCCCGGATCAAAGTGTAAAGGATGTGCCCGGTTGCACAAGACCGTAAGGCGGCGGAAGATACCTCAGCTACCATGCTGGCTGGGGGACGGAAGCCTTCGGGCGGCCGTCCTCCGGCCGTTCTTTTTCCTCAGGGCCCGGCGGTCAGTCCGTCGGCGGGTCCTCGGGCGGCGCGGCCCTTCGCCGGCTGACGAGCAGGACGATGATGAACGCCAGTTGGGCCACGTAGAGGACCGTCAGCAGCAGGCCTTCGTAGTCGCTGATGCGAATCAGGGGGTAGGCGATGCAGAACACGGCGAACATGGTGAGAGTGGCCAGGGCGTGGAAGCGCCGGCACCAGACGAGCTGAAACAGGGCCGTCAGGGCGGTCAGGACGAGCCCGGCGAGGACCATCCCGCCGACAAGCCCCGGGGCATAGTCGCCGATGTGGGCCATCAGCAGGTAGTAGAGGTGGTAGCCCGCCGCCAGCAGGGCCAGCGGGAGCCAGTGCGGCGTGCTGCCCGTGGCCAGGTGCGTGACCACGACCATGGCCAGCAGGAGGATCAGCCCCCACGGGGCCGCGGCCAGGACTCGCGCCACGTAGTAGCCGGGCTGCTGCTTCCTCGGGATGATGATGCCCATTCCCAGGCGCGTGACGGCGCGGTCGAGGTTCCAGCCGAGCGCGGTGACGGGAACGTCGCTGCCCTTGTCGTCCTTTTCGATCTTCTCCGTGATCTCCTCGGTCGGCGTCATGCAGCCGATGGGGTAGTTGACGTCGCCCTTGGCGATGCCCTTGCAGATCATCTTCAGCCGGTACTTCTCCATCTCGCGGCCGGCGCCCGGCTCGAAGCGAAGGTCGTTCAGTCCGCGGCTGTGGTACTTGATCGTCAGGTCGTGTTTGGCGGCGATCTTCATGGGCATCTTCCAGCGGATGCCGCTCTCGTTGATGAGCAGTTTCTGCCTGACGGGCACGCCGTCGAGGATGACCTCGATCCGATCGACGAGCCCCTGCCCGGCGGGCATGGGGAAGGTGAAGTTGCCGGTGGCCTCGCGGTCGGCGAAGTTCTCGAGCTTGTAGGAGAACGACGCGACGGTCTCGAAGCCGGGGTACCACGCCCCTCCCTTCATCCGGTAGTTCGTCTCGATGAGGAACTCGTGGTTGGCCTCGACGACGGGGTTGCCGGGGATCGTGTGCTGGATGACCTGCTTGCGGAATCCCACCGGCTGGGTGGCGGCCTTGAGCCGCTCGGCGTCCAGCTCCAGGCCGTCCTTGTCGTAGAAGTGGACGGTCTCGTACGTCAGCGAGACGCTCAGCTCGCGCTGGACGTGCTCCCGCCCCCAGATGGTCCGTACGGCGCCTTCGTTGCGGGCGCTCGTGCCGCCGCGCTTACGGGCGAACTCCGTGGACTGAAAGGCGAGGTGCAGGCAGATGGCCGTCATGACGGCCAGGCCGATCAGCACCTTGAGCACCGATCCAATGGAGCCCACGAGCAGGCCGGCCCAGCTCTCGGGCTTGTCCTGCCGCCGGCGCCGAAGCCATCGCACCAGGCTGCCGAGCAGCACGGCCACGATGAGCACGATCAGCGCCGCCAGCGCCATCGTCCGAACGGGCTTGGACTGAAAGCGGACCAAAAGACGGGCAAGGTAAGAGAACATTGGACACTCCCGGCCTTCCTCGGCCTATTCCCAGAGACCCAGGAACACGGAGATGCATTCTGCGCACCCCGCGTCGGCGACGCAAGCCTTTTCTTGAGGTATCCGGGCGGAAGCTGTGCGCGTGAGCTCTGCGGACGATATAATGGAATCACACACGCAAGGAGCCGTGCACGATGGCTAGTGCCAGAGACATCATCCGACAGGCGGAATCGCTCCCCGTGGAGGAGAGGGCGATCGTGGCGGATTCGATCCTCCGGACCCTCAACCGGCCCGATCCCGCGGTCGACCGACAGTGGCTCACCGTCGCCAGACGCCGGCTCAATGAGCTCCGCAGCGGCGCCGTCAGCCCCGTCCCCGGAAACGAAGTGTTCTCCAGAATACGCGAGCGCTTCGAGAGATGAGCTTCTCGTTCCATCCGGAGGCCGAGACCGAATTCCACGCCGCCATCGACTATCTCACGGGCGAGCAGAAGAAGTATCTCACCTCCTTCGACATGGGAACGTAACAGCAGCAGGTCTGCGTGGCTGGGACCCGGGACGGGGATGCCAATTCGGCACAGCTACGGGGCGGCCGCCTGCCCTCTCGGGCGACGCCGCGGCCGCAGCAGCAGAGCCGGGCACGCGAGGCCGAGGAGCCCAAGGGAAAGCGGCTCGGGGATGGGCGTCAGGAGGACGGCGCGACTGTTGCTCCC
>CAYRVX010000235.1:0-2010 GCA_964427875.1 uncultured Planctomycetaceae bacterium
TTAGTGATTAGTGGTCCGCCGATTCCTGCTGGCCTTGGCGTTGGGCCAGCGGCCTTGGTCGGAGCGGAGACGGGCCGGTCAGTCCCAGAGGATCTCCTCGGCGCCGAAGACCGGGCCGGCCGGCGAGTCGAATCCGCCCTCAGCGCCGGCCGCCTCAACGAGACCGTCCAGGCAATCCTGAACGAACTGGCCACTAATCACTAATCAAGACCTGACCCCATCCGACGACAAAGCTGGGCATCTGCATGCGCTTCAGCGGCTTTGCCGGAGCACGAAGGCACGATAGAATCATCGGAAAGGCCCGCGACTGTCGTGAGCGCACCTCCGTTCGGGAAGTCCCGATTGATGCAAGGAGCAAGTCATGAAGCGTCTCCCTCCCATCGTCATGGCGGCTGCGAGCTGCCTGGTTCTGATTGTCTTGTCCTTTGCCGCCGAGCCCGCACCACCGGGGCCAGGCCTGACGACGCCTGAGGGCATCCGGCTGCTCCAGAACAAGCCGATCAACGACAGCGACGAGGCCCGGCAGGAGATACTCAAGCTCTACCGCGGGCTGAGGGTCACGGACGTCTGCGACGGCATGGACCTGATCGGCCTACAGGACGTCGGCCTGATGGCCAACGACATTCGCCCGCTCTGGCGAGACACGGATCGCTTCACGCACCGCTTCGTGGGCTTTGCGATCACCGTCCGCTACGTACCGACGGACGTACGGGTCGGGCAGAACTCGTTTCCCGATCTGGAGGGCTTCAAGAGGTTCAAGGCCGAGCAGTATGGACGGGCTTCCGACCGGACCTGGACGCAGTTGGCCAGGCCCGGTGACGTGGCGGTGATGGACGTCGGGGGCGTCTTCGAGTGCGGCAACATCGGCTCCAATAACAGCCTCGCGTGGGTCAAGAGGGGCATCGTCGCCGTCGTCACCAACGGCGGCGCCAGGGACACCGACGAGATCATCAAGGTCAGGAAGCCGCCCGTCTACTGCCGCAACGGCCACAGCACGCGCGGCGTACGGCCGGGGCGGCTGATCATCGAGTCGGTGAACTTCCCGATCAACTGCGCCGGCGTCCTGGTGTATCCCGGTGACGTGATCGTCGCTGACGGCGACGGCGTGATCGTTGTCCCCCGCGAGCACGCGCTGACGGTAGGGAAGCTCGCGCGGGAGATCAACACCGGCGATGAGAGAGGTCGGGCCCGGCACTACCGCGACTTGAAGATGGAACCGGACGAAACGGTCAAGGACAAGTAGGCAAGGATTGGGGTCAGGTCTTGATTAGTGATTAGTGGACCCCTCGCTCCTGCTCGTTGCTGCTCACCGTGGTGTTGGAGGGGGCGCGTCGGCGCGGGTCAGTCCCAGAGGATCTCCTCGGCGCTGAAGACCGGGCCGTCGGTGCAGGCGAGCTTGTATTCCCAACCCGCCTCGCAGTCGGCGCGGATCTTGACGATGCACGACTGGCAGGTGCCCATCCCGCAGGCCATGTGCCGCTCCAGGGCGAGCTGACACTCGACGCCGCGGGCGATGCAGGCCTCGCCGACCGCCCGCATCATCGCCTCCGGGCCGCAGGAGTACACGACGAGCCGGCCGGCGGGGCCATCCTGGGCTTCCAGCCAGCGCCGGAACAGCTCGGCCGCCAGGCCCCGCCAGCCGAGCGAGCCGTCGTCGGTGGCGATAGCGGCCTGGACGCCGTGGGCGGCGAAGTCCACCACGGACGACGTCGGCGAGCCGTCGGGGGAGACCTCGGCGGCGCCGCCGATCCTCAGCGGCAGGAGATTCGCGCTGCGAACGCCGCAGAAGGCCTTGACGTCCTTGCCGCACGCGGCGAGGGCCTCGGCGAGGTAGATCAGCGGCGGAATCCCCACGCCGCCGCCGACCAGCGCGGCGGCCGGCTTGTGCTGGTCGATCGCGAACGCGTTGCCGAGCGGGCCGAGGACGCTGACGGGCTGGCCGGCGGCGAGCCGCTCCAGCCAGGCCGTCCCCGAGCCGACGACGCGATAGATGATCTCGATCTCCGCGCG